>NZ_CP015225.1:1345833-2018750 GCF_001623525.1 Pseudomonas fluorescens | reverse complement strand
TGGTCGCAGCTCCAATCAGGAAATGGTCAACGGCTCCCTGGCCGTAGGGTTGAACGTGGAGGACCAGGTGTTTTTACGGCCGACCCAGACTGAATCCGTGCTGCTGCAATTTGGTGATTTGCTGGCCGTGCGCGGTGGGAAGATTGTTGAAACCTGGCCGGTGTACTGATTGGCGCAGGAGGCGAGCTTTTGGCTTGGCCGAGAAAGCGTCCTCAAAGACGCCCCCGCAACAGAAACAGCACCAGCGCCACCAGGCAGGCCATCGTCTGAATCCCACCCAGCGTCGTGACCGGCGCGAAGCTCAAGACCGAGGCCAGCCAGGTGCTCAGAGCAGCCGCACCCATGGAGAGAAAGCCCAGCAATGCGGAGGCCATCCCGGCTTCCTTGCCGAAAGGCCCCATGGTGATTGCCGTGCCCAGCGGATTGGCCAGGCCCATGCCCCACAGGAAGGTGATCATCGAGAGGGCATACCACCCAAGACCAGGCGCGGCTGGGCCGACGAGCAGCAGGCCGCCGCCGGCCATGGCACAGGCAATGCCCACGAGTGTGGCGATTCGGGCGCCATGACGATGCGCCAGGCGCGGGGCCGCCATGCCGGCTGCGAACACGACGAATACCGTAGCGGCGAAATACAGGCCGGTTTGCAACGAGGTCAGGCCAATACCTTGCATCAGGATGGCGGGCGCCGCCGCGAAGGAGGCGAACAGGCCGCTCATCAGCAGGCTCATTGAAAGGGCAGGGAGGATGAAGCGCTTGTCCAGCGCCAATCTGCCATAGGCGAGCACCACGCTCTTGGCCGAGTGCGGCGCCCGGCGATCGGCAGGGTGGGTCTCTCCGAGGTCGCGTACGTAGAAAAAGGCCAGTACCACGGCGGCCAGTCCCACCAGGATGAAGATGGCGCGCCAGCCGAGCGTGACGGACAGAACGCTGCCGGCCAGCGGCGAAAAACCCGGCGCCGCGGCAGTGGCGATCATCGTCAGCGACAGGGCGCGGGCCAGCGTCTCGCCTTCGAACAGATCCCGTGCGATGGCGCGGGACAGCACCGAGGCTGCGCACACGCCCAACGCCTGGACGACGCGTCCGGCGATCAGCACATCAAGGGTGGTGGCAAGGCCGGCGATGACGGTGCCGACCACGAACACTGAGAGGCCGCCGAGCACCAGTTTCTGGCGCCCGTAGCGGTCGGCCAGCGGCCCGACCACCAGCTGGCCCAAGGCGAACGTGATGAAGAAGCTGGACAGCGTCAGGCCGAGCTCGCGAGCGGTCACGCCCAGGTCTTTGCCGATCTCCGCGAACGCCGGGAGGATGATGTTGGTGGACAGCATGCTGATCGCCGCCAGGCCTGCAAGCAGCGCCACGACTTTGCCGGTCAATGGTTGTGTGGAGGCGTGCGGTTGCGTAGCGGTAATCGCCAATGAAGTTCTGGCTTCCATACATCCTCTCCTGTGCTAGTGGATAGCTGAGTCTGCGGCTCGTGGCGTTGTGGGCTATTCGCATGATGATCGTAATATTCTTGCCAAATATGATGATCATAATCTCGTGCGTCAAGCTAAATATCGTGATGCGGATTCCCCGGCAGGAATGAGGAGTGATTGGGCCTTCAGAGGCTCATACGAATCACCTAGGCACTGTCTGCTACCGGACAGTTGATCAACAAGGTTGTCCCCGTGCAGGCATTTCCTTTACCTGGATGTATATCTAACTAATTGTAATTAAACGAGTTATTACTTGGCATGATTCATGTTGATAGAACAGTGGGAAGCACCGGGAAGTGGTGCTGAATCTATCGAGCAGGAGTTCCCATGCCACGTGAAATTCGTTTGAATGCCTTTGAGATGAACTGTGTCGGTCACCAGTCGCCTGGTCTCTGGAGGCATCCCAAGGATCGCGCCTGGCAGTACAAGGACCTGGATTACTGGACCGACCTGGCCAAGCTGTTGGAGCGCGGCAAGTTCGACGGCATCTTCATCGCTGATGTGATTGGTATCTACGATGTGCTCGGTGGCAATGGCGATGCGGCCATCCGCCAGGCGACGCAAGTGCCAGTCAACGATCCCTTGGCGTTGATCACGCCGATGGCGCTGGTGACCGAACACCTGGGTTTTGGCCTCACCGCCTCGCTGACCTTCGAGCACCCGTATCCCTTCGCCCGCCGGCTGTCCACGCTGGACCACCTGACCAAGGGGCGTATCGGTTGGAACATCGTCACCTCTTACCTCGACAGTGGGGCGCGCAACCTCGGGCAGAAGGCGCTGAGCGATCATGATGCGCGCTACGACTATGCCGACGAATACCTGGAGGTGCTCTACAAGTTGTTCGAAGGCAGTTGGGAGGAGGGCGCGGTGGTGCGCGACCGTGAGCGCGGCATTTTCAGCGACCCGAGCAAGGTCCACGAGATCCGTCACCAGGGCAAGCACTTCCAGGTGCCGGGCATCCACCTCTGCGAACCGTCGCCGCAACGCACGCCGGTGCTCTACCAGGCCGGGGCGTCGAGCCGTGGCAAGGACTTTGCCGCAGGGCACGCGGAATGTGTGTTTGTCGCTGCACCGTCCAAGGTGATCCTGAAAAAGACCGTGGCCGATATTCGCCGGCGTGCCGCCGAAGCCGGGCGCGATCCGCGCAAGGTGCTGATCTTCAATCTGCAGACGGTGATCGTCGACGAGACCGATGCCAAGGCCCAGGCCAAGTGGCGAGAATTGAAGTCCTACAGCAGCTACGAGGGCGCGTTGGCGCTGATCTCTGGCTGGACGGGTATCGACTTCGGTCAGTACCGGCCCGACCAGGTGCTCAAGCACATCCACACCAACGCCATCCAGTCGGCGGTGGAAACCTTCTCTACCGCCGATCCGGACAAGCAGTGGACCGTCCAGGAACTGGCCGACTGGGTCGGCATCGGCGGCTTTGGCCCGTTGATTGTCGGCAGTGCGCAAACGGTGGCAGACGAGTTGCAGGCCTGGGTCGAGGACACCGATGTGGACGGCTTCAACCTGGCCTATGCCCTGGCCCATGAAACCTTCCGCGATGTGGTTGAACTGTTGGTGCCCGAGTTGCAACAGCGCGGTGCGTACAAGACCGAATACCGCCCCGGCACCTTGCGCGACAAGCTGTTCGGCGACGGCCCGCGACTGCCCGCCAACCACCCTGGCGCCGGCTATCGGGACTTGAGTCGCCTGGCCCGGCGCACTCGCCTCGCTGAGCCGGCCTTGGCCGGCGAGGAGTAAGCCCATGAGTGTCTACGAACTCAATTCGCCTCTGCCCGAAAGCGTGACTGACGGTGCCCTGGTGGCCTTGCAACGCTGGGCCAGGGAGCGACCGACGCAGATCGCCCTGCGCCATCGGCGTCTCGGCATCTGGAAAGCCTGGCGGTGGATCGATGTGCAGCGCGAGGTCGAGCGTGTGTGCGATGGCTTGCGCCAGCAGGGCTTTGCCCCAGGCGCGCGGCTGGCGCTCAGTGGTGCCTTCGAGCCGAGCCTGTTGATCCTGGCACTGGCCGCGCGCCAACTGGGCGGGTACAGCGTGGTGATCGACCGCGACAGCCGTGGTGAGGATCTACAGCGCCAGTTACGCCTGGCCCGTCCGACGTTCGCCTTTGTCCAGCGCCGCGAAAGCGTATCGCACTGGCTGCAGTGTGGCCTGGATGAGGATTGGCCGCTGCGGCTGTATTCGGCCCAGGCTAACGCAGCGAGTCGCGGCCTGTGGCAAGTGCAGTCGCTGTCGGTGCTGTTCGTCACCGAGGCGCCGACCGCACAGCGCCAGGGCTGGGCCCAGGTCGCCGAGGACGCGGTGGTATGGGTCGACGAAGGCACCGAATGGCGCGATGGCTTGACCCATTTGTTCAGTCGTTGGCTGGACGGCGGAGAAGGCCTGGCATTTCCGGAAACCCGCGAGTCAGCCAGTCGCGATCGCCGCGAGATCGCCCCGACGGCCTTGTTGCTGTCTGCCGTGCGAGTCGAATCCCTGGCGGCGGAAATCGAAGCTCGCCTGCCACTTCCAGGCACTTGGCGAAGGCGCCTGTGCGAATGGACCCTGGATGATCCGCGGCGTGGCTTGCGACGCTGGCTCAAGGCGCGGGTGCGGCACCTGCTCGGCTTCCAGCGGCTGCGCCGGATCGAGGTGCCGAGTGCTCCCGCACACGTCGTACGGCAAGGGCGGGCACCTCAATCGTGGTTGCAGGAGTACCTGGAGCGAGCGGCATGAGTGCACTGCTGGAGGTGCGCAACGTGTCGCTGTCGTTCCGGGGTGTGAAAGCGATTTCCGACCTTTCGTTCAGCGTAAAGCTTGGCGAAATCTGCGCGCTGATCGGGCCGAACGGCGCGGGCAAGAGTTCGCTGCTGAACATCCTCAACGGCGTCTACCGGGCCGACGCCGGCCAGTTGTTCTTCGCCGCCGAACCGTTGCACCGCCCGCATCCGCTGAAGGCGGCGCGGCTCGGTATCGGCCGGACGTTCCAGAACAATGCGCTGTTCAAGAAAATGAGCGTGGTGGACAACCTGCTCACCGGCCTGTCTCGCTTCCAACGCACGTTCTTTCTCGAACAGGCCCTCGGCCTGCCGCGTGCCCGGCGCGAGGCTCGGGCGTTTGCCGAGCGTGCCGAGCGGGTGCTGGAATTCCTCGAACTGCAGGCCTGGCGCGACGTCGCCGTGGGCAGCCTGGCCTACGGCCTGCAGAAACGCGTGGAGCTGGGCCGGGCACTGATTGCACAGCCAACCCTGCTGTTGCTCGACGAGCCGATGGCCGGCATGAACGCCGAGGAGAAACAGGACATGAGCCGTTTCATCACCGACATCAATCGCGATCTTGGCACCACGGTGATTCTCATCGAGCACGACATCCAGGTGGTCATGGGCTTGTCCAGCCATGTGGTGGTGCTGGACTACGGACGCAAGGTCGGCGACGGCTCGCCGGCCGAGGTCCAGGTCAATCCCGAGGTGATCGCCGCTTATCTGGGGGCGTCGCACCCATGAACTTTTTTCTGGAAACGCTGATCGGCGGATTGCTGGCCGGCACCCTGTACTCACTGGTGGCCATTGGTTTCGTGCTGATCTACAAGGCCAGCGGTGTGTTCAACTTTGCCCAGGGCGCCATGTTGTTGTTTGCCGCGCTGACTTTCGTCAGCTTGCGCGAGCAGGGCTTGTCCTTTGCCCTGGCGTTGGTCCTGACGGTGTTGGTGATGATCGTCGGCGCGTTGCTGATCGAGCGCCTGGTGCTGCGGCCGCTGGTCAACCGTTCGCAGATTACCCTGTTCATGGCCACCCTCGGCTTGTCGTTCATCATCGAAGGCCTCGCCCAAGGGCTGATGGGCGCCCAGGTGCGCGCGCTGGACCTGGGCATCGAGGACGTCCCGCTGTTCGTCGGCGAGATCATGATCAGCCAGTTCGACCTGATCGCCGCAGGGGTGTCAGCGTTGACGGTGGCGGTGCTGGCCTTGCTGTTCAACAGGACCCGCATCGGTGTTGCCTTGCGCGCCGTGGCCGACGATACCCGTGCGGCGCTGTCGCTGGGCATCAACCTCAACCGCATCTGGCAGATTGTCTGGGCCGTGGCCGGCGTGGTCGGGCTGGTCGCCGGGCTGCTCTGGGGCGCGCGCCAGGGCGTGCAGTTTTCGCTCTCGCTGGTGGTGCTCAAGGCGCTGCCGGTACTGATCATCGGGGGCTTCACCTCGATTGGCGGGGCCATCGTCGGCGGGCTGATCGTCGGCGCCGCCGAGAACCTCGCCGAGGCCTACATCGGCCCGCTGATCGGCGGAGGCATCACGCCCTGGTTCGCCTATTTCCTCGCCTTGATCTTCCTCTACATCCGTCCGTCCGGCCTGTTCGGCGACCGGATCATTGAACGGGTATGACGCCATGACCGCTACTGTTCCGCGCCTGACTGCTAGCTTCGACGAGGCGCCCCTGACCTTGGTGCGTCGACGCTGGCGACCGGGCCTGCTGCTATTGCTGCTGCTGGCCTTTGTCGGCCTGCCGTGGCTGGGTAACGACTATTGGCTCAATGCGATCCTGATTCCTTTCCTGGTGTTGTCGCTGGCCGGCCTGGGGCTGAACCTGCTGACTGGTTACACCGGCCAGACGTCGGTCGGTGCCGCCGGCTTCATGGCGGTGGGTGCGTTCGCCACCTACGGCCTGCTGCTGCGCGTGCCTGGCCTGCCGTTGCCGCTGGCCCTGCTTGGCGGTGGGGTGATCGCCGGGTTGGTCGGGTTGCTGTTCGGTATCCCCAGTTCGCGGATCAAGGGCTTCTACCTGATGGTCACCACGCTGGCCGCGCAGTTCTTCCTGGAGTGGGTGTTCGCCAAGTTCCCCTGGTTCTACAACTACGCCTCGTCGGGCACCATCAGCGCGCCCCGCCTGGAGTTGTTCGGGCATAACCTGACCACCCCGGTCGGTCGCTACCTGTTGACTCTCAGTTGCGTGGTGCTGCTGACCTGGGTGGCGATCAACCTGGTGCGCAGCCAGGTCGGCCGCAACTGGATGGCGATCCGTGACATGGACACCGCTGCTTCGGTGATTGGGATTGCGGTCGAGCGCGACAAGCGCATGGCCTTCGCCGTCAGTTCGTTTTACCTGGGCATCGCCGGGGCGCTCTGGGCGTTCGCCTACCTGGGGACAGCCAGTGCTGGCAGCTTCGACATCAACCGCTCGTTCCAGATTCTGTTCATCATCATTATCGGCGGCATGGGCAGCATTGCCGGCAGCTTCATCGGCGCAGCCTTCATCAGCCTGGTGCCGATCCTGCTCAGCCATGCCGGGCAATGGCTGTTCAACGGCAACGTCGACGCCGGGCAACTGCAGAACCTGCAGAAGGTGCTCTTCGGCGGTTTGATCATCTGGTTCCTGATCAAGGAGCCGGAGGGACTGGCACGCCTGCTCGGCGATCTGCGCGAACGCATCAGGGTCTGGCCGCTGCGGTTCTGAGCACTGACCCACGACCCAACAGACCTTGACCCGATCCCGGGAAAGGAGGCTTCCAACCACCGGCCGTCATTACACGGCCTGGCACTCAAACCGAGAAAAACAATCATGCATGCAATCTTCAAACGTAGCCTCGCCGCCATAGGCCTGGTGCTCGGTGCCTGTGCGGCGCTGATCCCTGCTGCCCAGGCGGCCAACGAACAGTTCTTCCCATTGGCCACCTTCCGGGTCGGCGCCTATGCCTCCAGTGGCATTCCGGTCTGGGCCGGGATGATCGACTACCTGCGCTACATCAATGAAGTGGAAGGCGGGATCAATGGCGTCAAGCTGGTCTGGCAGGAGTGCGAGACCGAATGGACGGCGGAGAAGGGCATTGAATGCTACGAGCGCTTCAAAAATGGCCTCAACGGCGCGCCGGTGGCGATCTACTCGCCCAATGGTGCACCAGCGGCCTATGCCCTTGCGGACAAGGCCGCCGCCGACAGGATTCCCTTGATCACCCTCGGCTATGGCCGCACCGAAGCCACTGACGGCAGGGTGTTCCCCTACAACTTTCCGGTCATGCTGACGTTCTACAGCGAGGCCTCGGCGTTCATCAACTACGTGGCCGAGCGCGAGGGTGGGCTGGACAAGCTCAAGGGCAAGAAAATCGCCACCGTCTACCACGATTCCGCCTACGGTCGGGAAACCCAGGGGCCGTTGGCACTGCTGGCGCAGAAGTACGGCTTCGAGAACATCCAGATCGCGGTGGCCGACCCGGGTAACGAGCAGGCTGGGCAGTGGCGCCAGGTGCGACAACTCAAGCCGGATTGGGTGTTCCTGCGTACCTGGGGCGTGTCCACGCCAGTGGCGATCAAGACCGCGGCACGTTTCGGCTACCCGGTGGAGCGCATCGTCGGCGACATCTGGGCCAGTTCCAACGAAGACGTGCTGCCGGCGGGCGAGGCGGGCAAGGGCTATCTGGCGCTGACACCCTATCCGGGCGGCGCCAACTTTGACATCCACCAGCGCATCCGCCAGTACATTCTCGACACCGGCAAGAGCGACCTCAAGGATCCGAAGAGCTTCGGCAGCGTCTACTACAACTCTGGCCTGGTGAACGCCGCCATTGCCGTCGAAGCGATCCGCGCCGGGCAGAAGCATTTCGGTAATCGCCCGCTCAACGGTGAGGAAGGTCGCTGGGGCCTGGAGCACCTCGACCTCAACGATGCACGCCTCAAGGAAATCGGTTTTCTCGGGCTGATGCAACCGCTGCGGTTGTCCTGCAACGACCACGAGGGTGGTGGGGCAGCCAAAGTGCAGCAGTGGGACGGCCAGCAGTGGAACCTGATCACCGATTGGGTCCAGGCCGATCGCGCCACGTTGCGCCCGTTGATCGATGCCAAGGCCGCCGAGTACGCGAAAGAGAAGGGCGTGACCCTCCGCGATTGCGCGGCGCAGTAACCAGGCGCACAGCTCGGCAAATCGAAACGCAACCGGGCGCGAATGCGCCCAAGGGGGAGGAAACCATGACCATTGCGGCCCTTGCTGGTACCGAAAGCCGTGAGTTGCTGGCAGTGCAAGACATCGAAGTGATCTACGACGGAGCGATCCTCGCCGTGGCCGGGGTTTCCCTGCGGGTCGGACAGGGCGATATCGTCGCCCTGCTCGGCGCCAACGGGGCCGGCAAGAGCACGACGCTCAAGGCCATTTCCGGGCTGGTCCAGGCCGATCGGGCGCAGGTCAGTCGTGGGCGGATTGTCTTCCAGGGACGGGACACCGCCGGGGTTGCGGCCAATCTGCTGGCACGCCAGGGCATCGTCCATGTGCTGGAGGGGCGGCATGTGTTCGCCCATCTGACGGTCGAGGATAACCTGCGCAGTGGCGGTTTCCTGCGCAAGCCGACGCGACGGGCGCTGGAGCAGGATCTGGAACGTATTTACGCCTGGTTCCCACGGCTGAAGACCAAGCGCAAGACCCAGGCCGGACTGACCTCGGGTGGCGAGCAGCAGATGCTTGCCATCGGCCGGGCACTGATGACCAAGCCTCGACTGGTGCTGCTCGATGAGCCTTCGATGGGCCTGGCGCCGCTCCTTGTCGAAGAGATTTTCGCCATCGTCGCGCAGCTCAATGCGCAGGAGGGCGTGAGTTTTCTGGTGGCTGAGCAGAACATCAATGTCGCCCTGCGCCATGCCAGCTACGCCTACATCCTGGAGAACGGGCGGGTGGTGGGTGAGGGTGATGCGACGGCGCTGGCGGCACGGGAAGACATCCAGCATTTCTACCTGGGTGGCAAGGCCGGCTGATGGATGAACCACCAACTGTTCGCCGGGCAACAGTTCATCCACAGTTTGCCTTTTACGGGGCTTTCCTGCGTCTCGGTACTTTATTCAACTTATTGAATATAAAGGGTTTTGTATGTTGGTACGGGCTGTGCTTTAGCCCAGGGGAACCCGTTATGCATGGAGTAGCACATGACCCAATCACTGTCTTCCGAACAGGTCCGCCCGGCGCCTCGGAGCCCGGCCCATATCATCCGTAGTGATGCCGAAGCCATCGAGGTGGCGCAACGCCTGGCCGAGGATTTCGCCCGCGAGGCCGTCTTGCGCGACCGCGAGCGGCGGCTGCCCTGGGAAGAGCTCGAACGCTTTTCCGCGAGCGGGCTATGGGCGATCCGCGTGCCGAAGGCATACGGTGGCGCCGAGGTGTCCTATGCCACTCTCAGTGAAGTGATCGCGATCATTTCCGCTGCTGATCCGTCCCTCGGCCAGTTGCCGCAGAACCATTTCGGTGTGCTCAGCAACCTCAGCCTGACTGGCAGCGAGGAGCAGAAGCGCCGTTACTACGCCAAGGTGTTGCAAGGCTACCGCTTCGGCAACGCCTTTTCCGAAGCGCGCAGCCAGTACGTCACCACCTTCCAGACGCAGATACGCTTCGACGGCGACACGGCCGTACTCGACGGCGAGAAGGCCTACTGCACCGGCGCACTGTTCGCCCATATCGTGCCGGTTGCCGGAGTGGATGAGGAAGGGCACGTCCATATCGCCCTCGTCCCACGGGATGCGGCGGGTCTGACGGTGATCGACAGTTGGGACGGTTTCGGCCAGCGCATTACTGCCAGCGGCCAGGTGCGCATCGAAGGTGTACGGGTGCCAGCGAGCGACGTGGTGCCGGCCTGGAAGGCCTATGACCAACCCACCTCCGACGGCCCGATCTCGCAAATCATCCAGGCTGCGGTGGACACCGGCATTGCCCGTGGCGCCTTCGCCGAGACCTTGCGGGTGGCACGGCAGGCGCGTCCATGGGTGGATAGCGGGCTTCAACACGGCTGGCAGGACCCACTTGGCCAGGCGCTGATCGGTGAGTTGGCCTGGCGCCTGCAAGCGGCCGAAGCGATTCTGCGTCGCGCGGCCCACGCGGTCGACCGTGCGGTCGCCGAGCCGAGCGAGGAGCGGGTGGCTGAAGCCTCGGTGATCGTCGGCCAGGCCAAGGTGCTGTCCACCGAGATTTCCCTGGAGGCGTCCAGCCGCCTGTTGGAGTTGGGCGGCACCCGTAGCGTTTCGGCCAGCCAGGGGCTGGACCGGTTCTGGCGCAATGCGCGGACCCACACCCTGCACGATCCGGTGCGCTGGAAATATCACTTGGTCGGCAATCAGTTGCTCAACGGCATCAAGCCACAACGTCATTCCTGGAACTGAGGTACCGCGCATGTCCAACTTACATTCCCAAGGCCGTAGCGACCTGGCCCATGCCCGCCATGTCGAGGCCGCTTTGCTTGACTACCTGCGTGCCCAGAGTGCCCGTCATGAAGCCCTGGTGATCGCCGCGGTCGGTGAACTGCGCATCCGCATCGACGCTGCCGATGCCTTGCTGGAGTACGCCGACGAGTCCCAGTCGGCCGCCATCGCGTTTCGCCTGGCCGCCGCCGAGGCGGCGCGCCTGGCCGGCCACGTGTACTTCGAGCTGGCCGGTCGCAGCCTGCCGCGGCCCTGGCCGGACAACCCCGAGCCGGCATTGCTGACCCAGCGTCGGCTGCTTGGCGACCATTACCTGAACGGCGCTGCGTTGGCCGACGGACAAGCAGGGCAGGCTTGAGTCGATTTGATCGCTATTTGGGGGTGGGGGCAGGCGAATGGCAGGATGTAGCGCCCACTCCCGGATTGAGAAGATCTGGCTGTGTTGAGGAGATGTGGCTGTTGAGGAAACTCCTGTGGAGAGGGGATTTATCCCCGCTGGGGCGCGAAGCGGCCCTAAAGCCTGGGCACGCGGTGTCTCAGGCAGGTTGAGAGGGACTGCTTCGCAGTCCAGCGGGGATAAATCCCCTCGCCACAAGGTCCAGGCTGTCTGGCCGGCTCAGGTCAACGCAAACAGCCGCCTGGCATTGCCGTGGAAAAACTTCTCCAGCACCTCGTCTTTCAGCCCCAGTTGCAGGGCGTCTTCGATGCTTTGACGGATCGGTCGGAAGGTGTAGGAAGAGCCGAACAGCAACTGGTCGGCCAGGTAGCCGTTGGCCGCTTGCACGTAACCCTCGCTGCCCGGCTGGAACAGGTACATGTCCGGCACCAGGTGGACGTTCTCGAAGCGGAAAGCAACGCCGAGAGCCTGCTGCACGTTGGGCCAGTAGCCGTGGTAGACGACGATCGACAGGTCCGGGAACGCGCGGGCCACGGCCGCCAGGCGTGCCGGGTCGTTGTAGCTCGGGTCCGGGGTGGTCGGCCCACTCATCAGGAACAGCGGGACACCGCGCTTTTGCAGGTGTTCGTAGAGCGGCCAGTAAAGCGCATCGTCGGGGTGCCGGGCCGGCTCGGCGAAGCCCGGTTCCAGGTCGATGCCGGCCAGGCCCAGGTGATCGATCGCCCGGTCTATTTCCGACAGGGCGCCTTCGATTCCTTGTAGCACCGGCTCTACCGAACCGATGCCGATCAGCTCATCGTGACCCTGAACGATTTCGTGGATGCGCTCATTCGGCAGGTGCTGGCTCGGCGTGTGGCGGCCCACCACCACGGCTTTGTCCAGCCCGGCGTCACGCACCTCGTCGAGAAAACCCTCCGGTGTCAGCGAGCGTTCGAAGTGATCGTCCGGGCCGCGGGTGCCGACGCGCCGGTTGAGCCAGCGCGCCACGACGTGTTCGGGCGAGCCCGGTACCCCGCCGAAGAAGGGGTGCAGGTAGGCCGGGCGACAACGCAGGTCGATGATGTTCATGCGACTTTCTCCTTGCCGGCGCGAACGTCGAAGGCGCCGCCAGTGAAGGCGCCTTCCACGGTGACCTTGCCCTTGCCCGGTAACAACGGGAATACCAGTTCGGCGAAGCGATAGGCTTCTTCCAGGTGCGGGTAGCCGGACAGGACGAAGCTGTCGACGCCCAGGTCGGCGTATTCCAGCAGGCGTGCGGCGACGGTGTCGGGGTCGCCCACCAAGGCGGTACCGGCACCGCCGCGTACCAGGCCAACACCGGCCCACAGATTGGGCGCCACTTCCAGCTTGTTGCGGTCGCCACCATGCAACGCCGCCATGCGCCGCTGGCCCTCGGAGTCCATCTTGCCGTAGTTGGCCTGGGCGGCGGCGATGGTGGCGTCGTCGAGGTGGCTGATCAACTCGTCGGCAGCGGCCCAGGCGGCTTCGCTGGTTTCCCGCACGATCACATGCAGGCGCACGCCGAAGCGCACGCTGCGGCCATGCCTGGCGGCACGGGCGCGCACGTCGGCGATTTTCTCGGCCACCGCAGCGGGGGGCTCGCCCCAGCTCAGGTAGGCATCGACATGCTTGGCGGCCAATTCGTGGGCGGCCTCTGACGAACCGCCGAAGTACAGCGGCGGGTGGGGTTGTTGAACGGGCGGGAAGAGGTTCTGGGCGCCACGCACTTGCAGGTGCTTGCCGTCGAAGTCGACGGTTTCGCCCTGCAGCAGGCGGCGCCAGATGCTCAGGAATTCATCGGAGGCGTCATAGCGTTCGTCGTGCGTGAGGAACACGCCGTCGGCTTCCAGTTCGGTGGCGTCGCCGCCGGGTACCACGTTGAGCAGCAGGCGGCCGCCACTGGCCTGATCGAGGCTGGCAGCCTGGCGTGCCGAGGCGGTGGGGTTGCCCAGCGAGGTGCGCAGCGCCACCAGCAACTTGATGCGCTGGGTCACCGGAACCAGGCTGGCGGCAGTCACCCAGGGATCGAGGCAACTGGCGCCGGTGGGGATCAGCAGGCCGTCATAGCCGAGCTGATCGGCGGCCACGGCGATTTGGCGCATGTAGGCGTTGGTCGCTGGTCGGCCGCTGCCGGAATGGCCCAGGTAGCGAGTGTCGCCGGAGGTGGGAAGGAACCAGAAAATGTCCAGGCTCATGAGGTTTGATCCTTGTGCGGTTGGGAGTCTGGAAAGGCGCATAGGCCTTCCGATATCGCAACGCTTGGCGTATTGGGGCTTTGTCGGCCGGGCCGCATCGCCTGGTTTTATTTTGATTAGATCGACAGTTGCAGGGCTCGGCCCGGGCGTGTGTTGACGTCCGGACGGCGTCGGTTGACCACCAACTCGCCAATGGCGATCAGGCGTGCTCGCGTGACGTTGCGACTCAGGCCCAGCAAGTTGGCGGTGCGCACCTGGTTGCAGTGGCAGAAACGGTAGGCGGCGCGCAGCAGGCTGTCTTCAACCTTCTCGTGGAGGCCGCCGGCCTGTTCTTCGAACAACCGGTGGAACGTGCGCAGCAGCTGTTCGTCGGCGCTCTCGCCGAGGCTGGCCTGCGGTTGTTCCTGGCGCTCGATGCGCAGGGACGACAAGCGCAAGTCGTCTTCCTGCACCAGGCCGTTGCGGCATACCAGCAGGGTGTGGTGGATGACGTTCTCCAGTTCGCGGATGTTGCCCGGCCAGCCGTAGTCCACCAGTTTGCGCTCGGCTCCCGAGCTCAGGCGCACTTCGCCGTAGCCCAGGCGGTTGCAGTAGGTCTTGATGAAGTGACGGGTCAGCGGCAGGATGTCGCCCGGCCGCTCGCGCAGCGGATAGAGCTGCAGGCTGACCACATCGAGGCGGTAATACAGATCCTCGCGGAAGTGGCCGGCACCGATGGCCTTGTCCAGCTGCACGTTGGTGGCAGCGACCACGCGCACGTTGATCGCGATGCTCTTGCGCGAGCCCAGGCGCACCACTTCGCGCTCCTGCAGCACCCGCAGCAGCTTGACCTGGATGGCCATCGGCAGGTCGCCGATCTCGTCGAGGAACAACGTGCCGCCATTGGCTTCCTCGAACCAGCCAGCCTTGGCGGCGAGGGCACCGGTGAAGGCACCTTTCTCGTGGCCGAACAGTTCCGCTTCCACCAGCGATTCGGAAAAGGCGCCGCAGTTGACGGCAACGAAGGGCCCGGTGCGTCGGCCGCTGAGGTTGTGGATGTGGCGTGCGACCAGCTCCTTGCCCGTGCCGGTCTCGCCAATGATCAGGACGCTGGCCTCACTGGGGGGCGACCTGTTGCACGTGGGCGAGCAGCGCCTGCGATCTAGGGTCTTCGAAGACCTGTGCGGTCGCCCGGATCGAGGTAGCCAGTGTCGGCGAAGGGGGGGAGAGTCAGCAGTTGCATGGGTATCCCTATGAGTAGAAGGAGGGGGTGGGCCGCGTCTGGCTCAGCGCCCATTCACCCAGTTCGTGGAGTTTGTAATCCACCGGGTCGTGCAGGCTTTGGGTGCGCAGGTTGCGCCAATGGCGGTCGAGACGCAGCGAAGCATGGGTGGCGCGGGCTCCGGTGACTTCGAACAGGCGGCTACAGATATCCAGGCCGGTGCGTACGGCGGCCACTTTGGCGGTGGCGATGGACAGCGCCAGTTGCGCGCGCTCCTCGGCACCCAGGGCGTGTCCCTTGTGCCAGGCCTCATCCAACTGGTCGGCAGCGCGTTCCACCAGCAGCCGCACACTTTCCAGGCCAACCCAGAACTCACCGTAGTGGCGCAGCACGTAAGGGTCTTCGCTGACATGCTGGGCCTTGGAGCGGAACCACGGACGGCCTTCCTTGAGGGTGTAGTGCCGGGCTTCTTCCAGGGCGCCTTCGGCGATACCGAGGAAAATGTGGGAGAAATGCAATTGCGCGATCAGTGGGCGCAGGCAGGCGAAGGGCGTGCTCAGGGGACCGGGGTCGAGCAGTAATTCGTTCTCTTCTACCCGCACCCGTTCGAAAGTGGCACTGCCGCTGTCGGTCTGGCGTTGGCCCATATTGTCCCAGTCGCCGTGCAGGGTGATGCCGGTGCGGCCACTGGGAATGGCGGCGATCAGCAGTTTGCCGCCAGCGCTTTCGTCGATGGCCGAGGCGATCAGCATTTCCGAGTCGCTGGCACCGGAGCAGAAGCTCTTCTTGCCGGAGAATTCCCGCCAGCCGTCGAAGGTCTTGACCACGGTGCGGGTGTCCAGGGGATTCAATGCATTGCCCCAGAACCAGTTCTTGCGGGCGGTCTGTTCGAACCAGGGTTGCCACTGATCGGGGCGAGAGAACAGGCGCACGGTGGCCAGCATCAGGTGCTGAAAACCGAAGACGTGGGCGATGGAACTGTCCACCTTGGCGAACTCGCGCACCACCCCGAGGGTTTCGCTCCAACTGGCGCCGAGGCCGCCGAACTGGGTGGGAATGCTCAGGGCCAGCAGGCCGCTCTGGCGAATGGCGTCGCGTTGTTCCTTGGGCGTGCCGCCGGCCTCATCGCGCTCGACGGCGGTTTCAGCGAATTCCGCGGCCAGGCGGCGAGCGGTCTGCAGCGGCGTAAGCACGGTGGGTTGTTGATGGATTCTCACGCGATGTCCCTCGCACAATGGCCTTCCAGGCAGATGCAGTAATCAGTCATGCGGGCTCCTCAGGCGATCTTGCGCAGTGCATGCGCCTGACCGGCGAACAGGCGAGCGGCACGTCCGGCAGCCAGTTCGATGCGCGACTGCAAGGTCTTGCTGACGATGCGGTAGTCGGCGAAATCGTTCTCGCTGGCGTAGACGCCGATGGGCAAGGTGAGTGACTGGAAGAAGCTGAACAGCGGGCGCAATTGGTGATCGAGGACCAGGGCATGGCGCTCGCTGCCACCGGTGGCGGCCAGCAGTACCGGCGTGTTGACCAGGGCGTCCTGGCCGATCAGGTCGAACAAATGCTTGAACAGGCCCGGATAGGTGCCACGATAGACCGGTGCGGCCACCACCAGCAGGTCGGCAGACTCGATCAGGCGCAGTTCGTGCTCGACGGTTTCCGGCAATTCCTTGCGCCACAGCGTACCGCCCAGCGGACGGGCAATGTTGCCCAGTTCGATCAAGTGGGTATCGATGACCAGATGCTGGCCGAGCTCGCCCAGGATGGCTTCGGTCAGTGCCAGAGTGCGGGAGGGGCGGGAGGTACCGCCGGAGACGGCGACGACTTTCAGTGGAGTGCTCATCCTAGGTGTTCCTGTTGGACTGTTGATCGAGGTACATGGGCTTGAGCAAGGGCCGTACCAACGCGAAAAGCCCAGTGTTTACTGGGCTTCGCGGGGCGGGGAGGGGGAGTGACTGTTGATCTGGCGGATGAATTGTTGAGTGGCTGTTGCTCAGGCAACAGTTGAGCCGCTGTTCCTGTGGCAACAGCTTTCAGTGCTGGGATTGGTGCACTGTGAGCAACGGCTTCAGTTCTCGTTCATCCCGCAGGTCGGGGCATGACAGACAGGCAGCTGTCCTAAACGGCCGGTCGACGCATCGCCAGAATGGCCGCACCGAAGCCGATGAACGTCGAGCCGACGAGCCTGCTGATCCACACGGAAAACGCTGGCCGTTTCAGCACGCCTTGGGCCTGGGCCGCAATGGCGGCATACAGGCTCAAGGAAACCAGTGACAAGCCGGCGAATATCGAGGTAAGGAGCAGAAACTGCGGCAGCAGTGGGGCGCTCTGGTCGATGAATTGCGGGAACAGGGCGGTGAAGAACATCGTCGCCTTGGGGTTGGTGATGGCTGTCAGAAAGGCCGACTTGTATAGCTTTGAACGCGATGGCTTGCTGGTTTTGCCATCGGCTTGCACATCCTGCGCGAGTATCGGAGTCTTTTTGAACAACTGCCTGGCGCCCAGGTAGAACAGATAACCCGCCCCGAGGACTTTCACGGCGTTGAACAGCCATTCGGAACTGGCGAGCAACGCGCCGAGACCCAGCATCGCGGCGGCCGACAAGCAGAACAGTCCGCTGGCGTTGCCCACCGACGACCACACCGCGTAACGCGGCCCGTAGGCCAGGCTGTTATTGATCGCCATCAGGGTGGCCGGTCCAGGACTGGCGATGGCGATTGCCGCGACCAGGGTAAAGGCGAGAATTGAGTGCAGTTCCATTGTTCACATTCGCGACTGGTTGAGAGGTTGTGCATCCTACAGGAGAACCTGGGGTTGTCTGAATACAGCCGCCATAACGTTTCTATCGGTGCAGCCGCCCTCGGGGTGTCCATCGAGTGGTTCGCGACCCCGCTGGGGCCTTGCCTTGGGCACTGAGCCGTTGGGGCGGCTTTTTTAATGCTACAGTCCGGCCTTTCCTGGGGAGGGGCGCGTCATGCGGATCGTAGTAATGGCTTTGACGATGGCGCTGCTGGGCGGATGCGCGACGGCCAACGAAACCTTTGGCATGGGACAGCTCTGCGGCCGCCATCCTTACTGCGGTGCGGCGACCGATATCGAGATCATCAAGGCCTCGACGAATGACAACGACGTGTATTCGCGCGCGCTGGCACCGTTTGCAGTCGTCGACCTTCCTTTTAGCATCGTGGCCGATACGCTGATCCTGCCTTATACGATTTTTCATATGAGGCCTGCCGAGGAGTAGGAGTAGTGCCTCGACCGGTTGAATGCGCCTGGCCCGCTGAATGATGCCGTCGCCGGTAGTTGCCGCCAGTCCTTTATTCAGGGGGTGGTCACCAACATTGGCAACCCCAAGTCCATGGCTTTCTATGCCGCTGTTTTTTCAGCCGCGGCTCCCGCCCACGTTTCGCCAGGTACGTTTTTGTCGATGTTGGCAGTTGTCGTGGTGGTTTCAATGGCTTGGTATGGAATGGTCGAAATTATGCTTTCGCAGCCCAGGATTGCTTGTGCCTATCAAGGTAGGAAAAAAGCAATTGATCGACTGTGTGGTGGTTTGATCTTGTCTCTGGGGGTTCGCCAGCTGGTTTAGCGAGTAGCCGTTGCTGGAGCAAGCCTTCGTCGTTATACGCCAGGTTGGTCTTCCGCTGACCGACCTGGCGCTGGACGAAGTGACTGTACCGCACTAGCGGTTGATCGTTCCCACGCTCCTGCGTCACTAGTGTCCGGTAAAAACTGAAGGGGGAGCTTGCTCCCCCTTGCTGTGCCTGCGTCTTAAGCAATAATCAGGTTTTTCAGACTCGATTTTCGCCTATGTTCAGCAGCACGCGATTTGCACAAATGCTCCAGGCCCTTCCTCATCAGCTCTTCAAGGCAGCCGTCAAACGCTGTGGTGCTGATCGTTACGCTAAGCAGTTCACTTCCTGGGATCTACTTATCACGCTGATTTACGGTCAGCTTGTCCAAGCTAAAAGCTTGCGCACGTTGGCGACAGCTTCACAGTCGCTGGAACCCCATCGTTATCACCTAAACGCCAAGAACATGGTGCGTTCAACCCTTTGCGATGCCTTGAGTAAGCGCAGCTCTGAACCGTTTCGCCTGGCCTGCGAGCACCTGCTTCAAGGTGTTGGTCGCAAACAGCGCAAGTCGCTCGAAGCGATGATCACCTTGATCGATTCGACCTCAATCAGCCTGCGTGGACCCGGTTTTGACGAATGGACCACCGCGACGAAAACCCGCATAACTCAAGGCCTGAAGGTGCATGTGGCAATCGATCCACGGCAAACAGCCCCGACTTACGTGAACATCACCGCCGCCAACGTCAACGATCTGAGCGATGCTCTGACCATGCCTCTTGAAGCGGGTATGACATACGTTTTCGATAAGGGTTACTGCGACTACAACTGGTGGTACCAGATCGATCAGTTGGGCTCTTTCTTCGTCACACGGCTGAAAAAAAACGCCAACCTGAAGCAGGTAGAAAGCTTGAGAAAAGACGATGCACCGGAATTCATTGAGGCAGACGAATCGGTGCTGTTCGGTAAGAAATACCTGAACACTCGACGTCCGAATCACTATCAGGATCAGGCTGTGCGCCGGATTCAGGTTCGTCGAGACGACCATGAAACGCCACTGGTGCTGGTTACCAATGACTTCTCTCGCTCATCTGAGGAGGTCGCTGATCTGTACAAACAACGTTGGCAGATCGAGTTGTTTTTCAAGTGGATCAAGCAAAACCTCAAGTTAAAACGATATTTCGGCTTCTCCGAAAATGCCGTTCGTCTGCAGATCTACAGCGCCTTGATTACCTACCTTTTGCTGCACCTTTATCAGCACCGCTCAGGATGTTCGGGGCCTATTTCAGACTTTGCTATTAGGCTGACCCACAGCTTGTTCGAACGCCCATTGAGCATCGAACGCCTTGAAGGCCGAAGGCAGAAGCGAACAGAGCTGAAGGCTACCCAAGGTAACCTTCAGCTCTGAAAAGATTTTACCGGACACTAGTGACGCTCCTGCGTGGGAGCGATCAATTCGGGTTCGGCCTACGGCGGCAAGATCGACAACGACATGCTCAGCGGGCTGCTGTCCTACGCCGTTGTCGGCCACACCCTGAGCGCCGGCTATCAAACCCTCAGCGGCGAGGCGGGCCTGCCTTATGTCAGCGGCGCCACGGTGTACTCCTTCAGCAACGTCGGGATCGGCAAGTTCATCGAGGAAGACGAGAAGACCTGGATGCTCGGTTATGGCTACGACTTCGCTCGCCTCGGTGTGCCTGGACTGACATTTTCCACCCGTTACCTGAGCGGTAACGACGGCAAGTCCAACACCACGGTCAAAGAGTGGGAGCGTGACGCAGAGATCGCCTACGTGGTGCAGCAGGGTACGTTCAAGGGGCTGGGGGTGAAGTTGCGCAACTACGTCTATCGCTCGGACTTTTCCCGTGGCCGTGACAGCAATCGTATCTACTTCAGCTACGACATCGCGCTTTGGTAGGTCATGCAGTTCACCTAAGAAACAACGATGGACCTGTGGCGAGGGAGCTTGCTCCCGCTCGGCTGCGCAGCAGTCGTGAACCGGCGGGTGCGGTGTGTCTGTGTTACGCGTTCGGCAGGTTTTGGGGGCGCTTCGCGACCCAGCGGAAGCAAGCTCCCTCGCCACGGTTTTCTCAGTGGCCCCGCGCTCATCACGGTGGCCCGGTTCGATTCTTTGCGACATCATTGCGTCAATTTTCTTTGGGGCAATGCCCGTCGAGGCCGCTATGGATCGCAACCGAGACCGACGTAACAACCTTTCCCTGGATGGCCTGAATTTCTTCCTCGCGGATGTGCGTGATGGGTTGGGTCCTTACCTGGCGATCTACCTGCTGGCGGTGCATCGCTGGGACCCGGCCAGCATTGGCGTGGTGATGACAGTGGCGGCGATGGCCGGGCTCGTCGCCCAGGCGCCCGCAGGTGCGTTGATCGACCGGGTGCGCAGCAAGCGTGCCGTGGTGGCTGTGGCGGCCTTGGCAGTGACGCTGGGATGCCTGGTGCTGCCGTTCACCTCGTCCTTTGGCCTGGTGGCGTTGACCCAGGCCATCGGCGCCGTGGCAGCGTCAGTCTTCGCGCCGGCCATTGCGGCCATCTCTCTGGGCATTACCGGTGCCCGGGCCTTTACGCGGCGCACTGGGCGCAACGAGACGTTCAATCACGCGGGCAATGCCTGCGCCGCGCTGCTGGCGGGTGGGTTTGCCTGGTTGTTCGGTCCCATCGCGGTGTTCTACCTGATGGCCGCCATGGCATTGGCCAGCATCGTCGCGGTCAGTTGCGTGTCCGCCGAGGCCATCGACCATGACGTGGCCCGAGGCCTGGAGGCGGGGCAGTTGGTCCACGGCCCTGAACCCTCGACGCTGCGGGTCCTGCTGGATAACCGTACGCTGTTGTTGTTCGCCATTTGCTGCGGGCTGTTCCACCTGGCGAACGCGGCGATGCTCCCGCTGGTCAGCCAGAAGCTCGCCCAGGCCAATGTGCACCTGGCCACGCCGTTGACGTCGGCCTGTATCGTCGCGGCGCAACTGGTCATGGTGCCCATGGCGTGGCTGGTCGGCGTCAAGGCCGATGTCTGGGGACGCAAGCCGTTGTTGCTGGCCGGCTTCCTGATCCTGCCCATACGAGGTGTGTTGTACGTGCTCTCGAATGACCCCTATTGGTTGGTGGCGGTGCAGTTGCTCGATGGGATCGGTGCCGGGCTGTTTGGCGCGTTGTTTCCCTTGGTGGTCAAGGACCTTACCCAGGGCACCGGGCGTTTCAACGTCAGCCTCGGGGTGTTGTCGACGGTGTTCGGGTTCGGCGCGGCGTTGAGTAACAGCCTGGCCGGCTTTGTGGTGCAAGGGGCTGGCTACAGCGCGGCATTCCTGACCCTGGCGGCGATTGCCGCGCTGGCATTCGGCCTGTTGCTGGCGATGCCTGAGACCTTCAGGCCAAGCCGCGTGACCCAGGCCGACACCCTTGCAGTGCCTGACGGCGGGGTCGCCTAGGTCCCGGGCCTTTGGCGCAAGGCCCGGGTGTGCGTTCAAACGATATCGTCGATCAGGATGTGGTGCTGTCCGCGGCTGCATCGTTCGATCCGCGCCTCGACCTTGTAGACCTTGCGAAGCATCGACTCGGTAATTACCTCAGCACTCGGGCCGCTGCCCTGGGCGGTGCCGTCGGCAACCACCAGCACCTGATCGGCAAAGCGCAGCGCTTGGTTCAGGTCGTGGATGGCGATGAATACAATGACTTCGCGCTTGCGCGCCAGGGCACGCATGAAGCCCAGCACCTGGACCTGCCGGTGCATGTCCAGGGCGCTGGTCGGTTCATCCATCAACAGGATTTCCGGTTCGCGCACCAGGGTCTGGGCGATCGACACCAGTTGCTGCTGTCCGCCGCTGAGCTCTCCGAGGTTACGGAACGACAACTCAGTGATGCCCAGCGCGGCGAGAATGTCGTCCACCCGCTTCAGTTCATCATCATGGACGACCCAGCCCGGCGTGAGCTGCTTGCGCGCCAGCAGCACCGACTCGTACACCGTCAACCGGGCGCTGGCGTTCAAGCCCTGGGGCATGTAGCTGATACCCGGCGGTCCTTTTTTCGAGCCCTCCAGGACCACCTGTCCGGGGCCGTCGATCAACCCGGCCATGCGCTTGAACAAGGTGGATTTGCCCGCCGCGTTGGGGCCGACCACCGCCACCACCTGGCCGCCGACAAAAGCTGCCGTGGTCACGCCGTGAATGACCGTGCGCTGGCCATAGCGAGCTCCGAGGTTCTCCAGCCGGATCGTTACCATGAGTTTTTCTTCCCGCCGAGAATCAAGGAAATGAAGAAGGGCACGCCGATCAGCGACGTGACCACGCCGATGGGGAAAATGGCCCCAGGGATCAGGGTTTTGCTGATCACCGAACTGGCGGACAGAATCAATGCGCCGGTCAACAAGGACGCCGGCAGGAAGAACCGTTGGTCTTCACCGATCAGCATCCGCGCGATGTGCGGGCCGACCAGGCCGATGAAGCCGATCGTGCCGACAAACGCCACCGGGAACGAGGCGAGCAGGCTGACCATGATCAGCGTCTGAAAGCGCAGGCTGCGCACATTGATGCCGAAACTCGCGGCCTTGTCGTCCCCCAGCCGCAGCGCGGTCAAGGCCCAGGCGCGCCGGGCGAAAATCGGCAGAGTGACGAGGATCACCAGGCAGATCACCCCCAGCTTGGGCCAGGTGGCTTTGGTCAGGCTGCCCATCGTCCAGAACACCACGGCGGCCACGGCTTGTTCGGTGGCGAAGAATTGCACCAGTGCCAGCAACGCGTTGAAGGTGAACACCAGGGCGATGCCGAGCAGCACGATGGTCTCGGCGGTGACACCGCGGCGCAGGCTCAGGAAGTGGATCAGCAACGCCGACAGCATGGCCATGATGAACGCGTTCACCGGCACCATGTACTGCGCCGCCAACGGGAACAAGGCCACGCCAAACGCCAGCCCCATGGCCGCACCGAAACTGGCGGCGGCGGAAATGCCCAAGGTGAACGGGCTGGCCAGCGGGTTGTTGAGGATCGTCTGCATCTGCGCGCCGGCCAGTGACAACGCGGCGCCGACCGCAACGGCCATCAGCGCCACGGGCAGGCGGATGTCCCACATCACCACGCGGACCTGGGGCGATGCGCTGTCCGGTGAAAACAGCGCGCCCAGCACTTCGTCGAGGCTGTAGCGTGCCGGCCCGAGGGCCAGGTCGAGCAGGACGCTGCAGATCAGCAACAGCGTGAGCCCGCCGAGGATCAGCCGCTTGCGCAGCACCAGGCGCCGGTAGGTGTCACGTTGCATCACCAGGGTTTCGTTCAACGACGTCATGGTTTGTCCTCGGTCTGGTCCAGGCTGACGGCGTAACCCGGCTCATAAGGAACTGGCAGGAACTGCTCGTGCAGTTGACGGAACGAGGCGTCCGGGTCCAGGTCGGCGAATAACGTCGGGTGGAACCACTTGGCCAATTGCTGGATGGCCACGAACTGATAGGGGCTGTTGTAGAACTGGTGCCAAATGGCGTGGAACGCCTGGTCGTCCTGGGCCTTGATGCCGGCGTAGGCCGGTCGCCGGGTGTACCACGCCAGTTTTTTCCTGGCTTGGGCCATATCCGCCCCGGGGCCGACGCCGACCCAATGGCCACCGGGTGCAAAGGCTTCCCAGTTGGCACTGGTGACCACCACCTGTGCCGGGTTGGCGACCACCACTTGTTCGGCATTCAACTGGCCGAACGTGGTGGGGATGATGCCTTTGGCGATGTTGTCGCCACCGGCCATTTCGACGAACAGGCCGAAATTCTCGTTGCCGAAGCTCAGGCAGCAATCATCGGTGTAGCCGCCGATGCGCTCGATGAAGACCTTGGGCCGGGCAGGGTGGCGCGCTTCAATGACGTCGGTGACCCGTCGAATCTGTTGGTTGCGAAAATCGATGAAGGCTTCGGCACGGGCTTGCTTGCCGAACAGTTGGCCGAACAGGCGCATGGTCGGCTCGGTGTTCTGCATCGGGTTGTTGCGAAAGTCCACGTAGACCACCGGGATGTCCAAGGCGTCGAGCTTCTCGATGTAGCGCGCATCCTCGGTGGCGTGCTGGGCTTCGATATTGAGGATGATCACATCCGGACGCTGGGAGATGGCCTGTTCGATGTCAAAGGTGCCGTCCTCGAACCCGCCAAAGGTCGGGATCTTGGCAATCTCGGGAAATTTGCGCAGGTAGGCGCCGTAGGTATCCGGATCCGACTGGATCAGGTCCTTGCGCCAACCGACGATGCGTTCGATGGGGTTTTGCGTGTCCAGTGCCGCCACCAGGTACAACTGGCGGCCTTCGCCGAGGATCACCCGCCTGACCGGGAGATGGACCTTGACCTGGCGCCCGAGCAGGTCGGTCACGCTGCCCAGGGCAGGGTCCGCCTCGGCGGCCAGGGCACTGCGGGGCGTCAGCGAAAGAAACGACACACCGAGCAGCCCGGCGAACAGCAGGGCGGCAAGGGTGTGAGGGCGGCGAAAAACGGTAACCATGGTTCAGGCCTTTACAAAAGCCGGACCGGACAATGGCGCAAGTCGCCGCCCCGGCCCGCAGGTTTCAGAAATCAACGGTGGCGGATAACAACAGCGTGCGCGGTGCGCCTTGGGAAAACGCGCCATAGGACGCGACCCCCGACCAATAGGCGCGGTCAAAGACGTTCTGCACCGTGGCGCGAAATGTCGTGGGCCGTTCGGCAATGCGCGTGGCATAGCGGGCACCGACGTCGAAGCGGGTCCAGGCATCCAGTTCCTGGGTGTTGGCCTGGTCGACGTACTGGCTGGCGGTGTAGATCGCGCCGCTGGTCAGTGTCAGCCCGTCGATGCCCGGGGTGTCCCACTCGGCCCAGAGGTTGGCCTGGACCTTGGGCACGCCCACCGGTGTATTGCCACGGTTGGCGGCCACGCTGGTGCGGGTCAGTTCCCCGTCGAGTAGCGTCACGCCACCGAGCAGGCGCGTGCCCTTGGCAATCTCGCCGGACAGGTTCAGTTCCACGCCACGGTTGCGTTGCTGGGCCTGGACCGAAAACACCCTGGACGACAATTCGCCGCTGGGTTTCTTGATCTGGAACAGCGCCAGCGTGGCCATGAAACGCTCGTAGTCGAGCTTGAGCCCGATCTCCTGCTGGCGGGAAATGTAGGGTGAAAAAACTTCGTCGGCGTTCGTGGCGGCAGCCGGTGCGATGTCGCCCTTGCTCAGGCCTTCGATGTAGTTGTAGTACAGCGCGACATGGTCCCAGGGTTTGGCGACGATACCGAGCAGTGGGGTGGTCTTGCTTTTGTCGTAGGACGGGGTGGCAACGGTGGTGTTGTAGTTGTCCGACTGGATGTTTTGCCGGCGCAATCCGAGGGTGAGTTGCAGGCGCTCATCGAGCACCGACAAGGTGTCGGCCAGGGCGACGCCCGACAGTTCGCTCTCGGAGATTTTTGGCGTGTGAGGTTCGGCGATGTTGGGCCTGGGTCGATCGACCGGGTGATAGATGTTCGAGAGGATAACGGGGCCGGAAACAATGCCCCGGGACAATTTATCGCGATAACGGCTGACTTGCAGCACCGCGCGGTGGCTGACCGGCCCGGTGTCGAAGCCCAGGCGTGCGCCGGCATCGACGGTGTAGCGTTGGACGTTGAATTTGTAATAACCGGGAACCGATGACGTGTCGCCGGCGGCGTTGATGATGGTCGGGGTCTGGTCGGACATGCGCTCGACCTCGGATTTTCCACCGCCAGCGTGGGCAAACAGGGTCAGTTGGTCGCTGAGGTCGTACTCGCCACTCAGCAACGCCGATTTGTCCCGGGCCCGGGAGCGCCCCCAGTCCTGGCTGACACTGGTGCGGCCGTTGGCGGCGGAGGGGATTTGCACGCCAGAGTCGATCAGGAAAGGGCGGGAGGCGGCGTCGAATTTTTCATCCTGGCTGATCAGGTCCAGGGTCATGCGCAGGCGATCCCCTTGGTAATCCAGGGACATGGCGCCGGTACCGACGTCTCGGGACTGCTTGTCGATGGCCGTGTCACCCTGCTGCAGGCTACCGTTGAGCCTGATCCCGAACCGGCGTTCCTCGCCAAAGCGCCGACTGACGTCGAGGTGGCCGCCCAGTTGCGAGTTCGTGGCGTAGCGGCTGGTGAAGCGGGTCAGGTCCTCGTCGAGGGCGCGCTTGGGGACCACGTTGATCACACCGCCCACGGCGCTGTTGGGCGACATGCCGTACAGCAGCGCGGCGGGGCCCTTGACCAGTTCGATGCGCTCGGCGTAATCGGTGAACACCCGGTAATTGGACGCCACGCCATACACACCGTCGAAAGCCAACTCACCGAGGTTGCCTTCCCCCAGCGGAAAACCGCGGATGAAGAACGAGTCGACGATGCCGCCCGCCTGGCCAGTGGAGCGCACCGAAGCGTCGCGTTCCAGCAAGTCGCCCACCGTGGTCGCCTGTTGATCCCTGATCATCGTCGAGGTGTAGCTGCTGATGCTGAATGGCGCCTCCATCACATCGGTGTTGCCCAGCAGGCCGAGGCGTGCGCCGCGGGCGACCTGGCCGTTGGCGTCGGTAGGTGGCAGGTCGGTGCTGCTTCTGCCCGTGGCGTCGACGCTGATCTGCGGCAGGGACACCCGGCGCAGCACCAGTGTGTAGCTGCCATCGTCGCGGGCAACCATCTCCACGCCGCTGTCGGCCAGTAGCTGGGTGAGTGCTTGCGCTGCCGGATAAGTGCCGGAAAGTCCCGGGCTGACCAGGCCCTCAGTGATCGAAGGCTGGAACGACAAGGCAATGCCGGCGGTTATCGCAAAGCTCGACAGGGCAGGGCCGAGCGGCCCCGGGGCGATGTCATAGGCGCGGGGGGCGACGGCTTCCAGTTGTGCGGGCACGGCGGCGAAGGCGAACGGCCCGGTGAACGTGCTCAACGCAAGGCTCAACAGCACACTGCGCATGACGGGCTTGGACGGACGATCCGGACGCAGGGGCCGCGCAACGAGCATGGATGGATGACCCTATGGACGAGATGAAATGGTTATTCCTTTCTTTGCCAGTTGAGATCAAAAAAAGTATCACCCGAGCAGCAAATAATTTTTGTGGGGTCAGGCCGGGGAGAGCGTCACCCAGTAACCGCTCAAATGACCGGTGAACAGGACCGGGTAGGTTTGCACCAGCATGTTGAGCGTGCGCTGGGTATCGCTGATGGGAAACGCGCCGGACACCCGCAGCTCGGCAATGGCCGGGTCGCACCGCACGAAGCCCCGGCGATAGCGCGCCAATTCGACGACAAAATCCGCCAGGCGCATCCTGTCGGCCATCAGCATGCCTTGGGTCCAGGCGCTGGCGTTGCGATCGGTCGGGGTCAACGGGCCGAAGGCTTGGGACGAGAAGTCGGTGCGCTGTCCGGCGTTGACGATGAGCGGCGCGGCCTGGCGAGCCTCGGTCAATTCAATCCGCACCGCGCCTTCGAGTACCGCCAGATGGGTGCGCGATGGCAGTTGGCGCACGATGAACCGCGTACCCAGGGCCTGCATCCGGCCCTCGCGGGTGCTGACCAGGAACGGTCGGGCCTGGGGTGAGGCATCCGGCGCGGTCTGCACCAGGACTTCCCCTTCGCGCACATGGAGGAGCCGCTGGCGGGTGTCGAACAGTACGTCGATGGCCGTGCCGGTATTGAGGGTGAGGTGAGAGCCGTCGGCCAGGGTCAACTCGCGGCGCTCGCCGATGGCGGTGCGGTAGTCGGCGGACCATTGCTGCGATTGCGCCAGTTTCCAACTGCCCCAACCGACAGGCACCGCTGCCAGCAGCAACGCCAGTTTGCCGAGGGCCGCGCGTCGTTCGGGGCTGCTTGGGCGATCCAGCGCCGACATCGCTAACGCTCGTGGCAAGCCGCCGAGCTTGCTTTGCAGCAATTGCGCACGAGACCAGGCCCGACCGCGCTCGGGGCTGCTGGCCCTCCAGCATTCCCATTCGGCGCGCTCGGTGTCACTGAGGTCGCTTTCGCTCAAGCGCATCAGCCATTCGGCGGCTTCTTCGAGGACCTTGGGGTCGAGCGGCGGCTCACTGCGACGGGTGAGCATTCATTCCACCAGCATCAAGCACTGCACGAATGCCTGCTTCATGTAGCGCTTGACCGTGATCAGCGAGACGTTCAGCTGTTGGGCGATGTCGTCGTATTTCAGGCCGCCGATCTGCGACAGCAGGAATGCCCGTTTGACCGGCGCCGGGAGGGTGTCGAGCATGGCGTCGATTTCGTGCAGGGTTTCCAGCACCAGAAAGCGCAACTCAGGGGACGGCACTTCCTCGGCCGGCAGATGCGCGAGCGCCTCCAGGTAGGCACGTTCCAGGGCCTTGCGCTGATACCAGTTGATGAGAATGCCCTTGGCCACGCAGCTCAGGTAGGCCCGGGGCTGGTCAATGGCCGTGACTTGGGAGGCGAGAATGCGCGTGAAGGTGTCTTGCGCCAGGTCCGCCGCATCCATGGCATTGCCCAGTTTCTTCTTCAGCGTGGCGTACAGCCAGCTGTGATGGCCGGCGTACAGATCTTCGATCACGCGCAGATGCTGGTCGTTGTTCGCGGGCAGGATTTCGCTCATGGCTGCGTTTTTTGCAATTGAGAAGTATTCCCAATGCTAAAGGACAACTTGCCCGCGACGCAAGCGGCATTCAGCAACCCTGTTTCAGCCACGCGCAAGGCCCGCGGGCCTATAACGCAATGCAATGATGGGGATCAGCGCCAGCACATAGGCCAGGCAAACGAACAGGTAGGTGTATTGCAACCCGTAGACCTGGCTGAGCAATCCACCGATCGAAATGCCCGCGATCGAAGCGAATTGCGTGGTGCCCTGGGCAATGCCCAGCACGTGGCCTTGTCGTGAGCTGTCGGCGGATTTCGAGATGAGGGCCATCAGCACTGGCGTGGTGGCACCCAGCAGCACGCCCCAGATGAAGTAGGCAATGACAAATACGATGACGTTGCGCGTGATCCCCGCCAGGGCGGTCAAGGCGACACAACCGAGCACGATGTAGAGGATGCGCTGCAAGGTTTGCTGTTGGGTATGGTGCTCGAAATAGCGCGACCAGGCCGTGGCCGACAGAATGAAACCCAGCGCCAGCAAGCCGTAGCACAGGCCGACGAGCGAGTTACTGACGACGAATACCGCGCTCACATACAAGGAGAATGACGTTTGCGGCAGCATCCGCGCCAACAGCAGAATGCCCATGACGCATAACAACGACAGCAACGACGATCCTTGCCAGATACTGTCGGTACGGCTCTTCGCTGCCGGGGCCTGGCTCGCCGAGGACCTCTTCACTGGCGGCACATTCGGCAAGGCCACGGCGG
This sequence comes from Pseudomonas fluorescens, assembly GCF_001623525.1. Lineage (NCBI taxonomy): Bacteria > Pseudomonadati > Pseudomonadota > Gammaproteobacteria > Pseudomonadales > Pseudomonadaceae > Pseudomonas > Pseudomonas fluorescens. The sequence continues at coordinate 1,989,476 of NZ_CP015225.1, read as the reverse complement.
CCACCACCGTGCACACTGCGCACAACACCGAGGCGGTGAGGTTGATCCAGAAGAACGTGGCGTAGTCGAGGATCAGCCCCCCGACTATTGCGCCGAGCAGTGAGCCGACATTGGTGGATATTTGCAGAATCGCGAACAGCCTCGCTCGCCGCGATGGGGCTTCGATACTGACGCCGTAGGCCTGCGCCGGGGCGATGTATCCGGCAAAGGCGCCCTGCAAGAAGCGCAGGACCAGAATGATCCAGATATCGCTGCACAGCGCCAGCCCGAGCTGGGTCAGCGACAAGCCTGCCAGGGCGCGGATCATCATCCACTTATGGCCGTAGCGATCACCGATACGGCCCCAAAAGGTGCTGGTCAGCATGATGCCCAGCATCGGCCCGACATACACGGCAATGCTGGCGACGCTGAAAACCGACGCCGAGGACGTCAGCCCGCGCAGGTGAACCGGCCAAAATGGCCCGCTCATTTCCATCGCGCCCATCGAGATGAGCTGGATCGCGAACAGAAGATAAATCAGGACTCTGACGCTCGAACCCTGGACGACACCTGTGTGGGACATGATCAGCCTCGGTGGTTAAACGCCAGCAAGCGGGTAGCGCAGCGTGTGCTGCTGGCGATGACAGGGTCGGCAAGATGCCCGGCTGCGCGAGAGGTTGCAAGGTGTCGATACCGCAGCAGCGTCGGTATGCGTGAGTGCTTTGGCGCAGTCTGAAAAAATAATCCCCGGGAGGTGATACTTTTCCGCAGGTCGACTGGCAATAGGAGTGATTACCATTTTCTCTCGTTGAAAAGGATCCTTAAGCCATGTCTGTTGCACGTCGACCTTGTGGTGAGTCTGCGTTATCCGTCGCGATTCGTAGCGCCACGCTGAGTTTCATTCTGGTCGCAGGAAGCGCCACCGCCTGGGCGGCAACCCCCGAACAGGCGCCTGGCGCCGATAAGACCCTGGACGCCTCCAAGGACAACGGCCAAGGCTTGACCCTTGACGCCACCACCATCAGCGGCACCCACAACGACCCAGGCGCACTGCCGCCCGTGTTGGCCGGTGGTCAAGTGGCGCGCGGCGCACGCTTGGGGATGATGGGCAACAAGGACGTGATGGACACGCCGTTCAGCGTGACCAGCTACACCGAAAAGACCCTGGCCGACCTGCAAACCGTGACCGTGGCCGACGCCCTGCAACGAGACCCTTCGGTGCGCTCGACGGGCCAGGTGGGCGGCATCGTCGATTCGTTTTTCATCCGTGGTTTTCCCATCGGCGAGGGTAACCTCGGCGAGTTGGCCTACGACGGCGTATACGGCGTGGCACCCAACTACCGGGTGTTCACCGACTACGCCGAACGGGTCGAAGTGCTCAAGGGGCCGGGGGCGCTGATGTACGGCATGTCTCCGAACAGCGGGGTGGGCGGGGTGATCAATATCGTTCCCAAGCGTCCGTTGGACGAAGACCTGACGCGCTTTACCGGCAGCTACGCGTCCGACTCCCAAGTGGGCGGGCACCTGGATGTCAGCCGTCGATTCGGCTCGGAAAACCAGTTTGGCGTGCGCTTCAACGGCAGCCTCCAGGGTGGCGACACGGCCATCGACGACCAGGAACGAGAACTCGGCATCGGAGCTATCGCCCTGGATTATCGGGGCGAGCGTTTGCGCTTGAACCTCGACTTCATCAGCCAGAAAGAAAACTTTGACGGTGCCTCGCGGCCCTTCACCGTCGCGCGTGGCGTTGAAATTCCATCCGCCCCCAACGGTCGTACCAATGCATCACAGAAATGGGGCTGGTCGGACACCAAGGAACAGTCGGCGTTGCTGGGTGGCGAATACGACTTGACGGACGCGGTCACGGTGTTTGCCCACGCCGGTGGCGGTCGTTCGGACGTCAAGCGAATGTCCGACCAAGTGCCAGATATCATCAATAGTGCAGGCGATATCACCAACAGGCCGGGGTACTACAAATTCAATGTGGACCGTTCGACAGCCGACGTGGGGATCCGCGGGATATTCGATACCGGCCCTGTCAGCCACACGACCACGCTGATGGCGAGCACTTATCAGGATGAGCTGTCCCGGGGCATCAACCGGGGGGCAGATATCCCCTCGAACATTTATCACCCGGTGGACGTGCCCAAGCCAGCCATCAATGCACCCAAGGTGTCACGGGTTTCCGAGTCGCAATTGTCCGGTTTCGCCTTGACCGACACCTTGTCGGTACTGGATGACCGTCTGCAACTGTCCCTGGGGGTGCGCCGGCAGAAGGTCGAGTCACGCAATTACAGCGAGACGGGTTCGGTCAGTTCCCGTTATGACGACAGTGCCACGACCCCGATGGTCGGCGTGGTGGTCAAGCCCTGGGAGGACGTGTCGCTGTACTACAACTATGTCGAGGGGTTGAGTAAAGGTGACGTTGCGCCAGCCAACGCGAACAATCCTCTAGAAACATTCGCACCTTATGAATCCAAGCAGCACGAGATGGGCGTCAAGTACGAGCACGGCACGTTCATGACCACCTTGGCGCTGTTCCAGATCGAGAAGCCCAGTGGCGAACTCGGTGCGAACAATGTTTTCTCGGTACAGGCCGAACAGCGCAACCGTGGCGTGGAACTGAGCGTGTTCGGCGAAGTGGCCCCCGGCACCCGTTTGATGGGTGGCGTGACATTGCTCGATGGTGAGCTGACGGATTCCGCCACAGCGGCCAACCGTGGCAATAAGCCGGTGGGCGTGCCAGACGTGCAAGCCAACCTGTGGGCCGAATGGGACACCCCGTGGGTGGAAGGCTTTACCCTCACCAGTGGCGCGATCTACACCAGCAGCCAATACGTGAACCAGGCCAACACCCAGGAGCTGGATGCCTGGACCCGTTTCGATGCGGGCGCTCGCTACGCCACCAAGATCGAAGGTCGACCGACGACTTTCCGAGCCACGGTCCAAAATGTCTTTGACCGCGAATACTGGTCGGGTGTCGCCTCGTATGGGGCGTTCTCTCCAGGCTCTCCGCGCACATTGCAACTCTCGGCCACGGTCGATTTCTAAGAAGCGAGCAAGGGTGGCTCAAACCAAGGGCCACCTCCTCGTTTATAGCGGTCGATCAGAACTTTTTCGGCACGGGCAGGGGCCGGTCGATACAGTCATGGTCAGGAGCGCGCCGCGCAGGCAAGGGCACCAGCGACACCAATTCTTCTTCGACGATTTGATTGCTCATGGCCAATTCCAGTTCGGGGCAGTCAATGCTGAGCCAGTCACCGTGCTGGAGCGGCACATTCGCGGTGCGATGGCTCAAGCTGTGAAACACGTAATGAACCAGCCCGGGCTCGAGAAACTGCTCGTGTTTCTCCAAGAACTCTTCCGAGTATCGGCGCAGACTCTGCCAGCGATGCAAACTCATCCGGTGGTGACTTGCCGTCAAGGGTTGGCCGTCGCGTTCTATCTGGACATTGATGGCCAAGTCAGCCTGCAACTCCCCCACGATCAATGCCGGGGCAATCGCACAGGTGCGCAAGTGCGCATGCGTTGAAGAAATGGCGTCACGACTGTGCAATACATGATCGTGAATATCGTTACCCAGGGTAAAACCAATGAAGCGCAGCGCACCAAACGGGTCGACCCAATAGAGGCAGACAATGCACGGCTCGCTACTGATGCTTTGTGAATGATAGGGCACCTGCAAAGGGTCGCCGTCGGTCTTGAGCAGTCGGCCGTTACCTTTGTAATACCAGGCTTGTTCTGTCTTGGCGGTACAGAGCGTGATTTCGCTGATCTGGACCAACAAGTTGTTATCGGGCTTGAGCGGCGGTCGGTATTTCACCGCCGCAGGCGTAAGCGGGTAGGGCGTGGACGGCAGGTCCTTGAGATAAGACTCCCAGTCCATATTCCGATCCGCGCAATGGGCCAGGGCTTCATAAAGATTTCCCTGGGGGGGACGCACCTCCCGGCTTTGCCCGGACTTGAAGTCAAATACGCCAAGGCCTCCTCGCGGCACTGGAGAGTCCAGCAACATTACATAGTGGGTCATTACTTATCCTCCAGGGTCAAGCGTGCGGACAGGGGGGCGTAGTCCTTGAGTCCGTTGAACGCCGGGTTTGCCTCTTTGAGCCGTAAGGACAGCAAGCCCCCCGTGATGCTTCCGGCCAGTGCCAGGAACAGAATCGCGGTAAGTCCCCACGTCATGGCGATGTAGCCGGCGACGACAGGGGCGACGCCCCCTCCAAGAATCTCTCCGCAGCCCACCACCAGGCCCGTCGCGGTGGCCAATAAACTGGGTGGCACTGATTCGCTGGTCAGTGGACCGACCGTCATGCAGATCAGGCTGAAGTTGATAAAGGACAAGAAAAATAATTGAAGGAACAGTAGCCAGGGCAACGGTGGGCTGATGATCAACAAACCCACCAACAGGGCGCTGATCATGAAGCAGATGGAGACCACGGGCTTGCGACCCAGTTGGTCGGACAAGCCGGGAATGACCAGTTGGCCAAAAAAACCACCCAGGCCAATTGCAGAAATGATCATGGCCATGGAGAAATTGCTCAGGTGCAGAATGTCTGTCAGGTAGCTAGGGAGCAGGGCGCACAGAACGAACTGGCACGTCAGTATGCAGAGCATCAAGGCAATATTGAGCCGCACATTCCCGCAGGACAGGGCCGTCCTCCACTGGCTTTTGGAGGTATGTGCCATCGACTCCGTGCAGGGCGCCTGGGTCGGTTGGTAGGTTCTATAGAGGTACCAGGCCATTAACAGGCCGGGTAACGAAATGATGGCGAATACGGCGCGCCAGGATCCGGACATTTCCAGCAATACACCCGCCAGCAGCGGTCCGAGGCACAGGCCGATGATGGGGAACAAGGCCTGTTGAATCCCTAGATTGAGTCCGCGCCGGGAAGGCTGCGAGACTTCATCGGTGACAATGATACTGACCGGAGTGAAGGCCCCTTCGCAGACGCCCATCAAGGCGCGCAAGAGCACCAGGCCCACCAGGCCGGTGATCAATGCAGACGCACCGGCCAGAATCGATAGCAAGGTGATCGACAGCACCAGCAACTTCTTGGGGCCCAGTAGCCTGATGGCGGCGCCCATGAACAGGGCAGAGCCTCCCCATGCAAATGCCAGGATGGCCGACAACATGCTCAAGTCCTGATAGTCCAGGGCCAAGTCACGCATGATCACCGGGAACAGCGGCATGATAATGAACCTGTCCAGTCCTACCAGCCCGAAGCTCAGTGACAGAAGCGTGATCATGCGTCTTTCATAGCCGCCCCAAGGTCGAGCGACCAGATACTTCATCTCCATGTTCTTTTCCTTCTTTCCCTAGCGCTTTCGAAGCCCTCTTGAGCGAGGTGAACGCCTGCGATCCATACTCCGGCAGCCAGGGGCAGGTGTGCCCCTGGCTGCCGGTGTTTTATCGGATCTGTCAGGCGACCCACTTGCCCACGGCCATTTCAGCGGTGAAGCCGGGGCCGAAGGCCGCCAGCATGCCAGTCGCGCCATCGACAAGCCCGCTGTCAAACTGGCGCTTGAGCACATCGAAGACCACCACGCTGGCGATGTTCCCGGCTTCGCTCAAACTGTCGCGAGACTGCGCGACCCGGCCGGGTTCCAGGTCCAGTTGCAGGACCAGTTCATCAAGAATTTTCCGTCCGCCGGTATGGAAGATGAAAAAGTCATTTTGAGCGCAATGTTGATTGAAGGTCTCGTAGTTCAATTCCTCCATCATTGGTGCGACATCTTTAATGGAGTTCATGACGGCCTTGTCCAGGGTAAAGTGAAAGCCACTGTCCTTGACGTCATATTTGATGTAGTGCTCGCTATCAGGCAGGAAGTAAGACCCGGTCTTGGCGATCTTGAAACCAGGCGCCTTGTCATCGGCGCGCATGACGCAGGCCGATACGGCATCGCCGAATAACGCCGCCGATATGAACGCGTGCAACTTGGTGTCCTGGGGTTGATAGCAGAGCGACGAGAACTCCAGGGAGACGATGAGGACATGGTTGTCCGGCGCCAGGCTGGCAAAATCATTGGCTCGATTGATCGCCGCAGCGCCTGCCACGCAGCCCAATTGAGCGATGGGCAGTTGTACGGTCGACGTTCGCAGGCCCAGGTCATTGATCAAGTGGGCCGTGAGCGAGGGCATCATGAAACCGGTGCACGATGTCACAGCGACCATGCGAATGTCGTCGATGGTCAGCCCGGCATTTTCAATGGCTTGGCGCGCCGCGATGGATGACATGCGGCGGGCTTCGCGCTCATAAACGATGCTGCGGTGGGTGAAGCCAGTGTGCACCGCCAGTTCATCGATAGGCAGGACCAAGTGCCGTTCGTTCACCTGTGTGTTTTGAATCATTCGTTTGGCAAGTGCCATTCGTGGATGATCATCATGCAACTGCTCTAGATGCTCGATCATTTGTTGCTGGGTGATCTTGTATTGCGGAAACAACAGACTGGGTTTGCAAAGAGTAGACATGACAAGTCCTCGGCTAGAAGCCAATAAAGTTAGAAGCACATTTAAGGCAATGACTGCAAAGCAGGACTCTGAAAGACAGAATCAAAGCAGCGGGCTGGGGAGCCAAAAAACTTGACTGTTGTTATCGAAAGAGCGGGTGTAGCGGACGCCTTGTTTGTTATTTCACCAATACAAACTTATAGGCATATTGCCAGGCCAAGTTGCTTTCCCGGACATGTTTGCGAATAACCATACGCACGGGCGCACCGCTGACGACTTGCCGGGGATCGGTGACATCTACGATTTCCGAGGCAATCACCAAGCCATCATCCAGACGCACCATCGCCATGAAGCGGGGCACGGTTTCGCCATAGCCCATGGCTGCCAGTATCGGATTCTCGGCATGGGCGCTGACTTGGATCGTGCCGGTGCGTGCGCAGCGATACGGTTCCACATTCAACGAATTGCACGCGCCGCAAACGGTGCGCCGAGGGAAGAAAATTTCTTCGCAATCCTGGCAACGGCTGCCTTCGAGACGGTATTTGCCGCCATGCTCGCGCCATTCGCGCAACATGCTGGCGGTGGTCATGCGGTGAATCTGTTCAGGGTAAAGGGACATGGTCGGCTCCTTAATCGTTGGAAAGCACAATGACACTGTTGTGCGCGGCGTAACCGCCCAGGTTTTGCGAGACACCAATACGGGCGCCTTTGACTTGGTTGTTGGACTCGCCGCGAAGCTGTCGGAACAATTCAGTAATGTGCAAAATCCCATCGCAACCGGAGGCGTGGCCGCGTCCGATGTTGCCGCCGTCAGTGTTCAGGGGAAGTTGCCCATCAAGAGCTATGCCGCCTTCCAATACGAAGTCGCCTGCCTGGCCTGGACCACATACACCCATGGACTCCATTTGAATCAACCCGGCACCCAGCAAGTCGTAGACTTGCGCCACATCGATATCCTTTGCAGTGATGCCGGCTTTTTTGTAGGCGATTTCTGCGCAGGCCATCGAGTTGGCGGAAACTGCCATGCCTACATCTTTTGGCAGCCCCGGAAATTGCAACGTCGGGTTGTGATAACGCGTGCCGAAATAGTGCGATACACCGGTGTAGGCACAGCCGCGGATAAATACCGGTTGGGTCGTGTAACGGTGCGCAAGGTGTTCGGCAACCAGGATGGCGCAACCGCTGGCTTCGCCCCAGGCCAACATCGAGCCACACGCTTCGCTACTCTTGAGCGCTTCAAGGGATGGAATCGGCACGCCATAGCGGGTGGCGGTGGGGGTGTTATGGGCATAGATACGCATCTGCCGCCCAAAGGTTGCCAATACATCCGCTTCGCGTCCTGCATAACCGAACTTTTCAAAATACTCGGCGGTCGCCAGGGCGAAGGCGTCTGTGTGTGAGATGCCTAGAAAATAATCGTATTCACATTCGGTGCTGGAGCCAATGTACTCGGCGTAGTTGATGTGGTCGGTCATTTTTTCGAAACCGCCACACAGGACGATGTCGTATTCACCTGAGGCGACCATTTGGTGAGCCATCTGGAAAGACACCGAACTACTCGTGCAGTTGGCAGTACTCATGAACGTGGGGGCAGGGCTGATACCCAAGGCATCGGAAATGGTCGGGCCCAGGCCTCCGTATTCAGAAATGCCTTCACCGTGGTAGCCATAGGCAACAGCCTGGAGTTCGCGGGGATGCATCTTGATGGCGTTGAGTGCTTGGTAAGCGGACTCGACGATCATCTCCTTGAACGTCTGGCGAACTCTGGAACTGCCGGGCTTAGGGGTATAGGCAGCCGAAACGATAGCAACGCGTCGTGCGCTCATAAAAAGTGCTCCTTGCTGGATGAATTGGAATCAGAGATAGGCCGTCAGGGCGTAGTCGGGCCGCAAGTATTTGAACTCGTACTTGATCGACGTCCCGTAATCCACGTAGTACTTATCCTCCAGCAGCGTGCGCAGCGGAACGTTGGTCTTTTGATAGGCTTCGATGGCATCGGTGACGGTCAAGGCAATGGCATCGCTGCCCGCACCAAACCCATAGGAAACCACCAGGATTCGTTCACCGGGACGCGCTTGATCGAGGACGTTGACCAAGCCCAGCAAAGGGCTTGCTGCCCCAGCATCGCCGACACTCTGGGCATAGATGCCAGGTTCGATTTGCGCCGTCGTGAATCCCAGGTGCTTGCCGAGAGAGTAGGGGGTTGAAACCAGGTTCTGTTGGAAGACGACATAATCGAAATCACCGGCCTGCGCATGGATCTTGGCCATCAATCCCGAGGCAGCACGGCGAGTCTGGTCTTCCAGGCCGATGCTGTTCTTGTCCGAGCCCAATCCCATTCCCGACCGGATATAGCGGTCCCCTTGAGGCCTGATGTTGTCAGCGACATCCGCCGCGCAAGAAAAACTTGCGTCAAAATGCGCGATCACATTTTCGGTACCCAACAGCAGGGCAGCGGCGCCCGCTCCGGCGTAGGACTCTGTCAAATCACCGGGGGCGGTGTTGCGGTTGATCGTATCGGCGCCCACTGCCAACGCGTTGCCCACCATGCCCGATGCTACCAAGGCGTATGCAATCTGAAGGGCGCTGGTGCCGGATTTGCCGGCAAACTGCACGTCTGCGCAAAAGGCGTCATAGCCGCAGCCAAGCATTTCCAGGATGATCGCGGCCGAGGCCCGGGAGTCATATGGATTGGTGCAGGTGCCAAGATAAAGCGCTTCAAGGGGACAAGGCGGCGCTTTGTCCAGTGCACGTTGGGCGGCGAGGACGCCCAAGGTAATGACGTCTTCATCAGGTTGCAGCACAGCCCTTTCAAGGACGCCCAATTGACCCTTTACCAAGCTCAAATCGGTGTTTTTCCACACCTGGATCACGTCGTCCACCTTGAGCCGGCAGACCGGGATGCCCGCGCCATAGCTCACAATTCCTACTTTATTCATGTGTACTTCCTCCAGATTCCGTTCTTTCACCTGCTGGCAGAAAGCCGTGACAGGCGCATGAAATATTTAGAAACTATCTATTGGTGCTCGCAAAGTGATAAATGGCGGTCCCATGCCCCGTAAATCGGCGGGTCCAAGCAGCAGAACCTACCGGTCAACCTATGAACAATAGGTTTGTTTTCGTGCAATCATTATGTATGATACGAAACGTACCGTATCGTTAAGGTGTCGTTAAAAATTTATGACTCTCCTTCTCATATCTCCCTATTTAGAGGTAATAAGCGCTCAAGAGACCCCCTGCTAAGCCGAAGCTGAGATCATATAAATATACAAAACGAAACGATCCGTTTCATTGCTTTTCGAGAGAATCCTATACCCTGAGTCTCTTTTGTCAAGCGCCATATTGGAGATTTTGATTTATGGCCCGTAAACCATCTCGGAGCTCCATTGGCTCATTGAGGAGCCCTCACACGCACAAAGCGATCATCATTTCTGCCATAGAAACACTTAAAGAGTGCGGTTACTCGGGGTTGAGCATCGAGGCGGTGGCCCGCCGCGCTGGCGCGAGCAAACCGACAATCTACCGGTGGTGGGGTAACAAGGCAGCCTTGATCGCCGAGGTCTACGAGAGTGAAAGCGAGCAGATTCGCAAAGAGCCTGATAAAGGCACTTTCAAGGAGAACCTCAATTTCTTGCTGCTCAATCTCTGGAAGGTCTGGCGAGAAACGATTTGCGGGGAGGCTTTTCGATGCGTCATTGCTGAGGCCCAGCTCGATCCCAGCACGCTGCCCAAGCTGAAAGACGAGTTCATGGAGCGGCGTAGGGAGTTGCCTCGCAAGCTGGTGGAAAAAGCTATTCAGCAGGGCGAGCTGCCCAAGGATACATCGCGTGAATTGCTCTTGGACATGATCTTTGGGTTTTGCTGGTACCGGCTGTTGACCGAGCAGTTGGAGGTGGAAGCAGATATCAATGAGTTCACGACACTGCTGATGAACGGGGTACTGCGCCCGACTTCGGCGGCGGTTCAAGACGCCGCCGAAGCCTGATTATCGGGAGGGGTTGGGCTTATTTCGCGCCGCTGAATCGTGCATGAAGGCTCGGCAGGATGCTGGCCAGGTGGTTGAACTCACACAAGTCATGCACCGCAAATTCATAAGCCAGGGTTTCCAGCTCCACTTCTCCCAAGCCGTTTTCTTCCAGTAGCTGGGCGGCGCGCTCGGCGCCTGGAAAACGCTGCATGGCGGGGTGGCTGCCGACCCAGTAACGGCTCGTCAGGTACAAACCCTCCGGGCATTCCTTGAACAAGTGCGCCATCAGCGACACCGGTACTTGCGGTTCGTGGGCCAGGCTCATCAAGGCGCTGACACTGCCGTCTATTTTGGATTCGCGGTAAAGATCCGGGCAGAAGCCCAGCTCGCAGGGGTCCCTGAAATCAATGTGCAGGTGCATGAGGCGGTCACCGACGTACTCGGAGGCGCAGAAGGTATTGCCGTACAAGCGCTCCTCGAAGGTCAGGGTATCGTCCAGGAGACGCTCGTGATGAACGCAGGGGTTTTCCACGTGGGCATAAGGAAACCACAGGGTGTAGCGTTCAGCCTCCAGTGGATGCCACATGAACCACCACTTGAGCATCTGCGCGGTGCAGTTGGGAAAAAACTTGCGACTTTGCACATAGGCCATCGGCCCCGGCAGCAGGGCGTATCCGGCCTCTTCGCTAATGAAATCAGCGGCGAGCATGCGGTTAAGGTCTTCAACGCTGGGCGTCAAGGCGTCAGCCAAGGGCATGGGGCCTTGCTGTATTTTTTCGACGGCACTGAGCGGCACGCTGATTTTCGAGCGGAAAAAGTCGGCGTAGGGTTTGCCTTGGATGGCCCGCTGATTGGCCAGGAACTGCTTCTGCATGGGCAATGAGAAGTAGGTGAAAGGTGTCATTACGCGCGCTTCCATGACGGTATTTCCTTGATAGTGCGCGAAAAGCCCGGAGCATCGGCTGCGAAGTCCTCGCGCGGTGTTGTAAAGGGACAATGACGGGACCAAAATAGGTAGGCTGAAATAAAAAGTCAAATTTGAATTAGAACTATAAAGAGATGAGCTCATGGACAATGCCATTGGCAAGCCTTCCCTGCCTCGTGCTTCGCGGCTCGATGGGCAGGCAACGCGGCTGCAGATTCTGGAAAAAGCGGGTGAATTGTTTGCCGAACAGGGATTGGCCAACACCACCAGCAAGCAGATTTGCGAACGCTCGCAAGCCAACAGTGCGGCGGTGAATTATCACTTCGTAAACAAAGAGGGTCTGTACCGCGCGGTATTGCTCGAAGCCCACGCTCGGTTGGTGCGGATGGAAACTCTGGTTTCGCTTAACGAGCGGCCCGGTTCGCCGCAAGACAAATTACGTGCCCTCATCACCGTGCTGGTCGAGCGCCTGCACGACCATCCGGATGGCTGGGCGCTGAAAGTGCTCACGCGCGAAGTGCTTTCGCCTTCTCCCGAGTTTGAGGTGGTACTCAAGGAGCAGTCGTTTCCCAAGGCGCACATTCTGCGTGGCTTGCTTGGGCAAATCATGAACTTGCCAGCGGATCACCCGACAACGTTGCGCAGCGCCATCAGTGTCTTCGCCCCCTGTCTTTTCTTGCTTATAGCCCATCAGCCGTTAAAGCAGCATGTGCTGCAAGGGTTGAGTCTCGAGCCGCAGGGTTTGATCGACCACATGATGAGCTATGCCCTTGGTGGGCTCCAGGCAGTGGCCGCGACTGCGCACGACGCTGCAAACTGACGCGGGGTCCATGGTTATGGGGGGCTACCGTTGGCGCGAGTCCAATGAGTAGGCACCGCCGCCGCGCGCGACGATGTAGAGGGCAAGAAACCCCATCAGCACAGGAAACTCGATGCCTCGATCTATCCAGGGCCATGTCGGCCCCAGCGCATAGCTGATTGCAACCATCTCAATGGCGATCAGCAGGGCGACGAGTCGTGTGCCGAGCCCTATCGCCAACATGAGCGCGCCGACCGTCTCCAGCAGCATGACCAGGAAGGCAAGCTGTGCCGCGAAAGGCAGTTCCATCACGTTCTGGATGAGGTTGATCGAGGCGGCCATTGGATCCGCCATCGAACCGTGGGAAATGCGCAGAACCTTTGGCAAACCGTGGGTCAGCAGGACCCCGGCGAAGATGATCCGCAGCAAGGCGTACAGGGGCGCTTCAACGCGGGCGACTCGTTCAGTCGCAGCGGCTAACACGTGGCGCAGCGACGATAAGACTTGAGTGGTCATGGGGAATCCCTGGCAGGGTTGCTTGAAGCGCTGACGCATGAATTCGATAGCGACCCCTGCACTGTGCAAGGGGCGATACCTCTGCGAATACTCCCTAGGCGCTATTGCCCTTTGGCGGGCAGGCCCATCTTCGCCAGCGTCAGCGTTTCATCGGCGCGCCCCCATCCGCCGTCTGCAACCTCTTCGACAAGGACCATGGTGAACGGACGAACGCCCTCGCCGAAGTACTCGACGAACATCTCTGTGGTGCGATGGATGATCTCTTCTTTGCGGGCGTGGTCCAGGATTCCTTCGGGGAATTTGTAGTTGGCAAATGGCATGGATCGACTCCGTGGTGTAGGAAAGATTCGGTAGGGTCAACAACCCAAGCGCATCTTTCCCCTTTAGGTCCATGGAATAAATCCCTCTGGATTGTCATCAGCATTCAACGTGCGTGAACAATCGGCCCCTCGGCTCAGTGCGAGTGACGCGGTTCACCACTGCGGGCAATCACGCGCAGATGCAACGTCGCCGGCTCCAGGCAGCCTCCTGTGGAAAGCTGTCCCACCAGTTGCCGGTACAGCTCCTGCCAAGGTGTTTGCGAGGGTGGGATATTCGGTATCCATTCGCGGCGACGCTGGGCCATCTCGGCGTCGTCGATCAGCAGGTTCACGGTGCGTGTGTTCAGGTCCACTTTCAGCCGGTCGTTGGTTTTCAGCAACGCCAGGCCGCCGCCCACGGCCGCTTCCGGGGACATGTTGAGGATCGACGGGCTCGCCGAAGTGCCGCTCTGACGTCCATCGCCGAGGCAGGGCAGGGAGTCGATGCCTTGCTTGATCAGCGCCGCCGGCGGGGCCATGTTCACCACTTCGGCGCTGCCGGGGTAGCCCACGGTGCCAACGCCACGGATCACCAAAATGCAGCGCTCGTCGATGTCCAGCGCCGGGTCGTCGATCCGCGCGTGATAGTCCTCCGGTCCTTCGAATACGATGGCCCGGGCTTCAAAGCTATTCTCGGCGCCGGGCTCGGACAGGTAGGTCTTGCGAAACGCCTCGCCCACCACCGACATCTTCATGATCGCGCTGTCGAAGAAGTTGCCGCTGAGCACGATGAAGCCGGCCCGGTGCTTGAGCGGGGTATCGAAGGGATGGATCACATCGGTGTTGCTGGTCAGGCTGTTGCTGACGATTTCACCGATGGTCTTGCCGCTGACCGTGGCGCAGTCTTCATGCAGGCGCCCGGCTTTTTGCAGTTCATGCATGACCGAGGGCACGCCTCCGGCCCGATGGAAACCCTCGCCCAGGTACTTGCCCGCCGGCATGCAATTGACCAGCAGCGGCACGTCCTCGCCAATCCGTTGCCAGTCCTCCAGGCTCAGCTCGACGCCCATGTGCCGGGCGATGGCGATCAAGTGCGGCGGGCAGTTGCTCGAAGCGCCGAGTGCCGAGGCGACGGCGATGGCGTTCTCGAAGGCCTGGCGGGTCATGATCTGTGACGGACGAATGTCTTGCCGCACCAGGTCGCAGATGCGCTTGCCGGTGGCATAAGCCATTTGCCCGCGCTCGCGATAGGGCGCCGGAATGCTCGCGCAACCGGGCAGCGACATGCCCAGGGCTTCGGCCAGGGCGTTCATCGACAAGGCGGTGCCCATGGTATTGCAGTGACCCACCGACGGCGATGCCGCAGTGGTCATTTCCATGAAGCCTTCGTAGTCGATCTCGCCGGCGGCCATCAGGTTGCGTGCATGCCAGAGTACGGTGCCGGAGCCGATCAGTTCGCCCTTGTGGTGGCCGTCGAGCATCGGCCCGCCGGACAGGACAATGGCCGGCAGATCGGTGGTCGCCGCGGCCATCAGGCAGGCCGGGGTGGTCTTGTCGCAGCCGGTGGTGAGCACCACGCCGTCCAATGGGTAACCGTGAAGAATCTCCACCAGCCCCAGGTACGCCAGGTTGCGGTCGAGTGCGGCGGTGGGGCGACGCGACTGTTCGGCGATCGGGTGCACCGGGAATTCCATGGGAATGCCGCCGGCATCACGGATACCGGCCTTGACCCGTTGGGCCAGTTCCAAGTGATGACGGTTGCAGGGCGTCAGGTCGCTGCCGGTCTGGGCGATGCCGATGATCGGGCGTCCCGACTGCAGTTCTTCGCGGGTCATGCCGTAGTTCATGTAGCGTTCGACATACAGGGCGGTCATGTCCGCGTGAGCCGGGTCATTGAACCATTGTTCGCTGCGCAGGCGGTGTTTTGGCGTGTCACTCATGATTCATTTCTCTCTTGTAATTGGATGAATCGGTCACGGCGTTTTAGCGGTCCAGCAGTCCTCGGGCGGCAAGGTTACGCAGCAAGGCGCTGACACCAAAGGTCCAGGGGGCGGCGTCGCAGCTGTGGGTCACCTGGTTATGCAGGCTTCCGAGCAACGGGCTGCTGATGCTGACCACATCACCGCGTTTGTGGGTGAAACCGCTGCCGGCATGATCACGGTCTTCGGTGGGGGCGAACAGGGTACCGAGAAACAGCACAAAACCATCCGGGTATTGGTGATTGGCGTTGAGTGTCTGGCCTGCCAGGTCCTGTGGGTCGCGGCTGATCTGGTTCATGGAGCTGGAGCCGTGCAGGCGGTAGCCATCCTCGCCGTGTACCTGAAGATCGACCACGCACTCCCTGACATCATCCAGGCTGAAGTGTTCGTCAAACAGGCGAATGAACGGCCCGATGGCGCAGGAGGCGTTGTTGTCCTTGGCCTTGCTCAGCAACAGTGCGCTGCGGCCTTCGAAATCCCGCAGGTTGACGTCGTTGCCCAGGCTGGCGCCGAGGATCTGGCCCCGGCTATTCACGGCCAGCACCACTTCGGGCTCCGGGTTGTTCCATTGCGAGCCGGGGTGAATGCCGATGCGGCTGCCGCTGCCCACGGCGGCCAGGACCGGTGCCTTGGTGAAGATCTCCGCATCCGGGCCGATGCCGACCTCCAGGTACTGCGACCACATGCCCTGTTCGATAAGCAAGGCTTTGAGGCGCATGGCTTGCTCGGAGCCCGGCACGATCGTGCGCAGGTTGTCGCCGATCACGCTGTGGACGGTGGCGCGTACGGCTTCGGCCTTCGCGGCATCGCCGCCGGCCTGTTCCTCGATCACACGCTCGATCATGCTGGCGGCGAAGGTCACGCCGGCGGCCTTGATCACTTGCAAGTCCAGGGGCGGCAACAGCGACGGTTTGCTCGGGTCGGCATCAGGGCCGGTGTTGGCCAGCAGGGCTTCGACACTGGCGATGAAGGTGCCGGGTGTCTGTCGCACGGCGGCCAGCGGCGATTCTGTTTCCAGCAGATCACTCAATGTCGCAAAACGATCCGAGAGATCGAATACACCGTCGCTGCGCAACGCAATGGGCGAAGGCCCGGCGATTCGGCCCGGCACCCAGGCACGACCAATCAGGGTTCCGGCCACACCATCGACGGGCAGGGTATTCTCGGGAGTAAGCAGTAGCGACATGGCAAGTCTTCCTGTTCGTAAAGCCTTCACGCTAGGGTGGCCGCTCGATAAACTCCAATGAGATATATTCAGTATTTGATAACGTCGGGTTATCGACGGCCTGAGGAATAGCCATGTCAGATCTGTCCTTCTCCAGCTTCTGTGGCTGGCTCAAATTCCGCCACTTGCTGCTGATCGACACCTTGGGGCGCACCCGCAACATGCACCTGGCGGCGCAGCAGATGAACCTCAGCCAGCCGGCCATCAGCAAGATGCTTAAGGAAATCGAAAGCCTGCTCGGCTTTGCGCTGTTCGAACGGCTGCCACGGAGCATGCCGCCTACGGCTTTGGGCGAACACGTACTGCGGTATGCGCAGATTGCCTTGAATGATGCGCGCTCGTTCGTCGAGCAAATCAGCAGCTTGCGCGAGGGTGGTCACGGCTTTCTCAAGGTCGGCGGAATCTTTGCCGCCACTGCGGTGGCTTTGCCCGAGGCGATCTTGCAGATCAAGCAGCGCTGGCCGTTGCTGTCGATTGAAGTGGTGGAGCAGACCAGTAACCACCTGATGGAGATGCTTGAAGAGAAGACGCTCGACCTGGCGGTGGCCCGTTTTACCGATCAAAGCCAGCAGCAGCGCTATGACTTCCAGCCGTTGGCCCCGGAGCCGTTCTGCATCGTGGTCAACTATCGCCATCCGTTGGCCGGCGCGGGCCCGGTCTCCTTGCAGCAGTTGGTGGACTTGCCGTGGATTCTCTACCCCGTCGGCACGCCGATTCGCGCACGCATGGAGCTGGCGTTCGCCGAGGCCGGGGTGGGAATGCCGCGCAACACCATCGACACCATTTCCATGCAGACCTTCCTCCAGGTGCTGCAACGCGGGCCCATGATCGGCATGCTGCCCCATGCGATGGTCGATCCGCTGCTCGAAAGCGGCCAGCTCAAGACCCTCGACACCCCGCTGCACCTGGTGCCGCAGGACTACGGCATTCTCACGCGCAAGGATGAGCCGTTGGTAGGCGCGGCGCTGGAGTTCGCCGAGATCCTCAAGGACAACGCCCGCCAGATGATTTGAAGACGCAATCGAAACTGTTTGGTCCGGGGACATGGTTAACCTGTGGCGAGAGGATTTATCCCCGTTGGGCTGCGCAGCAGTCCTAAACTCGGCCCCGCCTTCTGTCAGGTTGATTTTACGTTGAGCTTTTTGGGGCTGCTGCGCAGCCCAGCGGGGATAAATCCCCTCGCCACAAGTCATGCGCCTTGACTTAAATCCTCGTCCGGATTTCTAGAACCTTGATAACGGGCGGTTATCGACTAATCCAAAAATGCCATTGGGAAAGAATCGATCCCCGACAGTAGAGTCCTCGTTCAATCGCCGGATGATTCGCTCATTCGACGTGACCCAATAAAAACAATCAGGGGTTACCTCATGCAAACCATCTCCGAGCAGTTGCCCGCGCAGGCGCCCGCCTGCGAATTGGATTTCGAAGACCGGACCTACCGCAAGGTGATCTGGCGGATCCTGCCCGTGTTGCTGTTGTGCTACATGGCGGCGTACCTCGATCGAGTGAACATCGGGTTCGCCAAGCTCGACATGCTTAACGAGCTGCAATTCAGCAACACGGTGTATGCCTTGGGCGCCAGTATGTTTTTCTGGGGCTATTTCCTCTTCGAAGTCCCCAGCAACCTGTTGCTGCATCGCTTTGGCGCGCGGTTCTGGATTGCCCGGATCATGCTGTCCTGGGCGGTGATTTCCATGGCCGTGGCCTACACCGTGCCGCTGGCAGGCTTCTTCCACATCGAATCGAGCAGCATGTTCTATGTGTTGCGCTTCTTGTTGGGCATCTGTGAAGCGGGCTTTTTCCCCGGCGTGATCCTGTACCTCAACTACTGGTTCCCGACCCATCGGCAGAGCCGGGTGATGTCCGGGTTCCTGCTGGCGTTGCCGGTCAGTCTGACCCTGGGCGGGATACTTTCCGGTTGGCTGATGAACAGCATGCAAGGGGTGCATGGCCTGTCTGGCTGGCAATGGATGTTGCTGATCGAAGGTATTCCTTCGATCATCATGGCGTTCGTGGTGATCGTCTGCCTGGCCGACAACATCGACAAAGCCAAATGGCTGTCTGTCGCGGAAAAAGCCCTGCTCAAGGCCAACCTGCAAACCGACAACCAGGGCAAGGCCACGCGCTTGAGTGAAGTGTTCTTCAATCCTCGGGTGTGGTTGCTGGTGTTGATCCTGCTGACCTTCAACACCGGCTTCTACGGCCTGGCGTTCTGGATGCCGTCGATCATCAAGAGCACCGGTATCACCAACAGCTTGCACATCGGTTTGCTGACCGCCATTCCTTACTCGGTGGCAGTGGTGGCGATGCTGCTCAACGCCCGGCACTCCAACCGCACCGGTGAGCGGCGCCTGCACGCGGCGATCCCGGCGTTCATTGGCGGAGCCGGCCTGATCCTCAGTGCGTTCTTCGCCGACAACCTGGTGTTGTCCGTGCTCTTTCTCAGTGTTTCCGCTTCCGGGATTCTCAGCCTGATGCCGATTTTCTGGACCCTGCCGGGCACCGTGCTGTCGGGCGTCGCCGCCGCAGCCGGCATTGGCATGATCAACGCCATCGGCAACCTGTCGGGCTTCACCGGTTCGATGATCACCGCGGTGGCGGAAACCCTCACGGGCAACATCAACAACGGCACCTATGTACTGGCCTTGTGTCTTTTGGTCAGTGGTGGACTGATCCTGGCCATTCCCGCCTCAATGCTCGGCAGGACGCCCAAGCACGCCACCACGGCAGCGCAACTGGAGACCGCATGAACCTACAAAACAAGCGCGTACTGGTCACGGCAGCGGGGCAGGGCATTGGCTTGGCCAGCGCCGTTGCTTTCGCCCGGGCCGGTGCCGAGGTGTTCGCCACTGACATCGATATCCAGGCGCTGGCGGGGATCGAAGGGATCACCGCCATGCCTTTGGACGTCACGTCGCCTGCGGCCATCAGCGCCGCCTGTGAACGCATCGGTGGGCTCGACGTGTTGTTCAACTGCGCAGGCTACGTGCACAGCGGCAACATACTGCAATGCGATGAAGCAGCCTGGGCACGTTCGATGGACCTCAATGTCACGGCCATGTATCGGATGATCCATGCGTTCCTGCCGGGCATGCTGGCCCGTGGCGGCGGTTCGATCATCAACATGTCGTCGGTGGCCTCCAGCGTCAAGGGCGTGCCCAATCGATTCGCCTATGCCACCAGCAAGGCCGCAGTCGTGGGCCTGACCAAGGCCGTCGCCATCGACTTCGTCAGCCAGGGCATCCGCTGCAACGCGATCTGCCCAGGCACCGTGGATTCACCCTCGTTGCGCCAGCGCATCGCTGACCAGGCCGCGCAGCAGGGCGTGGATGAGGCGCAGGTCTACCGGCAATTTCTCGACCGCCAGCCCATGGGCCGCATCGGCCACACTGAAGAGATCGCCCAGTTGGCGTTGTACCTGGGCAGTGATGCGTCCGCCTACACCACGGGTGCCATCCACATCATCGACGGTGGCATGAGTATCTGAACCCCGGTCTTCACTTGAGCAGGAGCACGACATGAAACTATTGCGCTACGGCGAAAAAGGTTCGGAAAAACCCGGGCTGTTGGATGCCGACAATCAGATCCGCGACCTCTCGGCCCATGTGCCGGACATCGCCGGGCAGGCCCTCGGCCCGGACAGCCTGGCAGCGCTCGCCACCCTCGACCCGCGCAGCCTGCCGCTCGTGGCCGGCCAGCCGCGCATCGGTGCCTGTGTCGGGCAGGTCGGCAAATTCATCTGCATCGGCCTGAACTACGCCGACCATGCGGCCGAGTCGAACATGGAGGTGCCGAGAGAGCCGATCATCTTCAATAAATGGACCAGTGCCATCTGCGGGCCGAACGACGACATCCAGATCCCGCGCGGCTCGCTCAAGACCGACTGGGAAGTCGAGTTGGGCGTGGTCATCGGTAAAGGCGGACGCTACATCGACGAAGCCAATGCCATGGAGCATGTCGCCGGCTACTGCGTCATCAACGATGTGTCCGAGCGCGAGTGGCAACTGGAGCGCGGCGGCACCTGGGACAAGGGCAAGGGCTTCGACACCTTCGGCCCCCTTGGGCCGTGGCTGGTGACGCGGGACGAAATCGCCGACCCGCATACGCTGGACCTATGGCTGGAGGTCGACGGACACCGCTATCAGAACGGCAATACCCGTACGCTGATCTTCAGCGTGCCGCAACTGATTGCCTACCTGAGCCGGTGCATGAGCCTGCAACCCGGGGATGTGATCTCCACCGGCACGCCGCCCGGCGTCGGCTTGGGCATCAAGCCCAACCCGGTGTTCCTGCGGCCGGGCCAGACCATGCGCCTGGGAATCCAGGGCTTGGGCGAACAGCGCCAGGTCACGGTGCAGGCGGACTGAGGGCTGGGCCCGCTGTCATCTTCGCGAGCAGGCTCGCTCCCACAGTGGATCTTCGACAGGCACACAATTCATGTGCCCCACAGGCTCCTGTGGGGGCGGGCTTGCTCGCGATAGCGGTGCTCCGGCCTGGCCTCACTTGGGTTCAACACGCCTGACACGCTTCATCACCACCACAAAAAACACCGGCACGAACACCACCGCCAGCGTGGCGGTGATCATCCCGCCGATCACTCCGGTACCGATGGCCTGCTGGCTCGCCGAGCTGGCGCCCGTGGCAATCGCCAGCGGGACCACCCCAAGGATGAAGGCCAGCGAGGTCATGATGATCGGCCGCAGGCGCAGGCGTGCAGCCTGTAGCGTGGCGTCGATCAGGTCGTGACCTTCGTCGTACAGGCTCTTGGCGAACTCGATGATCAGGATCGCGTTTTTCGCCGACAGGCCGATGATGGTGATCAGCCCGATCTTGAAAAACACATCGTTAGGCATGCCGCGCAACGACACGGCCAATACCGCGCCGAGCACACCCAGCGGCACCACCAGCAACACCGAGGTCGGGATCGACCAGCTCTCGTACAGCGCCGCCAGGCACAGGAACACTACCAGCAGCGACAGGCCCAACAGAATGGGTGCCTGGCTGCCGGACAGGCGTTCCTGCAAGGACAACCCGGTCCATTCCTGGCCCAGGCCCGTCGGCCCCAGGGCCACCAGCCGTTCGATTTCGGCCATGGCTTGTCCGGTGCTGTAGCCCGGTGCCGGTTCGCCGGAAATGCTCACCGCCGGATAACCGTTATAGCGGGTCAATTGCGCCGGCCCCTGGGTCCAGCGGGCCTGGACGAAGGCTGACAACGGGACCATTTTTCCGCTGTTGTTGCGCACATGAATCTTCAGCAAGTCTTCGACCTGGCTGCGCTGGTCGCCCTCGGCCTGGACTACCACCCGCTGCATCCGCCCCTGGTTGGGGAAGTCGTTGATGTAGGCCGAACCCACTGCCGTGGACAACACACTGCCGACGTCGGCAAAGGAAATGCCCAGGGCATTGGCCTGCTTGCGGTCGACTTCCAATTGCACCTGCGGCGCCTCCGCCAGGGCGCTTTCACGCACATTCATCAGCATCGGGCTTTTGTCGGCGGCGGCGAGCAATTCGCTGCGGGCCTGCATCAAGGTGGCATGGCCGAGGCCACCACGGTCCTGCAAACGGAACTCGAAACCGCTGGAAGTGCCCAGGCCATCCACCGGCGGCGGCAGCACCGAGAACGCCATGGCATCCTTGATTTGACCCAGGGCCAGGTTGGCGCGGTCGGCAATCGACGCCGCCGAATCCTCGGCGCCGCGTTGCGACCAGTCCTTGAGGGTGGTGAAGGCCAGGGCCGCATTCTGGCCGCTGCCGGAAAAGCTGAAACCGAGAATGATCGTGCTGTCACCGACCCCCGGTTCGCCGGCGTTGTGGGCTTCGATCTGCTCGACCACCTGCACCGTACGATTCTTGCTGGCACCCGGTGGCAGCTGGATGTCGGTGATGGTGTAGCCCTGGTCTTCCACCGGCAGGAACGAGGAGGGCAGGCGGCTGAACAGCACGCCCATGCCCACCAGCAACACGCCGTAGATCAGCAGATAACGGCCGCTGCGTTTTACCGCATAGGCCACCCAACCTTGATAGCGCTCGCCGAATCGGTCGAAACCACGGTTGAACATGCCGAAGAATCCAGTCTTGGCGTGGTGATCACCTTGGGCGAGCGGTTTGAGCAAGGTTGCACAAAGCGCCGGGGTCAAGGTCAGGGCGAGAAAAGCCGAGAACAGAATCGATGTCGCCATCGACAACGAGAACTGCTGGTAGATCACCCCCACCGAGCCGTGCATGAACGCCATCGGAATGAACACCGCCACCAGCACCAGGGTGATGCCAATGATCGCCCCGGTGATCTGCCCCATGGCCTTGCGTGTGGCCTCCTTGGGCGACAAGCCTTCCCGGGCCATGATCCGCTCGACGTTCTCCACCACCACGATCGCATCGTCCACCAGGATGCCGATGGCCAGCACCATGCCGAACATCGTCAGCACGTTGATCGAGAACCCCAGCGCGAGCATCGTCGCGAAGGTGCCCATCAGCGCCACCGGCACCACCAATGTCGGGATCAGGGTGTAGCGGATGTTCTGCAGGAACAGGAACATCACCGCGAACACCAGCAACATCGCCTCGCCGAGGGTGTAGATCACCTTGGTGATCGAGACCTTGACGAACGGCGACGTGTCGTAGGGAATCTTGTATTCCACGCCGGCCGGGAAGTAGTGCGACAGCTCGTCCATCTTGTTGCGCACCAGGGTCGCGGTGTTCAAGGCGTTGGCGCCCGGAGACAGTTGCACGGCCACGGCAGTGGACGGCTTGCCGTTCAGGCGCGTGGAAAACTGGTATTCCTGGCTGCCGATTTCTACCCGTGCCACGTCGGCGATGCGCACCGTCGAGCCATCGGGGTTGGCCTTGAGCACTATGTCTGCGAACTCTTGCGGTGTGTTGAGCTGGCCTTTGACGACGATGGTCGCGGTGATTTCCTGGGTGTGGCGGCTCGGCAAATCGCCCAGGCTACCGGCCGATACCTGGGCGTTCTGCGCCACGATGGCTGCGTTTACGTCGGCCGGAGTCAGGTTGAAGCCCACCAGTTTCTGCGGGTCGATCCAGATCCGCATGGCCCGTTCGGCCCCGTACAACTGGGCCTTGCCGACACCGTCCAGGCGCTTGATCTCGTTCATCACGTTGCGCGCCAGGTAGTCGCTGAGAGCCACGTCGTCGAGCTTGCCGTCGCTGGAGGTGAGGGTGATCAGCAGCAGGAAACCAGCGGAGACTTTGTCCACTTGCAAGCCTTGCTGGGTCACCGCTTGCGGCAGGCGTGACTCCACGGCCTTGAGGCGGTTCTGCACATCGACCTGGGCCAGTTCCGGGTTGGTGCCGGGTTGGAAGGTCGCGGTGATGGTGGCGCTACCCAGGCTGCTCTGGGACTCGAAATACAGCAGGTTGTCGGCGCCGTTGAGTTCTTCCTCGATCAGGCTGACCACGCTTTCGTCCACGGTTTGCGCCGAAGCACCCGGGTAGACGGTGTAGATCTCGATTTGGGGCGGGGCCACGACCGGGTATTGCGCCACCGGCAGTTGCGGGATGGCCAGGATACCGGCCAACAGGATGAACAGCGCGACCACCCAGGCGAACACCGGACGGTCGATGAAGAACTGCGGCATGGCTTAGTGTCCTGCCTGTGGCCCGTGAACCTGGGCGAGGGGAAGTGGGGTGTCATCGACCTGGACCTGCTCACCGGGACGGGCATGTTGCAGGCCTTCGATGACGATGCGGTCGCCGGGTTTCAAACCTTGCGTGACGACCCAGCGATCGTTTTGCGCGGCGCCCAGTTGCACAGGTTGCTGGCTGACCTTCTGTTCGGCGTCCAGCATCAGCACCTGGGCAACCCCGGCGCTGTCTCGCAGGACGGCCCGTTGCGGCACAGTGATGCCCTGGCTGTTGACCGCCTGTTCCAGGCGCACGCGAATGAAGCTGCCAGGCAGCAGGTCCAGGTCGGGGTTGGGAAATTCGCTGCGCAGGGTGATCTGGCCGGTGCTCGGGTCGACGCTGAGGTCGGTGAACAGCAATTTGCCGGGCAGCGGATAGGGGCTGCCATCGTCCTGAATCAACGTGGCCTTGGCCTGGCCCTGGCCGACCGCTTGCAAGAGCCCTGCGCGAAAGGCGCGGCGCAGGTCGTTGAGTTCGCGGGTCGATTGCGTGAGGTCGGCGTGGATCGGGTCCAGTTGCTGGATCAACGCCAACGGCGTGCTTTCGTTCTGCCCGACCAAGGCACCTTCCGTCACCAGCGCGCGACCGATACGTCCGGAAATAGGCGCGGTCACCGTGGCGTACCCCAGGTTCAGTTTCGCCCGTTCCACCGCGGCCTTGCTGGCAGCGACATCGGCGGCGGTCTGGCGCACGCTGGCCCGGGCGTTGTCGTAATCCTGGCCACTGATCGCTTTGTCATCGATCAACTGGGCGTAACGTTGTGCCTGCAAACGGGCCTGGAACGCATTGGCCTCGGCCTTGCGCAACGCCGCCTCGGCACTGTCCAGGTCGGCCTTGAATGGCGCCGGATCGATGCGAAACAGCAGCTCGCCCTGTTTGACGTCGCGGCCTTCACGAAACACCTGTTGCAAGACGACCCCAGCCACCCGCGCCCGCACTTCGGCTACCCGCGGCGCGGCGATCCTGCCACTTAGCTCGTTGCTGATCGACAGTGGTCGGGCCTGAACGGTTTCGATACGCACGCTTGCCAGCGGGGAGGAGGCGTCTGGGGGCGAGGCGCTATCACAGCCACTGAGCAGCAGCGCGCCGACCAGCAGGCCCAGTGTGATGAAAGGAATCTTGGACATGGTGCTTCCCCAATAATGAACCCGTCAATGCTACGGACCGGGGTCAATGGCAGGGGTGAAGCTTTGTAGGGGGTGTGTGAAATTGTGTAAGGGGGACTGTCGAGGCGCGCGGCTCACCCGTCCAAACCCACCACCGAAATTTCGCCCTTGGCCTTGCCTGATTGCAGCAGGGCCATGGCAGCACCGATGGCCATTTCGTCATTATTGGCGACGATGGCATCCATCAATGGCGCCTGGCGTTCGTCTTGCTGCAGGTATCAACGTTCTATCAAGAAATGGCCAAGGCCATCCGTCTCGCGGCGACGGATTCAAGCTGTTTGAAAGGCGAGCCGGAGATTCTGTTCCTGGAGCACGAATCTCCTCATCAAGTCGCCCAATTGCTGCTTGAACTGGCCATGATCGAGGCGATGGTCGAACATCTTCAGGGCGGGTCGGGCGGTGGCACTCAGGTGCACTTGTTGCCCTTTGAAATAGTGACGGTCGAAAGTCTCTAAGCGAGACCTGGCCAACGCCCTGGCACGATGATCCGCCGCTACCTGGGGTATCGGCAGATCTCGTTTGCCGCCTAAGCCTCAGTAAGGATTGCAATACTGTGCGACAGCCCTGGCCTGGTCGACGTAAGGACGTGCCGGCTCAAGGTTCCACTCGGGCTTGTTCCTGACGGGTTTGCCATCGAAGGTGGCCGCCAGATGACACACTAGTTGCCGGCGGATGGATCCGCCGTAGACGCTGTATTGCCGCCATTGCCCGTCGTCTTTGTGCTTGTTGTACAGCTCGGCAAACATCCTGTCGGTCTGGTCATCCTTGATCGCACGGCCGCAGGCCGTGGGCACGACCTGGAGCGACCAGGTATCGGGCCCAAGCTTCGGATCAGGGCGGCGTACCCAAGTACTGGATTCGATGTAGCGTTCACAGAATTGTTGCGTGGGCGGCGTGGTTCGGGTGCAGGAGAACGTGGCCTTGCTGCCCGGCGTCCTGGGGAAGTCGATCTTGATGATGTTGCGATCCTTGCCGGTCTTGTCTTTGTAGTCCCGTTGGTTGGCCAGGGCATCGTTCAAGCCCCGTTGATCGCTGTAGAAAAACGCCAGGATCGGCAATGCATCGTCTTTCGGGTTACCCAGGCGCAGTTCGGTCTGGGTTTGAAATTCGCGGGTATTGATGACTTGCCGGGCGCCCATGAAGTTTCGAAACGCGTCGACCCGTTCCCGGCTGCTCATGGGGTTGCGCATATTGAATCCACATTGCAACTGGTCTTGCTTCCTGTCGTTGTTGAACCGGGTGAAATGCGCGACCCAGGCATTGGCGTTGAGGATAGGCGGCGCCATGGCCTGGCAGACAGCCTCTGTCTGCGCGGTGTTTTTGTTGTTGCCGCAGCCTCGGTCATTGCGAAAGTCGGTCCAGGCATCGTTCGGAAATGCGCAGTAGATGTGCACCGGGGTTTCCGGTTCGCGTACCTGGTCGATCGGCGTGATGATGTAGCCGTTCTGGGTGCTCATGCCAGGATCTTCATAGCTGATGCCATCGACCCGCATCCAGGAGGCGGCAAAGGTACCCAGTTCCTTCGCTTTCGGGCTCGGGTTCCAGACATCCCATTTTTCGCCCTTCGCCGGGTTGGCGCGGTGGGTGCCCCTGATCAGCAACCCCGAACAATCCGAGGCCGGGTCCTGCCGGCAACTGTCGACGGTGTTGTTATACAAACCTTCCACCCGTTTCAGCGTCTCTTCGCACGACTCGGCATTGGCCGCTGTCGTTTGCCAGAACAACGGGAGGACGAGCAAAGGCGTGATTCTTTTCAAACGTGTCTTCATGACGTGACTTCCTTGTGTTGGAGCCGGTAGCCGGCGCGGCATTCCATGCCGGGAAAGAGAAAACAGCAGGGCTCGTGATGCCGGCCGGCGGCTTTCATTGAGCCTGTCGCGGGCATCGGCAGTGTTATGGACGAGGGCGACTCAACGCGAGAGCGAATGGCAACCAGCCGCCGCATTGAGTTCCTGGTGCGCGTCCTTGAGGATGTTGTAGTTGGGGTTGATGCGGGGCTTCAGCGGATCATGCGGCGACTGGGCAGCTACCGTATGGAATGCCAGGGGCAGGGTTAAAAACGCGCGAGCAGCTGCGCACATGTCGACACTCCTTGTCGAACGAGATGGGTGAGTTTCAAGGTAGTCAACCGATTCCCACAGGTCAAATCAGCGCTTTTGCTTCAGGTGGTACTGGCCTGACGCTCCTCATTGCTCAAGCATCAATGTGCGCCAGACTCTGCGGCGCCGATACGCTTTCACTCATCGGCCATTCCCGAGTGGATCTTGATGACGACCTTACCCTTCGATCGTCCTTGTTCGACATAGCTCAGGGCATCGGCTGTCGCGTCGAAGGGGAAGGATCGATCAAGCACCGGCTTGATGCTGCCGGACTCGACGAGGGTGGTGATCTCCCGCAGCTGAGGACCATTGGCACGCATGTACACGAAGGCGTAGCTCACTCCCTTTCGGTGGGCCTTGCGGCGTATACCGCTGCTCAACAGGCCCATGATCAGTCTCAGCACCCAGGAAAGTCCCTGGGCCTGGGCGAACTGTGGGGTGGGGGGGCCGGAGATGGAAATGAGTTGGCCGCCTGGTTTCAGGATCTTCAGCGATTTCTCCAGCTCATCGGCGCCCAGGCTGTTCAACACGATGTCATAGTCCTGCAGGACGCTGGCGAAATCCTGCTGCTTGTAATCGATGACAACGTCTGCGCCCAGGGCTTTGACCCACGGCACATTGGGGGTGCTGGTGCTGGTCGCAACGAAGGCGCCGAGGTGCTTGGCAAGCTGGATGGCGAGGGTGCCGACGCCACCTGAACCGGCCTGGATGAAGACCTTTTGGCCTTTCTTCAGCCGGGCGGTTTCAACCAGTACCTGCCAGGCGGTCAGGGCGACCAAGGGCAGGGCGGCGGCTTCTTCCATGCTGATGTTTGCCGGTTTCACGGCCAGGGCATTTTCGTTCACTGAAATCTGCTCGGCGAAGGTGCCGATGTGCCCGTCCGGGGCGCGGGCATAGACTTCATCGCCCGGCTTGAATTGCTCGACACGGGATCCCACGCGGACCACGACCCCGGCCAAGTCATGACCCAATGCCAAGGGAAAGGAGTAGGGCAGGATCAGCTTGAATTCGCCTTTGCTGATCTTTGAATCCAGCAAATTGACGCTGGCAGCCTGCACGCGGACCAGAACGTCGTGGTCACCCACGTCAGGGGTCGGTAGCTCGCCGATACGACCACTGTGCTTGCCGTAGCGGTCGATTAAAAATGCCTTCATGGTGCTTTGCTCTCATAAGGGATGCAGTGCAGTGATCACTTGGCCCGGCATCCGGAAATACCGGCGCTGTCCTTCGCGCCGGCACCTGCTAAACGATGATCACGCCGGGTCTTGATAGCGTTCGGCGACATGGGACTGCCGGATTTGCCCGAGCAGGCCTTGACGTGCGGCCTGCAAGGCATCCCAGCGTGCTTCTTCATGCAAGGGCGGGATGGTCACCGGCTCGCGACGATCAAAACCGACCAGCGCGGCATCGACCAGGTCACCGACTTCCATGATTTCATTCAGGGTGTTGATATCGATGCCCGCGCGTTCCCAGATCTCAGTGCGGGTGGCCGCTGGCAGGACGGCTTGTACGTAGACGCCTTTCGGAGAGAGTTCCAGGCTGAGTCCCTGGGAGAGAAACAGCACGAACGCCTTGGTCGCGCCGTAGACCGACATACCGAACTCCGGTGCCAGGCCAACGACGGAGCCGATGTTGATGATCGCGCCGTCACCCGCTTCCACCAGGCGTGGGGCGATGGCGCTGGCCAGCCGGACCAGCGCGGTGGTATTGAGCGACACCAGGTGCGCGACACTGTCGGTCGACTGTTCGATGAAGGTCCCGGATTGGGCGGCGCCGGCGTTATTGACCAGGATGCCGATGTTGGCGTCGTCGCGCAGCCGGGCTTCGACGGTTGTCAGGTCGCCGAGCTGGGTCAGGTCGGCCTGGAGAATATCGACGGCAACGTTGTGCTCGCTGCGCAGCTTGGCGGCCAGCGCTTCCAGGCGCGCGCTGTCGCGGGCCACCAGGACGAGATCGTGTCCACGTTGCGCAAAGCGTTGGGCATAGACAGCGCCAATACCGGTGGAGGCGCCAGTGATGAGAACAGTTGTGCGAGTGTCCATGGAGATTCTCTTCTTCAAGGTATCGATGAGCGAGTCGCGCGCTGTTATTCAGGCGCGCAGTCGGGTCTGGCCAGTGTTACTGCGCGCTGGATTCAGCGAGCGTTGGATAGTCGATGTAGCCCGTCGCACCACCACCGTAGA
The DNA here is from genome assembly GCF_001623525.1 of Pseudomonas fluorescens. Classification (NCBI taxonomy): domain Bacteria; kingdom Pseudomonadati; phylum Pseudomonadota; class Gammaproteobacteria; order Pseudomonadales; family Pseudomonadaceae; genus Pseudomonas; species Pseudomonas fluorescens. The sequence continues at coordinate 1,960,247 of NZ_CP015225.1, read as the reverse complement.
GGGTAGCGGGATTGAACGCCGACAAAGGCGAGCCGGTCCTGAGCCGCTCCACCAGGTCCGGATTGCCGATGAACGGCCGGCCGAAGGCGATCAGGTCAGCCTTGTCTTCGATGAGTCGTGAGGTCGCCAGGTCCAGGTCGTAGCCGTTGTTGGCGATGTAGGTGTTTTTGAAGCGCTGGCGCAAGGCACCAAAGTCGAAGGGCGCAACGTCGCGCGGCCCACCGGTCGCGCCTTCGACCACATGCAGGTACACGATGTCGAGGGTGTTGAGCTGGTCGATCAGGTAGTCGAACTGGGCCTGTGGCGCGCTGCTGGACACACCATTGGCCGGCGAGACCGGCGAGATGCGCAGGCCGGTGCGGTTGGCGCCGACTTCGTCCACCACTGCCGCCGTCACTTCCAGCAGCAGGCGAGCACGATTTTCAATCGAGCCGCCGTAGGCATCGGTGCGCATGTTGGCGCCGTCCTTGATGAACTGGTCCAACAGGTAGCCGTTCGCACCGTGGATCTCTACGCCGTCAAATCCCGCGGCGATGGCGTTCGCCGCCGCCTGGCGAAAATCGTTGACGATCCCGGGCAACTCGCTGATGTCCAGCGCTCGCGGTTCGGAAACGTCTTCGAAACGGTTGTTGACGAATACCTTGGTCGCCGGACGCAGAGCGGAGGGGGCCACTGGCGCCGCACCGTTCGCTTGCAGGTCGACGTGGGAAACGCGGCCGACATGCCACAGTTGCAGGAAAATCCGCCCGCCTTTGGCATGCACGGCAGCGGTGACCGTGCGCCAGCCGTCGATCTGGGCCTGGGTGTAGATCCCGGGGGTGTCCTGATAGCCCTGGCCTTGCTGGGAGATCTGCGACGCCTCGGAGATCAACAGGCCTGCCGACGCTCTCTGGCTGTAGTAAGTGGCAGCGAACTCGCTCGGCACAAAACCTTGCCCCGCACGGTTACGTGTCAGCGGCGCCAGGACCACTCGGTTGGAAAGCGTGAGATCACCCAACGTGTAGGGTGTGAACAGGATCTGGTCAGTCATGACGTCTTGTTTCCGTAGGTTTGGATAAAGGGAGCGCGTGCAGCCTGGCGAGGTGAGCGCGCTTTTCATTAGGATGATGATCGAAATCTAAGCTGTCAACGAATTTGATTATGCTCGACATCTATGTATGATGTGGGCATGAATTTCGAGCAGCACGAGGGAGTGAAAAATGAGGGTGACCAAGGCCCAGGCCCAGGCAAATCGGGAGCACATCGTCGAGACGGCCTCTGTCTTGTTTCGCGAGCGAGGCTTTGACGGCGTGGGTGTGGCGGACCTGATGGCGGCCGCCGGCTTCACCCATGGCGGGTTCTACAAGCATTTCGGCTCCAAGGCCGACCTGATGGCCGAAGCGGCGGCGAATAGCCTTGCGCAGTCGCTGACCGACAATGCAGGCATCGACGTAGCTGGTTTCGTCGATCTTTACGTGTCCAGGGACCACCGTGACGGCCGGGGTAGCGGTTGCACCATGGCGGCACTGTGTGGCGACGCTGCCCGTCAATCGCCCGAGCTGAAGGCTACCTTTGCCAACGGCATCGAAGACATGCTGGCCGCGCTTGAAAGCCGGTATGAGGCCGGGCAAGACGCGCCGCAGGAAGCGATCAGGGCAAAAATGCTCGACATGTTGGCGCATGCCGTCGGTGCGATCGTGTTGTCACGGGCCTGCCCGGACGATTCCGCGCTGGCCGATGAAATCCTCGAGGTGTGCCGCGCCCGGATCATTGCGGCGCTGCCGTCGTCGCCCGCGAAGCAGCCTTAGTGATCAAAATGCTGTTCACTTAAGAAAAGCGGTGCACCCGTGGCGGTCTTATAGCGACGCCCTGACCACCAGGGGGCAATCCACCGGCTGGGCGCCCGATACCTCGAGGTTCTCGATCAGGTGCCGGGCCGCCTGGCGTCCGATCTCGTAGTACGGCAGTTGTACCGTGGTCAGTGGCGGCATGAACAGTTCGGCGATGCCGATCATGTTGTCATAGCCGAGCACTGCGACATCGTCGGGAATTTTCAGGCCGCGCCCCAGCAACAACTGATAGGCGCAAAAGGCAATGCGGTCGTTGCCGCAGACCAGGATGTCGAATTGCGGACGGCCGTCAACGATATGCCGGTCGAGAATGGCGGCGGTTTCATCATAGGCGTCGTGATCGGAAAGGTCGTACTGCAGGAGTGCTTCAGGTGCCAGCCCGACGGCCTGACAGGCGCGTTTCAGGCCTTGTTGACGCAGGCCCCAGGCAAGACTCTTCCTCGGCAAATTGATACACAGCGGGCGTCGATAGCCTTGGCTCAACGCATGCTGCATGGCTCGATGCTGCCCGGCTTCATCATCCGGCACATAACTGACCAAGTGGCTGTCATCGGCCAGGCAATTGGCGAGCACCAGCGGTTTGCTCTTGAGTCGTTCGGGAATGCTCACCTGGCGCAATCCCATGGCACTGAAGATCAACCCGTCGGGGCGGTGCGATAGCATCAGGTCGATGTTCTGATCGGTGGGCGGGTTGCTCAACAGGTTAAGGATGAAGACGTTCCAGCCTGCCTGCTGCGCGGTCTGTTCGATGGACAGCAGCAACTCGACGGCAAACGGCGTGGTCGCGGTGTCCAGTGCGAACACACCGATGGTGCGCGCCTGCAGGTTGTCGCCGCGCATCCTGCGCGCCGACAGGCTCGGTACGAATTGCAGTTCCTCAATGGCGCGACGTACCCGCTGAAGGGTTTCGGGGCTCAGTTTTTCCGGCGTGTTGAGCGCGCGCGAAACCGTCATCAGGGATACGCCGGCCAGCTGTGCAACGTCTTTCACGGAAGTCATGCGAAGTGCGGCCAGTCAGGTTGACGCGGAATCATGACACAGGCCCTGGGCTTCTCGCGACTCGAATGACGGTCCTCACAGCCAACCCGAGTCCAGCGGCCACGCCTTGGGAATGGCGACGCGCCCGCCAGTCCCGTTCGCCAATAGTTTCACCCCGAGGCTGTCGGGCCGCGGATAGAGGCGGCTGCTGAAGCTGAAGCGGCCGTTTTCCTCGAACACCTCGATGGACGAGCGATCGAGAAATACCCGCAGGTGCAGCTGTGTTTGCGAAGGCACGATCGACACGCTGCGCTGACCGCTCACTTGCGCACCCGAGCGGCTGCGATCGAGCACCAGGCGTTGCAGTGACGCGTCGTAATAAAGCAGGGTTTGTTCCTGCTCATCGGTGCTGCAGCGCAAGGCGATGCCCAGGTGGCCTTCGGTGCAGTCGAGCAGATCCAGATGCACATGGATTTCGAGCCTGTCGCCCTTCACTTGCGGCACCCATCGGCTGCCCGACTCGCCCCACGGCGCGACGCTCGGCAGCGGCGCCTGGCGCAGCGCGGTCAGTTCCCGTGCCGGAAACACGCCAAGGCGATCGCCCTGCAGTTCAAGCTCGCGGGGCAAACCGAGCATGCCGCACCAGTGATGGGCCTGGCTCGGCATCGGGCTTTCCCACATGTCCAGCCAAGCCCACACCAGGCGCCGACCATCGGCGGTCTCCAACGTTTGCGCGGCATAGAAATCGTGACCGTTATCCAGTTCGATGAACGGCCCGCCGGTGAAGTGCCATTCGCTGTCGAGCCGGCCAATGCGATAACCGGTCTGGTACTTGTTGAGGCGTTCGTAACCTTCGGGTTTCATCCCCTGGGGGGAGTAAAGCAGCACGTCACAGCCGTTGAGGCGAAACAGGTCCGGGCATTCCCACATGTAGCCATCGCCCTCATTGCCACTGGACACGTAGTCGAGGAAGTCCCAGGTGTGCAGGTCGGTGGAGCGGTACAGCGGCAACAGCGGCTTGTCGCCCAGGCGCGCGCCGGCAATCAGGTACCAATAGCCATCCTCCCGCCAGACCTTGGGGTCGCGAAAGTGCATGATCGTTTCTTGCGGCGCGTTCTCGATGACGGCGCCATGCTTGACGAACCGGATGCCGTCGTCACTGGTGGCCAGGCACTGGACCTGGCGGATAAAGCGTTCGTCGCCCACTTCTCCCAGCCAGGTGTGCCCGGTGTAGATCAGCGCCAAGGTGTCGCCACACACCACCGCGCTACCGGAAAAACAGCCGTGGCGGTCGAAATCATCGCCTGGCGCCAGGGCGAGAGGCAGATGCTGCCAATGGACCAGGTCGGTGCTCTTGGCGTGCCCCCAATACATCGGACCCCATTTGGCATCGAAAGGGTGGTGTTGGTAGAACACGTGATACTCGCCACGGAAAAACACCACCCCGTTAGGGTCGTTCATCCAGCCTGCGACAGGCGCCAGATGATAGGCCGGTCGATAATCGCCGATGAGACGAGACTGACCTTCACTCAGCGCCTGCTGCGCATGTTCAAGGGGGGAGGGCATGGGGGCGTTCATGGCATTCACAGACACAGTCATAGGGCGCCTGCTTTTGGCGAGCGCTGCGGGACGTCCTCCGGGAGGACTTCAATAACAGCAGGATGGCGCCTCAAGGCCGTGCCATCCGCGTCGAACAGATGCACGCTGCCGAACGCCAGTTGCAGTTCAACCCGATCGCCCACTCGCCATCCGGCGTTGACTTCGCAGCGACAGATCAAGGGTTCATCCTCGCCTGACTCCAGGTGCACGTAGGTTTCGCTGCCCAGGTATTCGACCCCGACCACGCCGACCACGCCGACCCCGGCGCTGCCTTGCGCCGCTTTGAGCGACATGTGTTCCGGGCGAATCCCCAGGGTCAGCGGACTGCCCACCGCCAGGTGGGCGCTGTCGAAGGGAAGGGGCGTCATGCCCAATAAAGGGCTGTCGATCTGGCTGGTCTCACCTGGGGAGTGCAGGCGCGCCGGCAGAAAGTTCATCTTGGGCGAACCGAGGAAACCGGCGACAAAGCGGCTGGCCGGGTGCTCATAGAGTTCGCGTGGCGAGCCGACCTGCTCGATGCGGCCGCCATTGAGCACGACAATCTTGTCGGCCAGGGTCATCGCTTCAACCTGGTCGTGGGTCACGTAGATCATGGTCGAGCCCAGTCGCCCATGCAGCCGAGCGATTTCGTTGCGCATCTGCACGCGCAGAGAGGCGTCGAGGTTGGACAGTGGCTCGTCGAACAACAGGATGTCCGGTTCCCGCGCCATGGCCCGGCCCATGGCCACTCGCTGGCGCTGTCCACCCGACAGTTCCCGTGGCTTGCGCTGCAGCAGTTTATCCAACTGCAGGATTTGCGCGGTTTTCAGCACTCGCTCGCGCAGGCTGGCCTTTTCGGTCTTGGCCAGTTTGAGGCCAAAGCTGATGTTGTCGTAGACGCTCATGTGCGGGTACAGCGCATAGGACTGGAACACCATGCCGACGCCACGCTCGCGCGGTTCCAGGTCATTGACCCGGCGTCCGTCGATCAGCAGGTCGCCGTCACAGATCGAATCCAGTCCGGCGATCAGCCGCAGCAAGGTCGACTTTCCGCAGCCCGAAGGGCCGACGAAAACCACGAATTCACCCGCCGAGATTTCCAGGCTGACGTCGCGAAGAATGCGTGCGCCGCCCAATTGTTTGTTCACGTTGTCCAGCTTCAACTTGATCACGATGCTGTTCCTTTCTTGTCTGTGTTGGGCCTCAACCCTTTAACGCACCGGCAGTGAGGCCGGAAACGATGCGGCGCTGGAAGATCAGCACCAGAATCACCAATGGGACCGTGACCAGCACCGACGCCGCCATCAACAAGCCCCAAGGCAATTCATGAGGGCTGCCGCCGGAAATCAGCGCGATGGCGACCGGGACCGTGCGTTGCGAGTCGGTCAGGGTGAAGGTCAGGGCAAACAGGAATTCGTTCCAGGCGGCGATGAAGGCCAGAAGCCCCGTGGTGACCAGTGCCGGCCAGAGCAACGGCAACAGCACGCGGGTCAGCGTGACCCAGGGTGACGCACCGTCCATGATCGCGGCCTCTTCCAGCTCATGAGGCAGTTGTCCCATAAAGGTGGTCAGCACCCAGACGGTGAAGGGCAAAGTGAAGATCGTGTAGCTCAGGATCAACGCCCAGGACGTGTTGTACAGGCCCAGGGCACGTATCACTTCGAACAATCCCGACAGCACCGCGACTTGTGGAAACATCGAGACGCCCAGGACCATCATCAACACCACGCCGCGTCCGCGAAACTTCACCCGGCCCAGGGCATAGGCGGCGGTCAGGCTGAGGAGCAACGCCAGCGCGACCACGCACAGCGCAACCACCAGCGAGTTGCCGATGGCCCGCAGGAACGAGGCCTGGCCCAGCACGGCGGCATAGTTGGAGAAGTCGGGGTTATCGATCCAGTAGCTCACCTGGAACAAGGCGCTGGACGGCTTCAGCGACGTCACGATGGCGTAGTAGAACGGAAAGACCGCGTACAGCAGCAAGATCCCGATCAGGCACCAGAACCCGGCGCGCAGCAGGGCTTTTTTCAGCAGGCGCGGGCTCATGAACGAACCTCCAGCTGACGGCGTCCGAGGTACAGGTACGCCATGGCGATTACCGCCACGACCAGAAACAGCAAGGTCGAAGCGGCGCTGCCGTAACCGACGTCCTGGAATTCCACCAGGTGCTGACGGGCATAGACCGACATGCTCATGGTGCTCGATGAGTTCGAGGTCAGCACATAGATGACATCGAACACCCGCAAGGAATCGAGGATGCGAAAGATCGCCGCCACCAGCAATGCCGGCATCAGCAGCGGCAGGGTGACCCACCAGAACACTTTCACCGGGTGAATGCCATCGACCCTGGCGGCTTCGTAGCAGTCGCTGGGCAACATCTGCAAGGCCGCCAGCATCAGCAGCGTGACGAAAGGCACGGTCTTCCAGACGTCGACGATGATCACGGCCCACATCGACAGGTCCGCGTCGGCTGTCCAGGCCAGTGGCGCATCGATCAGGCCGAGGCCGAGCATCAGGTGATTGATGATGCCGAACTGGTCGTTGAGCATCCATGACCAGATTTTCGCCGAGACGATGGTCGGGATTGCCCAGGGGATCAGGATCAACGCCCGCACCAGCGCGCGTCCAGTGAACTTGACGTTCAGCAGCAACGCCACCATCAGCCCCAGTACGATTTCCAATCCCACTGACACCACGGTGAAATGCAGGGTGTTGCGCACCGCGTTCCACCACTGCGGATCGACCAGGATGCCGGACCAGCCCGCGCTGCTGTGAAACAGATAATTGCTCAAGCCGACAAAGGTTGCATCGCCCGTGTCGGCCAGGCTGGCGTCGGTCAGGCTGAACCAGAATGTGCGCAGCAGCGGCCAGGCCGCCACCAGGGCCAGGCATAGCAACATCGGGCTCAGGAACAGCCAGGCGGCGCGAACGCGACGGCGTTGTACCGGCGTTTCCCGATTGAGCAGGTACTCGTCGTCGCCGGGGGCGAGTGTAGTGGAGACAGACATGGTGATTTCCTTCCTTGTGGCTTACCAGTTCCGGCGTTTGATGCGCGTGAGTTCGCTTTCCAGTTCGGCCAGCGCCTGATCGACCGGCCGTTCGTCCGCCAGCACGCCGTGCACTTGATCGAAGAAAGCATTGGAGACCCGTGGATAGCGGTCGGCGGTGATTGAAGCAGGGCGCATGACCCCATCATTGAGGATGCTGCGCAGTTGGCTGTAGTACGGCATGGCCGCGAGCAACTCGGGATCTTGGTACAGCGACTCGATCACCGGGTTGTAGGCACCCACCAGGGCGCGGTGTTTCTGTTGTTGGGCGCTGCTCAGGTAGCTCACCAGTTCTGCGGCGAGCTTGGGGTTGGCGCTGTAGCGCGACACCGCCAGGCCCCAGCCGCCGAGGGTGGACGCATGGGTGCCCGTCTCGCCGCCGCGGGGCAGGGGAGCGACGCCGACCTTGTCCTTCACGACGCTGTCCTGGCTTTGCACCAGGGCCCAGACATAAGGCCAGTTACGCATGAACAACGCATTGCCCGACTGGAAGACGCCGCGTCCTTCTTCCTCGGTGTAATTGAGTACGCCACGCGGGGAGATGTCTCCCACCCAGCTTTTGGCCAGGGTCAATGCGGCCCTTGAGGCCTGGCTGTTGACCACGATGTCGCCTTGCTGATTGACCAGCCCGCCTTGCGGCTGGCTGCTGATCCACTCCAGTGCGTTACACGTCAGGCCTTCGTAGGCGCGCCCTTGGAATACATAACCCCAGGCATTGGCGTTCCCGGCAGCGCGTTCGGCCTGTTGGACAGCCCTGGCAGTCGTGGTCATTTCTTCCCAGGTCTGGGGCACGGGCTTGTTGTACTTCTCGAGCAGGTCCTTGCGGTAATACAGCAGCCCCGAGTCCGTGAACCACGGCATGGTCACCAGGCGCCCGTTCACCGTGGCGTTGTCCACCTGGGCCTGGAAGTAACCCTGGGTCGCGTTGGCAGGAAGCACTTCGCGCAGGTCCATCAAGTGCTTGGCCAACATTCCCGGCCACACCATGTCGATCTGGATGATGTCGATGTCGCTGGATTGCGCACTGAGGATCTGTTGGTAGAACGACAACCGCTCGGTCGCCGAGTTAGGCGTGGAAACCACTTCGACGCTGTTGCCGGTCTGCTTCGACCACGCCTCGACGGCCTCCTTGCACAGTTGCAATTCAGCACCCACGGCACCGCAGGAAATCGTCAGGCTGGCGGCTGTGCAGAGGGATGGAAACCCGACGCACAGGCCGAGCAGTGCCGCTGGAAGGATCGATTTGAGCTGTTTCATAAAGCCCTCTTTATTTTTGTTTTTAGAGAAGTTAACGTTAACATCGCCAAATGTAGCAGTGTATTTGCGATGAGGCATCCTTTTTTTCCTTTGGTTTGACAATTCAGAACCTGGGCGAAAAAGGCCGGTCGCGGCAACAGAACAATAAAAACAAAACAGGGAAAATCCACATGCAGAAAGCATCAAGCTGGCTACTCGCAGGCGTGCTCGGCGCCGCGGCGACCACGTCTCAGGCCGCGACTCTGGAAGAGCGCATGGCCGCTTTCGAGGCCCGTGCCAGCGCAGCGGAAAAACGCGCCGCCGCCGCCGAACAGCAAACCCAGGCACTCGCCAGGGAGTTGCAGCAACTCAAACTCGCCACGCCCGCCGTGCAACCGGTGGCATCCGCCGCTACGGTCCCCACGCTCGACGCTCGCCTGGCAAAACTCGAAGCCAGCCAGCAAAGCACGCAGAAACAGGGCAGTGGCGCACACCTTACCGACGGCTTCAGCTTCAAGGGCTACGCCCGCTCCGGGCTGCTGATCAATGATGGATTGGGCGGTGGTCGTGGCGGTCCGTACACCACTCCGGCCGGTTCTGTGGGTGGCGCTGTCGGGCGACTCGGCAACGAAGACGACACCTACATGCGCATCGACCTGTCGAAAGAGCAGTATGCGCAGAACGGCACCCACTCCAAGTTCACGGTTTCCATCGCCGATGGTGTGGAGAGCTCCAACGACTGGACCGCCGATGAAAGCAACCTGAACGTGCGCCAGGTGTTTACCGAACTCGATCACCTCGCGGCATTCAAGGGCAACTCGATGTTCGAAAACTCCACCCTGTGGGCCGGCAAGCGCTTCGACAGGGATAATTTCGACATCCACTGGCTGGACTCCGACGTTATCTATCTGGCCGGCACCGGTGGCGGTATCTACGATATACAGATGAACAAGAACTGGCGCTCGAACTACTCATTGATCGGTCGCAACTACGGCGATTTCAGTGAGGGCGGCGTCAATGCCGATGTGGAAAGCTACATCCTGACGTCCAACCAGTTTTTCGACGGTGGGCAGTGGCAGTGGATGTTCAACGCCATCGGCTCGAAGAAAAACGACTTTGCTACCCGCACCAACGAAGCGGGGCTGACGCCGGCCGATTCCGGCTTGCACAGCATGATCGCCAATCACCAGAAAAACTTTTTCGGCCGCGAAGGCTTCTTCAAGACGGCGCTGCTCTATGGGCAGGGGTTGGGGGCTGAGGTCAAGAACGTTGGCTCGGATGGCGAGCTGATCGACGACGCCCGCGCGGTGCGCCTGGCGCTGTACGGCGAAACGCCCTTGGCGTCCGACTGGCGCATTGGCCCGAGCCTGCTGGCTGAGCAAAGCAAGGACCGCTACGTCAAAGGCGACGATTACCGTTGGATGACCCTGAACGTGCGGTTGGCCAATGAAATCAACAGCAATTTCGAGATGGCCTACGAGATGAGCTGGCAAACCATGAAGCTGGACCCCAAGGGCTACCTGCAACGCAATGCGGTTGACGGCAACTTCTGGAAATTCACGGTCGCCCCGACCTTCAAGCCCGACCTGGGCGATCTGCTCACGCGTCCTGAGCTGCGCCTGTTCGCCAGCGTCATGAACTGGTCGTCGGACCTGGACAGGTACAGCACCACGGACTCCTTCGGCAAGACTGACTTCAACGCCGGCGGTGTCTGGCAGTACGGCATCCAGATGGAAACCTGGTTCTGATGCTGGTCAGTTGAAACTTGTGAAGCAAGCCCGCTCCCACGGGTCATGCGGTTCACTCAGGAAAAACGATGGACCTGTGGCGAGGGAGCTTGCTCCCGCTCGGCTGCGAAGCAGTCGTGAACCGGCGGGTGCGGTGTGTCTGATGCTCCGCATTTGGCAGGTTCTGGGGCCGCTTCGCGACCCAGCGGGAGCAAGCTCCCTCGCCACACAAGCCAAACCGCTGGTTTTGATCGTTCCCACCGCTGCGTGGGAATGACCGATTTCCCACAGATGCATTGAGTGCATTTCAGTGACTAACAGGGTGGACGGCTGCTTGGGCCTGTCATGACCGAATGCGGGTCGCCTTTGCTGGATCTACAACCGACGGGTTGCTTTTGGAAGGACTGGGGCTACTGTACTTAGGATCAACCTGCCGGACCCGGGGCCGGTTGATTCGCCCAGCCAGCGCTCGGGTGCTGGGCCTGGTTCGTAGAGGCAACGTGATTTTCGTGTCCACGACACCGCCAAGGAGGCACCATGTCATTTCTTTACCATGTGACGAACAAGGCTAACCTGGCGAATATCAGCACCGCCGGGCTGGCCCCCGCCGCCAAACGAAAGGCTTCCACGGCCCAGGCATTCGGCGCAACTCAAAAGAACCGGATTGAGATGCGCGAACACAATCGCCTTGCACGCTTCAAGATGCTCCTCAAGGAACTGGCGGTGGCAGGTTATTCACCGCGCACGATCCTTTTCAATGAGCGAGCGGCAACGGCGAGGGTGCAGATCGCTTTTTCCAACAAGGATTTTGCCGTCGTAGACGATATTCCCTATGTCGAGCAGGTCGGTGTCTATCCGCCCATTCCCGCAAAAAAAGGCGTTGTTGCGGCCGACGCGGACCTCAAAGAGATTCTGGCAAGGTACGTCGAGAAGCTGCGCAGCGCCTCGGCACCGTTGGACGAGGACTTGGTCGACGAACGACAGGCCAAGGCCCATAGGGCGAAGAATTCCTTTTACGGCAAAGCAGTCCAAGAGATCGATAGGCTGGATCTGTCGTTTCACCACCAGCATTTTCTCAGCGAACTGGCCTATGCCTATGAAGAGCTGGTGGCCGACGACGAACAGGAAGTCACCCGTCACCGCGTATACCTGTTCCCTGAGAAGCATCTCAAGAGTCAGTACAGTACTTACGCCAAGCATATCGTCAGTGGTCAGTACGAGAACCTGGCGATATTGCGGGTGGATTCGGCGAATGTTGCCAATCCGATGTTCGATGCGGCGCAGGGCAACGGCGCGACAACGAAAGAAATCATCCAGGCCATCCACATCAACTATGTGGTCGGTATTCCCTTGGCCTCGGTGCAGGATGGCAGTGTCTTCAACGGACAATGGAATGAGTTGAGTCAATTCGAGTGAGGCTATCGAAGATTTTTTACTGAACCCAGGTCTATCCGGTCATGTCACTCGTTTGTCAGGAACGACAACATGATGGAGCAGCCGATGCGACCTCTGTACTTCACCAGCCTTTCCTTTGCCGCGCTGCTGTGCGTAGCGTGTTCAAGCCAGCCGCCCGCGACATGGAGCTATGCAGACGCTCAAGGACGGGCCAATCTCCCTCCCGACCAAACCTACCCCGAACTCTTTGAAGCGGTGCAACGCGAGCAGGTGTTCACCGACCAGAAGCATTTCGTGGACGCACTGCCCAACCGTGATCCGGCGCAGATCCGCGCCGATTACCTGGACCGACGCAACCGTGATGGTTTCGATATCAAGGCTTTTGTGAAAGACAACTTCATCGAATCCGGCGAAGTCGAAAGCCCGGCTCCCAAGCCCGGCGCTCCGATCAAGGAACATATCGACAGCCTTTGGCCGGTACTGAGTCGATCCTACCGCCAGGTGCCGGCCTACAGCAGTTTGTTGCCCCTGCCGCAGCCCTATGTGGTGCCCGGCGGACGCTTTCGCGAGATGTATTACTGGGATTCGTATTTCACTATGTTGGGACTTGAGCAGAGCGGTGATGAGGCCCAGGTCCGGCAGATGACCGACAACTTTGCCTACATGATCGACACCTACGGCCACATTCCCAACGGCAATCGCACCTACTACTTGAGCCGGTCGCAGCCTCCATTCTTCGCTTACATGGTGGAGTTGCAGGCGCGTATCGAAGGTGACCAGGCCTATGGACGATACCTGCCGCAGTTGCAGAAGGAGTATGCCTATTGGATGGAGGGCGCCCAGTCCCTCAAACCCGGTTCGGCCGCGCGACACGTGGTCAAACTCGCCGATGGCAGTGTGCTCAACCGCTATTGGGATGCCAGCCCGACGCCTCGACAGGAGTCCTGGTTGCAAGATGTCAGCACCGCCGAGCGAGCGCCGGACCGGCCCAAGGAAGAGGTCTGGCGTGACCTGCGCGCCGGCGCTGAAAGCGGTTGGGACTTCAGCTCGCGCTGGTTGGACGACGGCCAGAACCTGGCGAGCATACGCACCACGGCCATCGTGCCCGTGGACCTCAATAGCCTGATTTATCATCTCGAAAACACCATCGCCAAAGCTTGCGAGACGGTGCAGAACATCCCCTGTGTCCAGGCTTACGGCCGGCGCGCCGAGCTGCGTCAGCGTGCCATCGAGAAGCATTTGTGGAATGCCGACAAAGGTTTCTACGTGGACTACGACTGGCAACGCAACCAGCCACGCCAGCCGCTCACGGCCGCGACGCTTTTCCCGCTGTATACGGGGCTGGCGTCTGTCGAGCATGCCAATCGCACCGCCGATGCGGTACGTGACGGCCTGTTGCGCCCCGGCGGCATCGCCACCACCCAGGTCAGTAATGGCCAGCAGTGGGACGAACCCAATGGCTGGGCACCGTTGCAATGGGTCGCGGTGGAGGGGCTGGACCGATACCAGCAAACCGCCCTGGCGCAGCAAATTGGCAGCCGTTTCTTGCAGCAGGTCGAGAACCTTTACCGCAAGGAAAACAAGCTGGTGGAGAAATACGATCTGTCCGGGCGCGGTGACGGCGGGGGAGGCGGTGAATATGAACTGCAGGACGGCTTCGGCTGGACAAATGGGGTGACGCTCAAACTGCTGGGTAAATATGGCGCGACTCCCCCAACCCTAGTGGGTAAGTGAACGCCGTACACATCCCCTGTGGGTTCAAGCTCGCTCCCACAGGGGATGTGTGGTTGGCATCAAGTGTCACGATCATCCGGAAAAAATGTGGGATGTCTATTCATGCACCGTCACCCGATTGCGTCCGGTCTTCTTCGACGTATACAGCGCCTGGTCCGCCCTGGCGATCAGGTCGGCGTGGTCGTTCGAGGGCTGGCTCAGGTCGGCCACGCCCAGGCTGATGGTGAAACGGATGGTTTGGTCGTTGTACAGCACCTCCAGCGCCTCCACTGAGTGCCGCATGCGTTCGGCGAACGCGTGTGCGCCGCTGCTGTCGGTATCCGAAAGCACCACGCCAAACTCTTCACCGCCATATCGCCCGACCACATCGGAGTCGCGCGCATGTTCGCGCAACAGCCTGGCGACTTGCTCGATGACCTTGTCGCCGGCCTGGTGACCGTAGGTGTCGTTGACCCGCTTGAAGTGATCGATATCGAGCATCACCAGGCTCAACGCATGGCCGTAGCGCTGGTGCCGGGCGTAGGCGGCTTTCAGGTCGCTTTCCCAATGACCGCGGTTGTAGAGCCCCGTCAGCCGATCGGTGCTGGAGAGTAGCTGCAGCTGCGCGTTGGCGGCCTGGAGCTGATGCCGGTTGGTGGCGACGTCGGTGACGTCATAGATCACCAGGCAGATGTGCTTGATGGTGTTGTCAGGCGAGCGCAGCGGCAGCAGCGTGGTGTTCTGGTACATGAACGCTTCCTGGCCCGTGATCGGCTGGTAGCTCTTGAACCGAATCAGGTACGGGCGCTGCTCCCAGACCGTGAACGCTGGCGTGCCCAGGGTCGCGACACTTTCCACCTTGCGGCTGAACCATTGGCGATCGATTTCAGGGAACAGGCTGAAAAAATGCTGATTGTGGGCATCCTTGGGCTGCACCCCCGAGCGGTTCTCCATGAAGGTGTTCCAGACCTGCACACGGTACTCTCGGTCGAGCACCACGACACCGACGTCGATGCTCTGAACGATGGCCAGCAACCAGTGAAACTCGTTCAGATCGATGGAATCGTTCATGGCTCAGCTCATCAGATAGGCGAGTTTGTGGGTCAACCGTTCGATGGAGTCTTCCGTGAACAGCAGCAACAGATCGAAGCGAATATCGTGCCCTTCCAGGCTGTAGCTGATTTCCACTGCCAGGGTCTTTTTCCAGTGCATGCGGTTGCCCTGGATCAGTTCCTCGATGGCCGCGTGCTGGCCGAGAATCTGCGGATGGCCCTGGGAAAACACCACATCGATCTGTTCGGCAATGCTGCTGAGACACGCGCCGATCAAGACGCTGGAAAGGTCCAGCAACATTTCCAGGTCCGAATAATCGGCGCTCTCGCGCTGCATCAATTGCGCGATGTCGGCGATTTCCGAGTCATGGAATATCAGCAGGGCCTCACCGGCGATGCCGCTGCCGATGAAACCTTGGCAGATGGCCGTGAGTTGCTGGGCGCTGCCGACGTCGTTGAGCGCCATATGCAGTTCCCCGACCTCGAGGATGTTCACGTTCGGCACCGGCAACTGCACAAAGACCCCCAATACCTTGGCGATCAGGGCTGCGGCCCGGCCTATGGCCACGTTGACCGTCTCGCGGAACACATCGTGAAAACCGATGGCCGTGTTCGTGGCCGAACGATTCTGCAACGGCACCTGGCCGGATCGGGTCAGTAGCCCCACCCGGGTGAGGGTCTGGCGCAGTTCGTTTTCGTCGAAAGGCTTTTTCAGGAACGCCAGCGCGCCCAGCTCAAGCACGCGGCGCACCGCCTCGTCCTGGACGTCACCGGAAATCACGATGACTTGCGCCTTCAAGCCCTCGGCGCGCAATGCGCTCAACACCTGGTAGCCATCCATCTCCGGCATGGTCAGGTCGAGCAGCACCACTTGCCCCAGGCCTTGGCGTATGGCGTCCATCGCCTGGCGCCCGTTGACCGCCTCGGTGACCGAAACCGGCCAGTCTGTAGGCAGCGCGCGCAACACCTGCTTGCGCGCCATGTTGGAGTCGTCACACACAACCAGGGGAATCAACGGCACAGGGGTATCCATTGGCGTTCAATGGCAGAGTGGTTCCTACGTACATCATTCATAGGCTGGCAGGGGGCCCTTGATTAACGAACAGGATTTATCAGGCATTGCGTCCTGCATGAAAGACTTGCAGGGCACTGTTGTATTAAAAACTGGACCAATAAGTCAGGGGAGTCAACTGCACTTCGTCATTACAACCAGCGCAAAGCCACGGTCGGCGTGCCGATTGGCATTGGCAGGCACAGTTTGTGGTCTATAGTTTTGTGCAGGTCCGGAATCCTTCGGTGCCGCGTCGGGTACCCGCAGGCCGTCAGCAGTGAACAATGCAGGGAGCACACCATGGCGATCCAACGGGCGAGTGTACTGACGTCGGCCCAGGATGTCGCCCCTCGTGAAAACCCCTTGTCCGATGCGACGAGCGATCTGTTTCGGCGCCGCTTCGATCAGGTCAAGGAAGCCTACATTCTGTTCCCGCTGTTGGCGGCTCTCCTGCTGTCGGTCATCTGGGCGGGCACCCTTTACCTGATCAAGGTCGAACAGACCCGCGCGCAGCGGGGCATCGCCGAGGCGAGCCTGGAAATCGGCGCCACCTACGAAGCGCAGATCCTACGGGCGGTGCGTGAAATCGACCAGACCCTCAAACTCGTCAAGTACACCTACGAGTCCGAGCGCGAGACAAATCCGCTGCCCAAGCTCAAGGCGCGCGCCTTGCTGCCTTCACCTTATTTGTTTGATGTCAGCGTGGTGGATGCCAGGGGGCTGGTCGTGGCCAGTACCCAATCGAGTGAGGTCGGAAACCGGATCGCCAAGGATGAGCTGCAAGCGGTGGGGCGTGACACTGCGCTGTCGATCAGCCGCCCGTGGAAAAGCCCGGCGACGGGGGAGTGGAAGCTACGTTTCAGCCGGCGGCTCGACACGGGGGATGGCGCATTCGCCGGGATCGCCATGGTTGAAGTCGATGCGGCTTATTTCGTCAGCAGTTATGACACCTCGAAGCTTGGCAATCAGGGCTTGCTCGGCCTGCTGGGCATCGACGGCGTCTTTCGGGCACGGCGTAGCGGGGAAGCGATATCGGCCGGCAATGAGGTCGATTACGCCGCCGTGGTGCCGGACACCGAAAACACTGACGCCGTACGCTTGATCAACGGGACGGACGGCGTGCGGCGCTACACCAGTGCCCGTCAGCTCTACGATTTTCCGCTGGCGGTGATCGTCGGGTTGTCCGAAGAAGAACAACTGGCCACAGTGACGCGGCAAGCGCACACCTACCTCTGGCGCACGGCCGGCGGCAGCCTGTTGCTGGTGTTGTTGGCGGGGCTGCTCGCCCGGATGAGCTGGCAACTGGTGCAAAGCCGTCTGCGCGCAGGCGAAGCGAAAATTGCCTACGCCGAAAATGTCGAGTATCTGGCTTATCACGACGGCCTTACGGCGTTGCCCAATCGCAGTCTGTTCAGCAAGCTGTTGAGCCAGAGCATCGGTGAGGCAAGTCGTTATCATCGGCAACTGGCAGTGCTGTTCCTTGACCTCGACCGCTTCAAACAAGTCAACGATACGCTTGGGCACGATGCTGGCGATCAATTGCTCAAGGAGGTGGCGTTGCGACTCAAGGCGTGTCTGCGCACCAGCGATACGGTGGCTCGATTGGGCGGCGACGAGTTCGTGATCCTGCTGCCAGAGCTGTCCGATGACAAGGACGTGGCAACCGCTGCCCAGAAAGTCCTTGGGGCCATTGCCCGGCCTTTCAACCTCCAGGGCCAGGAGTTCCGGGTGACCGCCAGCGTCGGCATCAGCGTTTTCCCACAGGATGGCCTGGACGAGCAGACCCTCAAGAAAAACGCCGATATCGCGATGTACCAGGCCAAGCAGTGCGGCAAGAACAATTTTCAGTTCTACTCCGCGAAGCTGAATGCGGACTCACTGGAGCGGATGACGCTGGAGCTGAGCTTGCGCCACGCGCTGGAGCGCCACGAGTTCCAGCTTCACTACCAGGCCAAGCGAGATATTGGCAGTGGCCGCATTACCGGCATGGAAGCGCTGCTGCGCTGGAATCATCCGGACCTGGGTATCGTGGCACCGATGCAATTCATCCCGGTAGCGGAGGAGACCGGTTTGATCGTGCCGATTGGCAAGTGGGTGCTCAAGACCGCCTGCCAGCAAAACGTGGCCTGGCAGCAACAGGGATTGCCATGCCTGGGGGTCGCCGTGAATCTCACGGCACGGCAGTTTGCCGATGAGAACCTGCTGACGGACCTGGCTGGGATATTGGCCGAAACCGGTATGGATGCACGTCTGCTGGAGCTGGAGATCGCCGAGAGCCTGCTCATGCAGGACGTCAAGAAAGCGTTGAACGTGTTGACCGGGCTCAAACACCTGAAGGTCCGCATCGCCATCGATGATTTCGGCATTGGCTATTCTTCGCTCTCTGCCCTCGAACAGTTTCCGCTGGATGTCATCAAGATTGACCGCTCGTGTATCTGCGATACCAGCAGCGTGTCGGAAGACAAAGCCCTGACCGAGGCCATTATTGCCATGGGCCGGACCCTCAGCCTGACCGTGGTGGCCCAGGGCGTGGAAACCAAGGAGCAGGCCGATTTCCTGCGCGACAATGCCTGCGACGAATTCCAGGGGTTCTACTTCAACAAACCGGTGCCCGCCGATCAGTTCAAGGTGTTGCTGAAAGCCCAGGCGGCTGGCACGGATCTCGATACCTGAGGCCCGCGCTTATTGCGGGTCAAGCGGCAGTGCCCTGACGCTGCCGTCTACCTCCTGAGCATCGATATAGCCAATGGTGCCGGGGTTCTCTGCAACACGCTTCTTGACCTCCGCACTGCTTGAAACAGCCTGGGGCGGTTGGCCTCTGCCGGTAAAGATGATTTTCGACCAGTGCGCCTTGAGCTGGGAGGCGGACTTGCTTGTGAACGTTGTGTAGAACTCGTCGCGGGTCGGCGAATCTTCCGTCAGGTCAATGGGCGTTGCCTGTCCTCCGTCGGGGAAACGACTGGTCTTGCCGAGGAATATATCCGCCACCTGATTGCGCGCGAGCGTCTTCACCGGGCTGGACGCGGCGACGACCACCACCACCTCGGCCTTGACGGCAGCGCTGGCGGCGCACAGGGCGAGCCCCGCCATGGCGAATCCGATGAGTCTCACAACCCACATGGCCTGCTCCATCAGAAGACAAAATCAACAGCCAGGCTGATGACGTTGAGCGAACCCCCCGACGTGAAGTCCGGTTGGGGGTTGATCAACGGACCGACCGAGTTGCCCTTGAAACGTGTGTGATCGAACTGCACTTTGGCGTCCATGTTCTTGGTGAAGTCCCAGCGCACGCCCAAGGAAAGGGTCTGCTGGCCTTCGTTTGAGCCAAGGATGCTGTTGAGCGCACCGTTGAGTTCGGCGGCCGTGCCCGCCAGGGCCGGCGGCAAGGCCGATAGCGTCAGGCCCGGGCTGGAGACTTCTGTTTCGGTTCTGGAGCGCGCGTAGGTGACATAGGGGGTGAACGCTGCGATGCGGTATCCGCCGCTGATGTACCAGGCGCTGGTCCTGCCCAGGCCGGAACGGCTGTCCAGACGCCCCCATTCACTCATGACGAACCAGTCGCCCGGATCGTAGCTGGCACCCAAGCCGATAAAGTCGACGGGGGTGTCATCGGAATCGTAGCGATCGGCGATGGCGACGCCTTCCGGACCGAACGCCCTGAAGGTATCGAAGAGTGAATTGAACGGCTCCAGGGTCAGGTCGGCCTTCATGTAGGTGATGCGTGTGGTGAGGACGCCAAGCTCGGTGGTGTTGGTGACCCCCCAGAGATTTCTCGTCAGCGCCTTGCCGGTCCCGTCGGAGTCGCGGCTGTCGGTCTGGCCGTAGTGGGCGTGCACTGTGTTGGTGATTTCATCGACTCGAAACCGGTAGCTGCCATCGATGCCGTCGCTGCTGGAAATCGGCATCAGGCTGTAGACCTCCATGGGCGCTCGCACCCAATGCAGGGTATAGCCCACTTTGCGGGTGTCGGAGACCAGGAACGACGGCAACACGGTACGGCCAATGCGTGCGTTGAAGTCCGGCGTGAACTGGTACTTGATGTTGGCCCACTCGACAAAGGGTCGGTAACTGTTGTCGTAGCGCTGCTCGGAAATGACCTGCACCACAGCTGACAGCTGCGGGGTGAACGTGGCGGTCAGCTGGGCACCGATCAGGCTGTCGACGTCGGCGCTCCAGTTGCGCGAATGCCCCGCGCCGTTGGGCTTGAAGATACTGGAGGTGAAGTCGGCTTTTTTCTCGCTGGAGTGAACGATCCCCACCGTGCCGAAGCTGCTCAACGAGAACATCGACGTATCGGCTGTATCGGCGCTGGAGCCGCCGGCATACAGCGTCATGACGGCCAGGGCCAGTGTATTGGGTCTTGTCGCCATAGGGTCAACGTGACCTCGTTGCATGGATCGCCATTCGTCTGTTCCTTGTAACGTTGGCTGAAACTGCGTGAAACCACCGAAGCGTAGCCTAGATCGCCAATTTGAGCGTAAAGGTCGCCCCTGTTCCCGGGCCATCGCTGTGGGCTTCCAGTGAACCGCCCATCTCCATGGCCGCCAGGACGCAGCTGTGCAGGCCAAAACCATGGCCGTCCTTGCGCGTGGTAAAGCCATGGGCAAATATTCGCGTCAGGTTCTCGGGCGCGATGCCTTCGCCATTGTCGATGACCTTGATCACCAGGGTGTCTCCTTGGTGCATTTCACTTTGAAGGATGATCTGGTGAGCAAGCTCCGGCTTGTCATCCATCGCCCTGCTGGCGTTTTTTATCAAGTTGACCAGGATCAGCAGCACCCGGTGCTTGTCCAACAGCAGCAAGGGCGTATCGGCAAAGTTTCGTACCACGGTTATCTGGCGCGCCGCGATGATGCCGGCGTTCATGCGCAAGGCATCCTCGATCAGTTCCCTTATCTGCACGGTTTCGGCAATGGTAGAGGTGCCCGCATACGATTGCTGGGCGGAAACGATTTCCTTGATGTGGTCAACGCTTTTAGTCAGCTGGCCAAGTTCCTCGGCCATGCTCTGTTGCTCGATCGCAAGCGCGTCTACCAGTTGGTTCAGGTAGCCGGGCAGCAGCTTGCCTTTTTCGTCGTGGGAGATGAAGTCGCCGAGGTCCTCGGCATGCTCGTTCATCATTTGCACCGCTTTGCCGAGCCCCAAGGCCTTGCTGGTACGCAGCTTGCGGGTGACCAGGTCGGCGGAGATATTCACGCTGTTGAGCACATTGCCCACGTTGTGCAAGACGTTGGTGGCGATTTCGGCCATGCCGGCCTGACGGGCAGCCGCGGCCAGTTGCGTCTGGGCTTCGGCGGCGCGCAAACGGCTCTGCGCCAGTTGCCAGCTCATCCGGGCGAGCAGGCTCACCAACAACACCAGCACCAGGCTGCCGCCTGCGGCGCGCCAGAGATAGGTGCGCGCTTGCTGGTTCACTGCGGCCAGTTGCTCTTGCTCGGACAAGCCCACAATCACCGCCAACGGAAAGTCGTAGAGCTGGCGGGCACTGGTGTAGCGCCGCACCCCGTCCCATCCGTTGACCGAGAGCACGGTCTCGGTGTTTTCGGCGTCCGGCACCACGGCGCTGTAATTGACCGTATCGCCGGCCAGTACCGTTTCCCCGGTGCGCCGTACGCGGAAGATGCCGTCGGTGCCAAGGAGCCCGAGCGCACCCTGGTCGCCGAGTTTCGAGGCGTCGTAGCTGCTGACAAAATAGGCCGCATCGACCTCGACCCTGGCGATCCCGGAAAGCCTGCCATCCTTCGCGTCGAGTCGCCGGCTGAAACGCAGGCGCCATTCTCCGGTGACAGGGCTTTTCCACGGGTGGCTGATGGACAGTGAGTCGCTATGGCGCAGCGTTTGCTGCTCATCCGGGTCGGCGATATTTTCCCGCTCGTTGACCCGCGTGCTTGCCACGAGCCTGCCGTCCGGGCTGACCACACTGACGTCGAACACCAAGGCCGGCGGCAACAAGGCCCGTTCCTGGAGACGGCGCAAGGGATTAGGCTCACCTTCAGCTTCGTAGGTGTATTTGACCAGTTTGAGGGTTTGATCGATTTCGTGAATGGCGCGCAACATTTGCGCTTCGTAGGTGGCGCCCATCTCCAGGCTTGCCGTCGCGGCGCTCTGCTGCGCGCGGGCATGTTCAACCTTGATCAGGTACAGGGTCGCGGTCCAGATGGCCAGCAACAGCAACGCGGCCAGCATCGGAAACAGAATGTAGGCTTCCTTGGCCTGATCGATGCCAAACCGAAATACGCCGGCCTCGGTATCGCCATCAATCTCTGCATGATGGGCAGGGCCAGGGGCCAACCTCAGTGTCTCGGGCCGCTGGATCGGCATAGTGTGCTCCCTGCATTTCACTATTGAAGGCGGGTGGTTATCCGACGCGGTTTAAGGCTCGAGAGGAAGTTGCTCCAGGTTGCACGAGCGAAAATATTTCGGATTTGCTAGGAACTATAGACCACAAACCGTACCTGCCAGTGCGCGGTGATACGGTCCGATAGCCTTGATTCCCCAGGCCCATGCCGGAATCCTGGTTAGCAATACCTGATTGGTCGATTGTCCTTGGGACGTGATCGGTTTTTTGTATGAACAGGCGCTTGATCGCCCTTGAGGGAGGTAGAAGCCAGTGTCACCCAGCTTCTATTTGGTGCTTGGATTTCTGCTGCGTTACAGGGTTCGGTCGACCCCTGCCAGCGCCGACCGAGCCAACCTTACCACCTGAAATTAACGGAGGTTACCAACTCGCGCTCGTCGCCGTAGCGGCAGATGGCAAATTCACAGTAAGTGTATTTCTTGTTCGTCACGTTGTTTGCGTTGAGGGCGATGTCCCAGTTCTTGTCGATCTGGTAGCTGGCCATGGCATCGAACAGGGTATAGGCCGGCATCTGCGAGTCGATACCCGAGGCCTGGGTCGTTCCCTTGTAGCGAGCACCACCACCGACCTTCAACTGCGGCAAGCCGAACAAGGCGAAGTTGTAGTCTGCCCATATGGCGGCCTGATGGTAGGGCGTGTCTTCGCTGCGCTGGCCTACTTCGCTCTGGATCTGGCTTTTGGTAATACGCGCATCGGTGTAGGCGTAGGTCGCAATGACACTCAGTTGAGGCGTCACGTCCGTCTTGGCTTCCAGCTCCAGGCCACGGGAGCGCTGTTCGCCAATCTGCTGGGGATTTTCGCCCGCCAGGTCGCGCTTCACTACGTTCTCTTGCGTCAGTTCATAAACCGCTGCGCTCAACAGGGTGTTGCTGCCAGGAGGCTGGTAGCGGATGCCGATTTCGTACTGCTTGCCTTCGGTTGGATCGAATTTCTGGCCAGGTGCCTCGGCCACCGCAACCGGGAAGAACGATTCGCTGTAGCTGATGTACGGGGCCAGGCCGTTATCTGCCTGATAAACAAGGCCGGCACGCCAGGTGGTGGCTTCGTTGCTCTGGTCGAGCTTCTGGCCAGTGGCAAAAGCTCTTTGATCCTGGTCGGCCCAGTCATGTCGGCCGCCGAGCAACAGCAACCAATGGTCGTCGAACTTGATCTGGTCTTGCAGGTAGATGCCTGTCTGCAGGGTATCGATCTGTGAGCCACGATCACGGCTCGGATCCTTGTCCACCACTACCGGTTGCCCGTAGTTGTAGTCACCGATATTGATAGAAGGTGCGTTGCCCCGGAAGTTATGCGAATCGTACGACGCATCGTAGGTATCAGCGCCCACCAGGAAGGTGTTTTCCACGCCGCCGATGTTCCAGCGTGTCTCGACGTTAGTGTCGCTGGCCAGGGCTCTGGAGCGCTCATGGCGATCACTGTATTGACGAGCCAGGAGGCCCGTGGTGGCTGCGGTATTGACTGGGGCCCCTGTCCGAACCTGCAGGTATTTCCATTTCACATCCGCTTCGTAGTAACGCAATTTGTTGCTGATGCGGGTGTGCTCGTCGAAACGGTGTTCAAACTCGTAGCCGATGGCGGACATTTCGCCATTCATATCGTCGTAGTCAGGCTCGCCGATGAAATCGTGGCGGCCGATGGTGAAGGGGCCGTTGCCGACACCTTTGACGAGTTGATAGGGCAGGGGGGCGGAGAAGCGTGTGTCACTTTTTTGATAGAAGGACAGCAATGTCAGCGACGTGTCTTCGTTGGGACGCCAGGTCAGGGCCGGGGCGATGTAGGTCTTGTCGTCGTTGATGTAATCCTGCTGGGTGTCACTGTCGCGCTTGAGCATGGTCAAGCGATAGCTAAGCGTCTCGCTGTCGCCCAGGGGGCCGCTGAAGTCCGCTGTCAGTTGCTTGCGATCGTGATTGCCATATTGCAGGCCCAACTCGTGCAGCGGCGCCTCCGTCGGGCGCTTGCTGACGCCGTTGACGAATCCACCCGGTGACAGCTGCCCGTACAAGACCGAGGCCGCGCCGCGGATCACTTCCACGCGCTCCAGGCCGAAGGGTTCTTGGACGCCGTCGTAGGAGTTGTTTTGCAGGCGCAGGCCGTCGCGCAGCGAGCCGCCGGTGGCGGACTCTACGTCGAAACCACGAATGCGGAACCGATCGGAGGTCCGGTTGAAGCTGCTGGGCTGGCTGGTGAAGCCCGGGGTGTAGCTCAGGGCGTCGGCCAGGGTGTCTGATTTGCGATCGCGCATTTCATCGGCGGTCACCACGGACAACGACTGCGGCGTCTCAGTGATGGCTGCGTTGGTTTTGGTGGCGCTGGTGTTGCGCAAGGCGACTTTGCCGTTGACCGGGCCTGTCGGGTTCTCCGGGGCGGCGGCGTTGATGTTGATTTCACCGAGTTGAACGGTTGTACCCTTATCGGATGTTTCATCCTGCGCGGCGATCGCCTGCGCTGAAAAAATGCTCCCCAAAGCCAGTGCAAGGGTGCTCAGGTGAAATGCGGGATGACGCATGACGTAACGTTTTTCGGTGCCAACTGTTGTTTTTTTTCCGAGCATCGAGGGAGTCCTTGAGTTTACATTTTGGCTTTGGGGGCCTTATGCCCTGATTCAGTTCGATCAATAGACCATCAGGGTTGGTGTCTACTGGCCATATGTTAGCTGTAAATGATAAGGGTTTGCATTAGTGTTGTCAGTCTTGTAGGCAATTATTTTATTTTCGACATATCCTGTCGCCCACTTATGCCCCCCCGGCTGACTCCCTACGGTGTTACCGGACGAAAGAAATATCGCGGGGGCGTTGCTCGACGAATAATTCGATCAGGCCTTTTGGGCGTGGAGGGACGGTCATGCTGAAAGCCACCGATGTGCGGCTGAGCTATGGCGAACAGCAGATTCTCAACGGTGTCAGCCTGGATATTCCTGAAGGGCGTTTCACGGCGTTGATCGGGGCGAACGGGTGCGGCAAGACCACGTTGTTAAATGTGCTTGCGCATATGCTGCGGCCGAGCGCGGGCGACGTGCAGTTGTCGGGGAAGCGGCTGGGGCAGTATTCGCGTCGAACGCTGGCACAACACCTGGCGTTATTGCCGCAGCGCACGACATCGCCAGCGGGTATGAGTGTGCGCGAGCTGGTGATGCAGGGGCGTTTTCCCTGGCAGACCTGGTGGCGCCAATGGTCCGAACAGGATCAACAGGCAATTGACCGCGCCATTGACTTGGCGGGCATCAGTCCTTTGCTTGATCGTTCCTTGGCCACCCTGTCGGGTGGACAGCTGCAACGCTGCTGGATTGCAATGACCCTGGCCCAGGATACGCCGGTGATCCTTCTGGATGAGCCCACGACATTTCTGGATATTGCGCATCAGATCACGCTGCTTGAGTTGCTGGTGGATCTTCGTGAGCAAGGCAAAACCATCGTGGCGGTCCTTCACGACCTGAACCAGGCGGCGCGTTATGCCGACCATTTGGTGATGATGCGCGAAGGGCGTGTGCTCGCCCAGGGCGCACCTGCCAAGGTGTTCACTCGGGACAATCTCAAAGCGGTGTTTGATCTGGATGCGCACATCATCACCGACCCTTATTCCGGTGATCCGTTATGCGTGCCGCAGACGAGACGAAGCCAGCCATTGGCTGTGCGGGAGGCGATGTGAGTCAAGGTTTACGGTTGCCGGTCTGGTTGGGCTTGTTGATGGCAATTGCCTTGACCTCGCTGCTTCATCTGGCCGTCGGCGCAAAGGACATACCTTGGCAGGAAGCTTGGCAGGCCTTGGTCGCCTATGCACCGGGCAACCCCGACCAGAGCGTCATCCGTGGCAGCCGCTTACCGCGTCTGCTGGTCGCGATGCTGGTGGGGGCCAGCCTCGGGCTTGCCGGTGCAATCATGCAGGCGGTGGGTGATAACCCGTTGGCCGATCCGGGCATTCTCGGCATCAACAGCGGTGCTGCGTTATTCGTCGTGTTCGGTTTGCTGGTGCTGCCGGGCAACGATATGTCGATGATTCCATTGTTTGCATTTGCGGGGGCATTGGTGGCCTCTGTCGGCGTCCTGTTGTTGGCGGGCCGGGGGCACAATCCGATTCGGCTGACACTGTCCGGAGCGATGATCGCGGCACTGTTCAGCGCCATTACCTCGATTTTGCTGCTGCTCGATCAACAGGGGCTCGACAGTCTGCGGCGCTGGCTTACCGGCTCCATCGGAGTGACCGGGGGCTCGATGCAGGCTTGGGTCTGGCCTTATGTCTTGCTCGGCATGTGCCTGTGCCTGGTGAACGTCCGTGCATTGAATGCCCATCGTCTTGGCCCGCAGGCTGCGGCCGGCATGGGTGTCAATCTGTTGAAAATGCGCGTGCTGGGCTTGGCGTCGGTGGTGCTGTTGTCTGGGGGGGCAGTGGCCTTGGCGGGGCCCATTGGCTTTGTCGGTCTGGTGGTGCCTCATGCGGCGCGACTGTTGTTCGGCGATGATTATCGTCGACTGTTGCTGGCCGCCCCGTTGCTGGGAGCGTTGCTGCTGATTCTGGCGGATATCGCGGCAAGAACCGTGGTGCGTCCGTTCGAACTCAATACCGGTATCGTGACGGCGCTTATCGGCGGCCCTATTTTTGTCGTGCTGGTATTGAGGAAGGTCAGATGATGCGAGCGGGATTGACCTTGCCCCGGGCGTATCCGTTGTTGCCTTGGATTGCGCGACCGATCGACTTGATTTCAGTGTTGTTGCTGATGGTTGCCGTTGTTGCATTGGCGCTGTACGCATTGACCGTCGGCAGCTACTCACTGAGTGTCGCCCAGGTCTGGCAAGCCTTGCTGGCACCTGAGCAAGTCAATTCGACAATGCGCAACCTGCTCTGGGAGCTGCGGCTGCCGCGTGTCTTGCTGGCGGTCCTGGCCGGTGCGGCCATGTCCCTTGCGGGTCTGTTGATGCAGTCGTTGACGCGTAACCCGCTGGCGGCGCCGGGCCTGGTGGGCGTGGAATCAGGCGCCAGCGTCACCATGTTGTTGATTATCGTGCTCTGGCCGGCGCTTTTACCTCTGGAGTTCTATCCATTGGCGGCACTGGCCGGCGGGTTGGCGGTGGCTTTCTTCGTTGCGCTGCTGTCCTGGCGCCAAGGCATCTCGCCGTTGCGCTTGATCCTCGTCGGCGTCGGTCTCACCGCGATGCTTAGCGCGGTGGCCGACCTGCTCATCACTTACGGCAATATCGATCAGGTGGAGTCGGCCCTGATGTGGCTTGGCGGCAGTTTGCACCGAGCCAGTTGGCCGCAGGTTCATAGCCTCGGCCTTTGGCTATTGGTGGCTGGGGTGCCGTTGCTGTTCTGTCATCGCCAGTTGAATCTGTTGCAGTTGGGTGAAAAAGTCGCACTCAGTCGAGGGCTGAATGTCACGTGGATCATGGTTTCGTTGTTGCTGTGCAGCGTCATGTTAACGGCGGCTGCAGTGGCGAACGTGGGCACCATGACGTTTGTCGGGCTGGTGGCGCCTCATCTGGCGCGACAAATGGCGGGTGACCGTCATGGCGCCTTGATCCCCTTGTCGGCCTTGGTCGGTGCGTTGTTGGTGCTGGCCGGTGACACGCTGGGCAGGGGGCTTTTGCCGCCCCTGCAGTTGCCCGCAGGGCTGGTTGTCGCAATCATCGGCGCGCCGTATCTGATTGTTTTGCTGGCGCGTCAACGCAGTCGCTGAAAACACAGCGACGCTCATTGGAAATGTGTGGAGGTAAACGCGTGCGGGACCGGGTTAAAGGTTTTTTCCGAGGTGTGCTTGGCATGCTATGTGTGCCGTTGGCATTGGTAGCTGTACAGGCTGGCGCCGCTGAAACCAAAGTGTTCGAGAACAGTTTTGGCCGAGTCGAGGTTCCCGTGGCGCCGCATTGCATTGTGTCTTTGCATGACTTCAGCCTGACGGCCCAGTTGCTGGAGTTGGGGGTCAAACCCTGTGGTTCGACGGGGCGCAAAAAGCTGTTCTCGGACGTGTTGTTCCGCGGGACGCAGGAGCGGTTCGATGTGACGGGCATTCAGTATATCGGCTCGCACCAGGCGCCCGATCTGGAAGCCATTGCAGCCTTGAAGCCTGACTTGATCGTGGGTTTGTCCTATCACGCCGACCTCAAGGACAAGCTCAGCAAAATCGCCCCGGTCGTGCTGCTCCCCGCTCGGGAAAGCGACATCAAGACTTACGCTAAACAACTCGCCGACCTGGTCGGCAAGCAGCAGCGCTATGCGGAAATGCTCAACGAATATCAATGGGTCGTCAGCGAGTTCAAGAAGCGCGTGAAAGATCCTTCGCGCATTACCGTCACGACGCTGGAAGTCTACAGCGACGGCTTTCAACTGATCGGTCGCGGCGGCATGGACGACGTCATTGCCGACTTTGGCCTGGGGCGTGTCGCCGCGTACCGCGAGGCGCGGCAGAACGTGCCTTACAGCCTGGAACGCATCGGCGACTTCGACAGCGATTTCATTATTGACACATATGAAGAGTTGCTCGACTCAGAAGCCAGCACAGCGGCGTTTCGTCAGTCCCCACAGTGGCAGAATCTGTTTGCAGTGAAGAATCGCCAATTCCTGTACCTCAATCGCAGCCGCTATGCCGATACGATGCAGGGCCTGGTGGGTTCTGCCTATCTGCTGATGTCGCATATCGCCGAGCGCGAGAGCGTGCTGCAGACCAAGTAAAACGTATCATCTGCAATACAATTGTCATTAATGACAATGATTCTCTATTGCAGGTGTTACTCGTTTGTATTAGTTTATGCTCTCGAAAAATACGCTGATCGCGATGGCGGGGGGCTTAAATGGAAAGCGGTTTGATGCGTGCACAGGTTCAATTCATGGATGTTGTACCGGGTAACGAGCAGACCCTGCCGTTCATATTCCAGGCTCCGCTTGCCGGCGATGCCTGGCAAGCCAGTCGAGCGCAGATCCAGCAGGTCGTAGAAACTGAGTTGCCGCGTGCGGGTGGCATTTTGTTTCGCGGTTTTGCGTTCAAGGGAGAGGCGGACTTCGAGGAATTTGCTCGTAGCTTCGGCCATGAACTGCTGACCTACGACTACGCTTCCACCCCGCGCACCAAGCTCAACAGCCGGGTATACACCTCCACCGAGTACCCGGCCCATCAGGTTATCCCGCTGCACAATGAACAGTCCTATTCGCTGAATTGGCCGATGAAAATCTGGTTTCATTGTATGCAGGCCTCGCCGGTCGGCGGTGAAACCCCCATAGCCGACAGCCGTCTCGTTTACCAGCAACTCGATCCTGCTATCCGTCAGCGTTTTGCCGAGAAACGCCTGATGTACGTGCGCAATTACGGCAATGGCCTGGACTTGCCCTGGCAACAGGCTTTCAGCACCGAAGACCGTGCCCAGGTCGAGCGTTTCTGTCGCGCCAGCAACATCGAGTTCCAGTGGACGGACGATGGCGAGCTTTCCACTCGCCAGGTCTGCCAGGCCGTTGCCCAGCATCCGGTGACCCGGGAGTGGGTGTGGTTCAACCAGGCTCATCTGTTCCATATCTCCAACCTGGCAGCGTCGGTGCGCGAGACATTGATCTCCATCGTTGGGGAGGAAGGTGTGCCGCGTAACGTGTTTTATGGCGACGGCTCGCCAATTGAATTGGAAGCGTTGGAGCACATCCGCGAAGTGCTGCAGCGCTGTCAGGTGAGTTTTCCCTGGCAGGCGGGTGACGTCTTGATGCTCGACAACATGCTGGTGGCTCACGGTCGTTCGACCTTCCAGGGATCGCGCAAGGTCGTGGTCGCCATGGCAGAACCAGCCTCGGCAAGCTGATCGCCTCCCACTTTCAGAAAGCCGTCGTAATGGGCGGCCTATTTCGAACAAGTACAATCAAGGACATCAAATGCTCGATCGCCTGATGCATCGCTGCTGGCTGCGTGGAATTCGCCTATCGATAGCCCAAGGTCAATTGATCGTTACGCACGGATCGCCAGGTGCGCTGGATGATGAGCTCAATGCCGAGCTCCATGTACGCGACGCCGAAATTCTGCAGTGGCTGCAACAGCACCCCGATTATTTTGCTGCCCGGCCCCTGACGGATAACGAGCAGGCGCTCTGGTTCCTTCAGCGCCTGGAGCCTGACAGCTGCGCCTATAACATTGCCTATGCCGGACGGATCAAGCCGCAGTTCGTTACCCAAGACTTGCCTCAACGCCTGCAGGACGCCTGGGTGACGGTCCAGCGGCGCTATCCGATGTTGTGCACGGCCTATGCCGAGCGCAACGGCGAGTTGTTGCAGTGGAGCCACCGCGAGCGGGTCCAGCCGTTGCAGTGTGTGGCCCTGCAAGACGCGGGCGCAGAGACGTTGCAGCAACGTATCACTGAGTCGGCCGATCTTCCCTTCAAGCTGGAAGAGGGTGACGTCAGTCGGGTCGTCCTTTTGAGCAATGCACGCGACGGCCATGTCGAGCACACCGTGCTATTGGTGATTCATCACATCGCGGCGGATCTGGCCACGTTCTACATTGTGCTCAATGAGCTGTTCGCATTGATCAACGATCAGCCGCTGCCCGCCGTGAATCCCGACGCCTATCGCAACTACTGCAGTGATCTGCACATCCGCAGCGAAGCGGCCGAGCCCGTGGAACTGGCCTGGTGGCAGGCACAACTGGCCGAAGCGCCGACGCTGGAGTTGCCGATGGATTTTCCCTACGGCAGCAATCAGGCATTCAAAGGTGGGGAGTTGTCGGTCCGCTTCGATCCGGCTACCACGGCACGGTTTCGCGCCGTAGCCCGAGAGGTGGGAGTGACGCCGTATGTGCTGTGGTTCTCACTGTTCCAGCAATTTCTCGGCGTGCTGTCAGGCCAAGACGATTTCGTCCTGGGGACGCCCAGCGGTTGGCGCTTGCGACGCGAGCACGTCAATCTGCCGGGCTACCTGGTCAATCCGCTGCCGATTCGCTGCCGTCTGCGTCGGGATCTGTCCAGCGGCGACTGGGCCAGGCAGGTAGATGCCACCGTCAAGCAAGCCCTGCAGCACCGCCACTACCCATTCTCGCGCCTGGTCAAACAGCTGGATTTACCGCGCCAGGTGGGCAGGGCGCCGCTGTTCCAACATATGTTCACGCTGAACAAGGAGCGCATCGCGCCTTTCGAGCAGTACGTCGACCGCTTGCTGTCGGAGCAGCGCGGCGCGGCCCACGAACTGAACATGGTGATCATCGACGAAGAGGAGGGGTTCCTCTGCCGCTGGCGTTACAGCAAAGCGTTGTACCGCCATGAAACGATTGAGCGCTACCGGGATCAGTTCGTCGCCTTGGCACTCGCGGCGATCGAACAGCCCAAAAGGCCGTTTGCCGAGCTCGACTGGTTGGTGCCCGAGCAGCAGTCATTGCTGAGTGGGGAGGATGCGTCGGTCGCCGTCAGCAACGCCTGGCAGGCGTTCACTGAGCAATGTGAGCGCAAGCCCCAGTCGATTGCTCTTCAGGATGAGCAGGGTACGCTCAGCTATGCCGAGCTGGGACGTGCTGTGGTCGCCCGCGGCGAACGCTTGCAGGAGGCTTCGAGCCTGGCCGGTGAGCGCATTGCCTTGTGCCTGCCGCGCAGTCGTGAGTTGGTGATGCATATGCTCGCAACCTGGCAGTGTGGCGCGACCTACCTGGCCCTCGATCCGCAGTGGCCGTCGTCGCGTTTGCAGGCTATCTGTCAGGATGCAATGCCCAAGGTGTGGATCAGTGAGGGCGCGCGACCCGAGTGGTTGCCTGGGCAGGTTCGGTGGTTGGCGTTGCCGTCTGTGCAATTGTCCAGTGAGTCACCTTTGCGAGCGGCCCTGGCGGCCGATCTTGCGGCTTACGTGGTGTACACCTCGGGCTCCAGCGGCCGGCCAAAGGGCGTAAAGGTCAGCCAGGGCAATCTGATTCATTACGTGAGTGGATGCCTTGAACGCCTGAAGCTGCCGGCCGATGCGAGTCTGGCGAGTCTGGCCAGCTGTGCGACCGACCTGGGCCACACGGCCTTGTTCGGCGCACTGCTGAGCGGCCGCTGTCTGCGCCTGCTGGCCGAGGAACTGGCCTTCGACGCCGAGGAACTGGCTGCCGTGCTTGAACACCAGCCCGTCGACCTGTTGAAAATCGTGCCGTCGCACCTCAACGCCTTGTTGATCGCCAAAGACCCGCAGCGGCTGTTGCCGCGTCGATGCCTGGTGGTGGGCGGCGAGGCCCTGAGCCACGAGTTGGTGACACGCTTGCGTGCCTTGAGCGCGGATTTGCGCATCGTCAACCACTATGGACCCAGCGAAACCACCGTCGGGGTGCTGACCCATGAGGTCGATGCCAGCGGTGCCGCACCGTTGGGGCGGCCACTGGCCAATGTCCAGGTCAGCGTGCGCTCGTTTGATGGCGCTCTGTTGCCGATCGGCGTCAGCGGTGAACTGTACGTTCAAGGGGCGACCGTCGCTCAGGGGTATCTCAGTGCCACCGATGCCGATCACGCACGCTTTGGTGAGCACGGTTATCGCACTGGGGACCGCGTGCGACTCAATCACCAGGGGCAGGTGGAGTTTCTCGGTCGCCTCGATGAGCAGGTCAAGATCAGGGGCTACCGGGTGGAGCCGGCGGAGGTCGCGGCACAGTTACGCGCCATGCCTCATGTCAGCGATGTCAGGGTGCTCAACAGCCCCACGCCGTTGTCGGGCAATCGACTGGTAGCCTTCCTGGTCGCGCCGTCGGCCGCACTGGCCGAAATCCAGACGGCGCTGCAACGGCAATTGCCGGACTACATGCAACCGACTCAGTGGCATTGTCTCGACGGCTTCGCCTTGCTGCCCAACGGCAAGGTCGATCGTCAGGCATTGTTGCGCCTGGCTGAGCAAGCGACGGCGCCGCTGCATGGGGCAGAGCCGTTGGGCGATCAGCCCTTGAGCACCGTGGAAGCCGCGTTGCTGGACATCTGGCGGGCGATGCTCGGCAACCCCGAGGTGGAGCCTGATGACAACTTCTTTGCCTTGGGTGGCGACTCCATTCTTGGCCTGCAAATCATTGCCTTGGCACGCCAGCAACAGATTCTGATGACACCCAAGCAGTTGTTTGCCGAACAAAGCGTGCGAGCCTTGGCCCGGGTGGTTCAGACACCACGGCGGACCCTCGAGCAGCGCCTTCTCGAAATCGCCCGGGAGATTCTCAATAACCCGGATCTGCGGGTAGACGACAATTTTTTCTCGGTCGGCGGCGACTCGATTCTGAGTTTGCAGATCATCGCCCGGGCCAAGCAACAGGGTCTGCAGCTCAAACCCAAGCAGATTTTCGAATACCCCACCGTGCGCGGCTGGGCCGAGCAGGTGGTGGACCTTGGCGCGATGAATGCGCAGCCTGCCAGCGACGGGCCTGAGCCCACCACGGCTTTCGCCTTGACGCCGATCCAGGATTGGTTCTTTGCCCAGCAGCAAAACCTGGCCGAACACTGGAACCAGTCGCTGTTGCTGGCTTTGGACGAGCCACTGGATCAGGAGCGGTTTACCCAGGCCCTGGGCTCGTTGCTTGAGCGCCACGCCAGCTTGCGCCTGACCTTTGAAACATCGGCGCAGGGCTGGCAACAACGCTATCAGCGCTTTTCCCAGGAACAGGTCAAAGCGCTGTTCCAGGTTGTGGAAGAACCCTTGACCGAAGCGCTGCTGCAACGCTCGCAGCAGGGCTGGAACCTGGCCCAGGCACCGCTGATCCGCTGGGTGTATTTCCCCCACAGCCGGGAATTGCTTTGCACGGCCCATCACCTGTTGGTCGATGCGGTGTCGTGGCAGGTTCTGCTGCAAGAGTTGGAAGGCCTGTACCTGCAACCGGACATGGTTCTGCCCGCCGTCACGGCAGGTTTCCATGTGTGGAGCCAAGCGTTGCAGCGCCACCGCGGTGAGCCTGATGTGGTGGCGCAGGTGGATTTCTGGCACGAGCAGTTGGCCGCCGAGGGCGTCGTACCTGAACAGGTCAGCTTGTACGGTGAGAGCCGGACGCTGGACACGCAATTGTCGGTTGAGCAGACGCAGTTGTTACTGGGCGATTGTCATGGGGCGTACGGCACCCAGGTCCAGGATCTGCTGGTGGCCGCGCTGGCCGGAACCATCGGCCAGTGGCAGGGGCGGGAGCGCGTCACCCTCGAATTGGAAAGCCACGGTCGCAGCGGTTGGGAGCAGAGCCCCGATCTGTCCCGCTCGATTGGTTGGCATACCAGCCGCTATCCGCTGGCCGTCGACACCTCATGGGATTGCGAACACTCGATCATCGCCGCCAAGGAAGCCCTGCGCCGCGTACCTGAGCAAGGCATGGGTTACGGATTGCTGCGCCTCGACCCGGCCCATGGCCTGGGGGCGGCCTCGCTGCTGACCTTCAACTACCTGGGGCGGGTCGACCAATGGCTCGATGCGTCCAGCCTTTGGCGATTGGCTCGGCCGATCTGTCCGGGCATGCGCGCCGACAGCACCCGCCGTACGCACTTGCTGGATGTCACCGCGCTGGTGAACGAAGGTCGGCTGCATATCGAATGGCGTTATGCCCCGCAGGTCCACGAGCCAGCGTTGGTCCGCGAGTTGGCGCAGCAGTTCCAGCAGCGTATTGCGGCCTTGCTGGAGCACTGCCTGGCCCCCACGGCCGGTCGCGCCACGGCTTCGGACTTCGCCGACTCCGGCTTGTCCGACGATGAGTTCCTGGGGCTGCTCGAACAACTCGAGCAGTGACATCTATTGCGCCCCCCTACATTACAGGTTCGGATACCGTCAGCATGAACGACAAGGTCAAAGCACTTTCGCGCAATATCGAAGCGATTTACCCGCTGGCTCCCATGCAGCAGGGGCTGCTGTTTCATAGCCTGCTGCACCCTGGCAAGGGTATGTACCTGCTGCAATACCGTCATGTCATGGTCATGCCCAATCTCGATCTGGCCGCTTTTCGTCAGGCCTGGGCGCAGGTGGTGGAGCGCCATGAGTTGCTGCGCACCTCTTTTGTCTGGAAGCAGCAGAAGCGACCGATGCAGGTCGTGCACAAGCAGGTCGAATTGCCGATCACCTATGAGGACTGGTCGCATCTAAGCGAAGGCGAGCAGCAGGATCGCCTGGAGCAATTGCTCAGCGAAGAACGCGCCCAGGGACTGGATTTTACCAAGGCCCCCCTGATGCGGGTCAGGCTGTACAAGCTGGCACCCGACACCTACCAGTTTGTGCGCAGCTATCACCACATTCTGATGGATGCCTGGTGCTTCTCGATCATCATGATGGACTTCCTCAACGGCTACCGCGCCGCCCAGGAAGGTCGCCGCCTGAATTTGCCGGCGCCGCGTCCGTACCGTGATTTCATTCGCTGGCTGGAAACCCAGAAGCCGGAAGATCATCAGGCGTTCTGGCAACAGCGCCTGGCGGGTTTCGACACGCCCAATGAATTTGGCTTCGGTCATGTCGGGCGCATTCAGGGCGCCGCCGAGCCCGTTGAGGACTGTGTCGAACATCTGGAGCTTGAGCAAACCCAGGCGCTGCAAAGCGCGGCGGCCCAACACGGCATTACCCTGAACACCCTGGTGCAGGGGGCCTGGGCTTTGCTGTTGGCGCGTTACAGCGGTGATCGCGACCTGGTGTTCGGTATCACGGTCGCCGGTCGCCCGGTGCACCTGCAAGGCATGGAAAGCATCGTCGGTCTGTTCATCAACAGTTTGCCGCTGCGCTGGCGTTGGCGCCCGGATGACGCGCTGGGTCCATGGCTGAAGGCCTTGCAGACCGAGAACCTGAGCCTGCGCGAACACGAGAGTGTGTCCCTGGCCGAGATCCAGCGCTGGAGCGAAGTACAGCGTCAGGATTTGTTCCAGAGCCTGTTCGTCTTTGAGAACGCCCCCATTGCCGCCGACTTGCGCCAGGGGCAACTGGACTACCTGATCAGCGACATGGCCAACCGCACCCATACGAACTATCCCATCACGGTGGTGATCGTCCCGGGTGAGCGCCTGCATTTGCAACTGACCTACCAGACCGACTGGTTCCTGCGCGAAGAAGTCGAGCAGATGCTGCGCCACTTCCGCACCTTGTTGCTGAACATCGGTGATGCCCTGCACACGAACGCCGAGACTCCTTTGCACCACTTGGCGATGCTCGATGAGCGTGAGATTGCCCACCAGCATCAAGTTTGGGCCGGGGGGGGGCTGGCGGCCAATGAACAACTGCTGCAGCCGCTGTACATCGAGCGGTTTGAGCAACAGGTTCGCCAGACGCCCGAGCGCATTGCCATGGTTCACGGCGAGCAAAGCCTGACCTTCGACCAGTTGAACCGCGCCGCCAACCGTCTGGCCCGGCACTTGCGGGCGCAGGGGGTCAAGTCCGACGATTTGGTCGCGGTGTTCGATGAGCGAGGCCTGGACCTGGTGGTGATGATTGTCGCCACCCTCAAGGCCGGTGCCGGTTGGCTGCCGCTCGACCCACGCAACCCGCCTCAGCGGCTGGCGCAGGTCCTGCGCCAGAGTCGAACGCCACTGCTGATTCACAGTGCAGGGCAGGGCGAGCTGGCGATGGAGGCTTTGGACTACCTTGAGCAGCGTCCCCAATCGGTGCTCTACGATCCGGCGGTGTTGAGCAGCTACAGCGATGACGCGTTGAACATCCCGGTTCACGACCGCTCGTTGGCCTATTGCATCTTCACTTCCGGTTCCACCGGCACGCCCAAAGGAGCCATGGTGGCGCATGCGGGCATGCTCAATAACATTCTCGGCAAACTGCCGGGGCTGGGGCTCGATGCGACCGACGTGATTGCCCAGACCGCGCCGCAGTGCTTCGACATTTCCGTCTGGCAAACCCTCGCCGGCCTGGTGCTGGGGGCGCGCACGGTGATCCTCGGCGATTGCGTCGTGCAGGATCCTGAGGCGCTGGCTTCAGCCATTGAACGGCACGGCATCAGTATCCTTGAGGCCGTGCCGTCGTTGATGCAGAGCCTGCTCGACGCGGGGCTCGAGCGTTCGTCCCTGCGCTGGGTGCTGGCCACCGGCGAGGCGTTGCCGCCGGCGTTGGCGCGTCGCTGGTTCGAGCGTTATCCCGCCATCCCGTTGATGAACGCCTATGGGCCGGCCGAATGCTCCGATGACGTGGCTTTTCATCCGTTGCTCGAGCGTTTGCCTGAGCAGCGCACCAATGTGCCGATCGGTCGCGCCACATTGAACAATCGCTTGTACCTGCTCAATGCCGACCTGCAGCCGATACCGGCCGGCGCGGTCGGGGAAATCTTCGTGGCCGGGGTGGGCGTCGGGCGCGGCTACATGGCCGACCCGGCGCGCACGGCGGCGGTGTTCCTGCCAGACCCGATTGCCAACGACGGTTCCCGTCTCTATCGTACTGGCGACCTGGCGCGCTTCCTGCCCAATGGTGATCTTGAATACGTCGGCCGTACCGACCACCAAGTCAAGATCCGCGGGCACCGTATTGAACTGGACGAAATCGAAGCCTGCCTGACCCGTTACCCCGGCGTACGGGAAGCCGTGGTGGTGGCTCGTGATGACCAGCAACGATCCAAGGTCCTGGTGGCTTATGTGGTGGCGGATGCACAGGCAAGCATCGAGGCCCTGCGCGAGCATGTTCTGGGTAACCTGCCGCCGTACATGACCCCGGGCGCTTTTGTGTTTCTGGAGCGCTTTCCACTCAATGGCAATGGCAAGATCGACCGCAAGTCCTTGCCCGCGCCGGATTTCGCTGCGCAAAGTCAGGCCCGCTACGTTGCGCCCAGCAGCGAGTTGCAGGGGCAGATGGTCGAGGCTTGGCAAAGCGTGCTGGGGCTCGGTCAGGTCGGGGTCGAGGACAATTTCTTCGAGCTAGGCGGTCACTCGCTGCTGGCCACTCAACTGATTGGCCTGATCGGCAAACTCAGTGGCAGGGATTTGCCTCTGCGCGTGGTGTTCGAGCGCCCGACCATCGCCGCCATGGCCGATTGGCTGGAAAGCCGGGCCAGCACGGTCAAGTTGTCGCCAACGCTGTTGTCGCGCCCTGAAAAGCTGCCACTTTCGTTTGCCCAGCAGCGCCTGTGGTTTCTGCAGCAACTGGATCCGCAAAGTCCCGCCTACAACCTGGCCGGTGCCGTGCGCTTGACCGGCGAGTTGCATGTCGCCGACCTGCAGGCTGCCCTGCAGGCCGTGGTCGATCAGCACGAAGTGCTGCGCACCGGGTTTATCGGCGAAGCTCACGGGCCGAGCCAGGTGATCCTGGCCCGCACCGAGCTTGAGATGCCTTTGATCGAGGTGCAGAGCGAAGAGGCGCTGCACGACTTGCTGCGTCAGGATGCAATGACGCCTTTCTCTCTGGAAACGGCTCCGTTACTGCGTGCAAGACTCTATCGCCTGGCGCCGGATGCATTTGTCCTGTCGTTGAACTGCCATCACATCGTTGCCGATGGCTGGTCCCTGCAATTGATCATCGACGGTGTGTGCAAGCAGTACCGCAACTTGCGGCAAGGCCTGGTGACGGAGCAGTCAGCCTCGTCGATGCAATACGCCGACTATGCACTCTGGCAACGCCAATGGATGACCAGCAAGGCCTGTGAGCAGGAACTGGCCTATTGGCGCGAGCAGTTGGCCGGCGAGTTGCCGGTGCTGGAGCTGGCGGCCGATTTTCCTCGTCCTGCCCAGGCCACCCAGGCTGGCGGTCGTGTTGAACGGCGCGTGCCCGAGGCCCTGGCGGCACGCTTGCGCGCGTTCAGTGCTCGTCATGGCTGGAGCAACTTCATCCCGATGCTGACCGCGTTTCAGCTGCTGTTGCGCAGCCGCAGCGGCGCGGACGACATTCTGGTCGGGGTTCCCGTTGCCAATCGGCACCATGGGGTCCTGCAGCCCCTGGTCGGTTGCTTCGTCAACACGCTGGTGTATCGCAAAAAACTGTCGGGCGAGCGCAGTCTGCTGCAACTGATGACCGAGTTGCAGGCGTTGTCGGTGTCGGCTCAGTCCCATCAGGACTTGCCCTTCGATTACCTGATCGAACAGCTTGGTGTGGTCCGGCAGGTAAGTTACAACCCCCTGTTCCAGGCCATGTTCAACTACTTTCCGGGCAACGCCCTGGAGCGTTTTGAGCTGACCGATGTGATCGCCGAGCCGTTGGACAATCGTCCGGACAGCGTAATGTGTGACCTGCACCTGGACGTGCGGGACAGCGAGCATGGCATCAGCCTGAGCCTTCAATACAGCAGCGATCTGTTCCGCGAACAGACCGTGCAAGCGATGGCCGAACAATATCTGGCATTGCTTGATGCGTTGCTAGAGCAGCCAGGGCGGGCCTTGGGTGAGCTGGCATGGCAACCCGCCGAACGGGGTCTTGCCCGAATCGAGGGGCACCGCGTGGCCGGTCATCAGGACATCCTCCAGGCCTTTGCTCATCAGGTTGCCCGCCAACCCGACGCGGTCGCCGTACTGGCCGGCAATGAGCGCCTGAGCTATGGCGAACTGGATCAGGCCGCCGAACGACTGGCGACGGCTTTGCAGGCCCATGGCGTTGGCATCGAAGATCGAGTGGCCTTGAGCCTGCCTCGTGATGCCCGCCTGCCCATGGCGATGCTGGCGATCCTCAAGGCCGGCGCTGCCTACGTGCCGTTGGCCGAGGACACGCCACCGGAGCGTGGCCGTTACATTCTTGAGGCGGCGCAACCCAAACTGTGTCTGGGCACTGCCGCGAGCCTGGCGGTGTTGGCGCAGTGGAACAGTGGCGTGCCGTTGCTTGACATCGATGCCATGAGCGCAACCGACAGCTACAAGGCGCCGGCATCGACTGCGCAGCAGCTCGCTTACGTGTTGTACACCTCCGGCTCCACCGGCCAGCCCAAAGGCGTGGCCATCAGCCGTGGCAACCTGATGAACCTGATGCTGGCCGTGGACCAGGTCTTGCCAATGACGGCCCGGGATCGGGTGCTGGCATTGACCACCGCGACCTTTGATATTGCCATTGTCGAATTGCTGCTGCCTCTGGCGCATGGCGCCAGCATCCTGTTGGCTGATCGCGAGCAGGCGCGTGATCCCCAAGCGATCGATCAGCTATTGATGACAGGACAACCAACGGTCATGCAGGCCACTCCGGCGACCTGGCGGATGCTGGTGGCGCACACCTCGCGCAGTTGGCAAGGCGTGCGTGCCGTTTCCGGTGGGGAGGCCTTGCCGTGTGCATTGGCCGAAGCCATCGAGGGCAGGGGCGCCAGGGTCATTAACGGTTACGGGCCGACAGAAGCGACGGTCTACAGCACTTTTGAAGTACGCAGCGGTGGTGAGGCGGGTGTGGAAGTGCCTATCGGGCAACCGGTGGCCAATACCGCGGCGTATGTCCTAGATGCTGATCTGCAGCCAGTGGCCGCAGGTGTACCGGGTGAACTGTATCTGGCCGGGGCCAACCTCGGTCGTGGTTATTTCGCGGCGCCGCGACTGACCGCGGCGGCTTTCCTGCCCGATCCTTTCGTGCCTGGCGCCCGTATGTACCGCACC
This sequence comes from Pseudomonas fluorescens, assembly GCF_001623525.1. NCBI lineage: Bacteria > Pseudomonadati > Pseudomonadota > Gammaproteobacteria > Pseudomonadales > Pseudomonadaceae > Pseudomonas > Pseudomonas fluorescens. The sequence goes on along the minus strand of NZ_CP015225.1, from coordinate 1,919,879 downwards.
GGTGACCGGGTTCGTCGCAACAGCCAGGGCGGCCTGGATTACCTGGGGCGTCTGGATTTCCAGGTCAAACTGCGCGGCTTCCGAATCGAGTTGGGTGAAATCGAAGCGCTGCTGGCGCGTATTCCCGGGGTTCGCGAAGCGGCTGTCGTGCTGCTGGGTGGCGGCGAAACAGCGAGTCTGGTGGCTTACTACGCAGGCGACCCGCTGGATGAAGCGCTCTTGCGTGAGACGCTCGGCGCGCAATTACCGGACTACATGTTGCCGAGCCAGTTCGTTCGCCTGGACACCCTGCCTTTGAGCCCCAGCGGCAAGGTTGACCGCAAGGCATTGCCGGCGCCGGTACAGCGTAACCGCCACAGTGGCGCGCTTTCGGGCGAATGGGAGCAGACGTTGGCCAAGCTCTGGGAGGAGCTGTTGGGCTGCACCGATGTGGGTGCCGACGATAACTTCTTCGCCTTGGGCGGCCATTCTCTGCTGGCAGCGCGTCTGGTGGCGCGAATGGCCGAACAGCATGGCCGGCGCCTGCCTTTGCGCACGGTGTTCGAGCAGCCGGTCCTGCGGGATCTGGCGGCGCAGTTGGCGGCGACGGGCATTGAGGCCGAGGGCGTCTTGCGTCATTTTGCAGAACCCTTGGCGCCGCTGCATTTCACCCAGCAGCGGCTGTGGTTCCTCGATCGTTTGCAGGGCGATACCCAGGCCTACCATTTGTCCCTGGCCTTGCGTCTGGAGGGGGCGCTGCAACCGTCGTTGCTGGAGCAGGCACTGACGCAACTGATCAGTCGCCAGCACAGTTTGCGCACGGTATTCAGCGAAACGTCCGAGGGCGCACGTCAGCAGGTCGAGGCGCTCACGGCGGTGCCGTTGAGCTTCGAGCCTCTGGAGATTGACGCGCATTCGCCAGTTTTTGCGCAGAAACTGAGTCAAGAGGCACAGCGTCCCTTCGACCTTTCGGCGCCCCCGCTGTGGCGAGTGCGTGTGTACCAGGGCCAAAGCCTGAGTGTGCTGCAGGTCACCTTGCACCACATCATCGCCGATGCCCGTTCGCTGGAAATCTTCTTCAATGAACTGCAACTGATCTACCAGGCGTTGCTGGAAGGACGCGGCGCTTGCTTGCCGCCACTACCGCTGCAGTTTTCTGACATCGCCGCCAGTTGGCAGAGTCCTGCGGGGCAAGCGTGTATCGAATCGCAGCTTGAGTACTGGCGTCGGAGCCTGGCAGGGGAGCCGCCGGTGCTGAACCTGCCGACCGACATGCCACGCCCCGCGGAGCAAGGTTACAACGGCCAGCGCCTGCGCTTCAGCCTGCCGGCAACCCTGGTCAAGGCGCTGCGCGAGACCGCGCAACGCCATGGGTTGACCGCGTTCGCGCCGTTGCTGGCAGCCTGGAAAGTTCTCCTGGCCCGACACTCGGGCCAGCGTGAAATCTGGATTGGCCTGCCGGTCGCCCATCGCCATCAGGCCCACACCGACAACCTGATTGGCTACTTCGCGACCACCCAGGTGCTGCGCAGTCACATTGATGCCCAGCAACCGGTCGAACAGTTCTGGCAGCAACTGCAAGCCACTCACCTGGCTGCACAGCAGCATGGGGACGTCCCTTTCGAGCGACTGGTGGAGGCGTTGCAAGTGCGCCGCGACCTTAGCCACACACCGCTGTTCCAGGCGTTGTTCAACCTGATCCAGCGCGATGTCGCCGCAAAGGATGAGCACCGTTTCGCCGGCTTGCCGGCGCAGCGACTGGATGTGGAAAGTGACAGCGCCTTGGTGGATATCGGCTTGCACATCGAGCAGCACGGTGACGATTGGCAATGTGTGCTGGAGTACAACACCGACCTGTTCCTGGCCCGGACGGCGCAACGTTATGCCGACGAGTATCTGCATCTGCTCGACGGCATGCTGAAAAACTCACAGGCGCGCCTATGGGACATCGACCTGGCCAACGCCGATCATGCCCTGGCCCAGCGGCCATGGAACCAGGCAGCCGAGGCCTTGCACGGCGAAGCGGACCTGATTGCCCGATTCGAGCGTCAAGTGACATTGACACCCCAGGCATTGGCGGTCGATTGCCAGGATCAGCAATTGAGTTATGCCCAGCTCAATGCCCTCAGCAATCGCCTGGCCCATTGGCTGCGTGCGCAGGGTGTCGGTACCGATGAGCTGATTGCCGTTTGCTTGAGTCGTGGCCCCTGGTTGCTGCCAACCCTGCTGGCTATTCACAAAGCTGGCGCGGCGTACTTGCCGCTGGATCCGCAACACCCGGCAGATCGCCTGCGCTTCATCATCGAGCACGCGCGGCCGGCCCTGGTGCTCAGCGAAAGTCAGTGTGGCGATGCCTTGAGCGGTGTCGACAACGTCTGGCTCGATCAGTTGTCGCTGGAGGCATGCAGCGCCGACAACCTGATGCTGGCGGTCAACCCACAGCAACGCGCTTATGTGATCTACACCTCGGGCTCGACCGGTACACCAAAAGGCGTGCAGGTCACACGCGAGAACCTGAGCAACCTGTTGGCCGGTCTCGATCGGCAGTTGCCACTCAGCGCTGCGGATGTCTGGCTGGCCAGTACCACTTACGCGTTCGATATGTGCAAGCCGGAACTGTTTTTGCCGCTGGTCAATGGCGCGGCCCTATTGCTGGCCCGTCGCGAGCAGGTCGTCGATGGCCATCAACTGTTTGCCTTGCTGCGCCGCGCCACGGTGTTCCAGGCGACACCCGCCGGCTGGCAGATCCTGCTGGAAACCGGGCAGGCCGACTGGCCGCCAGTGCGCGGGCTGATTGGTGGTGAGGCGGTTCCGGGCGAACTGGTGACCGAGCTGCGTAGCCGGGGCGTGGTACTGATCAACGCCTACGGCCCGACCGAAACCACCGTTTGGTCGACCACGCAGGCGTTGCAGGAGGTGCCGTCCGGCGTGGCTGATATTGGCTCGCCGCTGCTCAATACCCGCTGCTATGTGCTCGATGAGATGCTGCGTCCGGTGCCGCTGGGCACTACCGGGGAGCTGTATATCGCGGGCGCCGGGGTTACCCGTGGCTATCAGCATGCCGCCGCCGCAACGGCCGCGGTCTATCTGCCTGACCCCTATGCCGGCGAACCTGGCAGCCGCATGTATCGGACCGGCGACCTGGTACGCCGGCGAGGTGACGGTCGGTTGGCTTATGTCGGTCGCAGCGACTTCCAGGTCAAGGTGCGCGGGTTCCGCATCGAGCCGGGTGAGATCGAATCGTTGATACGTCGTTACCCAGGCGTGGAGGAGGCCGTGGTGATGATCGATCCACGCAGTCAAAGCCTGTTCGCTTGGCTGCAGGCGCCGAGCCCCATTGATCAAGTGGCCCTGCGGCGGTATCTCGAAGGCCTGTTGCCGGGCTACATGGTCCCGGCCGGTTTTATCGAGCTGCAGCGTTTTGCCCTCAATGCCAACGGCAAGATCGACCGCAAGGCCTTGCCGGCACCGCAGCCCATCGCTGTACAGGGCGTGGCGCCGCGTAACGAACTGGAGCAGCAACTGGCCGACATCTGGCAGAGCCTGCTTGAGGTGCCGCAAGTCGGGGTGTTCAACAGTTTCTTCGAGCTGGGCGGGCATTCGTTGTTGGCGATGCGCCTGATGACCCAGGTTGAGAGCCGTTTCGGCATCAGGATCGAACTGCGCAGCCTGTTCCATAACCCGACGATTGCCGGTCTTGCCGAGCAGATCGAGAAACCCCAAGGGCCTTCGACCGACGAAGCCCTGGACGAAATGCAGCGCCTGTTATCAGAGATGGAAGAGTAAGGATGAGTGCGATGACGCAACAAGCTTTCCTGGAGATTGCGCAGCGGCTGGCTTCCTTGCCCGCGGACAAGAAAAAAGTCTTTCGCCAGCGCCTGGCCGAGAAGGGCATCGATAGCTGGCGTCTGCCAATCGTTCCCGCCGTGCTTGGCGAAGGTGAGCGTATGCCGTTGGCGCAGGCGCAGCGGCGCTTTCTGTCGGCGGAAGCCCTGAGTGGTCGTGCCCTTTACAATCTGTGCTCGGTACTGCGTTTCGACGGCCGCCTCGATGGCGAACGTTTGCAACAGGCCATGCAGCAGTTGACTGATCGTCATCAGATCCTGCGCACCCGTTACACCACCGATTCCCAAGGCCAGATGCAGCCCCATTGTGAGTCGCAACAAGTGCCGCTGCCATCCGTCGAACCGTTGACCCTGGCGGCTTCTGAATACGAGCAGTGGTGCGCCGATGAATATGCTCGCCAGCTCGCCGAGCCCTTCGATCTCGCTCAGTCGGTGCCTTGGCGCTGGCAAGCCTTCAGCGACGCGCAAGAGCAATCGACCTGGTTGTTTTTCACCATTCACCATGTGGCCTACGATGCCTGGTCGGCTCAGCAACTGACCCTGGAACTGGCCGAGGCTTACCGGGCGCTGGCAATGAATGAGCCGGCCCGTCAACCCGAATTGAGTATCCAGTACGCCGATTACGCGGCTTGGGAGCGCGAGTGGCTGGACAGCGAAAGCTGCCGGCAGCATATCGACTTCTGGCGCGGCCAACTGGCAGATGCGCCGGCGCCCTTGGCATTGCCCCTGGATCGGCCACGCCCTGCGCCCGCGCAACGCCGCCATAGCGGCGCGGTGCTTGCCCGGGAGCTTTCGCCGCAGCTGACGACGGCGGTAGAAGCCGCCATTCGTAGTCATGGGGTGACGCTGTACATCTACGGCCTGACGGCCTTCAGTTGCTTGCTGTCGCGCTACAGCGGCGAGAACGACCTGTGCCTGGGCACCTCGGCGGCACAACGTGATCGCCCAGAGTTGATGCCCTTGATAGGCCCGTTGCTCAATACCCTGGTGATCCGTCAGCGCCTGCATGGCAACCCGGACTTCGCCACCGCGCTGCTGCGCACCCGTGACACCGTCGCGGCCGCCTTCGATCATCAGTTGCTGCCTTTCGAAAATGTCCTCGAAAGCCTTGACCGTCCACGTTCGAACCCGCTGTTCCAGGTAATGTTCGTCCAGGTCGATTTACCCGAAAGCCGCACCCTGACATTGCCCGGTGTCGCGGTTGAAGTGCTCGACCCGCCGCAGCGTCATGCACGTTTCGACCTCACGCTGCGCCTGGTACGTAGCGCTGACGCGCGCCTGCGCTGCGAGTTGGAATACAGCGACGAATTGTTCGACGCGGCCACGGTTGAGCAGATGCTGGATGACTTGCTGGCGATTTTCCAAGAGGCATCAAGCCATCCCCAGCGACGTCTGGCCGAACTGCAGCTGGTTTCGCCACCGAGTGAGCTGAGTGGCCCCGCGTTGGGCGCCATACCCTTGCCGCTGGATCAGCAAGTACTTCACTGGGCAACGCACACGCCGAACGCGGCAGCGTTGTGCAGCGCTGGGCAAACCGTCGACTATGCCACGCTCGGTGCCGCAACCGGCGCGCTGGCTGCGCGACTGGCCGGGCAGGGCATAGGTCCGGGCCAGGTGGTTGCACTGTGCATGCCCCGTTGCGCGGAACAACTGCTGGCGATGCTGGCCTGCTGGCAACGCGGTGCGGTGTGTCTGTTTCTTGACCCGGCACAGCCGCCACAGCGACTTGCGCAGTTGCTGCAGGACAGTGGCGCCAGGCTGTGGGTGACACTGGCCGAGGCCCCTGAAACGGACGTCGACATGGCGCGCCTGGTACTCAGTACCGCCGATTTGTCCGCGGTGGCCACCGAGGGATTGGGCGAGAGCCTCAGCCAGCCGCACCTGCCTGCTTACCTCATTTATACCTCGGGCTCGACCGGTCAGCCCAAAGGTGTCCTGGTCACTCATGGCAACCTGGCGCATTACGCGAGCGCGATCGGTCAACGCTTGCAAGCGAAGCCGGGCAGCCGCTGGGCGACGCTGGCGACCGTGGCCGCGGACCTGGGGCTGACCTGCGTGTTCGCCGGGCTGAATGCCGGCGATCCGCTGATTCTGCCGCCAGCCTCGTTGACCTTCGATCCGCCAGGCTGGGCTGACTTTCTCGACGAGCAGCCCGTGGATTGCCTGAAAATCGCGCCGTCGCATTTACGCGGGCTGTTGGCGCTGGACGATGCCCGACGCGTCTTGCCCAGGGATGTGTTGATCCTGGGCGGTGAGGGTTTCGATCAGGCCTTGTTTGCACGGGTGCGTGAATTGGCACCGCAACTGCGCATCTTCAACCATTACGGTCCTTCGGAGACCACGGTCGGCGTGATCTGCGGGGAAATCCAGGCCCTCGACGCCCCTGACTCGGGTCTGTATCTGCCCTTGGGGCAGCCGTTATCGGATTGCCATTTGCGCATCGTAGACGGCAATGATGTATCGGTGCCGCTGGGTGTCACCGGCGAGCTGCTGATCGCAGGCCCTCAGGTCGCCCAGGGCTACCTCGGTCAACCTGAGTTGACCGCCCAGGTATTTGGTTCCACTGCCCAGGGGCAACGCTTTTATCGCAGCGGCGACCGGGTTCGCCTGGATCGCAATGGGCAACTGGTGTTCCTGGGGCGTCAGGACGATCAGGTCAAGATCCGCGGTTTTCGCGTTGAACCGGGCGAGGTCAGCGCCTGGCTCACTGCTCAGCCCCAGGTTCGCGAAGGGGCGGTGCTGGCCTGCGAGGTGAAAGGGCGCACGCAACTGGTGGCGTATCTCAGCCCCGCCCTGGCAACCGAAGCGTTGGCGGCTCTGCAAGCCGAGGCCAAGCGTCAGTTGCCGGAACACATGGTGCCCAGTCATTGGTGGGTGCTGGATACGTTGCCTCTGACGGCCAATGGCAAGCTGGATCGGCGGGCATTGCCTGAGCCGGCCGAGACCGAGTCGGTCGATGCATCCGCCCGGCCACCGATCGGCGTCACGGAACAGCGCCTGGCGCAGCTGTGGTGTCAGATTCTCGATTGTGCGCACGTCGGACGCGACGATGATTTTTTCGCCCTCGGTGGCGATTCTATTCTCAGTCTGCAATTGATCGGCCTGGCCTCGCGCGAAGGACTCAAGTTGCAACCCCGCGATGTCCTGCAACATTCCACCTTGGCGACCATGGCCCTTTGCATCGATGGCCGGTTGAACCCCGTGTTGCTGACCGTCCTCACGGCTTTTCGCGAGTTGCTTGAGCAGCCTGGCCTGGGACCGGACGCCGACTTCTTTGCCGAAGGGGGGGATTCGATCCTCAGCCTGCAATTGATCGCGCGTCTGCGTCAGGCTGAACTGCGCCTGATGCCCCGGCAATTGCTGGAGAACCCCAGCGCCCGGCAACTGGCTGGGGTTCTGACCTCCTCAGCGTCGCCGGCGGTTGCACTGCAGCCGGCAACCGAAGCCTTGGCGCCGCCACGTGCACTGTCCCATGCCCAGCAACGGGTGTGGTTCATGCAACAACTCGATCCGGCTGCAACGGCTTACAACGTTACGCAATTGTTGGCCTTGCGCGGCGATCTGGACGTGCCACGATTGCAGCGCGCTTGCCAGGTCCTTGTCTCGCGCCATGATGCATTGCGCTGCAGGTTTTTCGAAGAGCAAGGGCAAGTCTGGCAGCGCCTGGATGAGACGGCTGCTGCAATCTTCAATGTGCATGACCTGCAGGACCTGGATGAATCACAACAGGCAGAGGCCATTGCCGGGGCCGCCAAGCGGGTTTTTGATCTTGCGCAGGGGCCGTTGCTGGCAATCGATGTATTTTGTGTGGCGCCGGGTGACTATCGCTTGCTGTTCAATGTCCACCACATTGCCGTGGACGGTTGGTCCATGGGCTTGTTGGTCGAGGACTTTGCGCAGATCTACCAGGACCGGGCCACGCCTGCGACTACCGGATTGTTGCCATTGATCGAAGCACAACGGCGAGGCCTGGAAGGGGAGCAGGGCAGCAGGTTGCTGGCCTACTGGCAACAACGCTTGCAAGGTCTGAGCAACGAACCGCTGGAGCTTCCCGACCACTGCACGCGACCGGCGCTGCAGGCATACGCCGGCGCCCGCAGTGAGCTGGCCTTGCCCGTTTCGTTGAGCGCGGCGGTCGAGGCCCGGGCCAGGGCACTGGGTGTCACGCCCTTCGTGCTGTATTTCGCCGCCTACCAGCTCCTGCTCTGGCGTCATGGTGGACGCAATGATTTCGCCATTGGCTTGCCAGTGGCAGGGCGCGAATCGGCCGAGAGCCAGGCATTGGTCGGTTTGTTCGTCAACACACTGGCGCACCGGGTGCAGATTGATCCCCGGCAAAGCCTGCAAGCCTTTATCCAGACCCTGAACGGGCAGTTGGCCGATGATTTGTCCCATCAGGCGCTGCCGTTCGAGCAACTGCTGGACATGCTGGATGTCGAGCGCAGCCTGGATCGCACGCCGGTGTTCCAGGCGATGTTCAACTACCAGGCCGACCATCGGGATTCGCGCCGCCTCAACTTGCCGGGCATCAGCGTGGAAACGCTGGCGTTGCCGGACGGCGTGGTGAGTGCCAAGTTCGACCTGACGTTCAATCTGTTCACCCAAGGCCGCGGGACTGATGTGCGTACCGGCTTGATTGTCGAATACGCGACTGCTCTGTTGCGCCCCGGTACCACCCAACGACTGATGGAGGATTACCAGGGATTGCTCGCCAGCCTGGTCAGCCTCGATCTTCAGCAGCGCTTGCTGGAAATTCCCCTGGGTTCAGTCGCAACTTTGGCCGTGGCGGGCAAGTCCATGCATCTGCACAGCGAGGCCGATTTTGTCACGCGCTTTGAAGTGCAGGCCGCCGTTCATCCTGAGCGTATCGCGGTGTGCTGCGCTGATCGCCGCTTGAGCTACGCGGCGCTGGATGCCCAGGCCAATCGCCTGGCCCATTGGCTGCTGGCGCAGGGTATAGGGCAGGAGTCGACGATTGCCTTCTGCCTGCCTCGGGACGAAAGACTGCTGGTGTGCCTGTTGGGGATCCAGAAGGCAGGTGCTTGCTACCTGCCGCTCGACCCAGCTCATCCACCGGCACGCCAGGCGCAGATTCTCACCCGCGCTCGACCGCAATTGCTGCTCTGCGACAAGCTGTTCGCGGACCTGCCCGAACACCTGCGCAGTTGCCTGTGGGCGGACCTGCCATTGGCTCGGTTCCCTGCACAAGCCCCGGCATTGGCGACGACGCTTGAACAGTTGGCCTACACGCTCTACACCTCCGGATCGACCGGGCAACCCAAGGGCGTGCAGATCAGTCGAGGGAATTTCGCCAACTTCCTGCTGGCCATGGAAGAGGCGCTGCCACTGGAAAACGTGCAGCGTTATCTTGCCTTGACCACGGTGACCTTCGATATTTGCGGCCTGGAGCTGTGTCTGCCGCTGGTGCGCGGCGGCACCGTGGTCTTGGCCGATGATGAAGAGCGACAGGACCCCCTGTTGCTTGCGCGATTGATTCAGGACCAGGCCGTGGATCTCATCCAGGCTACACCGGCCACTTGGGCGATGTTGCTGCAAGGCGATCGCCAGGTGCTGGCCGGGCGTGTGGCCCTGGCCGGTGGTGAGGCGCTGGCGGCGGAAATGGCGACCGAGATCAGGCAATGCGTGGCTCACCTCGTCAACGTCTACGGCCCGACAGAAACCACGGTGTGGTCCACCCAGGCGCCGATCGGTGCCTTGCAGTTGCCCGTCGCACCCATTGGCCGGCCATTGCTCAATACCCGCTGCCACGTCCTTGATGAGCACTTGTGCGAAGTACCTCCCGGTTGTGTGGGCGAGCTTTACATTGCCGGTGATGGTCTGGCCCGCGGTTATGCCGGGCAGCCAGGGTTGACCGCCGAACGTTTCATTGCCGATCCGTTCAGCCGTGACGGTGGGCGTTTGTACCGCACCGGCGACCTGGCGCGCTGGCAGCCGGATGGGCAGCTGTATTACCTCGGTCGCACCGATGACCAGATCAAATTGCGTGGTTATCGTATCGAACTGGGGGAGATCGAGGCCGTGCTGCTCAGCCACCCCGAACTGCTGCAGGCGGTCGTGGCCGTGCAAGGCGAGCATCTGGCCGCCTTCTGGGTCGCCAATCCCGACAACTCTCCCGACGCCGCCTCCATCCGCACTTACCTACAGGGGCGGTTGCCGGCCTATATGTTGCCGACGCATTTGCAGGCGCTGGAGCAACTGCCCCTCAATACCAATGGCAAGGTGGATCGTAAACAGCTGCCACGCTTGCAGTTGGAAAACCGCGGCGAGGGGGACGTCCAGCGCCCGCTGACGGCCAGCGAGGCGTTGCTGGCCGAAGTCTGGGCAGCGGTGTTGAACCTGCAACAGATTCCTGCCGACGGTCATTTCTTCCAACTGGGCGGGCATTCTCTGATGGCGGCCCAGGTGCGTGCGCGCTTGCGGGAACAGGGCTTTGAAGTGCCTTTGCGCTGGCTGTTCGAAACGCCGGTACTGACGGACCTTGCGCAGCGCATCGAGGGCCTTGCGCAGCACCTGGATCTGGCTTCGTTGCAGATCCCTCAGGTCGACCGGCTGCTTGATCAACCCTTGTCCTCGGCGCAGCAACGCGTCTGGTTGATGCAGCAGTTGGATCTGGCCGACAGCAGCTTCAACATGAGCAGCAATGTGCGCTTGCGCGGACAACTGGACCGTCATGCTCTGGAGCGTTCAGTGCACAGGCTGGTAGACCGCCATGCCATCTTGCGTACCACCTATCACCAGCGTAGCGGCGAGTTGTACCAGCGGATTCACGGACAGATGTCGGTAGCGTTGCAAGTGATCGCCTCGAACGCCGCGCAGTGGCCGGTCGATGCCCGCGACATTGCGCTGCGACCGTTCGACCTCGCCAGCGAGGCACCGCTGCGGGCCGTCCTGTACCGCCTCGGTGAGCAGGAACATGTGCTGCAGTTGGTCATGCACCACATCGCCTCCGATGGCTGGTCCGGCGCTGTGCTGGTGGATGAACTGATCCAGGGTTATGAAGCGTACAGCACGGGCGCGCTGCCGCCCCAGAGCGAACTGGCGATCCAGTACGTCGACTATGCCGTATGGCAAGGTTCGGCGGCGGTACAGCTGCGTCAGCGTGAAGGCCTGGCGTTCTGGCGACAGACCCTGGCCGGCATTCCCGCGCAGGTGCCACTGCCGTTCGATTTTCCCCGTCCGGAGCGCGACAGCGGCACCGGGGCGGCCCTGGACTTCCAGTTGTCAGCGGCCACGGTTGGCCGGCTGAAGGCTTTCGCACAGCAAAGCGCAACGTCGCCGTTCATGGTGCTGCTGACGTGCTATGCCGCCGTGCTGCAGCGCGAAACGCAAGGCCGTGATCTGGTGATCGGAACGGACGTCGCCAACCGCGAGCATCCGGCCACTGAATCGCTGATCGGCTTTTTCGTCAATCTGCTGGCCTTGCGTATCCGCGTGCAACCGGAACTGAGTTTGCGTGAGCAAGCGCAGCAGGTCCGGGAGATTTGTCTGCAAGCATTCGCCTGGCAGGACACCCCGTTCGAGCGTGTCGTCGAGTGCCTGGAGCTGCCACGGGTGGCGAATGTCCACCCGTTGTTGCAGACGTTGTTTGTCCTCGACAACACGCCGCGCCAGCAACGCCAACTCGGCAATCTGCAGGTTGAACCACTGACGGGCGAGCAGCACCATTCCAAGTTCGACATGGCCCTGTTCGCCAGCGAAGACGGCGATGTGTTCAACCTGCGCTGGGTGTATCGCACCAGCCTGTTCCGCCCGGCCACGGTCGAACGCTTGCGTGATGCCTTCGAGTCCTTGCTGGACATGGCCCTCGGCGCACCGGACAACCCAATCGACACCCTGATTCCGACTCCAAAAGGAGCTGCTGCAATGTCCACGGACAATCCGCTGCAACGCAAAATGAGCAAATTGGGCAAGATGCGCCAGAGCGGATCGCCCGTTACCCGCGAGCCCTTTGAAGCCCGACCGTTGCGCGAAGGTTCGAAGTTCCCCCTGTTGATTCAACTGCGTGACCGCGAACTGGCACCGGCCATTTGGGCTGAGGCCAACCGTGAGAAGGTCGAAAGCTGGCTGCGCGAGCACGGTGGCATTCTCTTGCGTGGCTTTGATTTGCCGACGCCGGCGGCTTTCGAGGCTTTTTGCCAAGCCTTGTGCCCTCAGTTATATGGTCAGTACGGTGACCTGCCGAAGGAAGAGGGCGGCAAGAACATCTACAAGTCCACGCCCTATCCCAAGGATCGGATGATCCTGTTCCACAACGAGAGTGCTCATCAGCATCGCTGGCCGCGTCGCCAATGGTTCTACTGCCAGACGCCCGCCACTTCCGGTGGCGCGACCCCGATCGTCGACAGCCGCCAGGTTTACCGTGAACTGCCGGCCTGGCTGCAAGCGAACCTGCGTCGCAAGCAACTGATGTACGTGCGCAATTTCAGCACCAGCCTGGACGTCAGCTGGCAGCACTTTTTCCAGACCGAGGAGCGCGAGCAAGTCGAGCGGATCTGCCGTGAGAGCAATATCGATTTTGAGTGGCGCGGCGCCAACGATCTGCACACCCGTCAGGTTTGTCCTGCGGTGATCCTGCACCCGCTGACGGGAGAGGAGAGCTTCTTCAATCAGATCCAGCTCTATCACCCGGCCTTTCTCGATGCCGATGTGCGTGAGCAGTTCCTGCGCGACGGGACAACTGCGATGCCCAGACAAGTGTTCTACGGTGACGGTTCCGAGCTTGAGCCAAGTGCCATCGAGGCCATCAACGCTGCCTACGACCGTTGTGCCGTGCGCTTCGACTGGCAGCAGGGCGATGTGGTCATGCTCGATAACATGCTGGCTGCGCACGCCCGGGATCCGTTCGAAGGCGAGCGTAAAATTGTGGTGGCCATGGGTGAAATCTATGGTCGTGATCAGGTCATGGCTGCGCCGGCGCAGACCGAAGAGACACCCGCAGAGTTGAAACCATGATGGACCTTGGACTAACGCTTTCACCTCAACAAAAACAACTGGCCCAGGCCAATCCGCAGGCCTGGCGCTGGGTTCGGATGCAACTGTCGGGCGTGCCCGAGGCCACTGTCCAACAGCGACTGCGTGACGGCTTGCAGCAGCATCAAGCGTTGCGCTTGCGCTACCAGCGCCCGGTTGGCGCCACGGGACTGCGCCAGCGTGTGGTCGAGCCCCTCGACTTGCGCCTGAGCTGGCGTGAGGGACGTTCAGGTGACGGGCATGATGAGCAACAGTGGCTGCTTGAGGCCAAGGCGCATTGCCTTGCCGAACAACCCGATGTGTTGGCCTGGCTACTCGACGATTATCTGTTGTTGGCGGTCCCGGTTTATTCGCTGGATCAACGCAGCCTGATCCAGTTGCAGGAGCAATTGTTGGGACGTGCCGCGTCGTTTGACACTGAACCCATGCAGTACGGCGAATACGTCGAATGGATCAATGGCCTGCAGTTGGACGAGGATGCCGAGCAGGGCACGCAGTTCTGGCGCAACCTGGCCTTGCAGGACGTACCGGGCATGCGCCTGATCGAGCGCTATGGTATCGCCAGCGGCGACCATGCCGTTGTTCGGCTAAAGCTTGCGCAGACATTGCCAGCGGCGTTGACGGCGCTGGTCGCGCGCGAAGGCGTGGCTGCCGAAGCGCTGGCCCTGGCTGCCTGGGGCTCATTGCTGGGCCGGCTCAATGGCCAGCAGCACGGCCAGTTGGGTCTGCAGCACGATCCTCGCGATGACTATGAAGAACTCTCGGGAGCCTATGGGCTGTTCGAGCAGACGCTGCCGATGGTGGTGCGGGTGTCCGAACACAGCACCTGGATCAACCTGGCCCGGCCATTGGCACGGCAACTGGAAAACGCGGTGGCTTGGCAGGAATATGTCGGTCAGGCTCAGCTATTGCCCGAGTGGCGTGCCAGCTTTCAGACCGGGCTGCGTGTCGTGCATGCACCGCTGCTGGAGGGGCTGCAAGTCCTGTCCTTCGACACCCCGGTCGAACTGCAATTGCAACTGACGCTCGATGCCCAGGACAGTGGGGAACTGACACTGGCCTATGACCGTGGTCTGTACCGTGAAGAGCAGATGCAGGTCTTGCTCAAGCGCTTCGCCCATTGGCTCGAGCAATTGCTGCAGTCGCCCAACGGCCTCATCACTGGCGTCGATCCGCACTTACCCGAGGAGTTGCGCGCGTTACCGACGCGCCCCGTCCTGGCGCCGGATCTCGATATTGTCGCCACCGTGCGCGAGCACGCCCGGACACAACCGGATCGACCGGCGCTGCGCTATGCGGGGCAAATGTTCTCTTACGCCGAACTCGATGCCTTGAGCGATCGTGTTGCCGGCAGCCTGCGTCAGGCCGGTGTTGGCCATGAACACGTGGTCGGCCTGTATTTGCCCCGTGGGGCGCAGATGTTGATCGCGATGCTGGCCTGCTTCAAGGTCGGTGCTGCGTACCTACCACTGGATCCCCAACAACCACCGCTGCGGCTGGCCGACATTATCGAGGATGCCCGACCGACCTTGTTGCTGTACGTAGAGGGGCTGCTGCCCGATACCTCGGTCGACACCCTGTGCTGGTCACAGGCATGCACGGGGCCGGTGTTCGATTCGCCGGTGCAGGGTTCGGCGCAAGACCTGGCCTACGTGCTCTATACCTCAGGCACCAGCGGCAAGCCCAAAGGTGTGCAAATCGAGCAAGGCCAATTGCGCCATTACGTCACGCAAGTGACCCGCGCGCTCCAGTTACCCGAGGCCGGGCATTATGGCCTGGTGTCTTCACTGCTCGCGGATCTGGGAAATACGGTGTTGTTTCCGGCCTGGTTGCAGGGCGGTTGTGTGCATGTGCTGGAGCAGTCCACCGTGACCGATGCCCGGGCGTTCGCCGAAGAGCTTCAGCGCTACCCGTTGGACGTGCTCAAAATCGTTCCTTCACACCTTGAAGCGCTGATGGGCGAGCACGCTCCCAACGGCATTCTTCCACGCCAGGTCCTGGTACTGGGCGGAGAGCCGCTCAGTGAGCATTTGCTGAGCCGTTTGGCCCAAGCGAAACCGGCCTGTCGCCTCTACAACCATTACGGACCGACAGAGACTACGGTTGGCGTGCTATGGCGTGCGATCGATGTCAGCCAGGGCGTGGGTGATAGCGCCTTGAATCAGGTATTGGGTGATAACCGCATCCACCTGCTCGACGACCAGCAACGCGCAGTGCCGTCAGGCCAGGCCGGGGAATTGTGCATCAGTGGCGCCAGTGTCGGGCGCGGTTATGTGGGTGGTGTCGGTGGCGGTGCCTTTGGTGTCGATCCACTCAGTGGCCACCGCCTGTATCGCACCGGTGATCTTGCTTTGCGCCAAGCCGATGGTGCCGTACGCATTCTGGGGCGCAATGATCAACAGGTGAAAATCCGTGGGTTTCGCCTGGAGTTGGCGGAAGTCGAACAGGCTTTGTTGGCCCAGCCGGGCGTGTTGCAGGCTGCGGTCTTGCTGGACGGCGAAGGCGACCATGGGCGCTTGCTGGCTTTCGTGGTCAAGGACGACGCCCTGTCGCAAACGACCGAGCAACTGTACGCCGCCCTGGCTCGCCAGCTACCGGACTACATGCTGCCCAGCGGTATCCTTGCACTCAAGACGCTGCCACTGAACAGCAATGGCAAGCTTGATCGCAAAAACCTGCTCGAACGCGCCAGGCAGCGTTTGCAGAACACTCGCGTGGCGCCCGTGGGCGAGCTCGAAACGGCCATTCTGGCGATTTGGTGCGAGGTGTTGGGTGTCGACGAGCTGGGGGTGACCGACAATTTCTTCAACGTCGGTGGGCACTCGCTGGCGGCGATCAAAGTGGTGTCGCTGATTCGCGAGCGCCTGTCTCTCGAATTGCCGACCAATCTGCTGTTCGAGCGGCATACCGTCCGTGACCTGGTTCATGGCCTGGGTAACGATCACAGCGGCGGCCCATGGCACGTCTTGAATGACGCGCATGAACATGCGCCGGCCCTGTTGCTGGTGCATGGCGCGCAAGGGCATCTGCAGGCGTATCAGCCGTTGGTAGAGAATCTAAACGGTAAAGCCGCTGTCTTTGGTCTGGCCGCCCTGGAAAAGGGCTGGGATGAGGACGACATGGACGTGCTGTTGCAGCAATATGTGGCGAGCATCCCTGTCCAGCTGAAACAGCGCCCGCTGGTGCTGCTGGGCTGGAGCCTGGCGTCGCGGCTGGCATTGATGCTGGTGCCCCATCTGCAAGCCCACGGCTTTAGCGTCGAAGGGCTTGTGGTGCTCGATCACGATGCGCAGCGCAGCCTGGCCGGCGAGGGCGACGAAGCCGGCCAGTTGATTGCCGATTTTGCTTTCTACTGCCGCACTCACGCCCAGCCAATCGGTGAGTCGCTGCGCGAACGTGTGACGGGCCTGTTGGCAGGTCTGGACTATGCCGAGGGCGTTGCCCGCTTGCTCAACGATGCCCAGGTGCGTGCGCATCTGCAATGGGGAGCCGCCGATGCTGATTTGCTCACGCTATTGGCGCAATATCGCTCGATCAAGATGCGCTTGTATGAGCAAGCCTTGCCCACCGTTGATGTGCCGCTGTGGCTCTGGCGCGGCAATGCCCATGCCGACTTGCGTGCTCAGTGGCAAGCGCATACCCACCAAGCTGTTCGCCAGTGGACGCTGGACGTGGGGCATCACGAGATGCTCGCAGAGCCTCGATTGGTCGAAAGCCTGTTGCCTTTACTGTTGCAAACCTCTGCCAAGGTGGTGTCTGTCTCATGATGTTATTGAAAGAACTGCTGCACGACGCTCGATGGCGCATTCTGCTGGCGATTCTGAGCAGCGCCTTGAGCGCGGCAACCAGTATCGGCCTGATCGGGTATATCAACCGCAGCCTGGAGCATGGGCTCGATGATATCGGCCGGGGCTTGTTGCTGTTCGGTGGTCTGCTGATCCTATTGTTCATCAGCGGTGTCACGTCGCAATGGCTGCTGGTGCAGATCGGGCATCGCCTGGTTTACCAATTGCGCCTGCGGCTGGTGGGAAAGGTGTTGGGCACAGCACTCGAACGCATCGAGCGGCTGGGCAGCCCGCGTATCTACAACGCGCTGACCAAGGACGTGACCACCGTCGCCACGGCGTTCAAGCAACTGCCGATTTCCTTGTACAACGGCTTGCTGTTGTTGGCGGGGCTCGCCTACATGGCCTGGTTGAGCATGCCGTTCTTTTTCCTGACCCTGGGGGTGATTGCCCTTGGGGTCGGTCTTGACGTGCTGCTGGGGCGCAAGGTCAAGACCCTGATGCAGGCCGTGCGGCAGCAGGATGACCAGTTGACCGAGCAGTTCGAGGCCGCCATCCAGGGGCGTTGCGAGTTGGGCCTGAGCCGGGAACGCCGGCACCTGCTCTATGAGCGCAAGCTCGAACCGATCGCGCGGGCCTCGCTGGAGGCGTCGGTACGTGCCGACACCTTGTGGGCGGTGAACCTGAACTGGACGACACTGCTGGTGTTCGTACTGATCGGTACGCTGTTCTTTCTCGGCCAGGGGCTGGGGTTGCTCAGTCAACAGGTTGTGGTGGGTTACGTGCTGGCAATCATGTTTCTGCGCACGCCGATCTCGATGATTCTGGATGCCATCCCTGCGGTCATTCGCGGCCATGTTGCCTTGCAGGCCATCGATGCCCTGGCGTTGGGTGAGACGGTGCAGTTCAAGACCCCTGCACAAGCGGCGCAACCCTTCGGTGAGTTGCGCCTGTCAAACGTGCATTACCGCTATCCCGGGCAAAGTGACGAATTTGCGTTTGAGTTGGGGCCGATCGACCTGTCGATTCGTCGCGGCGAGTTGATTTTCATTGTCGGTGGCAATGGCAGTGGCAAGTCGACCCTGGCCAAGCTCCTGACGGGGCTCTACGTTCCCACCTCTGGGCAGGTTTCGCTGAACGGCGTGGTGCTCGATACCCACACCGGCGAGTGGCACCGGGAGCATTTCGCCGCCATTTTTGCCGACTTCTATCTGTTCGCCGATGTGCTGGGCGAAGCGGGCAATCATGAGGGGCTTGAGGCCCGGGTGGATCATTACCTGGACCGCCTTGGGTTGGCCCATAAAGTCGAGTTCGCTGCCGGGCGCCTGTCGACCACGGCCCTGTCCCAGGGCCAGCGCAAGCGCCTGGCACTGTTACTGCTGATGATGGAGGGCAGGGAGGTGTTCCTGCTGGACGAATGGGCGGCGGATCAGGACCCGGTGTTCCGCCACGTGTTCTACAACGAACTGCTGCCCGAGCTGAAGGCGGCCGGCAAGACGGTGATTGCAATCACCCATGACGACCGCTATTTCGATGTTGCCGACCGGGTCTATCGTCTCGACTACGGCCATCTCGTGGACTACGACCGAGCGACAGAGAACCCTTTTCAACTGGCGAAATAGGTTGCAGTTAAACGGGCTGTTCCTGCCGTTTGCATTCATCGAGTGGGCAACTGCTGCAATAGCCGACGCCGGGCAGGCGGTAGCGAATGCAGCAGATGCGCCTCAGGCGCTGCGGCTCGTCCTCGCCGATATCGCGGTACTGCACGGGGGCGAACAAAGGATTACGCCGGCCGTTCGGGCGCAGGCGGGTATTCAGGATTTCTTTGGCCGGTGCGGTGCTGTACGCGTTGGCCAATGGGTGCAGGTCGATACGGCTGGTGACGAATTCGAACGTATTGCCGGCATTGCTCCAGAACAACCGGGGCGATGCCTGGGAGACACTGACCAAGGTTTCGATGACGGGCTCCAGATGATCCTCGACCAGGGTATGAAATCGCTCGAAGGCGGTGCAGGGTGGCAAAGGCTGGCCGGCATGGAGCAAGTGCAACGCCTGTGGCCTGGCGTCATTGCCCAGTTGTATCCCGGTGTCGGCAAGGGCAAGTGGCAGATCGCATTGCTGGAGCAGATTGGCGGCCATCACGGGTGCCAGGAAGGTGCTGAAGTACCATTTGGACCACAGCGACACCAGGGCCAGGCGCTCATCGGTTTTGTACCGTGCCTGCAGGTCGTCGACGAATGCGCCGAAATACTCGTGCTGGAAGAACCTGTCCCCCGGTACGTCTGTACGGGGATGGCTGCGCAGTTGCAGCTTTTCACCATGGTCGGCAAGCGGACCGGTGAACAGCGGGGCAAGGCTGGGAATCATCGACTCATCCGTGGACCGCGAATTGAGAGCGGTTATCGTTCAGAGGGGCCCGAAGTATAAACAGGGCGTTGCCGTCTTGCGACTGTTCATCGTCGATAGGGAAATTTGAGAACAGTGTATGAATTTTTAAAAATTAATGAGAATCGCTACCATTAGTATTGTATCGTAGGCGTCTTTCCGCCATGTCAGTCAAGGAGCAAGCAATGAGTTTGGACAGTCCGGATACGCGCTTTCTGGTTGTAGTCAATGATGAGGAGCAGTACTCGATCTGGCCGGATTATCGAAGCGTGCCCAATGGCTGGCGCACGCTCGACATGAAAGGCAGCAAGCAAGAGTGTCTGGACTATATCGAAAAGGTCTGGACCGATATGCGCCCGCTGAGCCTGCGCCAGGCCATGCACGTACAAGGACAGGGCTGATCGCCCGCGACAGAGTTTTTACCTCAGGGATTCAATATGGAAAGCGTCCAGCCCCGTCTATCATCCAGCGCAACCTTCACGCTGGAACAGTTTCGCCAGCAAGCACCGCGTGAACTGAACACCAACCCGTATCTTCAGCGCCAGGCGGCCCGTGAATCGAATGCCCGGTCTTATCCACGGCGTATTCCGTTGGCGCTGCAAGAGGCCCATGGCCTCTATGTTCGTGATACCCAAGGTCAGCTGTTCATGGATTGCCTGGCGGGGGCGGGAACTCTGGCGCTGGGGCACAACCACCCGGTAGCCATCGCGGCCATGCGCCAAACGCTCGACTCCGGCTTGCCCTTGCACACCCTGGATCTGACGACACCGGTCAAGGATCGCTTCGTCGAAGACCTGTTCAACGCGCTGCCGGAAAACTTTGCCCGTCATGCTCGCATCCAGTTTTGCGGGCCGACCGGTGCCGATGGCATTGAGGCGGCCTTGAAGCTGGCCAGGACGGCCACCGGGCGCAAACCGATTCTGTCGTTCTCTGGCGGCTACCACGGGATGACACTGGGCACGTTGAGCCTGATGGGCAACCTGGGGCCGAAACAGGCACTGGGCTCGCTGATGGCCGATGTGCAATTTCTGCCATATCCCTATGACTACCGTTGTCCGTTCGGCATCGGCGGCGAAGCCGGTGTCGATGCCGGGTTGCATTTTATCGAACAACTGCTCAGCGACCCGGAGTCGGGTGTGCTGCCACCCGCGGCGGTGGTGGTCGAAGTCGTGCAGGGCGAGGGCGGCGTGATCCCTGCGCCGATACGCTGGCTCCAAGGCTTGCGCCAATTGACCCGTAAGTTCGGCGTGGCGCTGATCATCGATGAAGTCCAGACCGGCCTGGGTCGGACCGGCAAACTGTTTGCGTTCGAGCACGCGGATATCGAGCCCGATATCCTCGTACTCTCCAAAGCCATCGGTGGTGGCCTGCCGTTAGCCGTGATGGTGTACCGCGAAGAGTTGGATACCTGGAAACCAGGCGCCCATGCCGGCACATTCCGCGGCAATCAAATGGCGATGGCCGCGGGGGCTGCGACGCTGCGCCATATCATCAGCGAAGACTTGCCGGGACATGCCGATGTCATGGGGCAACGACTCATGGCGGCTCTGCGCCAGTTGCAGGACCGCTATGCTTGCCTGGGCCAAGTACGCGGCCGAGGACTGATGGTGGGTGTGGAAATCGTCAGTGACACGGCGAGCGACAGTCGTGTCCCAGCAGCCGATACGGCATTGGCCCAGGCAATCCAGCGTCAATGCCTGCGCTTGGGCGTCATTCTGGAGCTCGGCGGGCGCCATGGTGCCGTTGTGCGGTTCCTGCCGCCATTGATCATCCAGGCCGAGGAGGTCGACGTGTTGGTCGAACTGTTCCAGGTTGCCCTGGCCAATGCTCTCGTGGAGGTCAAGGGCCGGACGTTGCATATCGCATGAAATGCTGCAATGTGGGAGCCAGGTTTGCTCGCGAAGACGGCGGCACATTCAACATCGATGCAAGCTGATCCACCGCTATCGCGAGCAAGCTTGCTCCCACAAAGGATTGCGGGAGCCCACAGCATCCAGATTCAACACCAAACCCTGCAACAGTTGCTCAGGCACTGGCGTGGGTCAGCCCGGTCAAGGTGTCCGCGATGGCCTTCGTGCGTTGTGCCGTGCCTTCGGTGGTGCGGCTCGAGTCTTCCAGGGCATCGAGCATCTCGCGCAGGGCGCTGACGGCGACGGACTGGTCTTCGATCTGTTGGGCGACGCCTTGGATCTCCGTCGAGAGCAGGTCAATGTCCACGCCAATTTCCGCAGCATTCTTGCGGGTGATTTCCGCGAGCTTGCGGACCTCATCCGCCACCACCGCAAACCCTCTGCCCATTTCACCTGCCCGCGCTGCTTCGATGGCGGCGTTAAGGGCCAGCAGGTTGGTCTGTCCGGCGATTTGCTGGATGACCTGTACGATCGACTGAATACGCAAGCTCGAACTGGCGAGCGCACGGGCGCCGACCACCGCTTCACCCGCTTGCGTGGCAAGCTGTTCGACGGTCGTGCCGGCCTGCTCGGCGACGCTGTTTTGCCGGTCAATCGTGCCCGTCAGGTCATCCATCGACAGGTGTAGCTCACCTGAGTAGTGCTTGATTTGCGTCGCCATCTGCGCTTGCTGCTGGCTGGCCTGGGCCAATACCTGGCCCAGATCGGTCAGGCCGTCGAACACCGGCAGGATGGTGTTGTCCAGGCCGCGAGTGTCCAGGGCGCTGCTGAAGTCGTTCATCTTGAACGCCATGATCTGCTTGACCACGACATGGTTCAGGCCGGCCAGTTTCTTGACCTGGCGGCGCAGGAAGAACGCCTTGAACTCGCCATAGTGGGCGATGAAGTTATCGACGTACTCATCGACAAAGCTGGCGCCCTTGGTGACCCTGAAGAAGAAAATCGCCGTGAGTGTCTGGTTAAGGTTCAAACCGAGAATTTCACCAAACGTCGAGAAACCGGCCAAAGGCACATCCCCGAAAATACCGGCCATGCTGCCCAGGTCGCTGCTGTTGTTGAGCCGGCGCAGGATGCAGTCATTGAGAATAGCGGCCACCGGACGGCCGCCCTTGCCCTTGAGGAATTTCTCGTAGTCGAGTCGGGTCGCCTCGCGAAGGGGCGTGCGCTTGACCATCACCAGCTCTTCGCCGGGCGCCACGTCGCAGAACAACTGGATGATCTGCTGCTGATAGTCGATACGGGCAATGGAGCGCACGAACAGCTCATCGCCCACACGGATGGCGAATGAATAATCGGCGAGCTTCTTTTCCAGCGCTTGGGCACTGCACTCGAATGCATCGCACAGTGCCTGGACCATGCTCTTGATGTTCCCCCGGCTGTCGATGACCTGGTCGATGGTGCGGTCTTCGACCGACGCGGTCAGCACGCTGAACGTCAGCCCGGCAGGTTGGAAGTTCTGGCTCTTGAACACCCCGAAGCGCACATCCGCCGCGGTTTTCAGGAAGACAATCTGCGCGTGGTTCTGATAACTGCGTTGCCCATCACTGATCAGGGTCTTTTTGAAATCCGTCTTGCCACCGGCCGAGCCGCCGACGAACAGGCAAGGGAAACGCCCCGACTCATAGAGCGCCTCCATAAAGAACGACTCGGAAGCGGAAAGACCATCGAACACCACGTAGGCCAGCGTATCGCGATGATCAATGGGTGTGCGCACTTGCGCCTGCTTGATGTTATTCACCAGCCTGGCGATTCGCTCACGCATGGCCAAGCGCTTGCCGCCTCCGCGAATGTCCTCGCACTCCAGCGGCACCATCACCACCTCGGCCGACACAATCACGCTGGCGTCAAAGAGCTGCAACACCACCCGATCCCAGCTCTCGCCGGTCTGGCAGTACAACGTGTTCGCACCGTTGCACAGCTCACCCGACGTCGTGCACAAGCTGATGGCGCTTTGGGGAAAGCGCTGCTTGACCTTGGCGGCGACCCGGTCGATGTCCAGGTGAGGGGAGACGAACCCGGTGACCAACACAGGGGTGATACGTACGTTGGCCAGCGCCTGGTCCAATTCAGCAGAGGTGCAGGCCACACTTACAGCCCCTTGAGAGCGGGCTCGGGCAGTGTTGAAGAGGTTCAGTAGGTTCATGGCTGGACTCGGTTGAGCGCGACGTGACGCGTACGAGGTATGCGTGCGGAGTCCTTTCCCTGTAGCGGTCACGGCTGGGGACTTGTATGGGCGTGAGCTTGTGCTATTTGCGGGGGCGGTCCATAGGGGCTTTTGGTTGGGGTTTGCTCCGTCTGTTGGATAGCGACTTTCGTATCGGTCCCGGGGGCGGTCTCTGAACAAATCAGCCCTATGACGCCTGGACGGCAAAGCGACACCCGCTATGCTATCGACGATGGCGTCTTGCCATTTACCACGCCCACCACAACCCCAGGTGTGAGACGAGAACCTGCTCGTCATCGCCCTTTGCAGAGACAATCCATGAATACATACAAAGCCGTGTCCGGAGTGGCCTGGGGTGTTTTGTTGGGTTGCATCGGCCAGGTCAACGCTTTTCAGCTTTCGCCGGATGGCACCTTGGCTGAGCGGGAGATGGCCAAGAAATACGGGGTTTCCTATAAGGCGACGGTGCCTTTCGCCAGTTTTGCGCTGCATAATTTTTCCGATCCTGCCCATGAGGCGCTGACGCAGAAGATCTATGGGTGCGACGGGGATTGGCAGGAGTGCAGCAACCCCAATCTGGAGAATGCCGGTGCCTACATCATTGCCGGGGTTCGCTGGAACGATGATCCGGTGTTCATGCCGGGCGCGGAAGATGCCAAGACCAAGGGTTGCGATGGACGTTACTCGGTGGGTTTTATCTCGCAGACGCGGTGCTGGGTAAATCTTTTCGAGAAAGCCGAAAGCAAAAGCGCTTCTGATCCAATGGCGTTCATGGGCGCAGGGAATTACATCTCTCGTTCGCATTTTGGCGACCTGCAGTTCTTGCATTCCATGGCTTCCCAGGAGGGCGTCGCGCCAGAGCAGACCAAGCGAGAAATCATGATGTGGGCCGAGTTCGCTTGGGGCGTTGCCGATGGAACCTATCCCATCAATACCTATTTGAAAGATATCAAGATCGAAGGCTGGGACCAGCATTTCAATAACGGACAGACCGTGCAGGATCTTTTTGCCGTCGGGCGTCCATGGCTGCGGGCGAATGTGAACCAGGTGGCGCTTGGCAGCTTGCTTCACCTTGTCCAGGACAGCTTTGCTGGTGGGCATGCGCAGCGGCGTGAAGAGGTGTTGGGTGACAAGTGCATGGGCGGTGTCGAGGCTGTGCAGGGGCGAATCGAGGAGTTTCACTCTTACGCCCGGCAGGATCATGCCAAGCACAAGGCCGATGACGCCAGTTCAGTCGCCAGGATCATGCTGATGGCCCATGAACCGGACGTCGTGGATGCGGGCAAGAAGTTGAGAGGGTTTATCGCCGATCGCAGGAAATGGGCGGATGTCAGGCCTTATCTGGATGAGTGTGTTTTTGCGCTGGCCAATGAAACGACTCCGGCGTCGGCGGGTGATGGATATAAGCTGGAGGCCAACCGCTGAACACCTGATGACAAGCTGGTGGGAGCTTGCTCGCGATGACGTCGGCATATTCAGCATCGGTGCAGGCTGATCCACCGATTTCGCGAGCAAGCCCGCTCCCACAGTAACCACAGAACCCCAGCAGCCAGCTCGCACGCCGCTCGTTCGTTCGTTGACATTCGGCCCTCCTCGACCATCATTAAGTGCCTCCAGAGTCATCACTTCTCCAGAGGCATGAACATGGCGCAAACGGACATTCTCATTGTGGGAGCCGGTCCTACGGGATTGGTCCTGGCTTTGTGGCTCACCCGGCAGGGGCTTGTTGTCAGGATTGTCGACAAGAGCAGTGGGCCGGGGGAAACCTCGCGTGCCATGGCCGTCCAGGCCCGCACACTTGAGCTGTATCGCCAGCTCGGCATGGCCGGTGCGGTTATCGAAGCGGGGTACAAGACCCCGGCCATGAACATGTGGGCCCGGGGCAAACGCAAGGCGCGGATTCCTCTGGTGGAGGCTGGCGGGGATCTATCGCCTTATCCTTTTGTCCTCATATACCCCCAGGATCGTCATGAGCGGTTGTTGGTCGAACAGCTTCAGTCCCTGGGCCTCGAAGTCGAGCGGCAGACCGAACTGCTGTCCTTCGAGGACCGTGGCGACTACGTTATCGCGCGCTTGAAACACGCCGATGGCCGCGAAGAAGTGCTGACGACTGCTTTCCTCGCAGGCTGCGATGGCGCGCGTTCGCTCGTGCGTCATCAGGTGGGAAGCGGCTTCGAGGGCGGCACCTATAAGCAGCTGTTCTATGTGGCGGACGTGTCTGCCAGCGGTTTCGAGCCTGCGGATGAGGCCCATATCGCTTTTGATAAATCCGAATTCGTGTTGGCGTTTTTCTATGGCGAAACTGGCCAATATCGCCTGATCGGTACGGTTCGCGACGAGCGCGCGGAACATCCAGAGACGCTGACGTTCGAGGACGTAGGCCATGACGCGATCAACGGTCTGAACATCAGGATCAATGGCGTGAATTGGTTTTCCACCTACCGGGTCCATCATCGCGTCACGGATCAGTTCCGCTGGGGCAGGGCGTTTTTGCTGGGCGATGCTGCGCACGTCCACAGCCCGGCCGGTGGACAAGGCATGAACACAGGCATCCTCGACGCGATCAATCTGGCTTGGAAACTGGCGGCGGTCGTGAAGGGACAGGCGTCAGATGCATTACTCGACAGCTATCAGGCCGAACGCCAGGCGTTTGCGCAAAAGCTTGTGGAAACGACGGACCGGCTGTTCACCTTTGCAACCGCCCAAAGCAATTTTGCCGACTTCGTGCGCACGCGCATCGCACCGCTTTTTGCGAGTGTTGCCTACAAAAGCGAGAACGTGCGTGAGTACCTGTTCCGGATGGTGTCCCAAACCACCTTGAATTATCACGAGAGCCCGTTGAGTGCCGGCAAGGCCGGTGACGTACGGGGCGGTGACCGTTTGCCATGGGTACCGGTGCCGGGCGCCGATAACTACGAACCGCTCGCCTCCATCGGCTGGCAGGTGCACGTCTACGGCGAGGCCCGGGCGGACCTGAAAGTCTGGAGCAGCCAGCAGCGGATCCCTCTGCACACGTTCACCTGGCAGGATGAGCATCATAAAGCCGGGCTGTGTCGGGACGCCGCCTATCTGCTGCGTCCCGACACCTACGTCGCCCTGGCGGATCCCCAAGCGTCTGCGGCAACGTTGAGCCGGTACTTCAGCGACCGGGGCCTGACGCTGCCGGCTTGAGCGCGTCAGGTGTGGCGATTGGCCCTTAGCCCAGATCCGCAGCCTCATGCCGCTCCGGCACCTGGCTCGCTTCGTCACCCCACGTGCGGTTGACCCGCTGCCCGCGCAGGACGGCCGGTCGTTTGGCAATCGCCTCTGCCCAGCGTTGCACATGGGTGTATTCGTGAGCACTCAGGAATTCGGCGGCGCCGTACACGTTGTTGCGCACCAGTTGGCCATACCAGGGCCAGACCGCGATGTCGGCAATGGTGTAGTCATGGCCTCCCAGGTATTGGCTTTCGCCGAGGCGGCGATCCAGCACGTCGAGTTGACGCTTGGCCTCCATGGTGAAGCGATTGATCGGGTATTCGAGTTTCTCCGGTGCATAAGCGTAGAAATGCCCGAAGCCGCCACCCAGGTACGGGGCAGAGCCCATCTGCCAGAACAGCCAGTTCAGTGTTTCGGTGCGGCCCGCCGGATCGGTGGGCAGGAAGGCGCCGAATTTTTCCGCCAGGTACAGCAGGATCGAGCCGGATTCGAAGACCCGAATGGCGGGTTCCACGCTGCGGTCCAGCAGGGCCGGGATCTTGGAGTTGGGGTTGACCTCGACAAAACCGCTGGAGAACTGGTCACCTTCGTTGATGCGGATCAGCCAGGCGTCGTATTCCGCACCCGTATGACCCAACGCCAGCAGTTCCTCCAGCAGGATGGTCACCTTCACGCCATTGGGCGTGGCCAGGGAATACAGCTGCAACGGGTGTTTGCCAATCGGCAAGGTCTTTTCGTGAGTCGGCCCGGCGATAGGGCGGTTGATGCTGGCGAACTGGCCGCCAGACGGGGCGTCGTTTTTCCAGACCTTGGGCGGAACGTAGGACGCTTGGCTCATCGGGACATACCTCATCGTTTGCTTGTGATGTGATCCCCCAGAGTCTACCGCTGTTCGTTCATGATCCGCGCCACTTCACCGGAAGCCTTGAGCTGCTCGAAAGCGCGCTGGGCCCTGGCGACGACTTCGTCAGGTGTGCTCAGGCTGAACGCCAGGTGGACCCTGTGGGGTTGCTCGTCGAGGGTATAGACCTCTTCCAGGGAAGTGAAATCCACTTGGGCATCCTTGCTCATCAGGCGCGCGGTGTTCTCCGGCATCGGCAGCAGTTGGATCTGGTGATTCAGCAGCTTTTGAAAGTTGTCGTGGTTGTTGGCCGAGATGACCAGCCGGGTAAACCCACGCTGTTGCAGGTAAATCTGCTTGGCGTCATTTCGCACCACACCGATGCTGTACTGCTTGGCATCCTCAAGGTTGTTGATGGCGATGCCTTTACTGTCGCGCATCTTGTAGAGCCGGCTCGCCACCCGATGTATTTCACCGACCCATTTGAATAGCTGCTCGCGGGCCGGGGTGCGGTCCAGCGGGAAAATCAACACGTTAGGCTCGTGCAGCGCCTTTTCGTAGGCCCGGGCCCACGGGTACAGCGACAGGCTGTAGTCGGTGAACTGCGCGTTTTTCAGCGTTTCTTCGGCGATGCGAATGCCCGGTCCGACGACCTTGTCGTCACGCTGGTAGGCATAGAGCGAATCTTCGGTCACGACTTCGATCGCCTCGGCGTGGCTTTGCAGGCTGATCGAGGTGAGTAGCAGGCACGAGCAGAGCATTAGGCGATAGTGCATATACAGACCTCATGGCACGTGATGTTCACAGGGCGATGCAATCGCGCCCCTTATGTTTGGCCCGGTACAGCGCCTGGTCGGCGCGTTGCAGCAGTTGATCGAAATGGTCCATGGTCTCCGGGTCCAGCTCGGCGACGCCGATGCTTACGGTGACAAACGGCGATACCTTGGAACCGCTGTGGGGCAGTTCACGTTCCGCCAGGCTTGCACGCAAACGTTGGGCGGCCTCGCAGGCCTGGGCGGCGTCGATGTTGGGCAGGACCACGACGAACTCTTCGCCACCCACGCGCGCAGTCAGTTCGCCAGAGCGGCCGAACACGCTGCGCAGGGTCTCGGCGATCTCTTTCAAGCACAAGTCGCCCTGCATGTGGCCGTAGGTGTCGTTGTAGATCTTGAAGAAATCGACATCGCACATGAGCACCGCCAGCGGGGTCTTGTGGCGGATCGCCCGGCGAAACTCGATCTCCTTCAACTCGTCGAAATAGCGACGGTTGGCCAGCCCCGTCAAATCATCGTGACGTGACAGTGCTTCGAGGGCCTGGTTGGCCGCCTTCAATTCTGCGGTCCGGGCCTCGACCAGTTCGGCCATTTGGTCGCGGCTGGCGGCAAGCGCCAGTTCGTCTGAATGCTGGCGCTCCAAATGGGCGCGCAGATTGTCCTGGAGGGTATTCACCTGGCGTTCGAGCAGGCTCAGCTCGTCTTGGCGCCGCACCGCCCGTTGCAGCTTGAGGTGGCGCTTGAGGGTTTGCGGCGCCAGTTCGCCCAGGTGCCGGGCGATGTGCACCACATGCACGGTCACCAGGCGGTTGAACACGGTCATGATCAACCCGGCCAGCAGCAAGGACTGGATGAGCTGGGTGATGACGATGCTGCGTGCTTCGCCCCAGAGGCGCTCCCACAGCAGGTTATTGTCGCCTTCGATGGTCAGCTCGCCGACTTTTTCATGGGCCCCGGCGTAGGGCTGCGCAATGAGTTGGCGATGCAGCACCGGCACCACGCCCGATTGAGCGACGGGGTATCGATTGAGTTCGATGACTTCAGGCGCTTGCCCGGGGCGCAGGATGTTCAACACCAGGCGGCCCACGGGTGCTGCCATGGCGACGCTGGCGATTTGCTGGTCGAGGGATTCACGGTCCAGTTCCCAAATGGCATGGGCCAGGGTGTTCTGGAAGACTTGGTCGATCAGGGCCAGTTCCGAATTCATTTCCGCCAGGTTGTTTTCCCAGGCCATCCAGGTCCGCCAGGTGACCATCACCAGGGTAAAGAGCAGGCAGAACAACAGCGTTGCCAGTACCAGGCGGCGCCCCAGGGAACTGAACGCCTTGGTCTGTGGTTGTGAGGAGGCCGTACGAAAATTGGCATCCATGTCATAACCATTTGCGCAGGATGGCATCGTAGACGCCATTGCGCCGGATGGTCTCCAGGCCCGCACGGAATTTCGCCACCGTATCGGCAGGCGTATTGCGGCTGAACGCCATGCTCAAGCCGTCGGCGCTGCTTAGCTCGGGCAGCGCCAGCGAGCGGATCAGCAACTTGTCCGGGTCTTCGCCATTCTGGCGCGTCAGGTACAGCGCGTTGAGCTCATTGGAAATCCACAACTCCACGTGATCAACCTTGAGCTTGCGGTAGTTGTGTTCGTACTTGGTGCTCGACTGCAGTTCTTCGCCGATGCGAAAGCCCTTCGATACCAGGTATTGCTCACCCACGTCCTGATTGACCGTGGCGATCTGGTGTCCATGGGCATCGGCCAGCGAGTCGAGTTTCACCGGCCGGTCCGCCAGCGAGTAGATGTACCACTGCGTCGGGCCGATGCTGCCGACCCACTGGAAAAGCGGTTCGCGTGCAGGCGTGCGGACGATCGAGTAGATCAACACGTTGCTTTCATTGAGCGCCAGTTCGTAGGCCCGGGCCCACGGCATGGAATGGATAGGCGCGTCCATGCCGACCTCCTTGAGCACGGCCTGGACCACCTCGGTGCTCATGCCGGTCATTCGGCCGTTCTGCGTCATGTTGTAGGGCGGTAGTTCCTCGGTCACGATGCGCAGCGGCGCCTCTGCCGCACAAACGCTCGCGGCGAGGAACATCAGGACGCCCCACACCAGCAGGCGATTCAGCGGCAAACCCATTGATCATTACCCTATGCAACTGGCAGAGCCCGGAGGTCTGGGAGCTATTATTGATAGGGTTATCGGCTAGGCTGGCGCCTGCTTGAATCCGGTCTGTCGAAACCGCCAGCCCAGCCGAAGGATCAACCGTTCAACAACGTCATTGTGTGCGCCTGGTATCGGTCGCCCGCCACGGCACCTTCGCCTGCGAAAATCCCATCCAACCGGGCCAATTCACCAGCGCTCAACATCACCGAAGTCGCTGCCACGTTGCTTTCCAGGTACTTGCGTTGCTTGGTGCCCGGGATCGGGATGACATGGTCACCCTGGGCCAATACCCAGGCCAAGGCCAATTGCGCAGCGCTGATGCCCTTGTCCAAGGCCAATGCCTTGACCTGCTCTACCAGCACCAGGTTGCGATTGAAGTTGTCGGCCTGGAAGCGTGGGTTGAAGCGGCGATAGTCATCGGCGGCGAAGTCCTCCGGTGATTTCAGCTCGCCGGTCAAAAAGCCCCGGCCCAAGGGACTGTAGGCGACGAATGCAATGCCCAGGCGCCGGCACGTATCGAGCACGCCATTGTGTTCGGGGTCACGGGACCACAGCGAGTATTCGCTTTGGACCGCTGCCAGGGGATGCACGGCGTGGGCTCGCTCGATGGTCTCGGCACTGGCTTCGGAGATCCCGATGTGGCGGACCTTGCCGGCCTTGACCAGCTCGGCCATGGCGCCGATGGTTTCTTCGACGGGCACTTCAGGATCGATGCGGTGCTGGTAGTAGAGGTCGAGGTAATCGGTATCGAGACGCTTGAGGCTGCCATCGACAGATTGCCGGACGTAGTCGGGGCGACCATTGACGCCGCGGGCATGGGGATCGCTGCTGCGCACCAGGCCGAACTTGCTCGCCAGGTACAGGTTTTCACGCTTGCCACGCAGGGCCCGTCCGAGCAGTTCTTCGTTGGTATACGGCCCGTACATGTCGGCGGTGTCGAACAGCGTCACGCCCAACTCCACGGCGCGGTGCAGCGTGGCAATCGCTTCGCGCTCGTCCACGCCCGTGGTGTAGAAATCCGACATGCCCATGCAGCCCAGGCCGATGGAGGAAACGTGAGGGCCGTGATGGCCGAGTTGGCGAGTCTTCATGTTGATAGCTCCTGGAAATGAACGACCTGTGCAGTCTCTATCAAGGGGTTTCCTGGATAAATCCACGATTATTGGTTTAACTATTCGTGATATCTAAATAGTGAGGCGTGAGATTGGACCGATTACAGGCCATGCAGGTGTTCCGGCGCATCGTTGAACTGGGCGGTTTCGGCAAGGCGGCCGATGACCTTGGACTGCCCCGGGCCACCGTCAGCCTGCTGATCCAGCAGTTGGAAGCCCATCTGGGCGTACAACTGTTGCAACGCACCACCCGCCAGGTGCGCGCAACGCTCGACGGGCAAGCGTATTACCAGCGCAGCGGCCAGTTGCTGGACGACCTCGATGACCTGGAAAGTTCGCTGTCGGTGCAACGGAGCCAACCGCGCGGCACCTTGAAAGTGGACATGCCCATTGCCTTTGGTTGTACCTGGATCCTGCCGCGCCTGCCGGATTTCTATCGCCGTTACCCGGCGTTGCAACTGGACATGGGTTTTCATGACCGCCAGGTCCATCTGCAGCGCGAGGGCGTGGATTGTGCGATCCGCGCCGGCACTATCCTTGATCAAGGGTTGGTCGCGCGCCCCATCGTGCGGCTGCATCAGCTGACCTGCGCCAGCCCCGACTACCTCGCTCGCGCCGGTACGCCTCGTCGGTTGGAGGATTTGCTGGCGCACCAGGTCATCGGCTTTGCCTCTGGCAATGGACGGTTCTTCCCGTTCGAATTCGAGGTGGCGGGGCGGGTGCGCGAAATGCAATTGCCGAGTGAGTTGACCGTCAATAACGCCGACGCTTATGTAACGGCCTGTGAAGCGGGATTCGGCTTGATCCAGGTGCCGCGTTACCACGTGCAACGGCAGTTGGCCGAGGGCGGCCTGGTCGAAGTATTGAGCGGGTACGGCGTGCCGACGTGGCCGATCTCAGCGGTGTACCCGCCGCACCGACAGCTGTCACCCAGGGTTCGGGTGTTTATCGATTGGGTGGTTGAGTTGCTGCAGGGAGAGGCGGATGGGCAACGGGCGTTGATGGAGAGGGCGTAAGGTAATGCCGAACCCTTTGGGGAGGACCGACCCCTTGTGGCGA
This sequence comes from Pseudomonas fluorescens, assembly GCF_001623525.1. Taxonomy (NCBI): domain Bacteria; kingdom Pseudomonadati; phylum Pseudomonadota; class Gammaproteobacteria; order Pseudomonadales; family Pseudomonadaceae; genus Pseudomonas; species Pseudomonas fluorescens. The sequence goes on along the minus strand of NZ_CP015225.1, from coordinate 1,887,681 downwards.
GGGAGCAAGCTCCCTCGCCACCGCTCGGCATGAAAGAATGATCTGTGGGAGCTTGCTCGCGATGACGGCGACCCAGCCGACATTGATGCTAACTGACCTGACCCTATCGCGAGCAAGCTCCCACAGGGTTACATGCTCAGCCAAACATACTGTCTCTTCTAGTCAGGACTCGCCGCAATCAACGCAAGGTATAGCCGCTGTCCACCACCCAGTCCTGACCATACACGCCTCGTGCACCCTGGCTCAATTGGAACAGGATGACATCTGCCACGGCTCCGGGTTCGAGGAATTGCCCGTTCAGCAGGCGCTGGTTGACGGCGCTGGCCACTGAACCCAGAGCCTCTGCATCGAGGCCCAGGGTGCCCCAGATCGGTGTGGCGGTAGGCCCCGGCGAAACCATGTTGAGACGAACGCCAAGAGGCGCCAGTTCAACGGCCAGGGTGCGCATCTGCGCGCGCAAGGCCGCTTTCGATGCAATGTACGCGGCCAACCCCGGGAAGGTGACCTGTTCGAGGAACGTGCCGATGAACACCACGGACGCCTCGGCTGCCAGGTGCTCGCGCAGGCTGCTCAGGGTATTGAGAGCGCCCGCGCCATTGACGGCCCATTGCCTGTCGAAAGCGGCCAGGTCCAGGCCGTCGGCCAGTTGCGCGATTCCCGCATTGGGTACCAGGCAATCCACCGGGCCGATGGAGGTGGCCAGTTGTGCCAGCCTGGCCTGGTCGGTCGCCTGTGTCACGTCGCCGGGCAGCCAGGACAGCCTGTCGCCAAACCGCTCGACCAGTTCGCCGAGGCCACCGATTTGTCGCGACATCGCGATCACGTTGGAGCCGTGCTCCAGCAAACGTTGGGTGACGGCCAGGCCAATACCCGAACTGGCACCGGTGACTACGCTAAGACCAGGTTTGAATTCATTACTCATGTGGCTTTCTTCCTAGGTTCGCCAAAAGGGGCAGAAGACCTGATCAGGAAGTGTGCCAATTAATAATGCCTTGCCAGTCAATGGGTTGGTGTTTGTTGGGTTATTTTGACTCGGATGCGTCGTGGTCATAAAGACCTGATTCTTGGTCTTTATGACCAATTCCATATTCGTCGTTGTGCACAGCCATCAAGCCTTTACCCAACGCTGGCGACTCCAACCGCTCAACGTATCGACCGCCAGAACCAGCAACAGCATCGCCAGAATCACCGTACTGCCTTGGGCCTCCTGGAACAGGCTGAGGCTGACGTAGAGCATTTGCCCCAGGCCCCCGGCACCGACGAAGCCGAGCACGCTGGCCATGCGGATATTGTTTTCCCAGCGGTACAGGACATACGCCAGTAGCTGGGGCAAGAGGTTGGGCAGTGTGCCGTAGCAGAACGCCAATACCGCATTGCCACCTTGCAGGCGGATGGCGTCGGCAGGTTCCGAAGGGGTATTTTCCAGGGCTTCGGCGAACAGCCGGCCGAGCACGCCGGTGGTGTGCAGGGCCAAGGCCAGGGTGCCGGCATTGGGGCCGAGCCCGGCGGCCAGGACCATCAGCGCCGCCCACACCAGTTCCGGAACCGCGCGCAAGGCATTGAGCACCAGCCGCGAAGCACTCTGCAGGGGCCAGCCGAAGCGCCCGGCCGCAGGCAGGGCCAATAGCAGGCCGAACACCGCCGCGAGCAGGGTGCCGAGGGCGGACATGGCCAGGGTTTCCAAGGCACCGTGACCGATGGCTTTCAGGTGGCCCAGGCTCAGGTCCGGGCTGAGAAAGCGCTGCGCATAAGCGCCCATCTGGTGCAGGTTGCCGCTGTCGCTGAGTTCGCCCAAGTCGATGCCCAGGTAGACGAACGAGGCAATGACTGCCGCAACGATGCCCAGGACAATGACCGCGTTGATCAGGCGATTCATGCCAACCTCCAGCGCAGCAGGCGGCTGAGTTGATCGGCGAGCAGCACCAGCACCAGGAACGTCAGCAGCAGGCTGGCGACTTCACCGCCGGCGAACATTCGCAGTGACAGGTCCATTTGCTGGCCCAGCCCTCCGGCACCGACGAAGCCCATCACTACCGAGGCGCGGATGGCGCATTCCCAGCGATACACCGTGTACGACAACAGTTCCGCCGCGACATTGGGCAGGATCCCGTAGCTGAAAGCGGCGAGCCGGCTGCTGCCAGATTGCAAGAGCGCATGGGCCGGACGCTGGTCGACCGACTCGTAGATTTCCGCGTAGACCTTGCCCAGCATGCCGCTGTAGGTAATGGCGATCGCCAGTACGCCGGCCGTGGGACCGAGGCCGACAGCACGGACGAAGAGCAAGGCCCAGACGATTTCCGGGACGCTGCGCAGGAAGATCAGCAGGCCGCGCACAGGCCAGCGCAGCAGTTGGCCCCAATACCCCGGGTGCCCGGCACGGGAGGCCGCCGACAGCGACAAGGCGCGGCTGGCCAGCAGGCTCGCGGGCACCGCCAACAGCAGCGCCAAGGCCATGCCGGCCGTGGCGATCGCCAGCGTCTGCAAGGTGGCCTGCCACAGCAGTTCGACAAATTCGTCGCCATGGGCGGGCGGCCAGAACGCTGCTACGAACCGGCCCATTTCGCTCTGGCTGTCGCTCTTGAGCAGCACGCCGAGGTCCAGTTCGCTGAATTGGATGCCCGGCCACAGCAACACGAGGGCCAGCAGACTGAGCAGCAGGCGCGGGCGGGTGGCGGGGTCTCGGGTATCGCGTGTCAGCATCGGGGGATCTGCACGCTCAAGGAAGAGGGGGGTGTTGGCGAAGACTGTAGCTGTTCGTTGGCGTAGAGCGTGTCGAGCAACGGACGGTCGACCGCCTCGGTTGGCAGGTCGAACAGGATCTGCCCGTCCCGCAGGCCGATGACCCGGGAAAAGTGCGCCAAGGCCAGCTCCACCGCATGCAGGCTGGCGACCAGGGTGACGTTGTGTTCCCGGGCGTGGCGGCAAAGCACCGAAAGCGTGTGCTCGGCCAATACCGGGTCCATGGCCGAAACCGGTTCGTCGGCCAGCAGCACCTCTGGCGCCTGGTACAACACCCGGGCAATGCCCACGCGTTGCAGTTGGCCGCCGGACAGCTGCTGGCATTGGGCGAACAGTTTGTCGCCCAGGTCCAACTGGGCCAATGCCGCCCTGGCACCTGGAATATCCAGCGGGTGCAACAGGTTCAACAGGCTTTTGCCGACGCCCCACTGGCCGAGCTTTCCGGCCAGGACCGCCGTCACCACACGTTGGCGCGGCGGCAGAGGGGGCGATTGGTGGATCAGGCCGATGCGTGCGCGCAGGCGTTGACGCTGGCGTGCAGACAACTGCCAGGCGCGTTCGCCGAGCAACTGCAGCTCGCCGTTACCCGGGCGCAGGGCGGTGGCCAGCAGGTTGAGCAGGCTCGACTTGCCCGCGCCCGATGGACCGATGATGGCGACCTGCTCACCGGCGCCGATGTGCAGGTCAATGCCCCGCAGCGCCTGGACGCCGTTGGCATGGGTAACGCTGACCTGGGTCAGTTGCAGGGTCATTTGAGCAGTTCGGCGGCGCGTGCGGCTTCCTCGATGCCCTTGTAGTTCTCAGGCTTGGTTTCGATGAAGCGACTGGCGGCTTGCAGATCGAGGATTTCCTTGTCCTTCGGGTTGGCCGGATCGAGTGCCAGGAAGGCTGCCTTTATCTTGGCCGCCAACGCTGGGTCGAGGGTACCGCGCACCGTCCAGTTGTAGTCGAAGTAGGCAGGGGTGGTGGCGAAGACCTTGACCTTGGTCGTGTCGACCTTGCCGGCAGCGACCAGTTTTTCCCAGACACTGGCGTTCAGCACGCCAGCGTCCACCTTGCCGGCCTGGACCCAGGCGACGGTGGCGTCATGGGCGCCCGAGTAGCCCACGCGACTGAAGTAGCTTTCAGGCTTGATGCCGTCCTTGAGCATGAAATAGCGCGGCATTAGGCTACCGGACGTCGACGACACCGAACCGAAGGCAAAGGTCTTGCCCTTGAGGTCGGCGAGGGATTTGACGGCCGGATCGGCGGTGATGAATTTACTGGTGAACTGGGCGTCCTGTTCGCGCTGTACCAGGGGAATGGCATTGCCGGTTTTCAGGCGTGCCTGCACGAAGGTGAAGCCGCCCAGCCAGGCCATGTCGATGCGGTCGGTGGCCAGCGCTTCGACCACGGCGGGGTAGTCGCTGACGGGTACGAACTCGACTTTCATGCCGGTTTGCTGTTCCAGATAGGCACCCAGCGGCTTGAACTTGCGCAGCAGCTCGGTCGGGGCCTCATCGGGAATCGCACTGACTTTCAAGGTGTCAGCGGCCTGGGTCAGCAGGCTGCTAAAAGACAGGGCAACGCCGACGGCCAATGCCAGGGAACGCTTGAGCATGGAGGATCTCCGGTACATGAAGGCAAGGAATGGTGAAGCATCACGCCCACGGGGATGGCGGTACGCCGCTCTGTGAGGGTAGACGAAGGAGAGCGATATTAACCGTTTCTGGCCTTGAACTCACTCATTCCCCCGTGGCGAGGGAGCTTGCTCCCGCTGGCCTGCGCAGCAGGCCCCAGCATGCTGACAGGCAAACCGCATTGTCTGGTTTTGCGACTGCTGCGCAGCCGAGCGGGAGCAAGCTCCCTCGCCACAGGTTCTGGGTTGTCTGGGTTGACGCTATCGCGAGCAAGCTCGCTCCCACAGGGGGGGTGAGGCGGGCGGGAGAACCGGGGCCTCGTCGGGTGAGGCCTCGGCGAATGAGAGGTCAGAACAGCTTGGTGAACAACCAGTAGAGGCTGCCGGAAAGGAGGATGGCAGCAGGCAGCGTCAGTACCCAGGCCATCACCAGGTTGCGGATGGTGCGCATCTGCAAGCCCGAGCCGTTGGCGACCATGGTGCCGGCCACGCCGGAGGACAACACATGGGTCGTGGACACCGGCAAACCGAACATGTCGGCGGCGCCGATGGTCAGCATGGCGACGGTTTCGGCCGAGGCACCTTGGGCGTAGGTCAGGTGGGACTTGCCGATTTTCTCACCCACCGTCACCACGATGCGCTTCCAGCCGACCATGGTGCCCAGGCCGAGGGCGATGGCCACGGCGATTTTCACCCACAGTGGAATGAACCGCGTGGAATTGTCGATCTGCTGTTTGAACAATTGCAGCTGGGCGCTGGTGTCGGCGTCGAAGTTGCCGACCTTGTTCTTGTCCATCAGGCGAATGGTTTCGCTGGTCAGGTACATGTCGTTGCGCACGTTGCCCACGGCTTCGGCGGGGACCCTGGCCAGCGAGCCGTAACCCTTGACCTCGGCGCCAATGCTGCCGGTCATCGCAGCCAGGGCCGGAACCAATTGCGGCGTCGCCTCCTTGCTGCCCACGTAGGTGGAAAGGATCGCTCGCGGATTTTCCGGGGCCGGCAGCGGCGAGTGCTTGACCAGGGCTTGCTGGGTGACTTGTGCCACGGCGGCGAATTGCAGTGCCTGGTCGGCCGGCATGGTGCGGTTCAGCGCATACGCCATCGGCAGGGTGCCGACCAGAATCAGCATGATCAGGCCCATGCCTTTCTGACCGTCGTTGGAGCCGTGGGCGAATGACACGCCGGTGCAGGTCAGGATCAGCATGCCGCGTATCCACCAGGGCGGCGGAGTATTGCCTTCCGGGGCCTTGTACAGCGAGCGGTTCTTGACGAAGGCCCGCAGCGCCAGCAGCAGCAACGCAGCGCAACCGAAACCCACCAGCGGCGACAGCAGCAACGCATAGCCAATCTTGGTCGCCTGGGCCCAGTCCACACCGCTGGTGCCGTCACGCCCGTGCATCAGGGCATTGGCGACACCCACGCCGATGATCGAGCCGATCAGCGTGTGGGACGACGACGCCGGCAAGCCCAGCCACCAGGTGCCCAGGTTCCACAGGATGGCGGCGATCAGCAGGGCGAAGATCATGGCGAAGCCGGCAGAGGAACCGACTTGCAGGATCAGCTCCACCGGCAGCAGGGCGATGATGCCGAAGGCCACGGCGCCGCTGGAGAGCAGCACCCCGAGGAAGTTGAAGAAGCCCGACCAGGCCACGGCGAAGTTCGGCGCCATGGAGTTGGTATAAATGACGGTGGCCACGGCGTTGGCGGTGTCGTGGAAACCGTTGACGAATTCGAAGCCAAGGGCAATCAGCAGCGCCACGCCCAACAGCAGGAACGGTGTCCAGGTGGTCACCACGGTGCCCAGTTCGTTCATGTCGTGCATCAGGCTGTAGGCGGTAAACAGCAAACCGCAGCCCAGCACGGCGAAAAACACCACCAGGGTGATTACACTCGGTTTGCGGTTGAGCTGCGGTCTTGAACTGGGGGCGATGGAACTCGATGAGTCCATGACCAGGGTCTGGTTTGTCATGATGAAATCCGATTCGGTGAGCAGTGGGGTTGTAAGGCTCGGTGCCGGGCATCCCTGGCGGGCTGTGAAAGTCCCGGGGCACGATACGCGTCGGTGGCTTCGGACTGCGCAAGCATCTTCTTGTCGTCCCGCTGTGGCAGTTCGATGGCCGGCAATCGCACCGCTTCATCCACGCTAGTTGCATTTTGTTACATGGCGGTGACGGTCATCTGTGCTTCACGCGCTTTCCCCTGGCTAAAACGTTTTTCCCAAGTGGATGTCGGCACGATTGGGTTTTATCGATTACGCACGACCGCGCAGGGGGCGCCCGGAGTTTCCCCAACAAGCGTCTGCTTGCATGGCAACGTGCAAGGTGTGTCATCCAGGTGTCATCGAAGCTATGGCAGGATCTTCGCAAACCATCGTAGGAAGTCCGGCAGCGCCTGTGCCTGCTGGCTGATGAAGCAAGGAACACCGCTATGAAAGGCGACGCCCCCCTGTTCGCGGCCATTGACTTGGGCTCTAACGCCTTCCGCTTGATGATCGGCCAGTCGGTCACGCGCAATCGACGCCTGGTGATCCAGGAAGTGAAAACCCTGCGTGAGCCGGTCCGATTGGCCGAGGGTCTGCAGGCCGGGGCGTTGGATGAGCTGGCGCTGGATCGGGGCTGGCAGGCGCTCGCCCGATTTGGCAAGAAACTGCGTGGCTTTGAAGCCGCAAGGGTGCGGGCGGTGGCGACCAGTGCCGTGCGCGAAGCGGCGAATGCCCAGTTGTTCCTGGCCAGTGCCGAGCGGCACCTGGGGTTTCGGATCGACGTGCTGTCCGGGCATGAAGAGGCCCGGCTGGTGTATGCCGGTGTTGCCCATACCGTGCCCGGTGTCGAGCGCACGCGGCTGGTGGTGGACATCGGCGGTGGCTCGACCGAACTTATTCTGGGGCAGGGCGCTCAACCGCTGCTGACGGAAAGCATCGCCATCGGCAGTGGCACCTTTGGTGCGCGTTACTTTCGGGGCGGAAGCATCACCGCCCAGGCGCTGTTGGAGGCTGAGCGGGTGGCGGTCCTGCAGTTTGAACAAGTCGCGGCGGGTTATCGCGCCCAGGGCTGGCAGCAGGCAATCGGTTCTTCCGGTACGGCGCGGATGTTGGCCAAAGTGCTCAAGGCCAATGGTTTCAACGATGCTGGGCAAGGCGGCATTACCTACGGTGGGTTGTTGCGTCTGTCGCTGCGGTTGCTGGAAGTCGGCCATGTCGACCAGCTCAGCCTGGCCGGCTTGCAAAGCCATCGCCTGGGCATCCTGCCCGGTGGCCTGGCGATCATGCTGGCGGCATTCAAGGTGTTCGGTATCTCGCAAATGATTGCTTCCGAGCCGGGCCTGAGGTTCGGCGTGCTGCATGGCCTGATGCATCAGCACTGAACACCGACGGTTGTTACCCATTGCCGTCTATCAGCGATGGCTCAATTTCGAGCATCGACGCCTCTTCGGCGACCCCTTCTTTACCAGATCATCCAGCATTTCATCGCCTGGGCAGTCGGTACGTCCGGTGATCGCAAAGCGTGGGCCTGGATCAGGGTGATTGCGTGAACGGGGCTTTTCGCTCTTTCGATATGCAGTCAGTGAAGGCACAATGCGCATCCTTTTTTGGCTCGCCTTGCCCGGAGGCCTCGAAAATGATCAAAACGCCGTACTACCTCATCGACAAACAAAAGCTGCTGGCGAACATGCAGAAGATCGCCTATGTGCGTGAGCAGTCCGGGGCCAAGGCCTTGCTGGCGCTCAAGTGCTTCGCCACCTGGTCGGTGTTCGACCTGATGCAGCAGTACATGGACGGCACCACGTCGTCGTCGCTCTATGAGCTCAAGCTCGGCCGGCAGAAGTTCGCTGGCGAGACCCACGCCTACAGCGTCGCCTGGGCCGACGATGAGATCGAGGAGATGCTCGCCAACTGCGACAAGATCATCTTCAACTCCATCGGCCAGTTGCAGCGCTACACCGAGGCGTCGGCCGGCAAGGTCCGCGGCCTGCGGGTCAATCCGCAAGTGAGCAGCTCCGATTACCTGCTGGCCGACCCGGCGCGCCCCTTCAGCCGTTTGGGCGAATGGGATCCGGTGAAAATCGAGCAAGTCATCGAGCATATCTCCGGCTTCATGTTCCACAACAACTGCGAGAACGGCGATTTCGGTTTGTTCGACCAGATGCTGGGCACTATCGAAGAGCGCTTTGGTCACTTGCTGCATAAGGTCGAGTGGGTCAGCCTCGGTGGCGGCATTCACTTCACTGGCGAGGGCTACGCTCTGGACGCCTTCTGCGCACGGCTCAAGGCTTTCTCGCAGAAGTATGGCGTGCAGGTCTACCTGGAGCCGGGCGAGGCCGCGATCACTCAGAGTGCGTCGCTGGAAGTTACCGTGCTCGACACGCTCTACAACGGCAAGCACCTGGCCGTGGTGGACAGCTCCATCGAGGCGCACATGCTCGATCTGCTGATCTATCGCCTGGACGCCAAGCTGGCGCCGAGCGAGGGCGAACACACCTACATGGTGTGCGGCAAGTCCTGCCTGGCCGGAGACATTTTCGGCGAGTACCAATTCGATCGTCCGCTGTCCATCGGCGATCGGCTGTCGTTCATCGACGCAGCGGGCTACACCATGGTCAAGAAAAACTGGTTCAACGGCCTGAAAATGCCGTCCATCGTAGTGAAGCAGCTCGACGGCAGCGTCGAGGTGGTTCGTGAGTTTGTTTACGACGACTATCTGTCCAGCCTGTCTTGAGCTGGCGGAAGGAGAAATGAAGAAATTGAAGAAGAACGTACTTATCATTGGTGCAGGAGGTGTCGCCAAGGTGGTGGCCCACAAGTGCGCGCAGCACAACGACGAACTCGGTCGTATTGCTATCGCGTCGCGCAACATCTCCAAATGCCAGGCCATCATCGACAGCGTCAAGGCCAAGGGTAGCCTCAAGCAACCCGCCGACATCAAGGCCTTTGCACTGAACGCTCTGGATGTCGAAGCGACCAAGTCGCTGATTCGCGAAACCGAGTCGCAGATCGTCATCAACGTCGGCTCTGCCTTTCTCAACATGTCGGTGCTGCGTGCCTGCATCGATACCGGCGTGGCCTACCTGGACACCGCCATCCACGAAGAACCGGGCAAGGTCTGCGAGACGCCGCCCTGGTACGGTAACTACGAGTGGAACCACCTCCAGGAGTGCCAGGAAAAGAACATCACCGCCATTCTCGGCGTGGGCTTCGACCCGGGCGTGGTCAATGCCTATGCGGCACTGGCGCAGCAACAGCATTTCGACCGCATTGATTCGATCGATATTCTCGACGTCAATGCCGGCTCCCATGGCAAATATTTCGCCACCAATTTCGACCCGGAAATCAATTTCCGCGAATTTACCGGACAGGTGTGGAGCTGGCAGGACAGCCAGTGGACCAGCAACACCATGTTCGAGGTCAAGCGCACCGACGACCTGCCGGTCGTAGGCTCGCAGAACCTGTACCTGACCGGCCACGACGAAGTGCACTCGCTGTCGAAGAACCTCGACGTGCCCAACGTGCGTTTCTGGATGAGCTTCGGCGAGCACTACATCAACGTGTTCACCGTACTGAGGAACCTCGGCCTGCTCTCCGAGCAACCGGTCAAGACCGCCGAAGGCCTGGAAGTCGTGCCGCTGAAAGTGGTCAAGGCCGTGCTGCCTGACCCGAGTTCGCTGGCGCCGGGCTACACCGGCAAGACCTGCATCGGCGACCTGGTCAAGGGCGTCAAGGATGGCCAGCCGCGCGAGATGTTCATCTACAACGTGGCCGACCACGAAGACGCCTACGCCGAAACCGACAGCCAGGGTATTTCCTATACCGCAGGTGTGCCACCCGTGGCCGCAGCCTTGCTGGTGGCCCGTGGCGAGTGGGACGTGCAGCGCATGGTCAACGTCGAGGAGCTGCCGGCCGAGGCGTTCCTTGAAGCGTTGGATGTGATGGGCTTGCCGACGCGCATCAAGGACGAGCATGGAGACCGTCCCTGGAACCAGAACGCCTGAAGGACCCCAGGCAGGTTCCGTTCCGACTCTCCCGATAGGAACTCTTGAAGAAATGCTCCGTATCGAAAGGTACGGAGCATTTTTCGTTTATGACTTTGATCGCTCCCACGCTCTGGTGGGCACGCATCCCGTGACGCTCTGCGTCACCTTGCAGAAGCGGAACGCGGAGCGTCCCTGGCGGCGTTCCCACGCGGAGCGTGAGGAACGATCCTCCACAGCCCCACAACTTGCTCGTTCCCACGCTCTGCGTGGGAATGCATCCCGTGACGCTCTGCGTCACCTTGCAGAAGCGGAACGCGGAGCGTCCCTGGCGGCGTTCCCACGCGGAGCGTGAGGAACGATCTTCCACGGCCTCCGCGACCCGATCGTTCCCACGCTCTGCGTGGTAATGCATCCCGTGACGCTCTGCGTCACCTCCAGGAGCGGAACGCGGAGCGTCCCTGGCGGCATTCCCACGCGGAGCGTGAGGAATGATCTTCCACGGCCTCCGCGACCCGATCGTTCCCACGCTCTGCGTGGTAATGCATCCCGTGACGCTCTGCGCCACCTGCCAGAAGCGGAACGCGGAGCGTCCCTGGCGGCGTTCCCACGCGGAGCGTGAGGAACGATCCTCCACAGCCCCACAACTTGCTCGTTCCCACGCTCTGCGTGGGAATGCATCCCGTGACGCTCTGCGTCACCTTGCAGAAGCGGAACGCGGAGCGTCCCTGGCGGCGTTCCCACGCGGAGCGTGAGGAACGATCGACATCTTGGGATTTATCCCCGCTGGGCTGCGCAGCAGCCCCCCAACACAAGCCCGCTCACGCAGAAAACCTCGCCATGAGCCATCACTCGACCTTACGATTGCGCTTGAGCCTCAGGAGAAGCAATCAGTGACCCCATTCAGGATTCGCGAGCTGGAGAATACCGACGTCGAAGCGCTGCTGGCCTTCGAGATCCACAACCGTGAATGGTTCGAGTCGCATATCGACGCACGCGACCCAGCCTTTTACTCAGGGGCGGGCGTCACCGATCACATTGAAAGCTATTTGGCCGATTTTGCTGCGGGTGCCTGGCACCCTTTTGTCATCGAAGATTCCAACGGGAGAATCGTCGGGCGAGCGAATCTGAAAAGCATCCACTCACCACACGGTTGCGCCGAGGTGGGCTATCGCATTGATCAACGCGTTTGCGGGCAAGGGTTGGCAACGCAGGCCCTGCAACACCTGATCGAGGCGGCACGGGTGCGTTGGGAGCTTACGCAATTGGTGGCTTATGTCTATGAGCGCAACGTCGGCTCAAGGAAGGTCCTTGAACGGTGCGGGTTCGTGCCTGAAGCGCTGTCGGGGGGCGAGGAAATCGAGGGCGGAGGCCGCTTTGTGTTGTCGATCTAGAACGTTAATCCGCGCAGGAGCGCCATTGGGCCACGTGTACTGCCAGCGTCCATGTTTCGTAATCAGACATTCCTGCTCTCCTGCTCCTTGAGCAGATCCAGTGTCCTTGAGTCGACCACCAGCCCACCCTCCAACGCCTGGGCATACACGGATTGCCCGCCCGCAGCCGCTGCAAAAAGCGTCATGCAGGAGGCGAACTTCATGGCATCGATGGTCCCGAGGAGTTTCTCCAAAGCGGCTCCCGAGTCCAGTACGGCACGAGTCGCGCGTTCGAGTCGCGGTCCCAGAAGCGGGTGCTGCAAATAGTCACGCGCCTCGTCGATGCCGCGCAGGCCATAGTAAGTGGCGTTCTCGCTGACACCCAGGCCGCGTAATTGCGGAAAGATGAACCACATCCAATGGCCTTCCTTGCGGCCACGCCGCAGTTCCAGCAAGGCATGGTCATAGGTAGACGCTTGCGCCTGGATAAAACGCTCCAGTGATTCGGTCATGCGAGCCTCCGATAGGGTTTCAAGGCTGAATAATGGACCAGACAAGGTCAGAGCCTATAGCACACTTGCGCTATAGCGCCGTTCGGCACTCGTCCCATAACCTATGAGCGTTATCGGTTTTTCGATCGATCGCAACGAGCACATCGGGACAAGGATCTGTTTTTTGAAAAGCACACCTGCCAGAAAGTCCAACGTCAATCCGGCTTGGCGCAAATGCCTGGCAACGGCGGTCACCGCCTCGACCTTTGCCGTCAGTGGCTGGGGGGCTTTTAGCGCCGATGCGTCGGCCTCGACCGCCAGTGCAACGTCTTCTGCGGCTTGTACCAACGAAGTGGACTTTCAGGCCGGGACAGTGGTGGAGTATGAAAGCCGTGACAACCTGTCATCGGCCATCAGTCGCGGCAAAACCGAGACGTTGGGGCGCGAGGCATTTGCCGACGCCAATCCGGTGGCTTCGGTGCACACGTCGTACTTGAACAACGCGCCGTTCTTTCTGACGACCACTTTCGCCGAGATCAAGGACGGTCGACTGATTCGTTACGGTGATCGCCATGGTGCCGGGGCATCGTTGGTGACCACCACCTACGAACCTCCCGCTTCCACACCGATTGATCTGCAACCCGGGCAGACCGTCACCGTCAGCTACAAAAACAAAGCCGTGAGCGCCGGGGCGACCATCGAGTTCGATGTCGTCGAGAAGCTGACTTATAACGGTCGTGAAACGATCAAGACCGCCTTGGGTACGTTCGATACCTGCAAGTTCACCAATGAAATCTCCACGGGCCCCGTTTCGGCCGAGCAGCCGAAACAGGTCGTCGTTGTCCAGAACTGGTTTCCCGCGGACGGGCCTTATCGTGGTCAGTCGATCCGATCCGTCACGCCCCCTTTCAATGGCGTCGCGCAGAGAGTCAGTGAAGTCGTCAAGATGCAGTATGAGACGCGATGAACGACGCGTCCCGGGCGGGAATATTTGCCGGATCATCGTGGCAGACGAACATCCGCTGTTTCGAGAGGGGATGACGCTGTTACTGGAACGCCTGATACCTGAGGCAATGATCGATCAAGCAGGGAGCCTGGAAGAAGTACGGACGCTCGTAACGAATGGACACGCTCTCGACACGCTGATTCTTGATATACGTCTTCCCGGCCTGGGTTCCGTCAGCGAGCTTGCGCAGTTGCGCCAGGCACTTAAGCACACCGTGATGATTGTGGTTTCGACCCTGGATGATGGCGATGTCATCGGCCGTGTCATGGAAGCGGGTATGGACGGGTTTGTCGGCAAGAGCCTTTCTCCCGACCAGGTCGGCAAGGCCATCGGCGATATTCGCCGTGGCGAAGTACTGGTCAAGTACGAACCTTCGGGCCCGCTGCCGCTTGGCTCCAACGATGACATGAGCAAGCTCACGTCCCGGCAGCGAGAGGTCTGGCAATTGATTGCCGAAGGCAAGACCAATAAGGAAATCGCCTCGGCGCTTGAGATCTCTCCCTTCACCGTGCGCATTCATGTTTCTTCGTTGATCCGTGCGCTGAACGTTCCCAACAGGGCGGTGGCCGCTGCACGCTTTGCCGGGCGCGAGGCGCTTCATACCTTGCGCTGAGCACCTCAGGCCGTCGATCCGGTATCCGAGATTTCGGTTAGCGAGGCGTCATGGAATTGCGCTTGGGACTTGCCCGCACGCTTGGCCCGGTAGAGTGCTTCGTCGGCCTGGGCCAGCGCGTCGGCAAACTCGCCGCCGGTCCACAGTGTTGCGCCGATGCTGCAGCCGATCGTGATCGACTCCCCGGCCAGTACGACCGGCTCGGCCAATCTTGCGATGATGCGCTGGGCGGCACCCTGCAGGCTGGACAAGGCTTCTCCCGTGCGCAGGCGCAGCAGCAATACGAACTCATCCCCGCCGTGGCGCACGGCGATGTCACCATCGCGCACAGCGGCCAGGAGCCGGAAACCGACTTCCTGCAGTAATGCATCGCCCACGGCATGGCCGAAGCGATCGTTGACGGGCTTGAACCCGTCGAGATCCAGGCACAGCACGCCAAAGCCAGGCTGCACGTCCACTTCGTTGCGTACCGCCTCGATGTATTTTTCCAGGGCTGCCCGATTCGGCAGGCCGGTGACGACATCGCGATAGGCGATCCCCTCGACCACGGCCAACTGGCCCCTTTTGCGGGTGAGGCTGTCAACAAGGTGCCGGATCGCAACACTCAGCGTTTCGACTTCGCGCGTACCCTTGAGTAATGGAATCCCTACATCGGCACCTTCGGAAAGGCGCGCGGCGGCCTCGGCGATGACGTTCACCGGACCGGTGAGAATACCGGCCACGATCCATCCGATGACCGCGAAGAGGACGGACAGCAAGCCACCCCAGAGGAGTATTTCATTGCGCATCTCACGTGATGCCGCAAAGGCGACCTCGGCGGGCTGGCGTGTCACCACGGTCCACCCCAGGCCGGGATAATCGTCGACGCCGATACTTTGCGCCGCACCTGCCAGATAGAGGTTACCGTCCGGCCAGCGCTCGACCGACCAGCTTTGTCCGCGCCCATCGAGCGTGACGCCGGCGGGCTTGCCAATCATGTCCTTGGGGCCCAGCAGGATGGTGCCGTCCTTGCTGATGACCAGGAACTCCAGGCCAGGCAGGCGCTTTTGCAGGGGGTCGAACAGCGATCGGCCAACTTCCGCCGCCCATTCCCAGGAAAGATGCGTCGCGAGCACGCCCGTGAGATTTCCGGCGACGTCCTTGATTGGCATGCTGATATCGACGAATTTCATCGCTTCCCCGGAAGGATTCGGCAGCAGCTTGGCCAGCAGGACGGCTTCATGGACATCGCCGATAAATGTCTTCTCCCGCGCATTGGCGAAGACTGGCCGCTGCGAGATATCGGCGCCTGCGAGCACTCCGTTGGTCGATGCGACCACTTTGCCGTGGGTGTCGGTGAGGCCGATCCAGGAGTAGTTCGGAAATTGCTGGCTAAGGTGGTCGAGCAGGGCGCGTGCTTCGCCGGGGTTCGCCGTGTTGCGCAAGGCTTCCAGCTTGCTCAGGACCGTGAGCGCTCTTGAACGGTTACTCATGTCGCGATCGAGGCGGTCGATCATCGAGTAGGCGTATTCGCTCAGTTGCAGGCCGGTTTGCTCCTTGAGCCGCGAAATGGAGGACTCGCCGATGACGGTGCCGAAGATGCAACTGAGGAGCAGCACGACCAGCGCCACCACGATGGCGAAGCGTGCCCGCAAGCTTTGGAAGAGAAAGGTGTACATGTCGGGCCGCCACTGGAATGGAATGGGAAGGCCTTTATTCCATGGCGTTCTTGACGCGCATCCTCTCAGAATTTTCCGGTTTGGGGTACTGGGCCGGTAGCGATTGAAAGCGACGACAGGAACAACGTCACTACCAGCCTTTCACGCCGCTCATGTCGGGCAGCTTGTGAGCGATGCCTTTATGGCAGTCGATACAGGTGGCTTCGCCATTGGCCAGCGACGTCGAGTGCATGGACGCGGCACGCTTGCCTTGGCGGGTGAAATCCATGAATTCGAAGTTGTGGCAGTTACGGCATTCGCGAGAGTCGTTGGCCTTGAGCCGGGCCCACTCGTGTTCGGCCAGTTCGCGGCGCAGGGCGAGGAATTTGTCGCGTGTATCAATGGTGCCGAAAATCTTGCCCCAGACCTCCTTCGACGCCTGCATCTTGCGCGCGATTTTATGGGTCCATTCGTGCGGCACGTGGCAGTCCGGGCAGCTGGCGCGTACGCCGGAGCGGTTGGTGTAGTGAATCGTGTCCTTGAGTTCGACGAAAACGTTGTCGCGCATTTCATGACAGGAGACGCAGAACGCCTCGGTGTTGGTGGCCTCCAGCGCGGTGTTGAAGCCGCCCCAGAAAACGATCCCGGCGATAAAACCGCCGAGCGTCAGGAAACCCAGGCTGTAGTACATGCTCGGACGACGCAGGACACCCCAATAGTCCTTGAGCAGGGCGAACAGTGCTTTCATGTTGCCTCCTCAAGGCTTTTGCGCGGCGTTTGCGTCGTCTTGCAGGATTTTGTCGATGGTCTGGAAGTTGTTTCCCACCAGTGGTTTTACGTCGGCCTGCGGCACGTGGCACTGGTTGCAGAAGTACCGACGCGGTGCCACGGCTGCCAGTGCCTGGCCGTCACGGTCCATGTAGTGGGTGATGCTGATCATCGTCGCCTGGGTCCGTGCGCTGTTGGCGCGGCTGTGGCAGGACAGGCATTTGTTGCCGTTCTTGTCGATCTGATAGCCGCGGATGGTGTGCGGAATGGTTGGCGGCTGGTCCGGGTAGTTGCGCTCGCGCTTGAGGTCCTTGTTTTCTTCTTCGGCAATGGGTGGGGCAGGCATGCTCTGGGTCAGGGTGCCTCCAGGACGGCGGCCATCCGGCGCGGGTGCATCGAGTGGATAGTCGATTTCAGCGGCAATTGCCACGCCGATCACAGCAAGCAGGAGCAACGGCAGGATTCGAAAAAACATCACGGTTCTCCTCAGGCCACGCTGACCAACTCGATGCGTATCGCGCATTTTTTATAGTCGGTCTGCTTGGAGATCGGGTCGGTGGCATCGAGCGTGACCTTGTTGATCAGTTTGTTGGCATCGAAGAATGGTACGAAGACCAACCCTTGAGGCGGCTTGTTGCGCCCGCGAGTCTCGATGCGCGCACGGATTTCACCGCGCCGGCTGATCAGCTTCACCTCGCTGCCGCGCCGCGCCTTCAAGGCCTTGGCGTCGTCGGGGTGCATGTAGACCAGCGCATCCGGCACGGCTTTGTACAGCTCCTCGACGCGCTGGGTCATGGTGCCCGTGTGCCAATGTTCGAGGACGCGGCCGGTGGACAGCCAGAACGGATAGTCGGCGTCGGGGGCTTCGGCGGGCGGCTCGTAGGGGAGGGCGAAGATGATCGCCTTCTTGTCCGGGTAACCGTAGAACTGCACCTCGCTGCCTTTCTCCACGTACGGGTCCAGCCCCTCGCGGTAACGCCAACGGGTTTCCTTGCCTTCGACCACCGGCCAGCGCAGACCGCGTTCGTTGTGGTAGCGGTCGAACGTGGCAAGGTCATGTCCGTGGCCGCGACCGAACTGGGCGTACTCTTCGAACAGGCCTTTTTGCGGATAGAAACCAAAGGCCTTGGCTTCATCGTTCTTGTAGCCGGCTTCCATCTGGTCGACGGGGAACTGGTCGACCTGACCATTCTTGAACAGCACCTCGAAGAGGGTCTTACCCTTGAGTTCAGGCGCCTTGGCCAGTAACTCGGCGGGCCAGGTTTCATCGGTGGTGAAGCGTTTGGAAAACTCCATCAACTGCCACAGATCCGACTTGGCGTCTCCCGGCGCACTCACCAACTGGTGCCAGAATTGCGTCCGGCGTTCGGCGTTGCCGAAGGCGCCTTCCTTTTCCACCCACATGGCGCTGGGCAGGATGAGGTCGGCGGCCTGGGCGGAAACGGTCGGGTAGACATCGGAGACGATCATGAAGTTGTTCGGGTTGCGCCAACCCGGCAGGACTTCCTGCATGATGTTCGGTCCGGCCTGCATGTTATTGCTGGCCTGGGTCCAGCAGACGTTGAGCACGCCGTCCTTGAGCATGCGGCTCTGTTCGACCGCATGGAAGCCTGGCTTTTCCTGGAGGGTGCCGGCGGGCAGCTTCCAGATTTTTTCGGCGGTGGCGCGGTGCTTGGGATTGGTCACCACCAGGTCGGCCGGCAGCCGGTGGGAGAAGGTTCCGACTTCCCGCGCAGTACCGCAGGCCGATGGCTGGCCGGTCAACGAGAACGGGCTGTTGCCCGGTTCGCTGATCTTGCCGGTGAGCAGATGGATGTTGTAGATCAGATTGTTGGCCCAGACGCCACGGGTATGCTGGTTGAAGCCCATGGTCCAGAACGAGACGATCTTGCGTTTGGGGTCGGCATACAGCTCGGCGAGATTCTTCAGACGCTCGGCGGGCACCCCCGTCTCCTTGGCGGTTCGCTCCAGCGTGTAGGGCTTGACGAAGGCAGCGTACTGCTCGAAAGAAATGTCCGTCCAGGTGTTGGCCTTGGCGGCATTGGCGGCTTTCTTCTCCCGTGGATCGTCAGGGCGCAGGCCGTATCCGATGTCGTCGGCCCCCTTGGCGAACCGGGTGTGCTTGCTGATGAAGTCCTGGTTGACCGCGCCGCTTTCGATGATGTGGTTGGCGATGTAGTTGAGGATCATCAGGTCGGTTTGCGGCTTGAACACCATGGGGATGTCGGCGAGTTCGAAGCTGCGATGTTCGAAGGTGGACAGCACCGCTACTTTCACATGGGGTTGGCTCAAGCGGCGGTCGGTGACGCGGCTCCAGAGCACCGGGTGCATCTCGGCCATGTTCGAACCCCAGAGTACGAAGGCATCGGTGGCTTCGATGTCGTCATAGCAGCCCATCGGCTCATCCATGCCGAATGTGCGCATGAAGCCCATCACCGCCGAGGCCATGCAATGACGGGCGTTGGGGTCGATGTTGTTGGTGCGAAAACCGGCCTTCATCAGTTTGTTGGCGGCGTAGCCTTCCCAGACCGTCCATTGCCCGGAACCGAACATGCCCACTGACTGGGGCCCTTTGTCCTTCAAGGCTTGCTTGAACTTCAGTTCCATGATGTCGAAAGCTTTCTCCCAACTGACTGGCTGGAATTCCCCTTGCTTGTCGTACTGGCCATTCTTCATGCGCAACAGCGGCTGGGTCAGGCGGTCGACGCCATACATGATCTTGGAAAGAAAATAGCCTTTGACGCAGTTCAGTCCGCGATTGACTTCGGCCTTGACGTCGCCATGAGTGGCGACCACGCGGTTGTCTCGGGTCGCGACCATCACGCTGCAACCGGTGCCGCAGAAGCGACATGGAGCCTTGTTCCAGTCCAAGGTGACCATATCGGCTTCGGTCACCAGGTTGCTGGCGGAGGTCACTATCGGAAGGCCGGCAGCGGCGGCTGCAATGGCAGCGGCCTGGGTCTTGACGAATGCTCGGCGGGTCAGGCTCATTCGGTCTCTCCATCGGGCTCGAGGAGTTCGTGGTAGATCAACGCGGCATTGAGTACGCCTGGCAGTTGGTTGATCTGTTCGATGCGTTGAAGGATCTGGTCTTCGTGTCGGGCTTCAAGCACCACCACGAGTTTTCCGGCGGCGCTTTCATGATGCAGTTCCAGGCCATCCAACAGCCGCAGGTTGGCCTTGACCGCGTCGAACAATTCCGGTCGGGCAAGTACGATGAGGCTGGCAATATGCAGGGCTTCGTCCATGAGCGGGCTCCAATAGCCTTCAAGAAAACGCCATTCGCTAGTTGGGAGGGCCAGGGGGGCCATACAGCATTTGGAAAAACCAGACGAGGAAACCGTAGCCGCCGACAATGGCGACCGACAGTAACGGAAAGAGGCAGATGACAAGGAAAAGGAACAGCCGGGTTTCCTTGCGGCGTTCAGGTTTGCGTTCTTCAGCCAACGACATTGGGAATCTCCCGCCGAACCTGAGTTGATACTAGACCACGAAGTTTGTAGGGCTTCTTCGGCTTGGTACATCCCGACCAGCGGTCATTTCGAACGACGCCGGCCGATTTTTCCGAGCGTTGCGATGGCCGGTACAACCGGCCTGGGGTCTTGCGAATCGACACCTGGCCAAGACCCGGTGTCGATCCGTCTAGTGCTTACAGCCAGTACCGCAGGCCGAGCATCAAGGACTGGGCGTTGTATTCGGTTTCCACGTCAGCCGGGGGCAGGCCCTGGATTTGGCCGAAGTTCGCTTCGCCGGTCTTGAAGTAGCGGTAATCCAGGGACATGGACCAGTGGTCGCTCAGCTCGTAAGCGACGCCTGCGCCGAGTTGCCAGGCCGAGACGGTGTCGCGATGGGTGCCGCCGAACTCGACGCCACCGGCTTCCAGGCCCTTGATGGTCAGCACCGCGTAGCCCAGGCCACCGCCCACATAAGGTGTGAACCGGCTCAAGGGGGCAGGCAGGTTCGGGATGTCATACCAGAGGTTGGCCATGAGGCTGCTGGCTTCCTCTTCGCCTTTGCCCTCGATGCTGCTCCCGCCCTCGTAGATCCGGTTATTGAATTGGTCCAGGGTGTTGCGGCGGTAGCTCAGTTCCACCTCGGGCCGTAGCCCGACCGGGAACCGCCAGCCCACTGCCAGCCCGGTGGCGTAGCCCGAGTGCAGCGGTTGGTTGTATTCCATCTCGACGAAATCATTGTTGTTCTGGGTCAGGTCCTGTTTGGAAACCCAGTTCACGCCACCCATGCCACTGATATAGGGGCCGAGGTTGTCGGCGAAACTCGATGCTGGGGCAATAGCCCCCAGGCCAACGATTGCCATGAGCAGATACTGGGTGTTTTTCTGTAGGTTCATGCTAGATCCGAAATGTGCTGTTATCGATAAGTAAGCAAAGCGAGCCCGGGAAGGCGTGTTCTGCACGCCTGCTTCCGGGAGGCATTCACACGAGGTGCAAAGGCGTCGCGGTTTTCTCGTGTCCTGGGGTGGCGATGGCCCGTTGTTCAGCCAGCGTGCACAGGTTGTCCAGTGCCGTGGTCATCGCTGCGGTCAACGCTTTGCGCAGCAGTGCGCGGTACAGGAAACTCAACGGCCCGGAAATTTTCGCGCTATGGATGACATGGGTTTCGTCGGGAGAAAGCCTGCGCATCTGATGATCGAATTCGAGGTCGATCCACAGCAGCCGTGCACTGTTGCGATAGCTTTCGTGCAGGCTCACGGCTTCCAGTTTCAGTGGCATGTTCAAGCCGTTCTTGAGCACACATTTGCCGCGTGTCCCCGCCTGGAAAGGGCCGTCGAGCTGACACTGGCGAACGTCGGTATCCCATAACGGCGCTTCTGCAAAATTGCTCCAGATCTTCCAGATTTCAGAAGGGGGCGATTTGACTATGACTTGCACTTTGACATCGTTCACGGCGACACCTTGGTTGTGGGGGGCACGGTCATGCGCAGGGCAGATCCATTCAATGCTCAGGCCGCCGGTGCGGATTGACTCAGCACCTGGGCGGTAATACTTGCTTGACCGATTTTTTCACCCCGGTTGAACAGGTCGATATAGATGCGGTTGGTCTTGAATGCCTGGAGCGCCGCATCAAAGCCGGCTTGCGGCGCCAATGACAGCGGGCTGTTCCTGGGGATGGGGCGATCCAGGGTGAAGCTCAAGGCCAGCAGATTCATCGGGGTGTTGAGTGGAATCCGCAGATGGCTGTGGGCGATCTGCATGTAGCACTGGCGAGCGACTTCGAGGAAATACACCATCGAATAGTGCTCGGGATCACCTGCCTGGAAGAAGTGCTCCTGCGGCAGTTTCACGGTGTCCACGCTCAGGCCCTGGGCGACACCGCTCATGTCACTGACGATGACGTTCTCCTCCCTGGCCTTGTGCAACAGGGCCCTGTTACGGCACGGCGTGGCGGTGAATTCGCCGGCTGGCGATATCTCGAACGCCGAGCTGTAGGCCATCCCGAGGACGCAGGTGCACATCACTTTCCCGGCCTGCATGACCTTCGCGTTGAACACCTGGGGATCCTGGCCTTGCTCGACGTGCAGATCGATCACGCCTTGCTTCTGTACGTATTGCTGGAACTTGATTGTCAGGGTCTTGATGTAGGCGACCCGTCCGCTCAGAGGGGGCATCGCCAGTTCGATCAGTTGCAGCACGCCCTCGAGCAGCAAAATGCCCGGGACGTGATCCAAGGGGTGATCGAAGAAGTACGGGTGCGCTTCATCCACCACGAGCTGGGCGTGCAGCGACTGTGGGCTGCGCTGGGCGTTGGCGATCACGATATGTTCCGCGCTGCGCTGCCAGCGTGTCGGGCGCTGGGATGTGTCGCCACGCTGCAGGGCGAACAGGCTTTCCATGGCGCGAACCCGCACCCGCAGCCCGGAGAGCAAGGTGCTGGTGAGCATGTCGCTGAGTTGCTGCACGTCGACGCCATCGTCCTGCGGTTCGCGAACCACGCTGACAGGCCGGGCAGGCGTGATGACCTGCTGCAGTTCGTGGGATGACGAATGGGCAAAGCGCAACATGAAGGGATGCTTGATGGGCGAGCTGGCTTCGGCCGCCGCCGGGCTCCATTGGCGAAGTTTTTCGGTAAACAGCCACATCACCGTCTTGCCGGCATCGCGCACCTCGATCACCGAATGGGTCGTGCCCTTCAACATCACCGCCAACAGGGTCTCGATGCCACTGGCTTCAGCCAGGAAGCCGGTCAGCTCCTGCAGCGATCCGCTGGCAGGCGTCGCAGCAGGCTGCAACTCACAGATGTCAACGTTCGGATAGTCGCTCGGCGCTTTGCCCAGCCGTTGGCAAGCCTCTTCCAACGAGTCGGCAGCGTGGGCGAGGACCGCCGCGCGGATCACCAGCAAGGGTTTGTCAGCGGCATCCGGTCGATAACGACGCAGCGCGATCAGCCCCAGTCCTTCACCTTGCGTGATTGTGCTGCTCCGGGCGCGTTCGACCTCGATTTCACCGCTGAAAAAACGCCCTGCGCCGAGCAGCAGCGTGGTGATGCCATCGTTGAACCATTGCGGCGAGGCCAGCAGGGTTTGCCAGAACAGTCCCGCCGTGCCGACCAGGGTCTGATGGAAACCCTTGAAGTCAAAAATCTGCGCCGGGTAGCCGGACAACATGTTCGGCAGCATGGTTGCCACGTCCGTCACCTCGACGCCCGGTGCCGTACCTTGCGCCCGGGAGTAGAAGTTGTGGGCGCTGCTGTAGGCATTGCTGAAGCGCTCGCCGCCCATGTTGCAGCACATGACCATCGCAGTGCCGGGCGAACCGGCCACGCCTGGCAAACGTCGCAGCAGATGATTGACGCGATCGGTGATCAACAGCTTGAACGGGTCGACATGAGCCAATGGCTTGGGACCCATGCCAAAGCCATCGATATCGATAACGTGGTCTTGCGCGAGGAATTTTCCCAGCAACGGTTGACCGGGCGCCGGGGTGTAATCAACGAAGCGCCCATAAGGGAACATGACCGAGGGGGCGGCGGGTTGATCGAGTTGCTGTTGGAATGACTGCAAGGAACGATGGCTGCCCAGTGCTGCTTCAGCCTCGACAATGGCAAGGTCGAGCATTACCACGCCACTGGCGCTCGCCGGGGCGGTCAGGGGGGCGGCAGAGTGGTTGTCGGGAATGTATTCATCCACCACCAGGTGCGCGTTGGCGCCGCCGAAACCAAAACTGGAGATGCCAATCCGGAGTGCAGATTGATGATCCTCCAGGGGCTGTACCTGCTGGGTGGCGAGTCGCAGGCAGGTCTCGTCGACCTTGGTGCTGGGGCGGTAACCGGGCTGTGGGGGAATGCCTTTATGGCGCAGTATCATCAAGGCCTTGGCGAGCGAGGCACCTCCGGCAGCGGCCAGGGGATGGCCGATGACCGACTTGATCGAACCGATGATGATTTTCTTGCCGTCCGGACGATGGGGGGCAAAGAAGCTGTTCAGCGAGGCCAGCTCCGTTGCGTCCCCTAGCGGTGTACCGGTGCCGTGGGTCTCGATGTAGTCCACATCGCGTGGATCGAGGCCGCGATAGGCACGTTGGTAGGCCGAGTACTGGGCCTGTTTGCCTGGCGCAAACACCGAGCCTTCGGCGCCGTCGGCGGACATGCCCAAGGCGCGCAGCACGCCCAGGGGACGACGCTGCGCTGTCAGGGCCTGGGCGAGCGGTTCGACCAGAAAGGCCACGGCACATTCGCCGGGCACGATGCCGTCGGCGTCCTGGCCGAACGCTTCCATCCGCGCGCGGGCGGAAAAAGCCGTCAACTGCGAGAAACCCAGGAACAGCGCGGGTGGCAGCACGGTGTTCAGGGCCATGACAATCGCGTTGTCAGCCTGACCACTGTTGACCAGCGCCTGGGCCATATCCAAGGCATAGGGGAACGAACTGCACGCGGTGTCTACCGATAACGCCGGCCCACCCAAGGCAAAGGCCGCCGCCAGTTCCGCTACTTGCTCACCCGGTGTAAAGCCCGACGGCGTGTCGGTTTTTCCGGATACGCCGGTGACGAAATAGCTCTCGTCGCTCCAGGAGGTCGCGACCACCAGCGCGGTGCGCTCCCTGCTCAGCGCCGAGCCTTGTCCGGCGAGTTGGGTGAGCAACGTCTGGAGCACTTTCTTGCCGATGGCGACCTGTCGTCCTTCGTGCCGTGACGGGGTCGAGGCGTCATCGGTCAGGCAAAAAGCGCTGTCCAGGTACGTGCGATCCTTCTCGCCGGCCTTGGTTGAATAGATCGACGCCTTGTCCAATTCCCAACGTGTCGGCATGGATTCGATCGGTGCGATCTGCCCTTGCCAGAGCAACTGCCAAAGCGCGTCCGTGGACGGCGCCCCCGGAAACTCGCCCGCCATCGCGCTGAAGCAGAAATCGCCCATTGTTGTTACTGCGCCACTCATACCTGTCTCCCTGATCGCCAAAATGCTGGGTGACCTGTTCGATCACCCGGATTCCATTCCTGTTGCTGCTGGGCTCAGCTCAACCTGGCCAGCAGCGACAAGGCATCTTGAGGCGTGCGACGGGACATCAGCGCTTCACCGGCAAACTCGCTGGCAGAGCACTGTTGCGCCATGGATTGGCAGAGCGCCTCGCGGGCAAAGCCGTTGAGGCCCAGTTGTGCGAACGACGTCTGGATGTCGATCGACTGCGCTGCGTCCGGGATCAACGGAGACAGGGCGTTGAGCAGCAGGTTTTCTTCCCGCCCTTGAGTGTCCGTCGTGGCAGGTGAAGGCTCGACGCCAGGCGCTGCCTGCGGCGTTGGATCGGCCAGGGCGGCTTGAATCAGGGCAATGGTTGCCTGCGGGAGCTTGGCGTTGGCCAGCTCGGAACTGTGCGCCTTGAGTTGTGGCCACATGGCGACTACCGACTCCAGGAAGTCCAACTGCACCAGCGAATCAAGGCCCAGGCTTTCATAGCTTTGTGACGGGTCGATCTGCTCAACCGTAAAGCCGGTGATGGCCGCGAGTTGGTCGAGCACCCATGCTTGGACATCCACCGTTGGTGCCTGCGGATCGGCTTCAAGCCGTGCCAGCAAGGCGGTCGGGGTAGGGGCATCGAAGAGCTGCGAGGTGAGGTCTTTCTTTTCCGGGAAGTGCTGGGCCAGGGATTCGAAAATATCGACCAGCCCCAGCGAGTCGATCCCCAGGCTCTCGAAGCTCTGATCGAAGTCGATCTGTTGCGCCTGGAAGCCGGTGACCGTGCTGATCTCGGCACGCAACCATTGCCCGTAGCTAAGTGCATCTGTCTCTTCGACGGCTTCGACGGCTTCGACGACAGGTGCCGGCGCCAGTATGGTCGGGTTCAAGTGAACCGGCTCCAGCACGGGAACACTCTGGTTGACAGCTGCTTCGGTCCCATTGGCATAAACGCCTTCAAGGACTTGTTGATGAGCATTGAAATAATGCGCAGTGACTGTTTCAGCCTGTTCCAGGAGTCGCAGCAATATTGCTTCTTTGGCGACATTGGATTCGCACAGTGAATCAATAATCTTTTCGGAAAGAGAGAAATAGCTATGGGCTATTCTCCCATTGGATACGATGAATTCCTGCACAACATCGTTAAGTTGCAAGCGCATAAAGTTCTCCTAACCAAGTCGGTCGATATTTCTATAAGTAAGAAAGATCAAAAATCCTGGCCCAGGGCAGGGCCTTGTTTATATCAAATCATCAAACTGGCAGTAGCCATGGAGCGACTTAAAGTTGGAGTTCCACTGCGTCGGTCTCGCAAGTTATTGTTTTCCTGGCACCCTTGAGCAACCCGGACCTTACGTTCAGATACGTCATCAGCGTTATTGCATCGGCGCCGAGGAAAGCGATATAGCCGTCAGGACGAATCAGCATCATCGTGCCTTCCTTGGCGTGATAGCGCTTATGCAGTCGCCAGTCGGGGTCCAGCAACGTCGAATGCCAAGCCGGCAGGCCGGCGCTGCTCAGGGCGTCGATCACGCAGTAGGCCTTGATGCCTGGGTAGTCCTGTTCCACCGACTTGGCCAGCGTGTAGTAGCCTGGCAACAACGGTGAAAACTGATCGGCCGCGCTGAAAATCAACAGCGTGAATGTCCCGTGGAACAAGTCGATCAAGCGTTTTGTCGGCATCCCTTGCAGTTGCCACAGTTCGACATCGGGCGCCAGTTGCCCGGCGCGAGGCGCTGCGGTCTGGAACTCGGGTTTTTTCCCTTTCTTGCTCCAGTTCTTGCGCTGCTTCTTCGTCAGCGATTCTTGAATGTAGTCACTTTTCTCATAGTGATATTGATGACCGGAAATCATCGACGGCAGTTTGCGCTGGACCTTTTTGCGGTTGCTCAACAGTGGCAGGACGTTGTCGCGCAGCCACACCAGGGCGCGACGCCGGACCGTAATCAGCCCCGTCAGCCGGTGTGCGGTGTTCTCGACTTCCAGGGCAACCGGGTAGCGCTCTTCGTTGTAGCTGTCGAGCAAGGACGGATTCGCCAGGCCCTGATCGACATAGGCCATTTTCCAGGCCAGGTTATAGGCCTCGGAAACCCCCAGGTTCATCCACTGCCCACCGATGGGGCTGCCGATATGCGCCGAATCCCCCAGCAGAAACACGGAACCTTGTTGCATCGATTGCACGCGGCGATGCTGGAAAGAGGCGATGGTGGTCGATGAAATGTTGGACAGCGTCATCTTTTGCCCGCGCCCTTCGCACAAGCGCTGGAAGTTCTCCAGGCTCAAGGACGGGCGCTCGCCTTCTGGTGGCAGGTTGTAGGGCATTTCGATGAACAGCCGATAACGCGATTGAGCGCTGATCGGTGCAACGGCCACATAACCGTCCTGCGCACCCAGGAAGAATGCGCCCTCATCCTTGCTTCCGGACCACTCGATATCGGCATCGGCGAGCATGAAGAAGCGGTCGTAGGACGAGCCTTCGAACGTCATGTCCAGGCGTTTTCTGATGTTGCTGCGAGCACCGTCGCACGCGGCTACCCAACGACTGGTGAAGTGTTCGTCGGTGCCGTCGGCATGCTTGAGCGTCATGCGCACCGAACCCGGCTGGTTTTCGATGTCCACCAGTTCGGTGTTCCATTCCACCTCGGCCCCCAGCTCCCTGAGCCGCTCCAGGAGAATTTTCTCCGTTTGCGGCTGTGGCAGGCTCAGGAGCAGGGGATAGGGCGCGTCCAGGTAGGAGAAGTTGTAGTTCAGCACCCGCTTGGCGTTCGACTGCACCGAAAACTGGTTGATCGTGAAGCCGTCGCTGATGGCTTGCTCGGCAACGCCCAGGTCCCGAAAGATTTCCAGGGTCCGGGAATGGATAGCCATCGCCTTGGTCGCCGTCGAGGGACCGGCGTTCCTTTCAATGATGCGGAACGACACACCCCATTTCTTCAACAGGATTGCCAGGGACAGGCCAACAGGACCGGCGCCGACGATCATGACGGTCGGGGCGCTGCCAGGGCGCTTGAAATGATTGGGGGCCAACGTGCTCAGAGTGTTCATCGATCAGTACCAGTTTCTGTAGAAGGGAGAGTTGGCAATGCCGAGCAGGGCGTCGTCGCCCGATGAGTCGCCGTAGGCATAAATGTAAAAATCATCAAGGTTGCTCAAGCAGCCCTTGAGCCGCGTGACTTTCTCTCGCTCTACACAGTTGGTACCGGATATCCCGCCGGTCAGCTTGTTCTTTGCCGTTGCCAGGCGGGTGCCGCACACATAGTCAAAACCCGCGGCCTGGCCCCAGGGGATCAGGTAGTTTTCCGGCGAATTGCTCACCAGCGCGGTGACGTGCCCCATGGACTGATGCCATTGCAGCCGCCGCAACGCCTCGGGCCTGAGCCAGAGCGGCAGCAGCTCGCTGATGAAATACTTGGCATGTTCGCGCTCTTGCTCCACCGACAGGCCGCCCAGGTAGCAGGCGATGAACGCCAGCCGTGCTTGCATCAGCGGGGTGATGCCGACGATCACGCTGAGCATCTTGGGCAGCAGGGGAATGATCCGCAGCCAGAACGAGCGGGTGCCCACGATAAAGCGCATGTAGCGCCAGAACGTGTGCCGGTCGGTCAATGTGCCGTCGAAGTCGAAAACGGCCAGGACCGGTTGTGTGCTGTTAGCGTGCATGGGCCTCTTCCTTGAGAGAAGTAATCTCGATGGTCTTGGGCAGCTTGAAGCCCGATAGGTAGCGCGAAAGCAGGGTGGACAGTGCGTTCTGGCTCAGCTCGCCAGTCCCTTCGACGCACAGGTGCAGCACGTTGACTTCCTTGTGGTCCGGGACGATATAGGCCTTGGCGCGCACCACGTCGGGGTGCTTGAGGGCGACGGATTCGATCTCCACCAGGTCGACCATCTGCGCCTTGATCTTCGAGATTCGCAGGCGCTGGCAATAGAAAAACACATGGCCATCGTCGTCCTGCCAGACCAGGTCACCGCTGTGGAACCAGCCATCGCGGAAGAACCGCGCATTGGTGTCCTCGGCATCGTTATAGCCGTCGATCACCATCGAGCCACGTATCAGCAATTCGCCGATACGCCCCGGCGTTACGTCTCGGCCCTGGGCATCGACGATGCGCAGTTCCACACCGCTGATCGGCTGGCCCATGGCGCCACGGTGGACCGTACCAATCGAGCTCTGGACGATTACGGGCATGCTTTCGGTCAAGCCATAGCCTTGCAGCACCGGATTGCACCCTAGCAACTTCCCCAGCTTCTCGGCTTCATCGGCCGGCAGGTGGCTGCCCCCCGAGTAAATCATCAACTGCGGGTGCAACGGCAGGAGCGCGCCTTTGCGTTTGGCCAGGCGCGTATTGAAGTAGCGAATGACATCGGGCACCAGGCAGGCAAAGGTGACCTGATGCTCGGACAGGACTTCAGCGAGGTCTCGGTTGAGCAGGGTGTTGGTCATCAGCAGGGTGGCGCCCACGCTCAAGGGAAACACCATCATCACGGACAGGCCGAAGATGGCATACAGCGGCAACGTCACCAGATGAACGGAGCCGACGCCTTGCAGATGAAAGTGCTCATGCAGCCCGTCGCTCGATTGCGTCAGGTCGAGATATCGGTGAGAAACAGCCAGGGGCCTGCCGATGCCTCGATAGGTGAATTGGACCGAGACGACCGGATTACCCTCGGGCAACAACAAGGGTTCGACCTGGCAAGGCAGTTGAGAGATGGCCGTTGCGTTGGCGGGCAGGGACGATGACGGTTCGCTCCCACCGTCCAGCACCAGGGAGTGCCTGACACCGTTGTCAGCCTGGAACACCTCACTGTGTTGCACCCATAGCGTTTCGGTCGTGACCACGAGCGTCGGCCTGGCGAGGCTGACGACACTGGCCATTTCGAAAGGGGTCAACTTGTAGTTGAGGATGACCGGAATGGCGCCTCGCCCGATGATCGCCAAGTAGTAAGCGATGAATGCCAACCCATTGGGCAGCACCAGCGCTACTTTGTCGCCAGGCAATACACCAAGCGCTGTAAGAGCGCCATTGCATTGTTCAGCCTTGATGTGCAACTCGCGGTAAGTAACGGTATCTTCTTCCGTGTCCAGATGCCGAATAGCAACTTGCTCGGGAAACGATTCCGAAAAACCGACAAAGCGATGCAGAAAACCTTCTTTATATGAAAGGCTTTTCATTTACCAACCTCTCTCAATCCTTGGATTTATGGCTAGTCAAAAAAAGTACTACAGAGGCAGGCTATATATGAATTGTTTCAATTAAGCATCTGTGTAGTTGTTATTCCGATACCAATCCAGGGTATCGGTCAGGGTTTCAGCAACAGGGCGGAACTTGCACTCCAATTCTCTTGAACTTTTGTTATGGCTGAAATGAGTGCGGCCTTGTTCTTGCTCCATGAGCTTGACCGTGGAGGTACTGATGAGCACCGGCTTTTTTGTGATCCGGTAGTAACCTTCATAGATAAGCGCGATGATTCGCAGCATGAACAGAGGCACTTTTCGCTCTGGGGCTTTTATGCCACTGACGCTGGACAGCGCCTGGAAAATGCTCTTCATGTCCATGTGATTGCCGGCGGCCAGGTAGCGCTCTCCGGACCTGCCACGGGTGATGGCCGCGATTTGATGCTCGGCCACATCCCGGGCATCGACAACGGAAAAGCTTCCGGGGAGTACACCGGGCAATTTCTGTCCGACAAAGTCGAGCAGGAACTGTCCTGAGGAAGTAGGGCCGATATCGCCGGGGCCGAACATCCACCCTGGCAGGACCATGGCGATAAACATGTCCGGGTGCTGCGCCAGGAATTGCTGGACCTTCTGTTCGGACAATATTTTGCTCAAGTAATAATCGTCAGCCTCCAATTCACTGCGAGACATGGTTTCATCGATCACTTGATCCCGATTGCCCTTCAATACGGCAATGGAAGAGGTGTGGACCGCACGACGGATACCGGCGTCATAAGCGGCTTGCAACAAGCGCTCGGTGCCGGTCACATTGGTGTCATACAGTTTTTGCCAATGTTTCCCGCCTTTGTAACTGTCGCGGAAATAGGCCGCCGTATGAAACAGGGCGTCACAGCCTTGCAGGGCATGGGCGAAGGCCTCGACATTAAGCATGTCGCCTTCGACGAACTCCACAGGCAGGTTGCCGAACTGTTTCCTGGCTTTCTCTACGGAACGAACCAACGCTTTTACTTTGATGTTCCGCTTTAACAGCGCACGAACGACATTATTCCCGAGCAGGCCAGTAGCGCCTGTAACGAAGGCATATTCCATTAAAATCCCGCTCCTGTGAGGTGACCTGGTATTGCATCGAGAGCGGTGTCACTGACTCGATGCGCTGATCAGGCGTTGGGCTCCACCAACGGCGCAAGTAAAAACCATTCGGTATCTGAAAATCAAGTGGTATTTCGTCGGATTGACGAGCTGATGGCTCTGCATCGGGCTTCGTGCAGGTTTTTTCAGGTTCCGGTGCATGCTCGAGGGCAGGAAAATATCCGGTTTGAGCCGCTCAAAGGGACGGCAAGGACTCATCAAGGGGAGCGAAACGAGGACTGTGAGTCACGCCTATCCGGCAAAAACTGGGGCCGGTAGCCCCATCTAGGGTGCCTTTGCGGCTGTTCCAACTACATGGCACATACATGGCATTTTTTGAAAGTTAAAATGTAAATGATTGAACAAGGCGCGTATAAGATATGATGGCGAAAACGGGTTCCGTACAGTGAGTAATCGATTCGTTGCATTCAGTCACACATAGCTATCTTGTTTGGCCAAAGGAGCCGAGGGCGTGATTAAAAAGAGACTAGGTCGAGAAGAGAGCCAGCAAGTAACAAGAGACAAATTGTTCGACACAGCCACTGAGCTGATGATCCGCAAGGGCTTTCATGCCGCCAGCGTCAACGTTATCGCCGAAGAGGCGGGCTTTTCCAAAGGCGCCTTTTTCTCAAATTTCTCAAGTAAATCGGACTTGCTGCTGCAATTGACTCAACGCTTCAAGCGAGTTGAGATCGAGCGACTGAGTACGACCCTGGCATCGGGATATTCGGCGGAACAGTTGAGCCACGGCTTGAATGCCTATATCGATACGCTGAAGAACAATACCCGCTGTGCGATCCTCGATGCAGAGTTGCAATTGATCGCCTTGCGCGATGAAGAATTCTCGCCGCATTACTACGACTTGCATGAGGAAAACAGCGAGGCCTTGGGCAAGTTGATTACCATCATATTCAATCATGCTGGCAAGAAGCCGCCGCTGGCCTACGCCGCGCTTGCCAAGACCTTCACCGCCCTGGCGGAAGGCCTGATATTGCAAGGGCATAAGGACCCCGCTGTTGAAATCAAGCTGGTGCTGAACTCGCTCATCCAGACCGCAGAGCCTCTATAAGTCCCTGGCGTTATCGTTATTGGCCCAGCAATCGGCAATGCCATGGGCCTGGAA
This sequence comes from Pseudomonas fluorescens, assembly GCF_001623525.1. Lineage (NCBI taxonomy): Bacteria > Pseudomonadati > Pseudomonadota > Gammaproteobacteria > Pseudomonadales > Pseudomonadaceae > Pseudomonas > Pseudomonas fluorescens. Next base: position 1,855,644 of record NZ_CP015225.1, on the reverse strand, counting down.
GGTCTTGAAGTTACCCGGGATTGCGCCGCAAGGTTTGACTGAACGCATGGATGGGTCTTTAGTTGTGCAATACAACTAATGGCTCGTTGCGTCCGAGGTCCCCCGTGAACCAGTGCCCACCAGACCTGATTGAAAAAATCCGTTCGGCGTCGCGTCTCATGGTGCGGGAGCTGGGGTTCATGCACGCCACGCTGGCTGCGACGGGTTATCCGCCGTCGTCGGTGCACACAATAGTCGAACTCGGCCATCGCCAATCCCTGACGGCGGGTGAGCTTGTCGAGCTGCTTGGCTTGGAGAAATCCAGCGTAAGCCGGATGGTTCGCAAGCTCGTCGAGGCCGGTGAGATTGAAGAAATTGCCCATGAACAGGATGCCCGAGCCAAGCGACTGCGGCTTACCGCGCAGGGGCAAAAGACCCTTCGAGCCATCGATGCGTTCGCCACCCAACAGGTTGTCGCGGCCATGTCTCACTTATCCAGCGAGCAGTGTCAGATCGTGAGCGCGGGGATTGCCAGCTATGCCGTTGCGCTGCACGCTCATCGGCTCGGTACAGAGCCGCCTGCGCCGGCGCCGTTGGAGATTGCCCGGGGCTATCGTCCAGGCGTGATTGGCCGCATTGTGCAAATGCATGCGGACTATTACTCCAGGCATTCGAACTTTGGCCAGTTGTTCGAAAGCCTGGTGGCATCGGACATGGCCGAGTTGATGGGACGTCTGCACAATCCGCGCAATGAGGTCTGGGTAGCCCTGAATGGCGAACGAATAGTCGGTTCGATTGCCATCGACGGCGAAGGAGAGGGCGGCAGTGCGGTACTGCGTTGCTTCATCCTGGATGATTCGGCACGAGGCAAGGGCGCCGGCAGACGCCTATTGGCTGAAGCGATGAAGTTCTGTGACGAGTGGGGCTTCAGTTCAACGAGCCTCTGGACGTTCCAGGGGCTCGAAGCTGCCCGCAAGCTGTACGAGGATTTCGGTTTCAAGTTGGAACTGGAGCAAGAAGGACAGCAATGGGGGCGACCCGTCACGGAACAGTGTTTTGTACGACCGGGCCCAGCTGTCTCGCCAATTTGAAGTCGTATCAATCGGCGGTGTTGGATATGCCCTCACAAACAATCTGGGCAATTGCTACACGCCGTTGTCAGGCATGATCTAAGCTCCAGAGGAGGGTTACCCGAGCAGGGGGTTTCAATGCGAAGCGCACCTGAAAACAGCCTGAAAAAGGCACTGAAAGCCTGCCGGGACAGCTTCATCTCTGTCGGGTTTTTCAGCTTTTTCATTAATGCGCTGATGCTCGTACCCACGTTTTACATGCTCCAGGTCTATGGGCGAGTGATCACCAGCGGAAGTCTTACGACCCTGACCATGCTGACGCTGATCATGACCGCATTGCTGGTGACCCTAGGTTCGCTGGAATGGATCCGTTCGCGTGTCATGGTTCGGGTCAGCACCCGGCTGGATGTGCTGCTCAGTCGCCAGGTCTATAGGGCCAGTTTCAAACGTGCCCTGGAAAGTGGCGGCATGGATGCCTCGGCCCAGTCGCTCAATGACTTGACCGGCTTGCGGCAGTTTCTTTCGGGTAACGGCTTGTTCGCGTTTTTCGATGCGCCCTGGTTGCCGATCTATATCGCGGTGATGTTCCTGTTTCATCCCTGGTTTGGCTGGGTCGCGACGGGCAGCGCGCTGTTGTTGCTCGTGCTCGCCTTCGTCAACGAACGACTGACGGGGCCGGTACTGGCCCAGGCCAACAAGGAGCACATTGGCGCGACGCTCTACACCACCAAGAGCCTGCGCAACGCCGAAGTGATCGAATCCATGGGCATGCTTGAGACCCTGATGGATCGTTGGGGACGGCGTCAACGCAACGTGCTGTTGTTGCAATCGGCGGCGAGCGACAGCGGGGCGATCATCAGCACGCTTTCGCGTACCTTTCGCATCCTTGTGCAATCGCTGGTGCTGGGGCTGGGGGCGTACCTGGCCGTGGACCATCAGGTAGGGGCCGGCCTGGTGTTCGCCGGGTCCGTGTTACTGGGGCGGGCGCTGGCCCCCATCGACTTGATCATCGGCAGTTGGAAGGGATTTATCGCCGCTCGTTCTCAATACAGCCGTTTGAACGACATCCTCGATAAACAGCAGGCCCAACCCGAGCGCATGTCCTTGCCGGCGCCCCAGGGGGATGTCCAGGTCGAGAACCTGATTGTCGCGGCCCCCGGGTCCAGGGTGCCGATCCTCAAGAACATCAGTTTCAGCGCGCCTGCCGGCTGCATGGTGGGCGTCATCGGTCCCAGTGCGGCGGGGAAGTCGACCCTGGCCAGGGCGCTGCTGGGTGTCTGGGCGGCGCAGCACGGGGTGGTTCGGCTCGATGGCGCCGACATCAGCACTTGGGACAAGCATGAGCTTGGGCCCTATATCGGTTACTTGCCCCAGGACATTGAATTGTTCGAAGGCACCCTCGGCGAAAACATCGCTCGCTTCGCCGGAGTCGATTCGGTGAAGGTGATCCAGGCGGCCAGGATCGCGGGTGTTCACGAGATGATCCTGCAGTTTCCCGATGGTTACGACACTGTCATCGGTAGCGAGGGCCTCATGCTTTCGGCAGGGCAGCGCCAGCGCATCGGACTGGCCCGGGCACTGTATGGCAGCCCACGGCTGATCGTTCTCGACGAGCCCAATTCCAATCTTGATGACGTCGGTGACCGCGCCCTGGCGGCAGCGATCCAGCAGCTCAGGCAGACCGGCGCGACGCTGTTTGTCATTACCCATCGGACCAACATCGTGTCGCAGCTTGATCGGCTCATGGTGATGAACGCTGGGATTATCAGTCTCTACGGGCCACGCGAGCATGTCCTGGCCGAACTTAACGCGCAGCGACAGCAGGCACAGATGCCAGCCGTGCCCGCAAGCACCGGCACGGCTTCGGTCGATACCGGCAAGGGTGATTCCAATGAATCCCATGGTGCCCAGTCGTCAAATTGAGAGCTTCGCCGACCTGCCGACATCCGATCACAAGATTCGTCGCCTGGGCGTTGTCATCATCGGCGTGATCTTCGGCGTGTTCGGCACCTGGGCGGCCATCGCGCCCCTCGACGGCGCCGCGTATGCGCCAGGCGTGGTCACCGTGCAGGCTTATCGAAAAACCGTCCAGCACCTTGAAGGCGGCATCGTCAAAGCACTGCTTGCCCACGATGGCGACATCGTCAAGCGTGACGATCCGCTGATCATTCTCGATGACGCCCAGTTGCGCTTCGAGTACGAGATGGCTCGCGGCCAACTGATCGCGGCCAGGGCCATGGAGGCGAGGCTTATCGCCGAGCGCGACAGTTTACCGATGATCAGTTTTGGTGACATCGCCGATCCCGACAGTGTGCGGGGCATGGAGGCGCGTCAGGGCGAGACCCGGGTATTCAGCGCTCGACAAGGTTCACGACTGGGCCAGATCGCGGTGCTGCGCGAGCGCGTTGGCCAGTTCCGCCAGCAGATCAAGGGACTGGAATCGATGGTCGGTTCCAAGGTTCATCTGGAGAAATCCTACAGCGGTGAAATCGATGAGTTGGCGGACCTTCTCAAACAGGGGTTCGTTGACAAGCAGCGCCTGCTCGAACAGGAGCGCAAGTTGGGGCTGCTGCGTTCAGAGGTTGCCGATCACCGCTCCACCATTGACCGGACGCGGCTGCAGATCAACGAAACACAACTGCAGATCCTGCAGGTCGACAAGGATTTCAATGCTGACGTCGTCAAGCAACTGGCCGAGGTCCAGACCCGGATCTACGACCTGAAGGAGAAAACCTCGGCGCTGGAAGACCGGCTCTCTCGTATCGTCATCCGGGCGCCCGAGGCGGGCATGGTGATCGACATGTCGGTGCACACCATTGGCGGGATCGTGCGTCCGGCGACGCCACTGCTCGATATCGTGCCCTCGGTGTCCGACCTTGTCATCGAGGCCCAGGTGGCACCGGTGGATATCGATCGCATCGCCATCGGCAAGCGTGCCGATATCCGTTTCGGCGCATTCAATAGCGCCACCACGCCGGTGATCGAAGGCGAGGTCAGCAGCGTGTCGGCAGACCGGATGACCAACGAAAAGACGGGGACGGCCTATTACCTGGCTCGGGTGCGGGTAACCGAGGCGGGTGCGCGCACCTTGGGTGAGCGCAAATTATTGCCGGGCATGCCGGCGGACGTTTTGATTATCACCGGGCAACGCACGTTGTTGCAGTATCTGATGCAGCCGGCTCGCAATGCCCTTTCTCAATCGATGATCGAGGAATGACCATGGTTGCGTCGGCAGCTCTGCTAGGCAGTGTATTGATGCTCGCCGCGGGTGCGGTCCTGGCACAAACCGAGGCTGCAACGCCCGCCGGGGTCAACGCCTCGACGTTTTCCACCGACCTCATGCAGCTTTATCGCGAGGCACGGCTGGAGGATCCGCAGATCGTGGCGTCCTATGCGCAAGCGAAGGCGGGCCAGGAGCATCAGCGCGAGGCCATGGGCGCGCTCTTGCCGCAGTTGTCGTTCAGCGCCGGGTCGAACCGGATTCACCAGGAAAGCGACCTGGTGCAGCGCAGTTTCGATAGCGAAAGCTACGGCCTGGTGCTGCGTCAGTACCTCTACAACAAAGCTGCGTGGGAGAACTATCAGAAGTTCAAGAGCCTGGCTCGGCAATCCGAATCCCAGGCCCTGGAAACCCAGGCCGAAGCCTCGGTGGAGCTGGCCCAGCGTTACTTCACCGCGCTGGCGGCCGAGGATGAATTGGAGTTGGTGCGGGCAGAGCGTCGAACCACCCAGAGGAGCCTGGACCGGATCAATGCGTTGTACGAAAAGCAACTGGCATTGATCACCGATCAACTCGATCTCAAGGCCCGGGTGGATCTGCTCACGGCCCAGGAACTGGACGCTCGCAACCAGGTCAGCCTCAGTCGCGAGGCACTGGCGGAGATCGTTGGCCGGCCGGTCAAGGAGCGCCTCAACCGGATTCGTGAAGACCTTCAGTTGCAAGTCTCGGCAAACAGCCTGGAGACCTGGGTTCGCGATGGCATGGCACTCAACCCGGCGCTCAAGGCCAACGAAAGCGGCGTCGAAGCGGCGGGGGCAGCGTTGCGCAGCGGCAAGGGTGGGCACTATCCGACGCTGAGCCTGAACCTGAGCGCCCAACAGACCAATGAGGGTTACAACAACTCCCTGGCCCCCCGCACCGACAGTTATGTCGCCGGGATAGGTCTCCAGGTACCGCTGTACAGCGGTGGCTCGACCTCGGCGCGGGTCCGTGGACTCTACGAGGATCAAGTGGTTGCCGAGCAACAGTTGGAGGCGACCCGGCGCCGGGTGGTCAAGGAGATCACCAACGCCTACCTGACCGCCAATTCCAATGGCGAAAAAATCGGTGCGAACCGGCTGGCATTGGAATCGGCACAGTTATCGAGGGTGGCTGCCGAGAAAGCGCTGAGCTACGGGATGGTCAATTCCGTCGATGTCCTGGCCAGTGTACGCAATGAGTTCCGCGCTCGGCGCGACTTGCTAAAGACCCAATACGACTTTCTCAGCAACGTGCTGATCCTGAACCGCTGGGCGGGAAAACCACCGGCCGAGGGTATAGAGAATGTGAATGGCTGGCTGAGTTCTGGCAGCGTTGGCCAGGACTTTCGTTGATCGGGATAGGCCCATGCAGCACACCGTTGGCTGATTCGGAGCAGGTTTTTGACGGTATATTGACGTCATGTTTATTGAGATGTGTAAGTGCATGCCGCTCGTCGATTAATTGACGATTGTCTCTCGGCCTCATACAGGCTGCCAATGCCTCGCTCCTGGCTTAACGAGCTGATTTAGCGAGTGTTTTTTTCACTTTCGGGAAGTTTGGGCAGACGGGTCGGCGCCAAGCCTCGGCCGACGGCTGGCTGATGGGCCGCCTGTGGCGCGCTGGGCTGGCCTAGACTCAGCCTACGAGCTCGAAAGGGGCACATTATCATGTGTAAGCTGTTGATAATTATTCCTATTCAGGTTGTCTCGATGGTTTCTCCCGACTTCTTGAAATGCACGCTACCCCCATCAGAACATCCAGCGGACATCCTGGCTTGCCTTGCGAGGGGGGTAGCGCTATGAGACCGGATCATAGAGCACCCATCCGCGTGATGTTGGTCGATTGTCGTCCCCTTGTCCTCCGGGGGCTTCATGACTTGATCAACGCCAGAAAGCCGCAGATGGAAGTGAGCGGCCAGGCTTCGACCTATACCCATGCACTGGACCTTGCCGATCAGTTGCGACCCAACGTGATTTTCTTCAGTTTCTTTCCCGATGCACTGAACCCTCTGGAAGTGGTTGCCGGGCTGACCCGCAGCGCGCAGATGAAAGTGCTCGTGCTCAAGGGCTTGTATGAGGCCGTTCCTGTTGCCCAGGCGATAGAGGCGGGCGCACGCGGTATCGTGTTGGCCGAAGACCCGACGGAGTCGATCATCCAGGCCATCGTCAAGGTGCACCATCGCGATATCGGAATGGATAGGGCCTGGGCCGGTGGGCTTTCAGGCTATGCCGCCATCGGCCATGCAACCCCCCAATGCAATCTGGAGCAGGCGAAACAGGCTCGGTTGACGCTGCGCGAGAAGGAGTTGATTCGTGCCATCGTAGGGGACCCGTCTGCCAAATACATCAGCATCGCTGAGCGCCTGGGTATCAGCGAGCACACGGTGCACAATCACCTCAGTAACATCTATCAGAAGCTTGATCTTATCAACCGCATCGACCTGTTGATGTATGCACTCAAGCATGGGCTTACCAACAGTGAAGAGCCGCCGGAGTCCACTTGGGTGGAGTTGGATTGACCGATCTGTGTGGGAGCGAGTTGGCGGCCTTGTAGTCGAGGCGTCTACAAGTGCCCGCCAACCCTTTCGAGTTGGGGCGAGTTGTTAACGTGGATCGGCGATATCCAGCGCCCGATTCGCCAGCAGCTCACTCACTTCAATCACTTGCTGGATACCCATCGCAACATGCCGGCGAGAACCCTCAAGATCGAATGCCAGGTCGCTGATCATGGCGTTGGCTGAGGCCAGGTTTTCGCTGAGGTTGGCGAGCAGGCTTTCAGTGTCGATGCCATCGACAACGGTGAAGAGCTGAGGCGTTGGCCGGCCTTTCTTGGGTTTGGCCTGTTCCGGCTTCAAGTAATAATCGAGCGCCCGCTCGGTGGCTTCGTGGAATTTTTCCGGATCGAGGCTTGAGTAGGAAGAGGTGGGGTCTGATTCCGGTGGATTGGGTGTGGCTTTGAACATGATGACGCTCCTATGGGGAATGGGAGCCGCCAAGACCTGTCGCTAAACAGAATGGTGGCGACTGCACGCAGGTTAGCGAACCGGACATAGGCACCCGGCAGACCCGAAGGTCTCCTACATACAGCCGCCATGACGTAATTGCGGTTAGATCCCGCAATGAAGCATGGTTGCTTATGTGCCTATGGTTCGGGTCGCTAAACCCGACCGCTGATTCGTCAGCGACCAGGAAACGATAGAGTCCGGCCCCAAAGCGCACAAGCGGGCGGATTCTGGCTTAGTTGTAGGCAAAGGCGCAAGACGACGTAGCCTCAGGATTGGGGCTCCTTGTTACTGGGTATTTGTCTGTAAGACTCGATGCCTGCCGTCAAAGGGGGGGAGCTGGTTTTGTCATGATCAGGGAAGGTATGAAAAGCGATGCGAGGATGGTTTCCAGGCCATCCTCGCATCTTTCACGCACGCGATGCTTCAGGCGTTGCCAAAGACAACGTCGCCGCTCTGCAGGTCCACGCCCACCAACGTAATGGTCGTGATTTGCCCGCCAGACTCGGCGACCGTCACGATGCTGTCCGCGCCGGCGTTATCGATCGATTGGACAACGGCGCTCTGGTCACCATTGAGCACCAGCGTGTCCCGCAGGTTTTGGCTTACATCAAAGCCCGTGACCTGGTACTGGTTCTCGGTGAATGTCAGATCGACGTTGAAGGCATCACGCTCGCCGCCCGTGCCCACCAGTGTGTAGTCGAAGAGTGCATCGGCTGCGTTGTTGGCGAACAGGTTGGCGTCGAACGCACTGGTCGCGGTATCGCCGTCCTTGTCCGTCAGCGTTGCGTTGAACGAGAGTTGCACATCGCTGGCCAGGTTCTCGGTTTCCTGGATGAACTGGATGACCGGAATCTTGATCGCGCCACGGCCCATTGTGAGCTGGACGGCATCGATCATCGCCGTGCCCTCGCGCTCGATTTCGAAGGACACCTGGCCACCTGCTTCGGGCGTCAGGGTGTTGACCTCGGTGAGGTTGGAAAACGTGCCGTCTTCGTAATAGATCCGGAAGTACAAATCCTCGGTCGCGGTGTTGTAGCCGGCCACGGAGTTGTCGATGAAGATTTTCATGCCTGTTACCAGGCTCTCCGGGTTGATGACGAAGCTTTCATCGGCCGCGCCGATTGCCGCCAGGTTGTCCCCTTGCAGCAGGTTGTTGCCGACGCCGATGCCGGAGGTGCTGACGTTCATGGCCGTCGGGTCGATGTAGGACGGCAGTGGCGTGGTTTGCAGGGCAGCCTCGGTGGGGTCGGGGGCTCCGAGCCCGATGCCGGTCAGGATATCCGTGGTGGAGGCCAGTGCCTTCGCGGAGAAGAACACGATTTCTTCGGATGCCGAAGGAATGGTCGGATTGTTCGTCTCAGGGATCAACAAGGTGCGCACCGGATCCGGGCCACCGGCATCGAGCGAGCCGTCGGCACTGCTACGTACGATGGTCGAGCTGAAGCCTTGGACCAGGTCCAATGCATAGCTGCCATTGGCATAGGCGGTCAGCGTGTAGTCGACGCTGGTATCGGCGGTGGCGGCGTTGTTGTCGAAGTCACCGGTCAACGTCCCGGCGAAATGGTACGCGCCATCGACGTCCGGCGAGGGTGCTTGCTCGACGAGCGTGCCGGTCCCGGTCGTGGTCGTGTCGTCGGGCCTGACCAGGGTGAACTGGCCATTGACCAGCGCGATGTCCAGGCCAGCGGCTCCCAGCCCGTCGGCCCCGGCCGATTTCTCCCAGAATCCGTATTGCGCAAGCACGCTGCCGGTGCCGATCAGGTTGCCGAACGCGACCGAAGGGCCGTCGTCCTCGAACACTAGGTTCTGTCCGATGTTGAGCGTCGCTGAGGCGCTGTCGCCGTCCTTGTCGGTCTTGGTCGCGATCAGCGTGACCAGGTTGTCCGTCAGGCTCTTGGCGTCATCGGGATTGGTGGCGTCGGGATGCACCAGCGCCCGGATCTGGTCGAGCGTGACATCGCCATTGGCGGCCACGCTGACCGTGAATACCAGCAGGTTGGTGCTGGCCGTGCGGCCTTCTACCGTTGTGCCGTTGAGCGACAGATTGACCGCTTCACCCGTGGCCGTGTCGGTCAGCCCGGAAGCGCCGGCCACCACGCCCAGTGCATAGGTCAACGTACCGGCATCGTCGGCGCCGTAGGCGGAGGTGAAGTTGGCGGCGAAGTTCTGCGTGGCGTTGGTGCCCAGTAGCGTTTCGTCCACCGTCAGCGTTGGCTCGGTGCCGGTGGTGCTGATGCTCGGCCCGTCATCTTCGAACACCAGGTTCTGGCCGATGTTGAGCGTCGCCTGGACGCTGTCACCGTCCTTGTCGGTTTTGGTCGCGGTCAGCGTCACCAGGTTGTCCGAGGTCAGGCTCTTGGCGTCATCGGGATTGGTGGTGTCGGGGTGCACCACGGCCCGCATCTGGTCGAGCGTGACATCGCCATTAGTGGCCACGCTGACGGTGAACACCAACAGGTTGGTGCTGGCCGTGCGGCCTTCTACCGTTGTTCCGTTGAGCGACAGATTGACCGCTTCACCCGTGGCCGTGTCGGTCAGCCCGGAAGCGCCGGCCACCACGCCCAGTGCATAGGTCAACGTACCGGCACCGTCGGCGCCGTAGGCGGAGGTGAAGTTGGCGGCGAAGTTCTGTGTGGCGTTGGTGCCCAGTAGTGTCTCATCTACCGTCAGCGTTGGTTCGGTGCCGGTGGTGCTAATGCTCGGCCCGTCATCTTCGAACACCAGGTTCTGGCCGATGTTGAGCGTCGCCTGGACGCTGTCACCGTCCTTGTCGGTTTTGGTCGCGGTCAGCGTCACCAGGTTGTCCGAGGTCAGGCTCTTGGCGTCATCGGGATTGGTGGTGTCGGGGTGCACCACGGCCCGGATCTGGTCGAGCGTGACATCACCATTGGCGGCCACGCTGACGGTGAACACCAACAGGTTGGTGCTGGCCGTGCGTCCCTCCACAACCGCGCCGTTGAGCGAGAGGTTGACCTCCTCGCCCGTGGCCGTGTCGGTGAGCCCGGAAGCACCCGCAACCACGCCCAGCGCATAAGTCAGCGTACCGGCACCGTCGGCGCCGTAGGCGGAGGTGAAGTTGGCGGCGAAGTTCTGCGTAGCGTTGGTGCCCAGTAGCGTCTCGTCCACCGTCAGGGTTGGCTCGGTGCCGGTGGTGCTGATGCTCGGTCCGTCGTCTTCGAAAATCATCTTGGAGCCGATCTCGGTCTTCGCAGTGGACGCCTGGACCAGGGTGAAACCACCGATGTCAAAGTCGGCGTGGTCGGTGCCCTTGGCATCGAGGGCCGCGCCGTTTTCGATGAGCACACGGTTGTGATCTGACGTGGTGGTGTATTCGATCTGGTAGCCGGCCTTGACGCCGGTGATGGTGGCAACGCCGGAAGCGAAGCTGATGACGATGCCCGCATCATTGGCCGAGCCGTCCGAATTCTCGATGACGGCGCCGGTGCTGATGTTGGTGACCCGCACGTTGCTGATCGCAACCGGGGTGTCACCGGCATAGCCGTTGATGAAATTCACCCCGGATTCAGCCGCGGTGCTGAACGCGCTGATTTTTACCACGGCGGTCTTGCCGGCCTGCAACTGCACGACATCGAAGTTGGCCATCTTCGTATTGAAGACGTCGGTAAAGTCGATGTTGGATTCCAGGTCCGCTTCGGTCTGGTCCAGGTTGGGAATGGTCACATCCTGCCTGGCACCGGTGACAAAGGTGAAACGGATGCCTTCCTGTTCCACGATCATCTGGTTATTGGTACCGAAGGTCGTGGGCCCACCGGCCTGGCTGGTGTTGATCGTATCGCCCGTGGTGATATTGGCGCCGCTGGATTGGTCGGCCGGGTCCTTGCCGGTGGCGATGATGGTGGGCTCGTTGATCCGCAGGACACCGTCGACCAGCGTCGTCGTCGGGTTCGCCGTGGTGAACATCAGGAAAAGGTTCTGGCCGGAGGGGGCGTTGGCCAGGCTGAACTCAAGGTCCTGGCTCGCGCCGATGAAGACTTTGTCCAGCAGGTTGACGGCATCGTCGGGGTTGGTATTGACGGGTTGCTGGAGCGGTTCGTAGAGCACGGTCCAGATCTTGCCGCCGGTGGCGGTTTCTTCAATGTAGGCGGCAAAGACGATTGCGCCGGCTGGGCCGCCGGCCCGGCCGAGGACGATATTGTCGTTGGTGTCCGTGTAGAGCAGGATGCTGGTGCCATTGAGTGTATCCAGCCCGCTGTCCACCCCGTCGAGCGGCGCACCGGTGCTGCCGACGAAGCTGATATTGGTAATGCTTGCTCCAGGCGCGGCGTTGACCGTGAACGCATCGCTGCCGGTGTCGCCCACGGCGCCGGTATACCCGCTCAAGGCGGCTCCCGTCGCGGTCCCTGTGCCAAGCGCGGTCAGGCGACTGGCGAAGGCCGTGGGGAGGGAGGCGACCAGAATGTCGTTATCATCCGCGTCTGTTGCAGGGCTCGGCGTGGCGGTGCCGTTCTGCAAATTGGCGGTTTCATCCAGCGTTACGTCGACGCCGGTTGCCACGACCCCCAGATCGGTGCTGGCGGTTGCAGTGAATGGCGAGGCCGGATCGCTCAGCAGTGCTGAGTCTTGCTCGCGAATAGTCATGACTTTCTCCAGAGCAGGCGGTCATCGAGGTCTGACCGTTGACCTTATGACCGCAACTATGGGCAAGCCCGGCGTTATTGCGTATCGGCTGATACTCCCAGGCAGGGTGGGAGTTTCGGCCTATGCCACCGGCAATGGGATTAAGCCTGTGTGGGCAGATTCGCGCAAAACCCCGACAGTTCCAGCAAGCCTGCGAACGCCCGGCAGTCGCCGTTGCGAGAAAGTGAAGCCGTCGATAACGACAGCGCCCACGGGCGCCGGGCCGGCGAATGTCTCGGCGGCCCGCTCACGCAGGAGAGCGATCATGACCGATATCCAACACAGCATTCCCCAGGAAGTCGAAGGCAAGGTGGCACTGGTCACCGGAGCCGCCAGTGGCATCGGCAAGGCCATCGCGTTGTTGCTGCACGCCCGCGGCGCCAAGGTGGTCGCGGAAGACATCAACCCCGCCGTCCATGAGCTGGCCCGTCCCGGGCTGGTGCCGCTGGAGGCCGACATCACCGAGGATGGCGCTGCCGAGCGCGCCGTCGGCCTGGCCGTCGAGCAGTTCGGCCGGCTGGACATCCTGGTCAACAATGCCGGGATCATCATCAACAAACGGGTAATCGACATGACGCGCCAGGACTGGGAGCGCATCCAGGCGGTCAACGCCACCGCGGCCTTCCTGCATTCACGCGAAGCGGTCAAGGCGATGATGCCGAACAAGGCGGGGGCTATCGTCAACATTGCGTCCTACGCGTCCTATTTTGCCTTCCCGACCATTGCCGCCTATACCGCCTCCAAGGGTGCCCTGGCACAACTGACGCGGACCCTGGCGCTGGAAGTCATTGAGGATGGTATTCGCGTCAATGCGGTCGGCGTTGGCGATGTGGTCACCAACATCCTTAATGACGTGGTCGAGGACGGCCCGGCGTTCCTTGCCCAGCATGGTGAAGCCGCGCCTATTGGCCGAGCCGCACAGCCGGAAGAAATTGCCGAGGTGGTTGCGTTCCTTGCGTCGGACCGTGCCAGCTTTATCGTCGGTTCGGTGGTCATGGCGGATGGTGGCATGACGGTCACTGCTGGCTGAGTCAAGAAAAACGGCGCTTATCCCATGAAAGGGTAAGCGCTAACACCGATCAGTTAAGCCTCAACCCCGTGGGAGCAAGCTTTGCTCCCACAGGTTTTGTGTCATGTGATCCTTAACTGACTGGCATTAGCCCGGGTGCTTCATCTATCTGAATGAATCAACCCGGATACAAACACTTGGTAGCGGCTGGTAAAAAATCAGTTGCAGCGCCACAGCCCCCCTGTGGCGAGGGAGCTTGCTCCCGCTGGGGCGCGAAGCGGCCCTAAAACCTGAATCCCGGTTATGCCAGACTCAATGGTGTCGCCAGCCTTGGGCCTGCTGCGCAGTCCAGCGGGAGCAAGCTCCCTCGCCACAAAAGCGGCCCTTGCTCCCACAGGTTTTGTGTCATGTGATCCTTGACTGACTGGCATTAGCCCGGGTGCTTCATTTATCTGAATGAATCAACCCGGATACAAACACTTGGTAGCAGGCTGGGGAAAAATCAGTTGCAGCGCCACAGCCCCCTGTGGCGAGGGAGCTTGCTCCCGCTGGGGCGCGAAGCGGCCCTAAACCTGAATCCCGGTTATGCCAGACTCAATGGTGTCGCCGGCCTTGGGCCTGCTGCGCAGCCCAGCGGGAGCAAGCTCCCTCGCCACAAAAGCGGCCCTTGCTCCCACAGGTTTTGTGTCATGTGATCCTTAACTGACTGGCATTAGCCCGGGTGCCTCATCTATCTGAATGAATCAACCCGGATACAAACACTTGGTAGCAGGCTGGGGAAAAATCAGTTGCAGCGCCACAGCCCCCTGTGGCGAGGGAGCTTGCTCCCGCTGGGGCGCGAAGCGGCCCTAAACCTGAATCCCGGTTATGTCAGATTCAATGGTGTCGCCGGCCTTGGGCCTGCTGCGCAGTCCAGCGGGAGCAAGCTCCCTCGCCACAAAAGCGGCCCTGGCGCCTGATGCCGATCAGTCAAGCCTCAAACCCGTGGGATCCTTGACTGACTGGCATTAGGGTAAGCGCCGTTTTTTTTGCCTTTGTCTTGAGTGCTTGTTCAGAGTTGCACCCGACGAAGCCTGCCGTTTAACGGCACCACGCTTCTATCTGGCGTAGGCAGTGGCCGCCCGAGCAGCCCCATGCCTTCGCTGACCAGTACCGCGTCCGGTAACAGGCACAGGTTGGAAGGGGTGTCCAGGTCGCGGGCGAGCACCGTGACCTGGGCGGTTTGCAAGTCGCAGCTCAGCAGCCGCCCACTGAACCGGGTAAAGCCGCCATGCAGGGGGTCGCCGTTCCAGTCGGGAAGCAGCGGTTGTTGCAGGCGCTCGCAGAGTTCCAGCACCAGCAGTTGGCCGTTGGAGCGCAGCGCCAGCCCGGTGGGCAGTTGCAAGCCGCGAATCAGGATGTCGATCCTGGCGCTGTCCGGCCAGACCCGGATCACCTGGCCGGCCTTCTCGGCAAAGTCGATGCCCTTACGGCTCGGGTCGCCGTGCAGTTCGCCCGAGAACAGGCTGATCAGCACGGCGTCTGTCGCCGGTTCGTACACCAGGGTCACGGGAACGGCTTCCTGGCCTTGATCCAGTTCGGGCAGCTGGGCCAACACGCGCTCTTCCTGGCCGGTGACGAACTCCACCAACTGATTGGTATCAGGCTTGACGGCCAGCCAACTGCGGCGGGTCGGGTGGTAGCACAGCGCATTGAGGTTGCCACGGCTATGGAACACCGGCTCGGGCGGTGTGAATTGCAGGTCCAGCAGTTTGGAACCGGCGACATAATCCGTCTGGCTGACCAGGCAGCGTCCGTCACCGCAGGCGATGTCCGACACCCCCATGATTTCATCACGCAGCATGCGCGCCTGCATGTTCATGGCGCGAAAGCCTTGCGCCAATGTTTCGCGGGGCAGGTAGGTGCCGGGCCGCTGCGGATCCGGTCGCAGTCGACTGATACGGCCGCTGAAGGTTTGGTCGGGCAACCCCGAGCCTGCTTCGGTCAGCAGCAGGCTGCCATCGGCTTGCAGGCAGAGGCCGCGAGGGTTCAGCAGGTCCTCGGCGACCAGGGTGCTGGGGCGCAGGTTTTCCCCGGGGTGCGCGGGGATCTGAAGGGGAACGGGCATAGGCTTTCTCCGTGAATGAGCAGGGGATACGGTCATTGCGGCGGCTGCCACGGTTCACCGGTGAGATAGGCCCGCAGCAACGCCCGTTGGCAGGGCGACATCGAGCGCACCACGGGCATGAACAGCGTGGTGCCTTTGTAGGCGTCCGAGGTGCGGGCGAGGATGGGGTTCTTGGCGCCCATGACGGCGTCGGGCTGATTCAGCGGGATATAGCGCGACATGGCGGGGAACGCCAGGTAGTGAAAGCGCAGCACGTTGGGGTACATGAGCGGCCAGGTGATGGTGGTGCCCTGGGGAATGCCGAAGTCGGTCTGGGCGTATTTGCGAAAGTTGGTGAAGTAGGCACTGCTGTCGAGGCCATTGGCCGTGCAGGTCAGGGCGACGAAACCGGCTTGGGCGGCGCTGCCCGGCTTGAGGGTGACCGGGAAACTGACGGAAAGCTGGCCACTGTCGACGGTCAACGAATCAGGGAAGTCGAGGAAGTCCCAGTATTGCGGTTGATCATAGACCGCGGGGGCCGCCGCCTGCAGACCGATTTCGGTGGTGCTGGGCACCGCCCCGCCCAGGTACCTGACCTGAAGGGTGATCGACAGGCCGTTGGGGTAGTCCTCCAGGTAGACGTTGCGCTGGTCGGCATAGATCCGATAGGTCGACTCGGTGGCCTGCAATGTGGTGCCGGCGACCTTGCCCGGTGCGTTGATCGCCAAGGCAGAGGTCCGTACTGCCTGTAGCTGGTCGGCGGTCAGGGGCAGGTCGACGATGCCGCCATACACGTAGTAATCGAATAAAAAGCGGCTGGTCGGCTCCAGGGTCGTCAGGGTGGTGGAGCCGGCGCTGATGGTCACGGTCCCGTAATTGGCGTTGGGGCCGATCGGGCTGGTGATATCGTCCCTGACGGCCCGGAAGGTTTCCTTCGGAATGACGTTCACCATGTCGATGCTCAGGTAACCGGTGTTGTCCAGGTCGGCATAGCCGGCATTGCCGGTACTCTGGTTGACCAGTTGCCGGCCCGGCTGGCAGTTCAGCGGCTCGTCGGCGAAGGCCGGGGCCAGTGTGCCGATGACCCTGCCGATGCTCGGGTTGGGCGTGTACCGGCCGGCGGCATAGTCGGCGTCCAGTTGTTCGGTGGTCATCGTGGGGCACATTTCGAACATGACGAAACGCAGGACGATGCCCGTCGCCCCCGGTGCCTGGATGATCGAGCGCAGGCCGCTGCTGTTCTGGTTCCAACTGACAATGCTGCTCAAGGGGAAGGTCAGTTGAAACGTGCCGCTGGCGTGGAAAGAGCCCGGCGCATCCATTTTCGCCGGCAGCAGCACACGTCCCGCCACGTCGAAACTGCTGCACACGGTGTTGCTGCGGATCAGCAATTGGATGTTGTCGTTGCCACCGATTTGCAGGCCGCCGACGAAGATTTGGGTGGTCGTCGAGGAGGTGGGGTCCAGGTCCACCATCATCGGTCCGGAAACGGGCCCCTGGCCGGTCACCGGGTCCACCGAACCGAGCAGGTAGACGGGCTGGCCCACCAGGTCGCCGGTGGTGTTGATGCTGCCGGGGATGCCCTGGGAGCTGATCAGGGCGTTCTGCATGTCGACGACATGCTGCCCATAGTGATTCCAGCCCCCGGCGGTGTAGTAGTTGCCGGTGGGGGCATTGATCATGTTGTTCAACTGGTCGTCGGTGTAGGACTCGGCGCTCGGTGCCAGGGTCGAAGTGGTCAGGTCGAAGAGCGGCCAGTCGTCGTTGCCACCGTAGGGAATGGTCGGGGAGTTGTTCGGCAGGCTGACGTCCGTGCGGATGCCGCCCCAGAAATTCAGACGTGGTCCGTTCAGGATGCTCATGATTTATTCCTCGTCCTTGATGGTTTTGCCGACAGGCGAATTGGCGAATTTGAACAGGTAGGAGTAGTCGGATTTGTAGGGGCTCTTGACCGGAGTCGCCATGGAGTGGCAATTCATGCAGCTGCTGTTGGGCTGGATGTAGCTTTCCATGGTCACGTTGGCCGAAAGGGCGGGGGTCGGCTGGCCCAGTGGATTACTGGGGTTGTCCGGCATCAGCGGGCGCTGGGTGGTGATGAGTTGGTAGTACTTCAGCACGCTGCGTTGCAGGTCCGGGTCGCTGCGGTAACGGGCATTGACCTCGTTGGTGATCTCGGCGATCGGGGTGTACCGGTTCAACGGGTTCGGGGTCTGGAAGGTGGTGCCAGGCTTGGGCACGCAGACCAGGTGCGCGCCCTGGGTCTGCCAGTCGCAGGGCGACTGGTTGAGCGTGGCTGCCGGGGCGCTGGGGTTGAAGTAGGAATAGGCCGTGCCGGAGGCCGGCTGGTCGACCCATACACCGTTCACCAGGGTTTTGGGTGGAACGTTGTCGATCTGCTCGAAGGTCGACCAGATCCACTGCGGATAGCCGTTCACCTTGGTGATGACGTGCAGCCCCACCAGGCCCAGGTAGGCCTCGGTGACGCCGGTGCGCTGGCCTTGGTCGTCGAACGTGGCCACGCGCGCAAGCATGGTCAGGTAGCGGCTGGCATTGTCATGGGGGGTGAGGATGCGCCAGCTCGATTTGACCTCGATGACCCCATAGGGAAAGTTGATGTTGTTGGCTTTGGAAACCACATCGGCGTTATAGAACTGGTTGGCGACGATGTAGTTGTAGGAGGTCTCGTTGGCCGAGATGTCGTAGTAGGTCGGGTTGCCGGCCTGGTCGATCAGCCAGCCGCCGACGGCCTGGTCGACGGCATTCACCTGGGAGCTGTTCTTCAGCGCGGCGATGTTGATGATGCCCAGGCTCTTGGCAAGCTGCGGGGAGTTCCAGGGGCCTGGATCGGCCCCCCGTGGCAGGAAGGTTTCTTCCACGGTCTTGTAGGTCTGCCAGACGGTGTAGCCAGGGTCTCCCGGTTGTTTGCTGCAGTCGGGATCACCGCGCTGCCCCGCCTGGGCGGGCCAGTTCACGGCAATGAACAACTGCCAGCTGTATTGATCGAACAGGTCCTGGCTGGCGTTGGCCGCTGGCGCCGTGCTGGGGGGCTGGCAATTCAGGTTCGAGGCCTGCGTCCGTGGCATGGCTTGTTCCTGGGATTGTTCCAGGGCCAGGGCCGGAAGACTGGCCAGACCCAGTAGTACCAGGGTGAAACGGAGTGAAGTGTTCATGGCGATCCTTCGTCATTGGTCAGGGTTTGCGCTGCATGAGCTTGTTCCACTGCGCCTTTTGCCCGTTGCTCTGTGAAGCCGGTGGCTCGAACAACTGGCAGGGCGGTGGATTCGCCGGGCACATCGCAGCCACCTGCGCCCAGGTCTGGGCAGGGTCCGGTTTGGCGATGCGGAAGTTGGTGTAGTTCTGGCTGACGATGGGGGCATTGGCGACACTGGTGTCACCGGAGAAAAAGAATGATTGAGGCTGCCGGTAGGGTGGTTGCCCCGACATCTTTTTGTAGAAGGCATAACCGAACAGGATCGGACCCTGCGGCGATTGAAGGTCCAGCGCGTAGGCTTGCACGCTACCGTCCAGGTTCTTGCTGCGCTCGGCGCTGTAGGGCAGGTGCTGGATGAAGTCTTGCCGCGGCGGATGATTCATCGGCGAGAACATGCAGCAGGCCGGCATGTCCTTGGGGCGATCCTGCGGGTAGGTCAGGAAGTATGCCTTGTTGCCCAGGGACACGAAGGAGCAGGTGTAGTTGTTGTTCTTGATCGGGAAGATCGGCAGGCAGTACTTCTCATAGTGTTCCATCATCGCCCCGAAACCGTCGCCATCGGCCGGAATATAGGCCGTGTCGTAATAGCTGGTCCCGCGAGAGACGGTGTAGTCCGCCGGGGTCAGGGTGGAAGGGGGATTGCTGTAGGGCGGCGGGTTTTTTTCATAGTTGTGCATCACCCGGTACATGGTCCAGTCGCTGATCCAGA
The DNA here is from genome assembly GCF_001623525.1 of Pseudomonas fluorescens. Lineage (NCBI taxonomy): Bacteria > Pseudomonadati > Pseudomonadota > Gammaproteobacteria > Pseudomonadales > Pseudomonadaceae > Pseudomonas > Pseudomonas fluorescens. Next base: position 1,836,697 of record NZ_CP015225.1, on the reverse strand, counting down.
ACGCCGGGAAAAACGGATCGGAAGGCTCGCCCGGGACACGCGTGGCGATGCAGTTGCCGTTCTGTTCGTTGCACCCTTCGGTGTTATGCACGCCCATGGTGAAGTAGACGGCACCGCTGTCCTGGGCGAACAGTGGTGGGCTGAACAGCAGGATCAACAGCAATAGGCGGGTCAAGATACTGGTTTTCATAGGTCATTCCTTTGAAAAGTACCGGGTGACACTGTGGGAGCCTGTGGGAGCAAAGCTTGCCCGCAATGAACGATAACGCGGTCATTCGAAAGACCGAGGTGCCTTCATCGCGAGCAAGCTCGGCTCCCACACAAGCTCAGAGGTTGTCGTAATCGCTCATCTTGAGTTGTTGTGGCGGATAGTTGCGCTTCACCAGTTTCTGGGCCCACAGCTCCAATACCGCACGGCGGCTCTGGGACATGTCACGGGTGATGGGCATCGCGAGCGTGCTTTCTTCCTGGTAGGGCTTGCTGATCAGCACAATCAACTGGTCGATGGCGCCTTCGACGCGCGCCTGGGAGTTGAGCGGCATGTACTTGTTCATGATGGGGTACAGGTAATAGAAGGTCTGCAGGATGCGTGGGTAGAGGAAACCCTCCCACAGCTGCGTTGCGGCGTTCTGATCCTTGTAGACGGTGTTCCAGTAGTTGATGAAGTCCTGTTGCAGTTGCACGTCCAAGGGCAGGACGCGGAGCGGGGCGAGGAAGTCGATGTAGGCTTGGGGCAGCGGGAAGCTGAAGGGGATGACCGGATCGCTGTCGCCATCCTTGACGAAAAAACGCAAGGTCGGGAAGCCGGGGGCGATAGCCCTGAAGCTCACCTGGGCGATGCCGTTGGCGTCGGTGGTAGTGGTGACATAAGAGTAATCCACCGCAGTGGCGTGGACGTCGTCGCTCAGGGTTCCGGTGGCGTAGACGCCGGCATCGAATGCCAGGCAAGGGTGCAAGTCGATCGTGACCGGTTTGCCGTCGCCCTGCAGGAATTGCTGATAACCAATCGGGTTTCCACTGGACTGATCCGTATTCTGCAGCGCGGTCAGTCGGCGGCCGCTGCCTTTGGCCAGATAGTTTTGTACGGGCGGCGCATTATTGAAGTTCGGCAGATTGGCCTTGTTCAGGTTGGGGTCGTCTGGGTGGTCGAAGAACAGCGTGAAATTGGCCGCGTTGCTGGAGGCCAGGTAGTAGTCGCTGGTGGTCACCATGTAGGGGTTGCCATATTCCGCCACCCACAGCGTGGTATTGGCCGCCGGCTGACCATTTTTCTGCACCATGATGGTCAGTGTCTTATGGTCACCCACGTCAATGAAACTGCCGCTCTCCACCACTTCGGCGGTCCAGGTTTGCTGGGTGGCGGCGATCACGGGTGTCGGGGCGGCCGTAGCCTTGAGTCGCAGCTCCAATGGATGACCTGGTTGTAGTTTCGTCAGGTCCGCGTCGCTGAGCGGGAAGTCTTGCAGGCCGGAGCGTTTGTCGAAGGCTGCCTGGTTATATCGGTCGAAACCGAAGTCCACGACCGGCGTGAATTGATCACCCTCGCGTACACCCAGTTGATAGTCGCCGGCCTGGAATTTTTCGGCGGTCAGGATGGGGGCATTGGGCTCTACCGGATAGAACGGGAACGTGTTGGCCAGATCCAGCGACAGGGTGTTGCCGGTAATCTGCACCGAAGTCACGCCCAGTGTGGCGTTTTGGGGAGTTCCACTGGGTTGAACAACAGATACGGCCTGCGCGGGCACCAGGCGCAGGCCGGCGGGCGCGGTCGGGTATTCGTCGGCGAACCAGAGGCCCAGGGTCGCGGCGGTGCGGCTGTAGGCGGGGTTGAAGAAAATACCGGAAACGTTGTCCAGGCCCTTCTGATACATTGCTTGCAGACGAGCCGTATCCGAGGGGGCATTGGAACGGGTGTTGACGTACGGGAAGTCGTTGAAAACACCGTTCCTGTCGTAGCAGGTCAGGTAGGTGGAGAACCTGAACATCAGGCCCTTTGCCCCTTGCAGCTTCATCTGCTGCTGCAGGTTACTCAGCAGCGCCGAATCGCCGATGACCCATTCCAGGTTCTCCTGGGGAAAGCAGGTCTGCCAGGTGGTGGTGACATACACCAGGCCACCGAAGGCGCCCCAATTGAAATTGAGGAAGCGATCCATCATCCGATACTGGCGATTGAGGGTCAGGCCACACGTGGCATCCCCCAGCATCAGCTTGTCGAAATACAACGCGGTGAAGGTGTTCTGCCACGGGCTGACGTCCACGAAGCGCGCGGCAGTCGGAGCGTTGCTGCCAAAGGGATTGCCGAGCAATTGGTAGTCCCTGCCAACCAGCGCATCCGCGGTGATGTAGGTGTCGGCCTGCAGCTCGCCGCCAATGATCGTTGAGCGCGTCCCTTTGTAGCTCACCGTGCCGCAGGCATTGTCGCCAAACAGATCCCATTCGGCGGGCATGTATGGGTAGGTTTTCGGGTTGGCATTGGTCGGTACCTGCAGCATATAGGGCGGCAGCTCCGCCATTGTCAGGGGCTTGATGGCCCAGGGCATCAGTAGGGTGGGGGCGTTCTTGACGTTGATGTCGAAGTGGCTCATGAACGGCCAGTTGATGTCCGCGTTTACCGCGTCATACAGCGGATACACGTCGTTGTTGTTGGCCGTTGGCGGGTTCCAGAACATATGGCCGTTGAGGTAGATACGGGGGAAATTCAATACGCTCATGTCATGCTCCTTAGCGTTGCCACTGGGCGCGTTTCAGCGACCAGACAAAGTCCAGTTTTTTGTAGCCATCGAATGCCGAGGGCGGCAGCGGGGTGGTGGGGTAGACGATGCCGCCCCCGTGGTTCAGAGCGAAATTGAAGTAGCCTTTGTCGTTCGAATAGGCGGCGGTGCCGTGGCAGGCCAGGCAGGACGAGGTGTTCTGGAACGCCGATTCCAGTTGTGAGTTGGCCAGTACCTGGGTGATGGGTTGGAACTCGACCCCGATCAACTCGTACTTCGACAGGTTCCGGTTATTGGCCTGGAAGCTGGCATTCACCGGCTTGGCGGCCGGAGTCGGCCCCGTGGTATTGGTCATCGGCGCAGGCGGGGCGGCATTGGTGACGGTGTATTTACTGTTGTTGATGTTTTCGAAGGTGGTCCAGACCCAGTTGGCGTTCAGTTTGTTGACGACATGCAGACCGCTCAATGCCACATAGCCGACCTGGTAAGTACCGTCGTCCTGCTGGTAATAGGCCTGGGCAATGTAGTAGCCGTCGTTCACCAGGGTTTGTCGGTAGGTCGTGTCTGTGCCGATCCACAGCCACGCGGCTTTCAACTCCCAGGCGGTGGGGGGGAAGTTCAGGTCGTTGGCCAGGGCGGCCTGGCCATTCATGTTGTAGACCTGCTTATTCACGATGTAATCGAACGTGTCCTTGCCCATCAGCAACTGAAAGCGTACGGGGTGGCCTTGTTGGGCATCGGGCACGGCACCACCCATTTGCAGGATCAGGCCATCGACCTGTTGGGTGGCATTGATGTTATGGAAGGACCGGGACAAGTCCATACCTTGTGCCTTGGCTTGCGTCACCACCGCGGCCGGGAGCGGCGCGGAGCTGTCATAGGTGCCCGGTGGAGCGCCGTTGGGCAGGTAGACCTGGTCCGAGGGCTTCATCGTCTCCCACACGAGATTGCTGCTTTGCGCGGTACTGGGTTGGTTCAAGCAGACGAACCAGTTCCAGGCCATGGTCTCGGGACTCTGGGCAAACGCGGTCCGAGTCTGGTTGATGTCTGCTCCAAATTGCAGGAAGTTACTGCAATCGAAGTTGTTGGTGTCCTGTGCCTGGGCCAAACCGGCCAGGGCACTGAGAACGGTTATGGAAATGGCTCGCCGCATGGAAGCTCCTTGGCATTCGCCGTATCGGCATGAGGGTGCCCCCGGAAGTGTTCCAGGAGCAGTTGCTTCACCGCCGTCGCCGCAAGGTGCTGCGGCAACGACAGATCACAATTGGTGATGAGCAGCGGGCCGGTCTTCTCGCTCGTGGGCAGCCGTCCGTGGCTACCGCGGACCAGGCGGGTGTCCAGCGGAATCAGGTCCATGTAGTAGCGAAAGCCGAGCTTTTTCTGGAGCAGGCGGCGCGCCACTTTCAATTTCGGGAAGCGAATGGCCGGGTCGATGAACAGCTCGAGCGGGTCATAGCCTGGCTTGCGATGGATGTCCACGGTGCGGGCAAAGTCGGGGGCCTGGCGCTCGTCGAACCAGTAGTAATAATCGAACCAGTAACCGGGCGCGGCCACGGCCACCAGTTCGCCGCTGCGGGGATGATCCAGTTGCCAGGCCCGTTGTTCGGTTTTATCCAGCACCTGCTCGATGCCGGCCTGGCGTTGCAACAGCGCCTTGACGCGGGGGATGTCGCACGCCTGCTTCACGTAGATGTGCGCGACCTGATGATCGGCCACCGCAAACGCTGCACTGGCACCGGGGTCGAGCAACTCCCAGGTCAGCGATTGGCGGACCTGCAACAAGCCCTCGGCACGTAACAACCGGTTGATGGAAACGGATTGGGTGACGGCTTCGATCCCGTATTCGGACAGCAGCATCACTGCCGCGCCTTGTGCTTGGGCAAAGTCCAGCAGACGCCCGACTTCACCGTCGATGGCCCTTACCTCGTCGGCAATCGACGGGTGATCGGGCCCCAGGCGTTGCAGGCTGTAGTCGAGGTGGGGCAGGTAGATCAATTGCAGGTCGGGGCGGTTGATCTGGAATTCGGCGATGGCGCAGTCGACGATCCAGCGGCTCGACGCGATGCCGGCCGCCGGTCCCCAGAAACTCGGAAAGGGAAACTCGCCGATCTGCTGTTCGATACGCTCATGCAACGAGGCCGGCGCCGAATACAGGCCGAACAGCTTGCGACCATCGGCCGGGTAGTGGGGCCGAGGGGTAATGGCGGCGTCCACGTCGGCATACATGTTGTACCACCAGAACAATTGGCTGCAGCGAAACCCGGGGTACTGGCGCTTGAGTGTCTGCCAGACCTTTTCCCCCTGGATCAGTGCATTGGGTTGCAGCCAGAAACGTACTTCGGCCTGATCGCGAAAATACCAGCCGTTGCCGACGATGCCGTGTTCCGACGGTGGTTGTCCGGTGAGGATCGAGGCCTGCACGGTCGAGGTGACCGCCGGGAACACTGGCTGCAGCGTGGCCATCTTGGCCGTTTTCAACAGGGCATTGATGCAGGGCGTCGCGGCACCCAACAGCGCGGGCGTCAGGCCGACCACGTTGATCAGCAGCAGCGGCTGGCGCGCAGGATCAGAGCGCATGGGCGTGGGCCTCCAGTGCCTGAGGTTCTAGCAAGCGGCGCTGTTGCAATTGATCCTCGACCCAATGCAACTCCGCCGCGATGCCCTGGAGTTGGGCATGCTCGGTCGTAGGCCGCAATTGGCTAGGCAGGACGCCCCAGCTGTAGGTTTCCACTTCCAGTACGGGGCGAAAATCCCCATGGTCGGCCAAAAAATCGAAAGTCTGCGACAGGGCAAGCTGGCTGCTGCTGAGTTCGGGCAGCAGCAACTGCTCGCTGAACAGCGGAATGTGGAAGTGAATCCTCAGCTCGGGATGAGAGACGCGGTTCTGCTCACAATCGTCCAGGGCCGCGGGGAGGTCGGCCCAGGCCGATAACCGATCGTGTCCATCGCGGGCCTTCACTTGATGCAGGTAGGTGGGCTCGGCAAAACCGCTCAATGTCTTGAGCACCTGTTCGCGCCGGTGCTCGTCCTCAGGCAGGCGACAAATCAGTGCATTGGATAACTGGATCTTGCCGATGGGGACCCGGGCCCGACGCAATCGGTCCAGTGATTGATAGCAGTCTTCGAACATCACGGCCTGGTGGCAAACGTCAAAGCACAGCGCCAGGTGTTCATGGTGCGGGTCCGTGGCTTGCCAGTGGTGGAAGAAGGCGATGGCCTGGTCGGTGTTTTCCAGCACACAATCGGGCTCCATCTCCAGGCAGACCACGATCTTCTTGCCCGTCTCCCGTTGCAGCCGGGCCAGCCCGGCAGTGAGCTCGCGCAGTTGCTGCTCGGCACGTTGCTGTACCGTCGGGCTCCAGTGGGCGGCATAACCCAGCGGCAGACTGGAGATCACCCCCTGGGCACAGTCCGCTGGCAGGGCCTGGGCGAGAAGTCGAGCCAGGTCCAGGCTGTACGCCAGCCGCTGCGGATCGGCCCAGTTGGGCAGGTAGACGTCGGCTTTCACTGCGCCTTGGTGAAATTGGCCGTAGGGAAACCCATTGAGCGAGGTCAGGCGTAGCCCGCTGCGTTGCAGCAGGTCGAGGAAATCCGCACGGGTCGGCGCGTGTTGGAGTTCGGCGGCGGCGAGGGCGCTGATCCACAATCCACTGTCCTGCGTGTCGAGCCCGCGCAGTGTGCGTACGGTCTGGAAATGCCGTTCGACGCAAGCGCGTAGCCCGCCCAGGTCATGGGTCGGGTGCACGTTGCTGCAATAGCCGATCTGCATGGCCGTCCAACCCGTGCGGGCGCTCATTTGATCACCGGTTCCTGGCCCCGCAGGGCGGAGTTGTCCTGCCATTGTCGCCGCTGATCGATGGGCAGGGGCGTGCTGACCAGGGCTTTGTCCAACTGGCCGCTCTGGGCAAAAAAGTCCACCGGGTTGTGGAACAGCACTTGTTCGACCTGGGCTTCACTGAAGCCTGCGGCCAACATTGCCTGGCCGGTCTTGGGCACCTTGAGCGGGTCGCTGATGCCCCAGTCGGCGGCGCTGTTGACCACCATTTTCTCCGTGCCGTACTGCTGCAGCAGCGCGACCATGCGTTGTTCCGACATCTTGGTGTTGGGGTAGATGGAGTGGCCGCGCCAGCAGTCGCTGTCCAGCACCAGGGGCAGGGTCAGTTCGTTGAGGTGGTCAATGATCACCAGATGTTCGGCAATGCCGACCTCGCGAATGACGGCGAGCGTGCGTTTGGTGCCACCTATCTTGTCGCGGTGCGGGGTGTGCACCAGCACCGGCAGATTGAATTGCTTGGCCAGCTCCAATTGCGCGGCGAGGAAGCGATCTTCTTCCGGGGTAATGTCGTCGTAGCCGATTTCACCCACCGCCACCACGCCGTCTTTCACCAGGTAGCGCGGCAGAATCTCCAGCACCTCATTGGCCACCGACAGGTCATTGGCCTCCTTGGGATTCAGGCCAATGGTGCAGAAGTGATGGATGCCAAACATGCTGGCGCGAAAACGCTCCCAGCCCAACAGTGTGTCGAAGTAGTCGATGAAGCTGCCGACGCTGGTCCTGGCCTGGCCCTGCCAGAAGGCCGGCTCGATTACCCCGGTGATGCCGGCGGCCGCCATGTTCTGGTAATCGTCGGTGGTGCGGCTGACCATGTGGATATGCGGGTCAAAGTACTTGAGCATGGTGAATCCTCGTCAAAAAAAGCGGGGGGAGGTGGGGCATCAGTTCGGCGAAACGCCGCCCAGGTGCTCGTGCCATTGCGCCGGTAAGCGTTGTTGCTGGCCCAGGCCGGCCAGGCGCTGACGTTGCGCCGGGCTCAGCAGGTCGAAGGCAATGACGTGGGGCAGTCCGGCGGACACCGTTCGTTCGGCGGCGAGTTGTTCGTCCAGCAGGTCGAGGGCCAACTGGTTGAGGGTGACGCTTTGTCGTTGCGCCAGGCCGATCAGGCGTCGTACGTCGAGGCCCATGCCCAGCGCTTTCAACACCAATTGGTTGAAGGCCTGTTCGTTGTAGTGACGCGATGGGTAGGCGGTGTCCAGGGCGAGGGCGGCGAACACCTGGCTGTTGCTGGTGCGTCCGGCCTGGCGTGCAAGCTCCACGCACGCTCCGCGACTATCGAGCCAATCGAGGGTTTTCAAGGTGGCGACCTTTTCCTGGTCGTCGCCCCACAGGAATAATTGGTGCAGCAGGGGGACTTGCCGGGCGGCGGGCTGCTGTTCCAGCACCTGGGCCAGCAGCAACGCCCGCGCCAGCTGGACGTTGCTCCAGCCATCGCTGCCGGGTTGCGCACGCTCCTTGAGGTTGCGCTTGCATTGGCTGCTCATGAGCGCCGCGGTGTTGGCGTCCGGGCTTAGGGCAAGCTGTTCCTCTGCCTGATGCCACCATCGCCGTTCGCTTTCATCGAGATGGCGGATGAAGGGCTGGCGTTGTTCGTTCAGGCAATCGTGGCGCATGTCGAGGGCCGCCGATGCCGCTGCAGTAACGTCCGTGTTCATGTTGGTTTGATCCAGCGCTGGAAATGGGGAAGCAGGAAAAACACCGCGACACATAACAGGCTGCCCAAGGGCTGGTTAGCCACGGCCAGCACCAGGGCATCGAACAGCGGCAGGGCTGCCAGGCCAGCGCCGATAAAGGCGCGGACCTGTCGTTGCCGAGGGTTGGCCAGGTTGTGCCAGTAATGCCAGCCCAACCAGCCAAGCCATAACAGCAGCACCGGCCAAAACCAGGTGCTGCCTGCATAGATCGCCAAGGCCAGTGGGCTCAGCATCAAGAGCAGGGGGAGGCGGCTGATCAGTTGGTTGCGGTGTTCCTGGCGAGCCAGGTAGGTCAGGCCGCTGATGTAGACACCGAGCAAAATGGCGCAGAGCCAGATCGGTCCCGCCGGCATCGCCAGGCTGGCCGCCGCGGTGAGGTAGAGCGCGGAGCGGCAGGCCCCCATCAGCCAGACGCTGTGGGCGTATTTCTTGTGCAGCAGGTTGTAACCGAGAATGCAGCCCACCAACAGGGTGGCGCTGCCCAGCAGCCAGTGCGGCTGCTCGATCAACTGGCTCAGGCCCAGCAGCGAGGCGGCAGCCAGCACCAGCAACAACGCAGTGGCCAGCCGCACGTGCTGGCGGCTCACCAGGCCCAGGGTTATGGGGCGGGGGTTGTGGTGTTGTTGGTCCCAGTCGGCGTCCAACAGGTCGTTCAACAGCATGCCGGCGAGGTACAGCAGCGACAGTGCCACCAGCAGCAGGATCCACACCAGGGAAGACGGCGGTGCCAGGGCCCCGGCGCTGCTGGCGAGCAGGGCGGCGGCCAAGGTGTTGGTCCACACCGTGGGCAGGTTGGAGACACGGCCGAGGGTCAGCCAGGTCTTGAGGTTCGGCGCCGTCTGGTTCATTGCGCACAGCGCTCGTTCAGGATCGGCGCAAGCTCGACCTGGGTGGACAGCCGCTGCAATGCCTGCTCCATTCGCGCGGTATCGATTTCATGCAAGTCCACCGACTCGCCGATCCGGCTCAACATGGGGATGGAGAGTTGCCCGCCCAAATGCTGGCGGAACTCCTCCAATCCCAGCAAGACCTGCGAGCGCCCCAGTGCATCTTTCAAGGTCAGTTCTGGCGGGTTCAGACAGAAGCCGAGCTTGAGCAGCAGGTTCAGCACCCGTTCGGTGTCGCCGTCGCTCAACAACCCCAAGGCATTGGCATAAAGCCCATCCAGGGCCATGCCCACCGCGACGGCTTCACCATGGCGCAGTCGGTGCTGACTGAGATTTTCCAGTTTGTGAGCGGCCCAATGTCCGTAGTCCAAGGGCCGTCCGTTACCGCGTTCGAAGGGGTCGCCGGCACCGGTGATGTGCGCCAGGTGCAATTCGGCGCAGCGGCGGATCGCATAGCGGCTGGCCCCATGTTCGAAGTGGGCGAGGGCGTCGGCCTGTTGCTCCATCCACTGGAAAAACGCCGGGTCCTTGATCAGCGCCACCTTGACCGCCTCGGCCAGGCCTGCGATCTGGTCGCGCCGGGTCAGGCTGGTCAGCAATTGAAAGTCGTTGATGACTGCGGTGGCGGGATAGAAGGCGCCCAGCAGGTTCTTCTGGCCGAAGGCGTTGATGCCGTTTTTCACACCGATGCCGGCGTCGTTCTGGGCGAGCACGGTGCTGGGGATGCGAATCAGGCGAATGCCACGGTGGAAGGTGGCGCAGGCGTAGCCCACCGCATCCAGCACCGCGCCGCCACCGAGGGCCAGCACATGGCAATGCCGGTCCAAGCCATGTTTCAGCATGTCGGTGTACAGCCGCTGCAACACCTGTGAATCCTTGCTCGACTCGCCGGCCGGGACCGCAATCGGCGGCGCCTGCAGGTGCAGGTCTGGAAAGTGGCTGGCGAAGTAGGCGTTGATCTGTTCCTGCAGGTGCGGGGCGCTGTGCAGCAGTTGTTCATCGGCGAATATCAACACCGTGACCGGGCCCCTGTGGCCGGCCATGAGCTGGCGGTGCAGGCAGGGATTGAGCGGATCGAATACATGGTCGGTGAACACCACCGGGTAGTCGTAGCTGACCTTGAAGCGCCCGTGCAACGGTTGCTCCGCTTCGCTGCGGCGAAGGCTCTTGAACAGGCTGTACCCGGCGATGAACAGCCCGGGCAATACCATGCTGGCGAGCAAGGTCACCAACAGCGCGTTCTGCTCGACGAGAAAGCTGCCTATGGCGCTGTAGGCCAGCGCGAGGCCGGCGTTGGCCAGGGTGGTGACCAGGATGAAAGCGCGCAGAGGGTAGCCTTGCATACCGGCGGCGACGACTGAAGTTTCCGCCAATACCGGGACCCCGCGCAGGCAGATCAACGACAGTGTGCCCAACCGGTACGCCAGTTGCCCCGGCTGGCGCTGATGCAGGCCCAGGCGGCCGGACAACAAACGCAAATAGCCGGCGCCCAGGGCATAACCCAACCCGGCGCCCAGGCACAGCCCCACGAAAATCGCCAGGTAACCCCCCACGCTGCCGAGCATGGCCACGGCCAGCAGCGCAACCATGCTCGACGGCACCGGCAGCACCACGTCCAGCGCCAGCAGGGCGATCAGCAGCAACGCGAGGTAGAGTTTCTGCGCGGGCGTCGAGGGCTGGTACAGCTCGAGATGGGTCAGGAAGTCTTGGATCTGTTGTTCGAACAGCAAGAAGCTGGCGATCACCAGGGCGGAAAAGCAAACCAGCGACAGCCAGAAATGTCCGGCTGCGCCTTTTTGCGAGAGCAAACGATACCCACGGCCATGCTTCATCAAGCATCCCTCTTGTTGTTATTGACTGATTCCGTGTCAGTAATTGAAAGCAACGCCAAGTGTGTGTTTTAGGCCAATAGACGCTCTCGCCCGAAGGGCTGTCAGGTGTGGTTGACGATGTGGTTGGAGACAGATTTGAATCTAGACGGCCCGGGTGTTTTTGCAAGGCTATCTGATGGCGATTTGATTTGGGGCGCCACTCGCGTTTCAGGTGACCCGAATTAGCGGCTTGCCCGGCCCGTTCAGGGCCTCGAATAGCCGCGCAACTGTGCCGGGCTGACGCCAAGGCGTTGCTTGAACAGCGTGGTCATGTGCGCCTGGGAGTTGAAGCCGCAAGTGTGGGCGATATCGATTAGTCGGGCGGTTGAGTCGCGCATCAGCGCCCGTGCCTTGGCCAGGCGCCGGTCGATCAGGTAGCTGTGCGGGCTTTTGCCGGTGGCATTCTTGAATGCCCGTATGAAATACCCTTCGGACAAGCCAAGCAGCCCGGCCATTTCCTTGACCCCCAGCGGACCGTCGAGACCGGCATCGATGAACTCGTCGAGCAGGCGCATTCGCCCGCCGGTGATGGACCCTTGTACGGGGGCCGAAAACGTCTTGGGGTCCTTCACCCGTTCAGCCAATCCGAGCGTCCAGGCCTCCCAGTCATCCTCCGCGGTGGCGCGCAGCAGTGCGCTGCGCATTCTCAGGGCGAGGGTGATGGCCTGCGGGTCAATCCGGTTGTTGAACGCATGTTCCCCCGGCAATGCCATACCGTCGGTGCGCACGACCCGCAGGTATTCTCCGCCCCAGGGGGATTCGGAGAACACGTCGCATTCGGCGGGGACGAATGCCAGGCCGTTGGGGATCGCCTCGAAGGGCTGCACGCGGTCGCTGCCGATGGCGTGCAGGCCACGCTGGCTGTCAAAGGCAAAGCCGATCGCCGACTGGGTGGCGACATAGCGGGTGGCGTAGGCGCAGCCGGGCAGCAATTCGATCGCCCACGGCCCAGCTTCGATACGACGGACCGGTTCGGACTGGGGCGGCTGTTGGCGGTTTCGAGGGTTCATGAACAGCATAGTAGTGAAGAGAGGAGCAGAAAGTCAGGTCAGTTTTCTGAAAGCCCGCCGATGGAGCCCTGATTAGACTGGGCAAAAACCCGGAGGCCCATCATGCACACACTGACTCGCGACGATATCGAACAAGCTGCCCGCCACTTATACGAAGTCATGCCCGCCACCGCCCAGTACGCCTGGCCCTTGTTGGCTGAACGGCTGGGTTGCACGGTGTGGGTCAAGCACGAGAATCACACCCCGACGGGGGCCTTCAAGGTACGCGGCGGCCTGACCTTCGTGCGCTGGCTCAAGCGCGAGCACCCAGAGGCAAAAGGCATCGTCACGGCGACTCGCGGCAACCACGGCCAGAGCCTGGCGCTGGCGGCCAGCGCATTGGGTTTGAAAGCGTTGATCGTCGTGCCGCAAGGTAACTCGGTGGAGAAGAACAACGCCATGCGCGGTTTTGGCGGCGAGGTGGTCGAGTATGGCCGTGATTTCGATGAGGCCCGTGAAGAGGCGGTACGCCTGGCCCAATCGCATGGCCTCTACCTGGTGCCGCCGTTCCATCCCGAGTTGGTCAAGGGCGTGGCGACCTATGGGCTTGAGCTGTTCAACGCGGTGCCGGACCTGGACACCGTCTATGTGCCGATAGGCTGCGGCTCGGGGATTTGCGCGGTCATCGCCGCCCGCGATGCCTTGGGCCTGAAGACCCAGGTGGTGGGCGTGGTGTCCACCGAGGCCCTCGCGGCGAAGTTGTCGTTTGAAGCGGGCAGGCTATGCGAGACCGCGTCGGCAAATACCTTTGCCGACGGCCTGGCCGTGCGCAGACCCGTTCCCGAGGCCTTTGCCATCTATGGGGCCGGGGCGGCGAGAATCGTAGCGGTCAGCGATGCTGAAATTGCCGGGGCCATGCGGGCGTATTACACCGACACCCACAACCTCGCCGAAGGTGCCGGCGCGGCCGCCTTGGCCGCGCTGATGCAGGAGCGTGAAACGATGCGGGGGAAAAGGGTGGCGGTGATTCTCTCCGGTGGGAATATCGACCGGCCGGTGTATGCGAATCTGATTGGCTGAGGTTGGGCTTGCCGCCGTCATCGCGAGCAAGCTCACTCCCACAGGAGGGCCGAGGTGTATCTCGAATCTCACAATCACCCCGGACAACTGTGAGCGAGCTTGCTCGCGATAGCGGCAGGTCAGGTTGCACTGAGATGGAATGTGCCGCCAATGACTACGCCGCCTCCGCAGCCATGGCTGCCCGGACGCTGGGGCGTGTTGCGATTCGCGCCATGAACGCCGCCAGTGCCGGCCAATCCCTGATCTGGATATTGAACAACGGCAGCCAGTTCAGGACGGTAAACAAATAGCTGTCGGCCAGGCCAAAGGTGCCCATCAGGTAATCCTGTCGTTCAAGGGCCTGGCTGAGGTAATCCAGGCGCCTGAACAGTTTTGCCCTGAAGATGGCCTTGGTCGACTCTGCAATATCAGCGTTGAACAGCGGCGCACATCCGCTGTGAAGCTCGGAGGTAATGAAGTTCAACCATTCCTGCAAGCGAACCCGCTCCCAAGTGCCATTGGCCGGCGCCAGCGTGTTTGCGGGGACCAGGTCGGCCAGGTACTGGACGATGGCGGGCCCCTCGGTCAGGACATCACCGTTATCCAGCACCAAGGCTGCCACGTAGCCCTTGGGGTTGATGCTCAGGAAATCGAGCCCATCGGCAGTTCGCTTGGTTTTGTTGTCGACCCGAATCAATTCAAATGGCAGGCCCAATTCCCGCAGCACGATGTGCGGGGACAATGAGCAGGTCATGGGGGCGAAGTACAGTTTCATGGTTTCCTCGAGGACGGGGGGACGTGCTGTCAGAATCCGCGAGGGCCGGAACATTTTCAAACGACATCTTCAGTGCTAGCGTATGACAAAACCTCATGAGCAAGCCGAGCCCAATGGCCATCAGAATCCCTTCCCTCAATGGCCTTAAAGCATTCGAGTCGGCCGCTCGGCATATGAGCTTTACCAAGGCTGCGCAAGAGCTGAACGTCACGCAGACAGCCATCAGCCATCAAATTCGCCGGCTCGAAGAAGAACTGGGCGTGCGCCTGTTCTTGCGGCTCAAGGATGGCCTGGCCCTGACAGACGAAGGACATGCCTATTTCCCAGGCGTTCGCGCGGCGTTCCATGAGTTGCGCTATTGCACGCAGACGTTGCTGCAGAGCCGCAGCAACAGCGTCTTGACGATCAGTACCCTGGTTTCATTTGCTTCCAAATGGTTGTTGCCGCGACTGGCGTCATTCCAGCAGGCGTTTCCCAACATTGACGTGCGCGTTACGGCATCTACCGAACGAGTGAATTTCCGTGAGGGCGGCGTCGATGCGGCCATTCGTTACGGTTCCGGGGACTGGAAGGGGTTGCGGGCGGACTGGCTGATGGCCGATGAGATCTTTCCGGTGTGCAGCCCCAGGCTGCTGCAAGGTCCGAAAGTCCTGGAGAATCCGCGCGATCTGGCCCGGCACACCTTGTTGCAGGTCAGTGGGGTGACCCGCGACGACTGGAGTGCCTGGTTGAGCGCCGCTGGCCAGCCGAAAAAACTGGCCGAAGGCAGCCGGCTGACATTCGACCTTGCGATGATGGCCGTTCAGGCTGCGGTTGACGGTCTGGGGGTCTGCATTGGGCGTTCGACCTATGTCGAGGATGACCTGAAGGCCGGGCGATTGGTTGCCCCCTTTGATCTGCGATTGAAATCTGACCTCGGCTTTTATTTCGTGAGCCCGCATGAAACAGCCGACACGCCAAAAGTGCAGGCCTTTAGAACCTGGCTGATGGATTCGTTGGGTTTTGGCGCCGAAACATGATTACCGCGTACCGTTCAGCCTTCAGTCAGCGAGCCGATATGAATAGAAGGTCCGGTTACTTTCAGGGTTCACCGAGGTTACGTCATGTTTAATACAACACTAAAAAACGAACTGACGGCTAGGACGGCCGAATTGGCAACATACAAAGGATTGGTAGGCTCCCTGGAGCGGTCGATGGCTGTTATCGAGTTCAGCCCCGATGGCAAGGTCCTTCGGGCGAACGAAAATTTTCTTGGCACGATGGGCTACCGTGCGGATCAATTGGCCGGCCTGTCCCATCGGGATTTTTGCACCCCGGCGCTGGTGGGCAGCGCCGAGTACCGTGAATTCTGGAACCAGTTGCGCGCCGGTCAGTTTGTTTCCGGCACGTTTCAGCGCCGTAGCGCGCAAGGGCAGAACGTCTGGCTGGAAGCCAGCTATAACCCGATAGTGGACGAGCAGGGCCGCGTCGTGAAGGTGGTCAAGTACGCACTCGATGTCACCGCCAAGGTTGCCAGCGAGGCAGAAACACGTGGCCGGCTGGCGGCACTCGACCGGGCCATGGCCGTGATCGAGTTCGACCTGGGCGGCCACATCCTGACCGCCAACGACAACTTCATGAATGTCATGAATTACACGTTGGCAGAGCTCAAGGGCAAGCATCACCGGATGTTCTGCGAACCGAGCCTGGTTGGCAGTTCGGAGTACAGTGATTTCTGGCGCCGTCTCAACGCCGGCGAGTTTTTCAGCGGCCAATTCAAGCGCCTCGGCAAAAACGGCAAAGTCGTCTGGCTGGAAGCCAGCTACAACCCGGTCTACGACGCCGAAGGCAAGTTGTGCAAGATCGTGAAGTTCGCCAGTGACATCAGCGAGCGGGTGGAGAAATTCGAAGAGGATTCGCGTGGCGCTTCCCGTGCGTACCATATCTCCGCCGAGACCGAACGAGTGGCCGAACAGGGTGCCCAGGTGATCCACCAGACTGCCAAGGAGATGCGCGAGATTGCCGATAACATTGGCTCTTCCGCGCGTCTGGTTGGGCAGTTGGGCGCGCGTTCGGAAGAGATCACAGCCATCGTCAACACCATTCGCGGCATTGCCGACCAGACCAACCTGCTGGCCCTCAACGCGGCCATCGAGGCCGCACGGGCCGGGGACCAGGGGAGGGGGTTCGCGGTGGTGGCCGACGAGGTCCGGCAACTGGCCGGGCGCACCAGTCGCTCCACCTCGGAGATTGCCGAAATGATCGGCATGATCCTCTCCGAAACCCGCGATGCCGTCGCCAGCATGAACGTGACCCATGAAGGCGCATTGCGCGGCGTAACCCTGGCAGATCAGGCCGGTTCGGTCATCGTGCAAATCAGGAACGGGACCACGGACGCACTTGAGGCCGTGAGCATGTTTGCGTCCAAGCTCGACGAGTCCGAGGTGATCCCCAAGACGGCTATCGGCTGGGTGGGTTGAGGTGAGCTGAGGCCTCGCCCTTGCGATTCATGCGCTTGACCAATTCAAGCAATACCGCACGCAGTTCCGGCGGTCGCACGGGCTTGGCCAGCACCGAGATACTCAGGCTTTGCAGCGATTGGCGTATCCGCTCGATCTCATGCCCGGTGATGACCAGTGCCGGGACTTGCCGGCCGCGCTGCTCGCGTAGTGCGGCAATGCATTCGGCGCCCGAGACTTTTGTGCCCAGGTCGAAGTCGGCGATGACGATGTCGCAATCGCTGGTCAACCCTTCGCCGTCGCTGTGGGCCTCAACCTCGCAGCCCCATTTTTCCAGCAGCGCCGAGGTCGCCATCAGTACGTTGGCGTCGTCTTCAACCAAGCACACCCGTAACCCGTCCAGGCGATTCCCGACGGGCACTCCCTTGGGCGCCATGACACATGGTGCTGCCGGCTCCAGGCCGCTGATCGCCACCCGGGTGCCTTGTCCGACCTTGGAGCGGATGTGTATATCGACGTCGAGCATCTGGCTGATGCGCTTGACGATGGACAGGCCGAGGCCAAGGCCCTCGACATCCTTGTCGCGCATATGGCGCACGCGGTAGAACTCCTTGAACACTTCGGGCAAATGTTCGGCGGCGATGCCGCGCCCCTTGTCGTAGATCACCACGGCCAGGCGCTTGCCCTGGCGCCGCACGCCGATCAGCACGGGTTGGCCGGGTGCGTATTTGAGCGCGTTGGACAGCAGGTTCTGGACCATCGTAGTCAGCAAACCGGGATTGACGCTGACCCAGTAAGGACAGTCGCGCAGACGCAGCTCGACGCCGGCCCAGCGGGCCGCTTCGGTGTTCTGCTTGACGACGTCCTGCAGCAATTGGCCCAGGTGTACGGTGTCGGCTTTCGGTATCAGTTGGCCGTGATCGAGGGTGTAGATATCGAGGATCGAGCGGAATAGCTGCGACACGGTGTGCAGCGAACGGTCGATGTTGTCCACCAGTCGCAATTCTTCCTGGCCCAACCGGGCATCGCGCAGGCAAGCCGTGAACAGGCCGATGGAGTGGATTGGCTGGCGCAGGTCATGACTGGCCTGGGCCAGGAATCGCGATTTCTCCTGATTGGCCAAAATGGCTTCTTCGGAGGCAATGCGTGTGCGCTTGAGCAAAATGTGCGCGTAGGCGGGCACCACAATGGTGGTGACGATCAGCATCAGGAACATGTAGGGCTGCGTATGCCAGAACGGGGTCAGCCAGAAAACCAATACCAGGCTCGACAATGCGATAACGGTCGCCAGCGCCAGGTAGCGCGAGCCGAAGCGCATGCCATTGCCCAGCGTGACCCAGAGTAATGCAGCGTACACCGGGAGCGTGCCCTCTCCACCGACGATCATGGCAAATGCGATGCCGGCATAGTCATGCAGCATTGTGAAAAGGCGCCGCCAGAAGAAGTGTCCGGGCCAGCGCTTGATGATCATGCGCAGGAACACCGAGACGACGATGAACATACAGATGTAGATAATGATGGGTACGTAGCTCGCGGCGTCTTCTGGATAGAGGCCGGCCAGGATAACGATATACAACAGCGCGCAGGCGCTGACGGTCAGGCGTAATGTGGCCTGGTCGAGTTCACTGTTCTTTTCCACCGTTTTTCGAACCTCACGGGCTTCTGGTGCCTTGAGATAGCGTAGCGGCTGGCCCATCAATGCGACTCAGAATAGTTGCCCGGGCCGGGATACTTCAGGAGGGGACTACCACGCAGGGCGTCGGGAGAGCACGTGAACGAAGTCGTTCGTTATCTGCAAGGCTTGCGTCTTGAGCGCAGGTACTTGGAAGAAATGAGGTGAGGGTTGGGGACAGGCTTGATGCTGTCCCCAAAGGCAATGCCATTGCGTCAGTAGACCCTGTAGTACTTCACGACGTCATCGACGAAATAGATGGTCAATACCGAACCCTGGGTCTGGCTTTGGCCCGCTTTCGTGCCGGTCACGCTGCTGAGGTCGTTGGCCACGGTTTGTGCCTTGGACAGTTGTGCCGAGGTGTCGTACATCTTCAGGCGCGTCTCGGGCGACACGTACTTGTGGGCCAGCTTCATGTACTTATCCAGGCCCTCATCACTCTTTTCATAGGTCCAGTTCGACTCGTTGCTGGTACTGGTCGAATTGAGCTCTTCATTCGTCGGCGCGCCGAACATTTGAGTGATCTGGCCTTTTGTCGTCTTGCCCGGAATGATCGTTTGCTTGAGGTAAGAGACGTCGTATTTCTGGGCACCCTGATTCAAGGCACCCATCAAGTTACCCAAGTCGCCGGTGTTTGTACAACCGTTCAGTACGCCCGCCAGCATGCACAGCGTCATTCCATTTCTAAGTGTTTTTCCATATTTGAAGGACATGATGACTTACCTTGAGTTGATGTCAGGACCATTCCATTTCAACCGTGCACGGTGAAGTTGACTCAGCATTGCGCCGCCTATCGATTTATTAAATCCATAGGCTTCGCACGTCATGACGTTTCAATAGGTACAGTGATACTGCACGGCGCATGGCATGTTGGCTTTCTTTATATTTGGCTGTTCGAACAGCCTTTTTATGGAGCGTCCACAGCTTAGGGGGAGCGTACTGGGCGACGCTATAGTACAAGTGTGCTATGGCCCCGGAGATGGGCCGGCACGGAGGGTGATGCTCAATTAATATTCGCCGCCGTTATACATTCAATTGTCTTGTTTTCCCGGCCATCCACCATTGCTTGGGAAGTTGGAAAACTGCGCCGCAGCCGCCGCGCGCGTGGGCACACCCAGGGATTTGAGCAGGCTTGAGACATGGATGCGCACCGTGAACGGGGAGATACCCAGGTCCCGGGCTATCTCCTTGTTGGTCTTGCCGGCGGCGATCAAGCCAAGCACTTGCCGTTGGCGCGCGGTCAGTTGGGAAAGTGCATCGTCCAGGATCGTGTTTTCGGCTTGATACTTCACCACCACTTCGCCTTCGCGTATTGCCTTGATGGCGTCGGCAATTGCGGCGGGGTCGATATTCTTGCCGATGAATCCGTCGGCACCCAGCGCCATCACCTGGGAAATAACATCGACATCATCCACCATTGAAACCACAATGATCGAGGTGCGTTTGAACTCACCGCGCAACTGGCCGATGACTTGCAACGATTTGATCCCGGGAAAGCGCAAGTCGAGTATCAGGGAGTCCACTTCCACTCCGGAACGTGCCAGCGCCAATACTTCGTCCAGATTTCCAGCCTGTTCTATGGATGCTGTCGGTATGAGTCGTTCAATGGTTCTCAGCATACCTTCGCGAAACAAAGGGTGGTCATCTGCCACAATTACTCTGCACGTCATGCTTCAGATCCTTCTGATCTTCCAGTTCACGAATCGTAACCTAAACTGCCCCCTTGGGTTTCAAGTTTGAAACAACCTTTCATGTTGGAATAGTCCAGTGACCATGACGGAAAAGAATAGCGAGCTTGATCAGGCTACCTTGAGATTGACGGTCGGGGCGTGTACAGCGCTCTACATCATTGTGGTGGCCTTTCTGGCCAGCGACTTCGAAACCTATGTACCGATCCTGTGGTACATGACCTTTTTCTTCGGCACCGCTATCCCGCTACGCATGGCGGTCAAGCGCTGGCCCGGGCACTTCTTCCTGCGTCGTCTTTTTGCCATGACACTGGATTATGCCAGTCTTGCCTTTGCCTTGATCGTGGGTGGGGAGGGTACGCTACCGGTGTACGCTGCATTGCTCTGGGTCACGTTGGGCAATGGCATGCGCTTCGGTTCGCGCTACCTGGCGCTGGCAACCGTTATCGCGTTGTCGACCCTGGTGGTGATTTTCCTGCTCACGCCGTTCTGGCGTGGTCAACCTTATCTGTTCCTGACGCTGATCGTCACCACCATCGTGGTGCCCGCCTACGCGCATATCCTGCTGACCCGAACCCGCATCGCTTCGGAAGAGGCGATTGCCGCGAACCAGGAGAAATCCCGCTTCCTGGCCCAGGCCAGTCATGACTTGCGCCAACCGATTCACTCGATCGGCTTGTTCACCGCCTGCCTGCGCGATGCCCGGTTGGGCCAGGAAGAGTTGCGACTGGTGGACAACATCGACCGTTCGTTGCACATCGTCTCGCAACTGTTTCGTTCGATTCTCGATATCTACACCCTCGATAACGGGCAGCTTGAACCGCAGGCCGAACCCGTACACCTGGGCACGCTGCTTCAAGATGTGGTCAAGCAGAACACCGAAGCCGCACGCTGGGCCGGTGTCGAGTTGCGCCTGCGGCCTTGCCGGCATTGGGTCAATGTCAACGCCGGCCTGTTGGCGACCATGGTGCAGAACCTGGTCTCCAACACACTCAAATATGCCTCCGGCCAACCGGTGTTGATCGGCGTGCGTCCGAAAGGCAGTGGCCTGGCCATCGTCATCTATGACAAGGGCCGGGGCATTGCCGCCGAACACCTGCCCGAGGTGTTCAAGGAGTTCTATCGGGTGCGCCACGTTCGTGACAAAGACGTCGAGGGGCTGGGCCTGGGGTTGTCCATCGTCAAGCGAATCAGCCACCTGATCAATCTGGACATCCAACTGGACTCCCGGCTCGGCAGGGGTACTCGCGCCATGATTCAGGGGCTGGAAACGGTCGCGCCAAGGGCGATGGTAGACAGGCCGGTGTCCGCGCACAGCCGTTTGCAAGGCTTGCGGGTGTGCCTGGTAGAGGATGACGCCAACGTGCTGATGGCGACATCCGCGCTATTGGAGAAGTGGGGGTGCGAAGTGGAAACCCACAGCGACGGAGTGGGCGTGACCAGTGACTGCGACATCATCATTGCCGACTTCGACCTGGGCACGAAGGTCTCCGGTTCCGAATGCATCGCCGCGATTCGCGAACAACGGGGCTGGGAAGTCCCCGCCATGATCATGACCGGCCATGAAATCGAGAGAATCCGCCATGCGCTGCAGCACATGAACATTTCGATCCTGGCCAAGCCCGTGCGACCGCCGGAGTTGCGGGCGACCTTGCTCGAGCTGACCAAGAACTTTGCCAGCATCAGGACGTGATCGCCGTCGGGGCCATTGCTCGTTCTTCCACCATTCCATTTTATGAAACGGTGGATTGCAGTTCGTGCGTATTCCTGCGCCGTCGCTTTGGGCAGAAGATGACTCCAGCCACTTGCACAGCCGTGCAAACGATGGCGGAGATTCCCCAACCGTAGCGCACTGGCGCAGGCGTTCATGCTGCGAGCGCGAGGAGTAGCTGATGGACGAAGCCTTGCAAGCAAAAAACTCGCCCTGGCACGAAGGAGAGCTGGCCTTGCAGCGCTCCGTCGGGGCAGTCGACATGATGGCCAGTGTCGGTCAACGGCAACTGGCGCGTACCTGGATGCCGGACCAGCATCGGGAGTTCTACGCCCAACTGCCTTTCGTGGTGCTGGGGGCGGTGGATCGGCAAGGCGACGTCTGGGCGACCCTGCGCGCGGGACAACCGGGCTTCATGAACTCACCCGATCCGCAGACCCTGCACATCCAACTCGAACCTGAGCCGAACGACCCGGCCCAGGAGGGCATGGGCGAGGGCGATGCCATCGGGATGCTGGGGATCGAGTTGCACACCCGCAGACGCAACCGCATGAACGGTGTCGTACGTCGTCAGCTCGACCCGGGGCTCGAGATTTCAGTGAGCCAGGCGTATGGCAACTGCCCTCGCTACATCAACTTGCGCCAGTACCACTTTGTCGACGCGCAGGCCGTTGCGCCGCGTCAACTGACCCTGTCCGACCCGCTGGTGCGGCGCCTGGTGACGGCGGCCGATTCGTTCTATATCGCCACCTACGTGGTACGCGATGGCGAGCAGCAGGTCGATGCTTCCCACCGTGGTGGCAAGCCGGGGTTTGTGCGCATGGATGAAGACGGATCGCTGACCATCCCGGACTTTTCCGGCAACCTGTTTTTCAACACGCTGGGCAACATTCTGCTCAATCCAAGGGCCGGGCTGGTGTTCGTCGATTTCCGGACAGGCGATCTGCTGCAAATGAGCGGCTCGGCGCAAGTGCTGTTGGACGACCCCGAGATCAGCGCGTTCCAGGGCGCCGAGCGGCTGCTGCGCTTTATCCCGCAACGCATCGTGTATCGCCCAGCAGCCATTGCGCTGCGCTGGAAGGACCAGGACGAAGGCGACTCGCCCAATTCGATGATGACCGGCAGTTGGGCGCAGGCCGCCGAGCGCTTGCAGGCCGAGGCGCTGCGTAGCCGCTGGCGGGCGTTGCGTGTTGCGCGGGTGGTGGATGAAAGCCACAACATTCGCTCGTTCTACCTGCAGGCGAGCGATGGCTTGGGTTTGCCCCGGTTTGAAGCCGGGCAACATTTGCCGGTGAGGATCTTGTTGGAGGGGCAGAACGCTCCATCGATCCGGACCTACAGCGTATCCAGTGCGCCGTCGGATGATTTCTTGCGTATCAGCGTCAAGCGCGATGGCTCGGTGTCTTCCCACCTGCATGATCAGGTGCAGGCGCTGCACGAGATTGAGGCGCGGGCGCCTCAGGGCCATTTCACCGTCCAGGCCACCGAGCGGCGTCCGTTGGTCTTGCTGGCAGCGGGGGTAGGCATCACGCCGCTGTTGTCGATGTTGCGCGAGGTGGTTTACCAGGGCCAACGCATCAGCCGCATGCGCCCGGTCTGGCTGGTGCAAAGCGCTCGTTCGGTGGCCGACCTGGCTTTCCGTGACGAGATCGACGAACTGGCCGCCCGTGCCGGCGACAAGCTACAGGTCCTGCGCCTGGTCAGCCAGCCACCCACTGATGGAGGGGGCGCTGAGGTCTATGACCTGGCCGGCAGGATCGATGTGGAACTGCTCAAGAAGCTGCTGCCGCTCAACGACTACGACTTCTATTTGTGCGGGCCGGGCAGCTTTACCCAGGCGTTGTACGACGGGCTGCGCAAACTGCGCATTCCTGACGATCGCATCCACGCGGAAACCTTCGGGCCCTCGACGCTTGTGCGAGATCTCGAAGTGAGCATGCCGGCGCCAGAGCAAGTGCCGGCCGCGAATGAAGCGGTGAAGGTCTTGTTCGCCAGTTCCGGCAAGGAGGCACGTTGGGAACCGGGCAGTGGGACGCTGCTGGAGCTGGCCGAAGCGCGCGGCCTTAACCCGGAATTCAGTTGCCGCGGCGGTTCCTGTGGCACCTGCAAAACTCGCTTGAGCCGCGGCCAGGTGCATTACCTGAGCCAGCCGGCCGAACCGGTCGGCGAAGGTGAGGTGCTGATCTGTTGCGCCGTACCGGCCCAGGGGAGCGAGCCGTTGGTGCTGGAGGTCTAGTGGCCTGCGTGGCTGATTCGTGTACTCGAATTAACCGTACAGGCCACTAGGCTGACCGTCCGACTGTTTCACCGGATGAAATGCTGGATTGTAGAAGCTGGTTATTCCGCTGTCCGGGACAGGAGCAGAGGATAGCGCCATCGACGCGATCACCGCTTCGAGCCCAAAACAACATGGAGTACGTCATGTCTGAGAAAGCGATCAAACTTTATCGCCACCCGCTGTCGGGGCACGCCCATCGTGTCGAGCTGATGCTCTCGCTGCTTGGCTTGCCAACCGAGTTGATATTCGTGGACTTGATGAAAGGTGAGCACAAGACGCCGGAGTTTCTCGCCATCAACAGCTTTGGCCAGGTGCCGGTGATTGACGATAACGGCACCGTCCTGGCCGACTCGAACGCGATCCTGGTCTACCTCGCGACCAAGTATGGCAAGGGGCAATGGCTGCCCAGTGATTCGCTTGCCCAGGCGCGGGTGCAGCGCTGGCTGTCGGTGGCGGCGGGCCAGATCAACCAGGGGCCGGCCAACGCCCGGTTGATCACCGTGTTCGGCGCCGGCTATGACGCCGAAGACGCCATCAAGCGCTCCCATGCCCTGTTGAAGGTGATGGAGACGGAGTTGGGGCAAAGCCGGTTCCTGGCCGGTGAGCAACCAACCATCGCTGATGTGGCCGCGTACACCTACGTGTCCCATGCGCCGGAAGGCAACGTCGCGCTGACCGACTACCCGAATGTCCGGGCCTGGCTGGGCAGCATCGAAGCCTTGCCGAATTTCGTCGGCATGCAACGTACCGCCAAGGGCTTGCAGCAAGCCTGATTCAAACCGCGGGTGCTTGTCGGGGGGCATCTTCCGGCAAGTCCATTCAAGCCACGTGCCCTCAAGACTGGACCACCCATGGATCGCTTTCAGGAAATGCAGGTTTTCATGGCGGTGGCCGAGGAGGAAGGGTTCGCCGCTGCTGCCCGCCGACTGCGTATTTCACCGCCAAGCGTGACGCGCGCCATTGCGGCGATGGAGGAGCGGATTGGCACCCAGCTGTTGTCGCGCACCACCCGCAAGGTGTACTTGACCGAAGCGGGGCAACGCTACCTGGAAGATTGCCGACGGATCCTGAGTGAGCTCGATGAAGCCGAGGAGGCTGCTGCCGGCAGCTATTCGATCCCCTGCGGGTATCTGACGGTCACCGCTCCGGTGCTGTTTGGCGAGCTGTACATCGCGCCTTTGCTGACGGATTACCTGGATCAATTTCCCTCGGTACACCTCAACGCCTTGTTGGTCGACCGCGTGGTGAACATCGCCGACGAAGGCATCGACGTGGCGATCCGCATCGGTCATTTGCAGGAAAACAATCAGCACGCCATCAAGGTTGGTGAAGTGCGCCAGGTGATTTGTGGTGCCCCGGCCTATTTCCAGCGACACGGACGGCCAACGCATCCTGGTGAGTTGAGCAAGGCCAACATCGTGATGTCTTCGGCCAGTCATTTGCTGAGCCACTGGCAGTTCATGGACGAGGCCAGTTCGCTGAGCTTGCGCTTTGATCCACGCCTGGTGGTGACCGCGAATCAGGCGGCGATCAATATCGCCTGCCAGGGTTGGGGCGTGACCCGGGTCTTGTCCTATCAAGTAGCCCGGCAGGTCGCCGATGGGGAACTTGAGGTGGTGCTCAAGGCGTTCGAGCCGCCAGCGTTGCCGATTCACGTGGTGTATCAGAAGAGCAATCGAGTGCCGGCCAAGGTGCGCACGTTCGTCGACTTTCTCGCTGATCGGTTGGGGGACGACGTCACGCTCAAGCCTGTCGTAAAAGGCCTCGCCTGATGGCTCGCCACCATGAAATGCTGATGTTCCATGCGCTGTCGCAGTGCCCCAGTCTCGCTTCGGCAGCCCAGCGCCTCAACGTTTCCGGACCGACCGTGATGCGTGCCATCGCTCGGTTGGAGGCGCGACTGGGTGTGCAGTTACTGTTGCGCAGCACGCGCGGGGTCGTGCTGACTGAAGCCGGGATCGGCTTCATGGCTGACTGTTCACGGATCCTCAGGGCGATTGACGAGGCCGAGGCATCGGCCAAGGGCTGGCATGTCCAGGCCCAAGGCAACCTGACGATCCTGTTGCCCTTGCTGTTCAGCCGCTATGTCATGGCCCCGGTGCTGGCCGGCTACATGGATCAGTACCCCGAGATCAGGATATTCGCCCACTACCACGATCGTTTTCCGAACATGCATGAGGAAGGGCTGGATGTGGCGGTGCTGGTGGGGCACCTGCCCAACTGCTCATTGATCGCACGACCGGTCGGCAGCGTTCGTTCACTCGTCTGCGCCAGTCCTGGCTACCTGGCGCTTCATGGTGAACCGGTTGTGCCGCAGGATCTGCACAATCATCGACTGATCGCCACACAGGCCAATCAGGATTGGGTCCAGTGGCCTTTCCATCAGCCGGCCAGCGGTCTCAAGGCACGCACGCGGCTCAACTGCGCCACGCTGCAAACGGCCATCGATGCGGCGGCTCATGGGGCTGGGTTGATGCGCTGCTTGAACTATCCACTGCACGACTATCTGAACAGCGGACGCTTGCGCCGGGTCCTCCAACCTTATGAACCGCCCTCGATACCGGTTCATGTGGTCTACCGCGAAAGAAGCAAGGCGCCGATGCGCGTGCGCAGCTTCGTGGACTACATCGTCGAGCGCCTGCGCGAGCACCCGGCCCTGCGAGCGGATGTTTCTTGAGTATCAGCTCGCGCTTGGGCACGTTGCTGGCGAAGGCTGGCGCCTTTGTGATGGGGGTGCTGAAGGTTTTATCAAGCGCCGGCTAAGCGATCACCTCAGTGGCAAAAGAACTCGGTAACGGCTTGGGTCTCAGCGGCGTCCGGAATGCGCCGCCAGGCAATGAAACGTTGGATCGTCGTACCGATCGTCACAGGCCATGCATTACGTCTTGGCCGGCGAGTCGATCAGCCGACAAGTTCCCAGGAAATAAAACACACCACCGGCAACAATGAACAGGGCGAGCATGTAGAAGATGTAGTGAGGTGGCTGCGTTGCCAATACGACGCCACACAGCACCGGCCCGGAGGCGGCGCCGAGGTTGCCGAGATTCTGCGCAGCGTAGTACATGCCGCGCAGGTGGTCGGGCGCGATGTTGTCGATGAACATGTATTCAGTGGGGAAGACGATGATCTCTCCGACCGTGAACACCGCCATGGCGATCACCCAGAGCAGGAGGGTATCGGCCACGGCGAAGCCGGCCAAGCCGAGGATGAACAGACTCAGCCCCGCTGCCAGCCACAGGTTCAGATGACGGTGGGAAATTTTTCGGCCAATGACGTATTGCAGGCTGATCACCATCAGCGCGTTGGTCGTCACAAGGGCGCTGATGATGCGGTAGGTGGACTGCGCTGTTGTAGTGACCACCAGGTACTGGGAGAGATAGGCCGTGAACTGGCCGAAGACCACTGCGCTGAGCAGGCCGCCGAGGGTGAAGCACACTAAGCGGTAATCGCGCAGCAGAAGCTTGCCCACGGCCAGGAAAGGCACGGGTTTAGCGCTTTCGCGAGCCAGCTCGCTCCGACAGTGGCTCGCATCGACGACTGCCAGGTCCCTGTCGCCCCAGACAAAATAGACCAGGCAGAACCCGGCACCGAGCATGCAGGACAATAAAAATGGCAAGCTGATGTCCAGATCGGCTATTCCCGCCCCGAGAAATGGCCCAACGGCATAGCCGATGTTGGTCAGCGTGTATTTGATCGAGAACGCTTCGCTGCGCTCGGCCACCGCGAGCAAGCTGCCGAATCCTGCCTTGACCGCGATATCGATCACGGCATAAGCCAGGTTGATCAGCACTAGGCAGCTGTAGAACAGCCAGAGATCGCGAGCCAGAAACGTTCCGAGAAACCCCGCCGTGAATAATCCGCTGAACACCAGAATGAGTCGGTAGCTGGACACGTTGTCCACCAGGAATCCACCGTAGAGGCTCAACAGGGAACCGATGATCAATGTGCTGCCGATCACCAGGCCGATGTCGGCAACGTTCAATCCAAAGTTGCCCGACAGGTAGATGACCAGGTAGGGCAGTGTGATTGCCCGGGCCAGCGTCAGGATGAGTGACGCCGAGAGCAGCAGGTTGACTGACGCGGGGTAGTTTTTAAGGGTGGCGAGCATCCTTGCCTCATACGACCGGAGATGTTTATAGGGAGCAGCGTTGTCGCGCGGACGGACACACGGCAACCAAGCTTACTGAGGAAGCCAGTTCTGATTTATGATGCTTTTTCTCCAGTTGATTGAATTCAGTTCATGAATAAGGATGTCCATGTTTTCCTCGGAGCGATTGAAGGGGATCGATGTATTTGTCTGTGTCGCCGAGTCCGGCAGCTTCAAGGCTGCCGCTGAGCGGATGAGCCTGACCAGTTCTGCGATCAGCAAAAGCGTTGCTCGCCTGGAGAGCCGACTTGGGGTTCGACTGTTCGAACGTACGACTCGACGTGTTTCGCTGACGGATGCAGGACGCGCCTTTCTTCGTACCTGCACAGGCGTGCTCGCGGACCTGGAAGAGGCTGAGTGGTCGCTGCACGCTGAAAACACCGAGCCACGTGGCAGGGTTCGGATCGACCTTCCGGGCGCCTTCGGCCGATCCCAGGTGCTGCCTATCGTCTTGCGATGCCTGCAGGACTTCCCGCAACTGGTGCCACACCTTTCCTTCTCCGACGGTTTTATCGATCCTGTGCAGGAAGGCGTGGACATCGTGATCCGTTTGGGAGGCGCGGACATTTGGCCGGCCACGTGGGGGCATCGCCACCTTGGCAGCGAATGGCATATTTTCTGTGCGTCCCCTGCGTACCTGGCCAGGCATGGCACGCCCCTGATCGACCTCGATCTGGAACATCACCAGTGCATCGCCTATGGTTGGCCGGATGGAAACGTCAGCCCCTGGAATTTTGCCGGGCATCGGGGCGAAACGCTCAGGAAACAGGTCTCGCCAACGCTGGTGGTGGGCGATGGCGAGGGCCTGGTGATTGCGGTATTGGCGGGTTGCGGTATTGCCCAATTACCGTCCTGGTTGGTCCAGCGACAACTGGATGAGGGGACGTTGGTTGAAGTGCTGCCGCAGTGGGCAACCGATGGAATGGCGATCAATCTTGCCTGGCAGAAAAACCGTGGGACGCTTCCCAAGGTCGCGGCTTTATTGGACGTGCTGACGGCCAGTTTGGCTCAGACGGCAGCAGGGCGGGGGCAACGACTCTAGAAGTTCTGCCTGTGGTGCCACGACTAAGTCGACACCGAATCATGGCAACAGACACAAAGCTTGTTGCCATCGAGATCTCGAAAGTAGGCGCCGTAATAGTCGGGGTGGTAGTGGGGTCTCAAGCCGGGTTCTCCCTCACACGTCCCTCCCAGTGCCAGTGCTGTCGCGTAGCTGTTCCTCACGGCTTCCCGGTTGGGGGCAAGCAGAGCCACCATTTGTCCGTTGCCGGGTTCGTGCATCTTGCCGTCAAAGGGTTTTCCAACCACGAAAATCGGACGAGGTGAATGCTCGGCAACCCAGCCCGCCCAGCCTTTGTGGGCGTCGCTAAATTTCAATGTCAGGCCCAGCCCGGTCATGATTTTTGAATAGAACACGAAGGCGCGATCAAAATCGCCGATACCTAGAAACACGTGCGAGATCATAATGGCTACCGTTTTGCCTGTGGGCGTGAGGGTTGTTTGAAATTCCAGCCTACGCTGCCACAGGTATCATCCCGCTGCCAAGTCCGGGCGGTTAGCGCTTCGGCTCAGGCGCCGGACGCCTGGCCTGCCGGGCTTCGGTGCCGACGACCAGCCAGATGCCAATCCCGGACACCGCCATCCCCGACACCATCTGCCATGAAAGCGGTTCGTCGAACATGACCCAGGCCCAGAGCATCGTAATGGGCGGGCTGAGGTACAGGACGCTGGCGACCCGGGTGGCGGTCGCGCGGCGCAGACACAGCCAGTAGAGCCCATAGCCGCCCATCGTCGACAGGCCCGCAGTCCACAAGACGCTCAGTGCAAAGCCGGTGCTGGGTATCGGGGCGAGGCTGCCATGGGCAGCTTCGACCAGGGCGAAGGCCAGGCCCGAAACGCAGCATTGCAGCCACAGGTTAGGCAACAGGCCCAGTGATTGCGCGCAGGGTAGGTATTTCTGCCACAGAGTCGCGACGGCGAGCGAGAGCATGCCAAGCAGCGGCAGGCCATAGGCCCACCAGGGCGCGTTGCCCCACGCCAGCGCGCCTTGGGTCACCAGCATGACGCCGAGCAGGCCGATAAGTAGGCCGGCCCAGACCTGCCAGGCCAGTCGTTGCTTGAGTACGCTCGCAGCCAACAGCGCCAGGCCCATCGGCAGCAGATCAGCGACTAGTGCGGCCAGGCCCGCCGGCACACCCAGCGCAATGCCTTGGGTGATACCGGCCAGGTAGCCCGCCATCGCCAGCAGGCCGATGCCGGCATTTTTCAACAGCACGACGGGCGAGGTTCGGCGCAGCGCTCTGGCGACGAAGGGCAACAGGACGAGTGTGACCACGACGCAACGCCAGAACACCACCAGCAATGCTGGCGCGTAATCAATGGAAAAACGCGCGCCAACGAAGCCGGAGCTCCACGTCAGCAGCAACGCGGCTTCGAGCAGTGGCAATGGAATCAGCCAGTGCCAGTCGGGCTTGGGCAGTGAAGGGCAGCTCATCGATTTAGTCGGGTTCATGACCACAGGCTACGAAACCGACGTAATCTAATAAATCAAAATGTAATGCATCAGTACTTCACGAAGATTGAATCATGACGGCCATACTCGATATCGACTTGATCCGTACCTTTCATGCGGTGGCGCGAATCGGCAAATTCAGTGCGGCGGCAGAACAACTGCACAAAAGCCCGGCGGCGGTCAGCGTGCATATTCAGCGCCTGGAGGCGGTCGCTGGCGGGCGTTTGCTCAACCGGGACAATCAATCGGTATCCCTCACCGCGTTGGGCAAGCGTCTGCTCGTGGCGACGACGGAACTGCTGAGCACCCATGACCGGGTGCTGGCCGATCTGCACGGAGCCCGGCTGGCGGGACGCATTACGTTGGGGGTGCCGGATGAATACGCCGAGCATGTCATCCGCGACATCCTCCCGGCCTTCGCCGCCGCGTGGCCCAACGTGGTGCTGGAACTCAAGACCGCGCCAAGTTACGCGTTACGTGACCTGGTGCAGCGCGGCCAGCTCCAGGCAGCGGTCGTTGTGCAGCCGAAGGGGCAGGCCAGTGCTGGAGGGCAAGTGCTGGTTTCCACCACGCCGGTCTGGGTTGGTCCGGTCCACACGACGATGGCCCCGATGGCGCCACTGCCGTTGGCGGTGCATGCGGCGCAATGCCCTTATCGGCAAGCGATGATGGAGGCCCTCAGGCAAAGCGGCCGCAGGACCCGAGTCGTTCTGGAAAGCCCCTCCAACCAGGCCGTCAAGGCGTGTGTGGAAGCGGGGTTGGCGGTCAGCCTGATAGACCGCGCGCGCGTAACAGATGCCATGCAGATCCTCGAAGGCCTTCCGGTCATCAAGGAGCACGAGGTGGTGTTCATGCGAGCCCAGGCGTCACACGGCGATGAGGCCGTGAACCTGCTTTCCCGTGCGATGCAACAGTATTTCCGGCTGTAGAAGCGGTCTAGGGACTGCTGCGCAGCCCAGCGGGAGCAAGCTCCCTCGCCACGGGGTTGCGCCCGTACTCAAAAATCAAGTCGAACGCTGCTTTTTGTGGCGAGGGAGCTTGCTCCCGCTGGGCTGCGCAGCAGCCCCAAGACAAGACCGAGCCCGCTAGACGATCAAGCCGACAGCGGCGGCGTCCGCGGCGGGATCAGGCGTTTTGAACCGATCGATTCGAACGCCGAAGCCAGTCGCAATAACGTCGAATCGTCATAGGCGCGGCCAGCGAACGTCAGCCCGACGGGCATGCCGATATCCGCCATGATGCCCATCGGCACGGTGACCGTAGGCACGCCCAGATGGCGGATGGCAAGGTTGCCGTTGGCGACCCAGACCCCATTGCTCCAGGCGATATCGGCAGATGTCGGGTTGACGTCCGCATCCGCCGGCCCGACGTCGGCGACAGTCGGGAAGATCACCGCGTCCAGGCCCAGCCGCTCCATCCAGTCCTCCAGATCGATTCGACGTGTCTGTTCAAGCCCACGCAGGCCGTCGGGCAGGGTCGGGATCTGGTCCCACGGCGTGATGCCCCGCTGGGCCATCTTCACGTACTCATCCATGCCGGCCGCCAGATCATCCTCCCGGTTGGGCAGGGTGCCCGGGTCGTGGGGGAAGATCTTCGGTCCGTCGACGTCGGCCAGGCGATTCAACTTCGGATCGCCGTTGGCCCGCAGGAAGTCATCGAATGCCCAGGCCGACAGGTCCCACAATTCATGGTGCAGGAACTCTTTGGAAACCAGGCCGCGGGTGAATACCGTAGGTGCGCCAGGACGATCGCCCTCGCAGTTGGACACCAGGGGGAAATCCACCTCGACCACTTCGGCGCCACAGGCCTCAAGCGCCTTGCGCGCTTGCTCCCAGAGCTCGATCACCGAGGCGCGGGTGATGATTCGCTGCCCTGTCGGGCCGCCGATGCCGGGGGCTTGGGCCGTGCCCGCTTCAGGGTCGGCGTTGATGTACATCCGAGGAACGCCGAACCGAACGCCTGCCAGCGCACTTGGGTTGCTGGCAAGGCTCGGATACGAGGCCGGACGAACTGAATCAACGCTCGGAATCGGCACCCAGGGTTGCAGGCGCCACAGGTCGCCACGGGTGTCCGGGTCCTCGGCGACCACCACGTCCAGCACTTCGAGCAGGTCGGCCATGGTCCTGGCGAAGGGCACGACGACGTCCATCGTCGGCGTCAACGGCCAGTTGCCACGCACCGAGATCACCCCGCGCGACGGCGTATACGCGCACAAGCCATTGTTCGACGCTGGACCGCGCCCGCTCGACCAGGTTTCTTCGGCAAGGCCGAACGCCGCGAAACTGGCGGCGGTTGCCGTGCCCGCACCGTTCGAGGAGCCGGAGGCAAACGGCGCGGTGAGGTAGTCGCCGTTGTACGGGCTCTCGGCACGGCCATACACCCCGCGCTGCATGCCGCCGTTGGCCATGGGCGGCATGTTGGTCTTGCCCAGGCAGATCGCCCCGGCGGCGCGAAGCCGTTCGATGGTGAACGCATCGCGATAAGCAACCAGGTCCTTGAACGCCGGGCTGCCGGAAGCGGCAGTGAGCCCCTTGACCAAGTAACTGTCCTTGGCCGTATAGGGAATGCCGTCAAGCGGCCCCAGGGTCTGGCCGCTGGCCCGACGGGCATCGCAGGCCCGGGCCTCGTTCAATGCATCGGGGTTGCGCACCACCACCGCGTTGAGGGCTGTGGGCGTGTCGGGGCCGTCGTAGGCATCGATCCTGGCGAGGTAGGCCTGGACAAGCGCCACCGCGGTCGTCTGGCCCGACTCCAGCGCAGCGCGCAATTGGGCAATGGAGGCTTCGGTGATTTCGATCATGCTGTTAGCGCCGCGGCAGAGGGATTGCGGGGTGTTCGGTTCCATTGAAGCTGCTCCTGAGACTTCAGGTCATCTCAAAGTGGATATTTATCGGACTTGCGCACTGTACTACGGAATAGCGATCAGGGGCAGTCAGGTTTGACCGGACTGTCTCTCGAACGAGCCGAAAATTTGCCACCTTCAGACTTCGTTAAGAAACGGCCTCGATACTTGCTCCCAATAGCCCGAGGGAGAACGTTGACCCATGCCCGATTTCGACTGGAACATCCACCTGCCGCTGGCCTTCGGTGATGCCGGCCCGCCGGTTCGGCACTTGCACCGGGCGTTGCCGGGACAAGCCCGGCGAGCTGAGTTCGAGGCGTTCATCCAGCAGCGTTTCCGCCAGGTCCACGGTGCCGATATTCGTCACTTCATGCCGGAGCTGTTCGGGCTCGACGATGTCCACGGCACGCTCTGCGCAGCCGCTGGCGTGCGCCGGGCCGCCCAGGGGCCGCTGTTCCTCGAACATTATCTGGACAGTCCCATCGAGCCCTTGATCAGTGCCGCCGCCGATCGTGCGGTGGACCGCGCTGGCATCGTCGAGGTTGGCAACCTGGCCGCCAGCGACACGGGCAGCGCCCGGCTGAGCATCATAGCGATCACTTATCTGTTGGCCATGGGCGGCCTGGAGTGGGTTGCGTTCACTGGCAACATCGGCCTGGTCAACAGCTTCCATCGCCTGGGCCTCAAGCCTGTGACGCTGTGCCCGGCAGACCCGCAGCGCCTCGGCGAGGACCGTCATCTCTGGGGCCGCTACTACGAGAGCCAGCCGTGGGTTCATGTCGGAAACATCCGCGCCGGTTTCATTCATCTGCGCAATACCGGCCTGTTCGATCGCCTGGGACTGCCGACGGACCTCGGAGAAACCAGCCATGTCGCCTGAAATGGAACGCTTCAAGCGCACTCTGCGTGGTCATGCCGAGCGCAGGGGCCATGCCGTGGCACTGTGGGGCGACGGCTCGCAGCTCGACTACGCGACACTTTATTCCGAAGTGGTGTACCGCCAGCAACGCTTGCGCGATGAACACATCAATGTTGTCGCCCTGGCGCTGGATAACGGCATCGAAGCGATGCTCTGGGACCTTGCTGCACTGTTCGAAGGGCTGACCTGCGTCATCCTGCCCGGTTTTTTCAGCCAGGCTCAACGTCGACACTGCCTGGAACAGAGCCAGGCCGAGCGGGTGATTGCCGAGCCCGCGTTCGAAGCGGAACTGCAAGCTGCCGGATACCAACACAGTGGCGAGTTCTGGCGACGGCACTTCGACGGACCGAGCCGTCTGCCGGCAGGCACCGCCAAGCTGACGTTCACCTCTGGCACCACCGGCACGCCGAAGGGCGTCTGCCTGAGCGCCGACAGCCTGTTGCGGGTGGCCCGTGAACTGGAGCAGGCCAGCCAGCCGGTCGAGGCCAGGCATCACCTGGCGTTACTGCCCCTGGCGATTTTGCTGGAAAACCTTGGCTGCTATGCGGCGTTGTATGCCGGCGCCATGCTGAGCCTGCCCAGCCAGAAAACCCTCGGCATCCAGGGCGCCAGTGGGGTCGACCCGACGCGGCTGCTGGGATGCCTGGCCGAGCGTCGGGCGCAGAGCCTGATCCTGGTTCCGCAGCTGCTGCTGATGTTGGTCATGGCTGCCGAACAAAAGATGTTCAACCCGCACATCGTGCGATTCGCCGCCGTTGGCGGGGCACGGGTGTCCCACGATTTGTTGCAGCGGGCCCAGCGTGTTGGCCTGCCGGTGTTTGAAGGCTATGGGCTGTCGGAATGCGCCTCGGTGGTCTGCCTCAATCGGCCACAGGCTCATCGCGCCGGCAGTGTCGGCCAGCCGCTGCCCCATGTGGAGATCCGCTTGGCCGAGGACGGCGAAGTCCTGATCAAGGGCTCGACGCTGCTCGGTTACCTGGGTGAGCCACCGCACGCCAGCGAATGGTGGCCCAGCGGCGACCTGGGTGAGTTCGACGAAGACGGTTTCCTTTATCTGCGAGGTCGCAAGAAGCACCAGTTCGTCACCAGTTTCGGTCGCAACGTGAACCCCGAATGGGTTGAAGCCGAACTCACCCAGGGCGGTGACATTGCCCAGGCCTTTGTCTATGGCGAAGCCATGCCGCACAACCATGCACTGCTCTGGCCCGCCCGGGCCGACTGCACGGATCAAACGCTGGAGCTGGCCGTAGCCAAGGCCAACGACACGCTGCCCGACTACGCGCGGGTCCATCGCTGGACGCGCCTGGACCAACCCTTCAGCGCTGCCAACGGCATGCTCACCGCCAATGGCCGGCCACGCCGGGAGGCCATCGTCGAGCATTACCGCGCGCAGCTCACTTCATCTGTCTTGTCCGAGGAATCCCCATCATGAGTTTTTTTGACACGTTGCAAGAAGCCACCCAGCAAGAGCGCCAGACCCTGTTCAATCTGCCGATCATCCGCGACGCCCTCGACGGCCAGGTCAGCCTCGCCAGTTACCGGGGTTTCCTGATCCAGGCGTATTACCACGTGCGCCACACCGTACCGCTGATGATGGCTTGCGGGGCGCGCCTGCCAGCGCATCTGGAATGGCTGCGCAAGGCCGTGTGTGAATACATCGACGAAGAGTACGGTCACGAGCAATGGGTGCTGGATGACATTGCCGTGTGCGGTGGCGATAAGGAAGCGGTGCGCAACGGTCAGCCGTCGTTGCCCATTGAGCTGATGGTCAGTTACCTCTACGACTTGATCGCCCGAGGCAACCCTGTGGGCCTGTTCGGCATGGTCAATGTGCTGGAAGGCACCAGTATCGCTCTGGCGACCCACGCCGCCGACAGCATCCGGCAGCGCCTGGAATTGCCACCCACGGCGTTCAGCTACCTCAGCTCCCATGGTTCGCTCGACATCGAGCATATGCAGACCTATCGCGGCTTGATGAACCGGCTGGAGGATCCGGCGGACCAGGCTGCGGTGATCCATGCCTCCAAGGTGGTGTACCGGCTGTACACCGACATGTTCCGCGGCCTGCCGCGTGACGGGGAGCATGAACATGCGCTTGTGTGATGCGCGTGTCGTGCTGACCGGCGCCAGCGGCGGAATCGGCCAGGCCATCGCCGCCGCCTTGTGCGCCAGTGGTGCGCGGGTGCTGGCCGTGGCCAGGCATCACGAAGCCTTGCAGCCGTTGCTGGAGCGTTATCCGCAGCACTTGAGCTGGGTCGAAGCCGACCTGACCTTCCTCGTCGACCGGCGCAAAGTACTGGTCGCCGCCGAGGCTCTGGGCGGTATCAACCTGCTGATCAATGCCGCCGGCGTGAACCACTTCGCCATGCTCGAACAACTCGACGACAGCGAGATCAACGCCATGCTGGCGCTGAACATCAGCGCGCCGATTTGCCTGACCAAACTGCTCTTGCCACTGCTCAAGCAGGCTGACAGTGCGATGGTGGTCAACGTGGGCTCGACCTATGGATCAATCGGCTACCCGGGCTATGCCAGCTACTGCGCCAGCAAGTTTGCCTTGCGCGGTTTTTCCGAAGCCTTGCGCCGGGAGTTGGCCGATACCCGGGTCGGGGTGCTCTACGTAGCGCCCCGGGCCACCCGTACCTCGATGAACAGCCCGGCGGCCGATGCGCTCAACCAAGCGCTCAAGGCCAACGTCGACGACCCGCAAACCGTGGCGGCGGCGGTGATCCACGCGATTATCGGCGACCGACGCGAGTTGTATCTGGGCTGGCCCGAACGCTTTTTCGTCGGCCTCAACAGCCTGCTGCCCAACCTGGTGGACCGTGGCCTGCGCAAGCAGTTGCCACTGGTGCGCCGTCTCAGTCACAAACCCGAAAACGAGCATCTCAAGCCATGAAAAAAATCCTCGCTTGCCTGTTGATCGGCACCCTGAGCCAAAGCGTCTGGGCGTTGGAGGCGGCCGACCAGCAACGTCTCAGCGACATCCAGCAGAGTTGGGCCCATATTCAATATGAAGTGCCCGAAGGCCAACGTGCCGATGCGTTTGAAAAACTCGCCGTCCAGGCCTCGGCGTTCAAGCAGGAGCGCCAATCGGTGGCCGAAGCGTGGATCTGGTCTGGCATCGTCAACAGCAGTTGGGCCGGTGCCAAGGGTGGGATCGGTGCACTGGGCAAGGTCAAGGATGCCAAGGGCGACCTGGAAAAAGCCCTGACCCTGGACCCCAAGGCCCTGCAAGGCTCGGCCTACACCAGTCTCGGCGCGCTCTACGACCGGGTGCCGGGCTGGCCCCTGGGTTTCGGCGACTCGGACAAGGCCGAGCAATTGCTCCAGCAGGCGTTGCAACTCAACCCGAACGGCATCGACAGCCTGTACTTTTGGGGCGATCACCTCTACCGTCAGAAGCGCTATAGCGAAGCCAAGGCAGCGTTGCAAAAAGCCTTGCAGGCAGCACCGCGGCCAGGTCGGGAAACGGCCGATGCCGGGCGCCGCAAGGAGATCGACGCCTTACTGGTGGATGTGAACAAGCAACTGAACTGACAGGAGCGGATGTGCGTTTATTACTGATTGAGGACGACGTGGCCCTGGGCGAGGGCATCCATCAGGCCCTGAGTCGCGAAGGTTATACCGTCGACTGGGTGCAGGACGGCAGCAGCGCCTTGCATTCGTTGCTCAGTGAAACATTCGACCTGGCGGTGCTCGACCTGGGCCTGCCACGCATGGACGGCCTGCAAGTGTTGCGGCGCTTGCGTGACAGCGGCTCCAACCTGCCGGTGCTGATCCTCACTGCCCGCGATGCCACCGAGGATCGTATCGCCGGGTTGGACGCAGGAGCCGACGATTATCTGGTCAAGCCCTTCGATCTGGCGGAACTCAAGGCCCGGCTACGGGCCTTGTTGCGTCGCAGCGCCGGTCGCGCCCAAGCGTTGATCGAACATGCCGGCATCAGCCTGAACCCAGGTACCCAGCAAGTCAGTTACCAAGGCAAGCCGGTGGCCCTGACGCCCAAGGAGTATCAGTTGCTCCATGAGCTGCTCTCGCCGCCGGGGCGCGTCATGACTCGCGATCATCTGATGCAACTGCTCTACGGCTGGAGCGAGGAGGCCGAGAGCAACACGCTGGAAGTGCACATCCATCACCTGCGCAAGAAATTCTCCACCGACCTGATCCGCACCATTCGCGGGGTCGGATACCTGGTGGAGGAGCGTCGATGAGTTCGATCCGGCGTCGCACCCTCACGTTGATTCTTGGCCTGCTGTTCCTTGGCCTGTTGATCATCACCGTATTCAACCTGCATGACAGCAACCACGAAATCGCCGAGGTCTACGATGCCCAGTTGGCGCAGAATGCCCGGTTATTGCAGGGCGTGATGCGCATGCCGATGGCGAGCAAGGAGCACGCCGAGTTGTATCAGGCGTTCAATTCGGCGCTGGGGCAGGCGGCTCCCAGGGTCGATGGCCATCCCTATGAAAGCAAGATTGCTTTTCAAGTCTGGAACTCACAGGGTTCGGTGCTGGTTCATACCTCCAGCGCACCGTCGTTCACCTCACCGCCGAGCGCGCCTGGCTTCAGTGAGGTCGTGGACCAGAAAAACCGTAAGTGGCGGGCGTTCGTCCTCGACGACGCGCAATACGGCTTGAAGATCTGGGTGGGTGAGCGCGACGACGTGCGTGCCGACCTGGTCGACCGCATTGTTCGTCACACCGTCGTCCCCAACCTGATCGGCAGCGTGGTGCTTGCGGCCGTGATCTGGCTGGCCATCGGCTGGGGGCTCAAACCCCTGGTCGATATGGCGGCGAAGTTGCGGGCCAGGCATCCCGGCTCATTGGAGCCCCTGCAAATGATGCCGCTCCCTACGGAGCTTGAGCCCATGCAGGCGGCCCTCAACCGCGTCTTGGCGCAGATCCAGGAGGTGATGGGCCGTGAGCGGCGTTTCATTGCCGACGCCGCCCATGAAATGCGTACGCCGTTGGCGGTGCTGCGGGTGCATGCGCAGAACCTGATGGAGCCGGGGAGCGAGCAAAGCCGTTGCGAGTCCCTGGAACACCTGATCGCTGGCGTCGATCGCACCACGCGTTTGGTCAATCAACTGCTCACCATGGCGCGGCTTGAACCGCAGGCAGGTGTGCCGACGCCTGCGGTCATCGACCTGGCCGCCACGGTTCGGGCGAGCCTGGTGCAAATGACACCCTGGTTGTTGAGCAAGGGGCTCGAGCCGGTGCTGGATGTCAGCGATGACATCGGCCCGGTTCGAATCGATCCGGTGGCCATCGACATCGCCTTGAACAACCTGGTGACCAATGCGGCCAATTTTTCGCCGGTCAACGGCACGATCACCGTACGCCTGGCCAGGAAGGGCGATCACTACGAGCTGTCAGTCGAAGACCAGGGGCCGGGTATCGACGAGGCCGAGCGTGAGCGGCTCTTCGAGCGGTTCTACAGCCGCGGCAATGACCAAGGGGCGGGCTTGGGGCTGACGATCGTACGCACCATCGCGGATCGTCTGGGAGGGCGCATACGCTTGGAGAATCGCACCGAGGGTGGGCTGTGTGCGACCTTGGAAATTGGGCGCTTCTAAGCGATTTTCCGCCGCCATGACAGGTGGCCGGTCCCGTGCGGTGCTTCAAGCAGGCGCATCGGCCATGGATTGCCGGGCGAGAAAGTCAACTATCTCGCCCACCGTGCTGCGTGCCGTGCGTGTAACGCCAATCAGGGTGGCGGAAGCCGACCCCGTCCACTCGCCGTAGCCGACCAGCCACAGCCTGGACTCTTGTATCGAGCGGGTGCCCTCGACCTCCACACGGCCGTCGTTGTTGAGCACCCCCAGCGCATCCAGATGCTGTAGGGCGGGCCTGAATCCGGTGCACCAGATCAGCACGTCCACGGCTGATTCGCGGCCGTCGGCCCAGATCACGCCGTTGCGGGTAAAGCGCTCGAAAGGCCTGACGGCCTGAAGGACGTTGCGTTCACGGGCCTCGATTACCGGCGGTACCATGACGATGTCACCCAACCCTCCCACGGGTTGGTCGATGACGCGACCTTCCTGCTGGGCCTTCCAGCGTTCGGTGGCGCGCTCGAACAACACGCGCCCATCGACCTCGTCAGGAAGGAACAGTGGTTCGATGGGGGTGACCCAAGTGGTCTCGGCGATTTTCGATACCTCGGCCAGAATCTGTGCCCCTGAATTGCCGCCGCCCACCACCAGGACTTTCTTGCCGGCGAACGGGGCCGCCTCGACATAGTTCGCCGAATGCAGTTGCTGGCCGGCGAACAAGGCCGCATCAAGATAGCGAGGGATGTAGGGGTTGCTCCAGGTGCCCGTTGCGCTGACCACGACCCGGGCATCCCAGTGCTTGTCCGTGGCATATACGCGCAAGCCCGTTTCGGTGGGTTCCACACGGGTGACCTGTACCGGCCGCACCACGGGGAATCCATAGCGCTGTTCATACTGCGTGAGGTAGTCGACCACATGGTCTCGCGACGGATAGCCATCCTGTGAGGGGGGCATCATCCAGCCGGGGATCGAACTCCAGGTCGCCGGGGAAAAGAGTCGCAGCGAGTTCCAGCCATGCCGCCAGGCACCACCGGGTCCCTCCTGGGCATCGAGGATGACGAATGATAGAGGCGTGCGCCGCAGGAAATAGGCCACCGCCAAGGCTGCTTGGCCCCCGCCGATGATGACTACGTCAAATGTCTCGGGCTGTGAGCAGGGCATGGCGGCGAATCCTTTGGTTGAGGGAGCCCGTTGCAAGGCTCCAAGAGGGGCTTGCGACGTCAATGGCCGCTCCAGGAGAAAGGCCGTTGTACGCTTCAGCAACGTTTGCAGGTCTTGATGCCCAATAACGAATAGAGCGGACAGACGCGAAAGATACCCGTGGCCAGTGGCACCAGGCCAATCCAGCCCCAGGCGCCGATCGAGCCCGTCAGGGCCAGAATTATAAGGACAAGCCCCACGGCAATACGTGCGCCCCGGTCAATGGTTCCAATGTTGGCTTTCATGGCAATCTCCTGATCAATGGACGCGCCGGGTTTCCAGCACGGTGAACAGCAACATGCCCGCCAACATGGCCAGCATGAACACAATGGCTTGCCAGTGTCCGGTCAGCAGGATGGCCACGGCGGGGCCAGGGCAGATGCCGGCAATGCCCCAGCCGATGCCGAACACCAGGCTGCCACCGATCAGGCGTGGGTCCAGTTCTCGCTTGACCGGCAACTGCATGGGGCTGCCCAGCAGCGAATGAGTCTGTTGGCGTGCCCAAGCCAGGGGGACAATGGCGGTGCCAATCGCTCCGATCATCACCAACGCCAGGGACGGATCCCAGGTGCCGGCCAGGTCCAGGAAACCCAACACCTTTTTCGGGTTGGCCATGCCCGCCAGGAGCAGCCCGAAACCAAAGAGCAGGCCGGCGATGAATGCCGTCAGTTTGCGCATGTTCAAACCCCCATCACGTGACGCAGGACAAATACCGTGGCGAAACCGCTGAGCATGAAACACGCCGTGGCGACCATCGAGCGCGGTGAAAGGCGCGACAGGCCACACACGCCATGGCCACTGGTGCAGCCCGAACCGTAGCGAGTGCCGATCCCCACCAACAGGCCGGCGACAGTGAGGCCGAACCAGCCGTTCTGGAACTCGATCGGCGGCAAGGTGGCAAACACGCCCCATACCAGCGGGGCGACGAGCAGGCCCAGGAGAAACAGGGCCTTCTCGCCCACCCCTTCGCTGCCTCGCTGCAGCAGGCTGCCGATCAGCCCGCTGATGCCGGCGATCCGGCCGTTGGCGACCACGAACAGGCCGGCCGCCAAGCCAATCAACATGCCGCCGGCCAGGGATGACCACGGCGTAAAGTTGAGCCAGTCAAGATTCATCAGCGTTCTCCAATGCACAATCATTGATATTCCACCAGGCGATTCAACCCAGGGCTTTTACCAGCAGCGCGACCGCTACCAGCGTGGACACCAGGGCGAAGCCTCTTTGCAGATAGGGTTCCGGCAACCTCGCGGCGACCAGGCGCCCGCCGAGCATGCCGACGATGGCCCCCATGGAAAAGGGTAGCGCTATTGGCCATTGCAGGTGCCCCATCGCCGAACTCGCCAACACCCCCGACATGGAGACCAAAGCGATGACGGTCAGTGACGTGGCGAGCACCGACTGCGTGGTCAAATTGGTGTACCGCTGGAGCGCCGGAACCATGACGAAACCACCGCCCACGCCGAGCAGTCCGGAAAGCACCCCGGCGACCATGCCCGACGCTGTGAGCGCCCATGCACAAGGGCCGGTCCAGTTCAGCTTGCCGCGATTTTCGTCCAGGACACAGGGGGGCGGTTTGCGCGCGGCGGATGCCTTTGCCCCGGCACGAGCGGGCAGTGATTTTTGCAAGGCCCGAAACGCCACGTACATCAGCAACAAGGCAAACAGGATCGTCAACGGACGGTTGGGCGTGCGCTGCGCCAGCCAAAGGCCCAGCGGCGAGCAGATGACCCCCGCACTGGCCGTCAACAGCGCCGCCTTGTAGCGCACGATGCCATTGCGCAGGCCCATCACGGCGCCCAGGGTGGCGGCCAGGCCCACTGCGAGCAAACCAATGGGCCCAGCTTCGGCCATGCTCAAGCCCACGCCAAAAACCAGGAACGGGACGGCGAGTATGCCGCCGCCGGCACCGGTCAGCGCCAGGATCACGCCCACCGCAAAGCCCAGTACCAGGACTGCAATCATCTCGGTCTCCTGGAGCAGAGGTTCGATTTCATAGGTCCGCCAGTTCAGGTTTCGCCAGCCACTCACGGCCCTTGAGCATGGCTTTCCAATACAGCGGCGGAAGAATTCGCTCTTTAAGTAGCCAGGCCAGTCTCGAAGGCCGAATACCGTCGATCAGCCAGGACGGGAAGCTGGGGGCAAGCTTGCCGCCGTAGGTGAACTCAGCGAGCACGACCTTGCCTCGTTCCACGGTCAGCGGGCAAGAACCGTAGCCGTCGTAATGGGCGCTGCCCTTGGCCTTGCCCATGGCCGCCAGCACATTATGGGCGACCACGGGCGCCTGCTTGCGCGCCGCCGCTGCGGTTTTTGCGTTGCTGGTATTGGTGGCATCGCCCAGTGCGTGAATATTCGCCCAGGTTTTATGCCGCAAGCTGTCGGGATCGACATCGATCCAGCCCGCCCCATCGGCCAGCGGGCTTACGCGGATAAAATCCGGCGCAACCTGAGGGGGCACCACATGCAGCAGATCGAAGTCGTGCGTCACCAGGTGAGTACTGCCATCGGCCTTGACGCAGCTGAAGGTCGCCGTTTGTGCCGGTCCATCGACAGAGGTCAGCGTACTGCCGAAATTCAGGTCGATCTCATAGGCGCGGACGTACTCCATCAAGGCCGGCACGTAGTCGGGAACACCGAACAGGACAGCCCCGGCGCTGCAGAAGTCGATCTCGATATCGCCCAGTACGCCTTGGCGTTTCCAGTGGTCGGCGCACAGGTACATCGCTTTTTGAGGGGCCCCGGCGCATTTGATCGGCATGGGGGGCTGCGTGAAAATGGCCCGGCCACTGCGCAGTTGCTGCACCTGTTCCCAGGTGTAGGGGGCCAGGTGGTACAGATAGTTCGAGGTGACGCCGTTGCGCCCCAGTGTCTGCGGTAAGCCTTCAATGGCATGCCAGTCCAGTTTCAGGCCCGGGCAGACGATCAACTGCTCGTAGCGGACCACGCGGCACCCATCGAGAATAATGGCGTCGTTTTCAGGTTCGAAAGCCGCGACAGCCGCTTTGATCCAATGCACGCCCCGGGGAATGGTCGCACCCATCGTGTGGGCGGTTTGTTGTGCCTCGAACACGCCACCGCCGACGAGGGTCCAGCCGGGCTGGTAATAATGCACATCCGCCGGATCGATGATAGCAATATCCAGGCCTGGCTCGCGGG
Organism: Pseudomonas fluorescens; assembly: GCF_001623525.1. Lineage (NCBI taxonomy): Bacteria > Pseudomonadati > Pseudomonadota > Gammaproteobacteria > Pseudomonadales > Pseudomonadaceae > Pseudomonas > Pseudomonas fluorescens. The sequence goes on along the minus strand of NZ_CP015225.1, from coordinate 1,792,762 downwards.
CCAACAGGCTCGAGGCTGTGGCGATGCCCGCCGCGCCGCCGCCGACAATCACCACGGCATGTCGGGCCTCGGCCACGCCAACAGGCGTGCGTCCCTCGTTGGCAATTCTGCGAATGACGCCTTTCATGTCGAAACCGGCTTTCCTGGCGGCTTCGACAATCTGTGGCAAGGGCTGCTGGCCGGCCTGGGACAGTGCCCACATCGTCGTCGAACGCATGCCGGAGCGGCAGTACGCCAACACTGGCTTGGGCAAGGACTCGAACAATTTGCCGAAGGCAACGCCTTGCTCATCGGTCACCTTGCCGGACTCTGCGGCAAGGTAGTGCGCCTCGATGCCCATCGCTTGTGCCGCGCGCTGGATGTCGGCAAACAAAGGTTGATCGCTGCCTTCACCATCAGGGCGGTTGCAGATGATGGCGCGAAAGCCGCTGGTTTTGATCTCACTCATTTGCTCGGGTTGAATCTGCCCCGAGATCGAGAGGCCGGACGCAAGGTGGCGGATGTCCATGACTGTCTCCGTGATGACGGTTTTTCTTATAAGGGGGGCCGGTCTTCAGAGCCGATTGAGTGGGATTTTCAGGTAGCACGTGCCGTTCGATTCCGGCTCCGGGAAATGCCCGGCCCGCATGTTGACCTGGACCGATGGCAGGATGAGCGTCGGCATGTCCAGCGAGGCATCGCGCTGGGTGCGCATTGCCACGAATGCTTCTTCACTGATGCCGTTACGGACATGAACATTGTCGGCGCGTTGCTCGGCGACGGTGCTGGAAAATTGCACCTCACGGCCACCGGGTTGGTAATCGTGACAGGTGTAGAGCAGGGTGTTGGCCGGCAGGCTCAAGACCTTGTTGATGGACCGGAACAAGGTATGCGCGTTGCCACCGGGGAAGTCACACCGTGCGGTGCCGTAGTCGGGCATGAACAAGGTGTCGCCCACGAATGCAGCCGTTTCCTGGCCGTCGCTGATGACATACGTCATGCAGGCGGGGGTGTGGCCCGGCGTGTGAAGCGCATGGCATTGCAGCGTTCCAATAGTGAACGACTCGTCATTGACGAACAGGTGGTCGAACTGACTGCCATCGCGGGGCATTTCCCCACCGGTGTTGAACAGCGTGCCAAAGACTTCTTGTACTGTCGCAATCTGGCTGCCGATCCCTATCGTGCCGCCGAGCTTTTCCTTCAGGTACGGGGCGGCGGTGAGGTGGTCGGCATGGACGTGGGTTTCAAGAATCCATTGGACCTTCGCCTCCAGCTCGAGCACCCTGGCCATCAGCTTGTCGGCCGAAGTGGTTGTGGTACGGCCGGATTTGGGATCGAAATCCAGGACGCTGTCGATCAAGGCGCACTGGCGCGTCGTTTTGTCCAGCACCAGATAGCTGACAGTGTGGGTCTCCGGATCGAAAAATCCTTCGACGTACGGTTTTACGGTCATGAACGGTCTCCTTTGGGCTCTCATCGAACCGCTTGAAGAACAGACAGAGCAATAATGCTGCCAGGTGGATGCTGGGGCGTTTTAAAAGGCTAACCTAATGATTTTATTGATTTAACTTCATGAGTTCCGCGAGGGTACGGGCCGATGCCCAGACAATTTAACTGCCATTGGCAGTGTTTGTTGGCATAGTGGCAGTGCCACCTGTGCTGGATGAATTCACTGGAGCCGCGATGACACACCGCCTGCCGCCCACCCAAGACCCGCTTCCACGTGCAGACCAGGTGCAGTCCCTGGTCTCGTTTCTGGAGCATGAGCCCCAGCCGATGATCGTCCTCGATCCTGATTACAACATCCTGGCGGCGAATACGGCTTACCTGCGTCAGTTCGGCAGCGCCGACAAGCCGTTCATTGGCCATAAGTGTTATCGGGTTTCCCACCACTACGATGTGCCTTGTGACCAGGCCGGCGAGAACTGCCCGATGAAAAAGGCCAGGGAGATGCGCAGTCCGGACCGGGTCTTGCACATCCACCACACACCGCGCGGGCCGGAACACGTCGATGTGGAACTGCGCCCGATCCTCAATGAGCACGGCGTCATCACCGCTTATGTGGAGCGCCTTACCCAGGTGCGGAGCGCCTCGGCACGGCCCAGTAATGAGGGGCTGGTGGGCAGTTCACCGGCCTTTAATCAGGCGCTGTTGGAACTGCAGCGGGTAGCGCCCTCGATGTTGCCGGTGCTGTTGCTGGGAGAGTCCGGCACAGGCAAGGAGCTGTTTGCCCGCGCCGTCCATGAAACCAGTGAGCGGGCCGCCGGGCCTTTTGTCGTGGTGGATTGCTCCGGCTTGACCGAAACGTTGTTCGAGAGCGAGCTGTTCGGCCACGAAAAGGGGGCATTTACCGGCGCCACCACGCGCAAGGTGGGCCTGGTGGAGACGGCCCAGGGCGGTACGCTGTTTCTCGATGAGATAGGCGACGTTCCCCTGGCCATGCAGGTGAAACTGTTGCGACTGATCGAGTCTGGAACCTATCGCCGTGTTGGCAGTGTAGAAACCCAGCACGCCGATTTCAGGCTGGTGGCCGCGACCCATAAGCCCTTGGAAAAGATGGTGGAGAAGGGCGAGTTCAGGCAGGACTTGTACTACCGCATCAGCGTTTTCCCTATCCATTTACCGCCCTTGCGGCATCGCCTTGAAGACATCGGCTTGCTGGTGGATTCATTCCTGCAACGTTCCGGGATCGGTAAGCGTCGGCTGACCATCGATCCCGAGGCGCTGATGCAATTGCAGCGGTTTGCCTGGCCGGGCAATATCCGCGAGCTGCGCAATGTCCTGGAAAGAGCCGCACTGTTTGCCGACGACGGCGTCATTCACGCCTTGCATCTGCCCGCGCCCCCCTTGGCGTTGTCCGCCCCAGCCTTGACGCCTGCCCGCGATAGCAGGGACCTGGAACAGCTCGTGGCCACTTTCAAAGGCACCCGCAGCGAACTGGCCAGGCACCTGGGCGTGAGTGAGCGCACGTTATACAGGCGGTTGAAAGAACAAGGCCTGGCCTGAACGTCATCGAGCCTGCACTGCCAATGACTGCCAGCCGCTGGCAGTTTAGCGGGTTTCGACTCGAACACCCTCAGTGACAGGTTCGGCGTACCCACCTCGGCCCAAGGGGCAAGCAAGTAAACTCACCTGCCGACGCGGCAGGTGAGTAGGGCAGTCCTGAAGGCCGGCCTAGCGAGCTGGCGGGCTCATTTGCTGTTGTTGCATCATCTGCTCCATCATCATCTGTTGCATGCCCATGTACCTGTCCATCATGTACTGGTGCTGCTTCATCTGCTCAGGCGTCATCTGGGAATAGTGGCTGCCCATTTGTTTCCAGCCCATCATCGGGCCGTTCCCCTTCATGTGGCCGCCCATCATGCCTGCCCCGCAACACCCCATCATCCCATTCATCATCTGCATGCTTTGCCGCATCGTGGCCTGGTGATCTTGCATGAGCTTCTGGCGTTGCGCCGGATCGCTGGTGTTCTGGATCTGGGCCATCTGTTCCTGCATTTTTTTCAGGTTTTCCTGGGCCGTCGCCATCTGCTGGTCGAATTGCTCAACGCTCATTGACGGCGGGGGCGCCTTGGCGGCGTCGGTGGCTTGCTGGGCAAAGCTCAGCGTGGGGAAAAGCACCGCGGTCAGGGCGAGGGCGGCGAGTCTGGATGCGTTCATGATTCAGTTCCTTGCAGGCTGGTGGAGCGGGGAGTGGGATCGTCACGGTTGACGATCGGACTCGGTTAAACGCAGTCGAAGCTGTTTTTCAATTTCGATGATGGCGAACAGCGCAATGCCCACCGCGACGATCAGCAGTCCATCCATGAAGGGCACCGCTTGGGTCGCGAACACGGTTTGCAGCGGCGGCGCGTAGGTGATGGCGAATTGAGCGACGGTCACCACCGCGATGGTCGCCCACACAACCTTCGTACCCCGAAGGCCCTTCCAGGTCAGTGACGTGCCGTAGAGATTGCGGATAAAGAACAGGTGGAAAATTTCCATCACGACTAAGGTGTTCACTGCCAGGGTGCGGGCCAGTTCGACGGAGTAGCCTCGGTCCAGGGCATAGGTAAAGATGCCGTAGACACCGCACAGGAACAGAATGGAAACGAGCACCATATGCCAGACCAATGCGCCGCTGATCAACGGCTCCTGTCGTGAGCGCGGCGGCCTGCGCATGGTGTTGTCTTCGGTCGGTTCGAACGCCAGCGCGATACCCAGCGTGATGGCGGTAATCAGGTTGATCCACAGGATCTGTATCGCCGTGACTGGCAATGTAAGGCCAAACAGCAGCGCGACAATCAGGGTCATTGTCTCGCCCGCGTTGGTGGGTAACGTCCAGCTCAGCACTTTCTTGATGTTGTCGTAGACCGTCCGGCCTTCACGCACAGCGGCCACGATGGAGGCGAAGTTATCGTCCGCCAGTACCAGGTCCGCGGCTTCCTTGGCCGCTTCACTGCCTTTGCAACCCATGGCGATGCCGGCATCAGCGCGTTTGAGCGCTGGCGCGTCGTTGACGCCGTCGCCGGTCATGGCCACGGTCATGCCGTTGAGTTGCAGCAACGTCACCAGCCGCAGCTTATGTTCGGGACTGGTACGCGCGAAGATGTTCACTTGCTTGAGTGATTCCCTGAGGGTGGCATCGTTCATGGCGTCCAGGTCGCTGCCGGTCAGTACCTTGTCGGGGTTGTCCAGGCCGATCTGATCCCCGATGGCGCAGGCGGTGCCGGCGTGGTCCCCTGTGATCATCTTCACGACAATGCCGGCCGCCTGGCATTGCTTGATCGCCTGGATCGTTTCCGGGCGGGGCGGGTCGATCATCCCGACCAGGCCAAGCAAGGTCAGTGTCCCTTGCACATCGGCAAACTCCAGGATGGCGTGTTCGGGCGGGACGGACCTGACGGCGAGCGCCAACACGCGTTGGCCTTTGCGGGCGATGGCATTGGCCTGCGCGTGCCAATAGTCGGCATCGAGCGGGGCCGTTGCCCCCGTGTTGCTGCGCTGGTGCGTGCACATGGTCAGAATCTGCTCCGGCGCACCTTTGACATAAATGGCGGCTTGCCGGTCATGGTTGTGATGCAGCGTTGCCATGAAACGGTGTTTGGCGTCGAACGGAATGGCATCGGTGCGGGCCCAAGTGCCGCGTTCCTCTTCGCCGTTGATGCCGGCCTTGGCGCAAAACACCAGCAATGCACCCTCCATGGGGTCCCCTTCGACTTTCCAGGTGTCTTCGTGCTGCCTCAAGCGTGCGTCATTGCAAAGGCTCGTCGCGCGCCCCAGTTCGGCCAGCACCGGGTGGTGGGAGGTGTCGATCAATTGATCGGCAAGGTTCATGTTGCCCGAAGGCTGGTAGCCGACACCGTCGACGGTGAAGGTCAGGTCGCTGGTGACGACGGATGCCACCATCATCTCGTTACGGGTGAGGGTGCCGGTCTTGTCCGTGCAGATGACCGATACCGAGCCCAGGGTTTCGATGGCCGGCAGGCGCCGAACGACGGCGTTGCGCTGGGCCATCGCCCGCACGCCCACCGCCAGGGTGATGGTGAGTACGGCGGGCAATCCCTCGGGTATGGCTGCGACCGACATGCCCACCACGACCATGAATATTTCGGTGAAGACGTAATGCCCGACAAAGTGGCCATAAGCGAGTAGCAGACCGGCGATCAGCAAAATCAATAGTGTCAGCCAGCGGGCGAAGACATCCATTTGCTCTATCAGGGGCGTCGTCAGTGGCTCCACTGCCGACAGCAGGTTGCTGATGCGCCCGATTTCAGTCGATGTCGCGGTGGCGACAACGACCCCTGTCGCTTGTCCGCAGGTCACCAGGGTGCCACTGAAGGCCATGCAGGCACGATCACCCAGGGCCGCTTCGATGCGCACCGGTTCGGTATTTTTTTCGGCCGGTGCGGACTCTCCGGTCAGGATGGCTTCCTGGACCTGGAGCCGGTTGGCATGCAGCAGGCGCAGATCCGCCGGGACTTTGTCGCCGGCCTCCAGCAAGACGATATCGCCGGGCACCAATTCCTCGCCTGCGATGCCCAGGCGTTCGCCGGCACGTATCACCGTTGCACGGGGCGCGAGCATGTTGCGGATGGCGTCCATGGCCTGTTCGGCCTTGCCTTCCTGGACATAGCCAATGATCGCATTGGCCACCACGACAGCGAGAATGACCACCGTGTCCCACAGGTGTTGCAGCGTTGCGGTGATTGCAGCGCAACCCAGCAGCACATAAATCAGGATGTTATGAAATTGCAGCAGAAATCGCCGCCACGCTGGCCGTCGGGCTGACGCCGACAACCGGTTGAAACCCGTACGCTCAAGCCGGGCCTGGACTTCGGCGATGTCCAGCCCGGCTTGCTCATCGACATCAAGGTGTTTGAGCACTTGTTCGGCGGGCAACGTGTACCAGGCCAGGCCCTGCGAGGGCGTTGTCGGGTGCGCCGCTGGTATGTTGCTCGGTCGGTTCATCAGCCGCGTTCCTGTGGATACGGAGCGGTTGTTCTACAGGCCATCGGCACAGGACTGCCTTCAGCCCATCTGCTGCGGCGCTATCACCCACAGGCTGCAGGGCATCTTGTACAGCAGGCCTTCGACGGTGCTGCCGATCAGCTTGTCCAGGCTGCCGTAGCGCACGCGCCCCATGACGATGACATCAATGTCATGGGACGCGGCATAGCTCGCCAGCACCTTGGCCGGGTCACCCATGATCATGCGTCGCTGATCCGGGGCGATGCCATTGCGTTCGGCCAGTGCATCGAAGGCGGCACCCTGGGACTCGTAGAGCTGACGGGCCAGGGTCGAGGAGAAGAACATCGAACCGTTGCCGAAACCGTATTCAGCGGCGGTAATGGACGAAAGGTCATAGGCGTAGATGACTTCCAACGTCGCGTCGCAGCGGGTGGCCAGCTTGTTGGCTTCGCTCAGGATCCGATCATTGAGGCCTTCGTAGCGTCCGTCCTGATGGAACGGGTCGATGGCGGCCAGGATCTTGCGCGGGCGGGCGTGGGCGACCTTGTTGACGAAGTGCAGCGGGACCTCGCATTCGCGCAGCAGATGCACGTCCAGCGGCGTGAACATCAGTCGGGAAAACCACGACTCAGGGTCCACCGACTTGATCAGCGCTTCCATCGGCGCTTCCTTGAGGTGGACCAGGATTTCCTGCAAGGGGCGCTCGACCCACGTCACTTCTGTCGTGACCTCGATGCCGAGGTTGCGCAGGGGCCTGGCCTGTTCCTCCAGCCACTGCCGATGTCGCTCGATGTAGCCCAGGCGCATCTGCTCCAGCGCCTGCTCGTTGACCAGGCCCGCCGTGGCCAGGCCTTCGAGGTAGTCAAACGCGACAATATGCAGCGCCGCGCCTTCGGCCCTGGCCAGTGCGGCGGCCCGGTCGAACGCCGGGCTGTGTTCCATCAGTGGCGAGACGACCAGCATCAATCGTGATTGCGTAGACATGACAAACCTCCCGGGCAAGGACCTGTTGGCGCCGGGCGACGTTTCGCGCGGCGTGGTGTCTGTCATCGATCATGAGCGTCATGGAGGCCGGTAACTTGATTTGCATCAAACACGCTTCAAAGCGTTGCATCGAAGGCGGCAACGACGCGGCAATCGCGCTATGTTTGAGCATGATCAGTCGCCCCAGGGCACGAGCGCAGCCGGCTCGGACCTCTGGTTTGAGTGACAACCGCAGACAGTGCCAGAGAGCCGTAACCATGACTGAAAGCCTGGCCTTCGCCAATGCCGCCGCCGCGCTGGGAATCGGTCTGCTGGTGGGGCTTGAGCGCGAACGACGCAAAGGCGAGGGCGACCGGCGCGACTTCGCCGGCTTGCGTACCTTCGCCATCACGTCTGTGCTCGGCTACCTGGCGGTCCAGGCGGGCGGTCCCTTGTTGCTGGGGGGCGTGACGCTCGCCCTGGGCGCATTGGTCACCGTGGCCTATTGGCGAAACCTCGACAAGGATCCGGGGATCACCAGTGAGGTGGCCTTGTTCGCAGTATTGGCACTGGGCGCGCTCTGTGCGAGCGCCCCAGGCCTGGCGACCTCGATTGGGGTGGTGATGGCCGGGCTGCTCGCCAGCCGCCAGACGTTGCACCACTTTGCCCGCAACCAATTGACGGCCACCGAGATGCGCGATGGCCTGGTGCTGTTGATCGCCGCGCTGGTCGTGCTCCCGCTGGCACCGGATCGATTCCTCGGGCCTTATGACGCCATCAACTTGCGCAACCTGTGCACCCTCACCGTCATGCTGATGGCGGTGGGTGCGCTGGGGCATGTCGCGGTTCGAACCCTGGGGACCCGCTATGGCTACGCCCTCAGTGCGATTGCCTCGGGGTTTGCTTCTGCCACGGCGACTGTCGCGACCATGGGCGGTATCGCGGCCAAAGAGCCGATCAATCTCAAGGTGGTGAGCGCTGCGGCGATGTTATCCAATCTGGCGACGGTGACTCAAATGGGCCTGATCCTCGCGGCGGTGGACCCCGCGCTGTTGCGATGGATGTGGGGGCCGTTGGTGTGCGGGATGCTGATGGTATTGCTCTATGCCGGCGTGCTGATGTTTCCCCGGCCAAGGGCGCGGGCCGATGAAACCATCAAGCACAGCGGCGCCTTCAGCCTCAAACTGGCGATGACGATGGTCCTGGCGATGGCCGCTATCACCGTCCTCTCGTCGGCGATGCTCGATGTGTTTGGCCAGGCCGGGGTGACCGTCACCGCGATTTTCAGCGGGTTGCTCGACGCCCATGCTTCGACAGCCTCCATCGCTTCCCTGGCCAAGGGCGGGTTGTTGCCCTTCGACGGCGTCGCCGTACCGGTGCTGATGGCGCTGAGCAGCAACTCCCTGAGCAAATGCGTCGTCGCCTGGCTCAGTGGCGGGCGAAGGTTCGCCGCGTATGTAATTCCCGGCCAGGTGCTGGTCACGCTGGCGATGTGGGCGGGACTGTTGTTCCCGAGTTTGTCAGCCTGAATGATGGCTGTTTGATGAAGATCAAGTCCTGTCTCGGGCAGGCGTTCATTCTGGAAACCTCAATCCTTTAAGTGGCTGTCGCCACGTGCCGAGGTGTTCCATGTCCCAGACTCAACGTTTATTGCTAGTGGCGCCTGACGCCATGATCCGTACGCCGGCGTTCGACCGCGCCACCGAGTTGGCCCTGGCGCTGGACCTGCCCCTGCATATTGTGGCGTTCGACTACCTGGAGTTGCTCTCGGTGGCCGGTCTGTTCGCCCCGGAACAGGTCAAGCAAGCGCGTGAGGGTTATCTGGAAACCCATCGGCATTGGCTGTGGCAACAGGCCGAACTGGCGCGCCGGCACGGCGTTGAGGTGACCTGCGAGGTGGTGTGGAGCAAGGATGCCTTCCAAGCCTTGCAGCAATACGTCAAGGAGATGCCGATGGCGTTGATCATCAAGGACGCGCAGCCGGAACCGGCAATGAAGCGGGTGTTTTTCACGCCCCTGGACTGGCGCTTGCTGCGCGACTGTCCGGTGCCGGTGCATCTGGTCACGGACTCTCGTAACCCGCGGCCTCGGCGGGTCCTGGCGATTGTCGATGTGCTGCGCAGCGAGGAGCAGGACCTGGTGTTCAACGACCGGATCGTCGACGCCGCGGTCAAACTGGCGGAACAATGCAACGCCCAGGTCGAGTTGCTGCACGCCTTCGATTGGACGGCTGTCTACGCCTCGGATATGGGCATTGGTGCGCTGCCCCTGGCCACCGGGCTCTATGAAGCGTTGGGCCAGGCACAGCACGAGGTGTTCGAGTCCCTGGCCGAGCGGCACGGGGTCGCACCGCAGCAGCGCCACTTCATCGAAGGGGCGCCGCTGAACAGCATTTGCACGTTCGCCACCGATCACCAGATCGATGTCATCGTCATGGGCACCACGGCGCATCGTGGCCTGGACAAGCGCTTGGGCACCACCGCTGAGCTGCTGCTGCAACGGGCGCCCTGCAGCGTATTGGCGATCAAGCCGCAAGCGTGATTGGCGCAACGCTGCGCGAGGCCATACCAAGGCCTCGCGCAGCGTCCGGGATCAAAGGTAGAGCCGGTGGATGACCTGCCGGGTGTCGTCGGGATCGCTGTGGGTTTCAAAACCCAGGCTATGGGCCAAGTCCCGCATCGACGCATTGCTGGCCGCATCGACGGAGTACATCTGGCGATAGCCGTTTTTACGCGCGGTGTCGATCAGGTGCTCCATCAACAACGTCCCCAGTCCCAGGTGTTGCCAAGGGTCGGCGACCGTCACCGCACACTCGCATTCGTGTTCCTGGGTCGCGCAATAGCGGCTGACACCGATCTCGATCAACTCGCCGTTGTCATGGACCAGGGCGATGTAGGCCATGCGCGTCTTGCAGTCGACGTCCATCAAGTTATCGAGCAGCGCCGCGCCCGGCTCATTGATCTGCGCCAGGAAGCGCATGTGCCGGGACTCCGGTGACAGGCGCATGATGAAGTCGTATTCGCGCTGGCGATCCTGCTCCCTGAGCGGGCGGATCAAGACATGCCGGCCGTCCTTGAGTGCCTGGATCCAGTGTTTGCCACTGATGCTGGCATACAGGGCAGCGGCGCGTTCGTTGTGGTCTTTGACAGTGAGCATGGTGCGATCCTCCCTCGGATGTGCACGTGCGGTGCGATAAAAAGCTACGCATTCGGTACTGTTCTACGCCCGCCACGGCGATCGATTCTGATCTGGATCAGTGCCCGCGTATCCGCCCGTCGATTGCCCGGCCTTTGATTCAGATCAAACCGTCCGGGGCCTTGATGGGCGCACGCTGAAGATCGCTCCGGAAAAGGCCGGTGCGAGGTTTGGGATTTCGTGTGGGCAATCCGATGGAGGTGTGCGATGGGGCAATACCAGCGTCTGCTATTGATCGTCGAACCTGATCTGCACCCCTCCGCAGCGATGCGCAGGGCCTGTGCCCTGGCCCGGGCCAGCGGCGCCGCACTGCACTTGTGCGCGTTCGTCCAACCGCCGGCGCGCACCCACTTATGGGGTGAAAAAATCGATGAAGCGAGTGTGCAGCGCTATCTGCACCGCTACCGTCGCTGGATGGTGGAGGAGGCGGCGCTGCTCAAGGAGGAAGGCCTGGATGTGACGACTCACGTGGTATGGACGCTCCATCCGTTGCTGGACATCCTGCGCTATGTCGAGCAGTTCCAGCCTGACCTGCTGATCAAGGACGTTACCCTCGAACCTTTGCTCAAGCGTGTGTTCGCAACGCCGCTGGACTGTCATCTGTTGCGCGACTGTCCGGTGCCGGTGCATCTGGTCAACCAGGCGGTGCACGGCTTGCCGCGCCGGGTCGTGGCGGCGGTGGACCCTTCGGACCCCGAGGCCAATGCCTTGAACGAGCACATCGTCCAGACTGCTGCCGCGATGGCCCGGCAATGCGACGCCTCGCTGCATCTGTTGTACGCCTGCGACCTGTCGCCGGCCTTCAACGGCGAAGCCTCGTTGCTGGCCGGGGCTTGGGATGACGACTTTGCCGACGCCCTGCGCGAATCGCTGCATGCGGCGTTTATCAGCCTGGCCGGGCGCTGTGGCGTACCGGCGGAGCGTCGGCACTTCGTCGTTGGCTTGCCAGTGCCGGTTATCCAGGAATTCGTCGACGAATTCGAGGCCGACGTGGTGGTGATGGGCACTGTGCACCGCGCCGGTCTTGAGCGTTTGATTGGCAGCACGACAGAACGGGCCTTGTACTCGGTGCCGGGCAGTGTGCTGGCGGTCAAGGGATGAGTACGATGGCCCCGTTGACCTGTCCGCTCCTCAGGTGCTCCAGCGCTTGGTTGGCTTGGACCAATGGGTAGCAGGTCACGTTGCAATGCACGGGTGTGTGCTGGAGCTGTTCGAAAAATGCCAGGCCGTCCGCGCGGGTCAGATTGGCCACTGAGCGCACGCTGCGCTCCTGCCACAACAGGCGATAGGGGAAGGCAGGGATGTCGCTCATGTGAATGCCGGCGCACACCACGCAACCGCCTTTGGCGGTGGCTTGCAAGGCCAGCGGCACCAGTTCGCCGACGGGGGCGAAGATCAGGCTGGCGTCCAGCAGATGGGGCGGGAGCTGATCCGATGCCCCGGCCCAGGTCGCGCCCAGCGAACGGGCATAGGCCTGGCCGAGGTCGTCACCGGGCCGAGTGAAGGCATAGACTTGCTGGCCCCGGCCCACGGCGATCTGGATCGCCAGGTGCGCAGCGGCGCCGAAGCCATAAAGGCCCAAGTGAGGGGCGTTTTGCGCCATCTGCAAGGCCCGGAAACCGATCAGCCCTGCACACAGCAAAGGCGCGGCTTCGGCGGCCTCAAGCGTATCGGGGAGGGGGAAGCAGAATCGCGCATCGGCGACGGTGTAGTCGGCATAGCCGCCGTCCAGCTGGCAGCCGGTGAACAGTGCCTGGTCGCAGAGGTTCTCCCGGCCCGAGCGGCAGAACTCACACACGCCACACGTCCACCCCAGCCAGGGCACGCCTACCCGTCGGCCGATCCAGTCCGGGGCCACCTGCGCGCCGACGGCGGTGACCTCACCGACGATCTCGTGGCCCGGCACCCGAGGCAATCGAGCCTGGGGCAGTTCACCGTCGAACAGATGCAAGTCGGTACGGCACACACCGCAGGCTTGCACCTTGATCAGCAGTTGCCCGGCGGCCGGCGTCGGTTGAGGGCGTTCTTCCAGTTGCAAGGGCTGGCCAATCGTGTGCAGGACCATGGCGCGCATGAGCATTCTCCTGTGTGAGCGGGCGCTCGCCATGCCAGTGAGCGGCGCCAGGGCATCGAGCAAGCACCTTGTATGACCTTAGCGTCCCTGGTTCTGATGTAAATCAAGTCACCCTTATTCCCGCGTTCCAGAATCAGGCATGGCAACCCTGTGTTTTTGCGGAGGACGTGATGAGCGATTTTCTCAGCCCCGACCAACTGGAAGGTATTGACGCCTACTGGCGTGCGTCCAATTACCTGGCCGTAGGACAGATCTACCTCAAGGACAACCCGTTGCTGCGCAAACCACTGCAACAGGGGCACGTCAAACCTCGCTTGCTGGGCCACTGGGGCACGACGCCGGGGCTGAATCTGATTTACGTGCACCTCAATCACCTGATCAAGTCCCGTGACCTGAACATGATCCTGATCACCGGGCCCGGTCATGGCGGCCCGGCCATCGTCGCCCAGAGCTACCTGGAGGGTAGCTTCACCCAGTGTTATCCCTCGGTGGAGCAGAACGAAAACGGAATGTTGCGCCTGTTCCGGCAGTTTTCCTGGCCTTATGGCTTATCCAGCCATGTCTCGGCGCAGATTCCCGGCTCCATCCATGAAGGTGGGGAATTGGGTTATTCCCTGGCCCATGCCTATGGCGCGGCGTTCGACAACCCTGACCTGATCGTGGCCTGCGTCATCGGCGACGGTGAGGCGGAAACCGGGACGTTGGCGGCGAGCTGGCATTCCAATAAATTCCTCAACCCCAGGCGTGACGGCGCCGTACTGCCCATTCTTCATCTCAACGGTTTCAAGATCGCCAACCCCACGCTGCTTTCGCGCATCAGTGAAGACGAGCTGTCGGCCCTGATGTATGGCTACGGCTACGATCCTTATTTTGTCGAAGGCGACGATCCGCAAGCGGTGCACCAACAGCTGGCCAGGACCCTGGACGGCATGTTGCTCAAGATTCGCGAAATCCAGCGCACAGCCCGCGCGGATTCGTCGGGACGTACCCTGGAACGCCAGCTCTGGCCGATGCTGGTGCTGCGCACGCCCAAGGGTTGGACCGGTCCGAAATTCGTCGATGGCCAGCAGGTCGAAGGCACCTGGCGCGCCCACCAGGTGCCGCTGAGCCACTTCGAGCTGCCCGCGCATTTGACGCAACTGGAACAATGGCTCCAGAGCTACCGTCCGCAGGAGTTGTTCGACGACAACGGTGCGTTGCTGCCGGACATTGCCGCGTTGGCGCCGACGGGACATCGGCGCCTGGGCGCCAATCCTCATGCCAATGGCGGCGTGCTGCTCAAACCCTTGGAACTGCCCAGGTTCACCGATTACGCCGTGCAATTCAGCGCGCCCGGCAGCGTGCAGGCAGAGGCCACCCGGGTGTTGGGTGGTTTTGTGCGCGATGTGATGAAGCACAACCTGGGGGCAGCCAATTTCCGCCTGTTCGGCCCCGACGAAACCGCCTCCAATCGCCTTGATGCGGTGTACGAGGTCAGTGGCAAAGCCTGGATGGCGGCCCTGGAGACGGGCGATACGAACCTGGCGTGCGACGGCCGGGTGATGGAAATCCTCAGCGAGCAAGTGTGTGAAGGCTGGCTGGAGGGGTATCTGCTGACGGGTCGGCATGGGCTGTTTTCCTGCTATGAGGCGTTCATCCACATCGTCGATTCGATGTTCAATCAGCACGCCAAATGGCTCAAGACCGCGGCCCAGATCCCGTGGCGCGCCTCGATTGCTTCGCTCAATTACCTGCTTACGTCCCATGTCTGGCGACAGGACCACAACGGCTTCTCCCACCAGGACCCGGGGTTCATCGACCTGGTGGCGAACAAGAGCGCCGACGTGGTGCGCATCTACCTGCCAGCGGACGCCAACTGCCTGTTGTCCGTGGCCGATCACTGCCTCAAGAGCCGCGATTACATCAATGTGATCGTGGCCGGCAAACAGCCGGAATGGCAGTGGCTGGACATCGATTCGGCCGTTCGGCACTGCTCGGTCGGGATCGGTCGCTGGGCCTTTGCCTGCAACAACGACGAAGACCCGGACGTGGTAATGGCCTGTGCCGGTGACGTGCCAACGTTGGAAACCCTGGCCGCTGTCACGCTGCTGCGTGAATACGTGCCGGACCTGCGGGTGCGGGTGGTGAATATCGTCGACCTGCTGGCCCTGCAACCGCCGCAACAGCATGCCCACGGGTTGCCGGACGCCGAGTTCGATGGGTTGTTTACCGTGGACAAGCCAGTGATTTTCGCCTTCCACGGCTATCCGTCGCTGATTCATCGACTGGTCTACAAGCGTCACAACCACGATAACTTCCATGTCCGCGGTTTCATGGAGGAGGGCGCCACCACTACGCCGTTCGACATGGCGGTCATCAACCACCTGGATCGCTACCAACTGGCGCTCGATGTCATCCAGCGTGTGCCACGGTTGCAGCCGCTGGTGGACGGCGCTCGGGATCGCTACTGGGCAACGATGGAAAAGCATCAGTTGTACCTCATCGAGCATGGGCAGGACATGCCCGAAGTCTTGAATTGGCGCTGGACGCCGACGCCGCAATGACGGCCAACATGCCTCATGGCATCGACGCTGCGCCGTGGCGTTCGAGCCCGACTTTGGAGACCCATCATGAGCCAGTACCAACGCCTGTTGCTGATCCTCAACCCGGCACAACGTCATTCGCCCGCCCTGCATCACGCCGCGGCCCTGGCGGCGGCCAGTGGGGCGCACTTGCATGTCACCGCCTTGATTCCCTCGCTGGACATTCTTTCGCTGCTTGAAGAAGGGCCTCGTGAGGAAGCGCGGCAGAACTATCTCCAGGACCATCGCCATTGGTTGGAGGATGAGGCGGACAAGATGCGCCGCCGTGGCCTGCGGATCACCACTGAGGTGGAATGGGCCCAGAAGATGGGCAAGCAGATCCTGCAACACGTTACGCAGATCCAGCCGGACTTGCTGATCAAGCAGGTACAACACGAGCCTATGCTCAAGCGGGCATTTTTCACCCCGCTGGACTGGCAACTGCTGCGCAACTGTCCTGTTCCGATGTACCTGGTGGGGGCCACCGGTCATGCGCTGCCGCGCACAGTAGTCGCGGCGGTGGACCCTTCCAGTGCGTTTGCCCAGAACAGCGGGCTGAATGACCGGATCATCCGCCAGGCCATGGGGCTGGCCTTGCAGTGCGACGCCGAGCTGCATCTGGTTCATGCCTATGAGGTGTCGTCAGTCTATCTGGGGGACGCGGGCGGTGGCGGCCTGGCGCTGTCGCAGCTCAGCAAGGAACTGCGCAGGAGCCTGGAAAAAACCTTCCTGGAACTGGCGAACCTGTTTGGTGTGCCGGCCGAGCGCAGGCATTTTCTACTGGGGCATCCGGTCTCGGCCCTGAGTGAATTTGCCCTGGAGCATGAAGTGGACGTGATCGTCATGGGGCGATTCCAGCACGACGATCTGTATGGGCTACTGGGCAGCACGACCGAGCACATCCTGTACCAGGTGTCGTGCAGTGTTCTGGCGGTGTGATGAATCGGACTTGACCGCTGGGTTGTTGACAAAGATCAACGGCAACGAGGTCAAACAATGTGACCAATAGGCTTACGATCGATTGTCCAGGAGCACCGCCATGCGCATGACATTTCTCGGGGCCGCCGGTACGGTCACCGGTAGCAAGTACCTGCTGGAACACGACGATCAGCGCATCCTGATCGATTGCGGTCTGTTCCAGGGCTACAAGCAGTTGCGCCTGCACAACTGGGACCCCTTCGAGCTGCCGATGCGTGACCTGGATGCGATCGTACTGACCCACGCCCACCTGGACCACAGCGGCTACCTGCCGGTGCTGGTGCGTAATGGCTATCGCGGCCCCGTCTATGCAACGCCGGCGACCTGCGAGCTGGTGAAGATCCTGCTGCGCGACAGCGCTCGCTTGCAGGAAGAAGAAGCCGAATACGCCAACCGCAAGGGGTTTTCCAAACACGCGCCGGCCTTCCCGCTGTACACCCGTGAACACGCTGAACGAGCGCTGAAACTGCTGCGCCCGATTGCATTCGAACACCCGGTGGAGATCGCCCGGGGGATCACCATCTTGCTGCGTCGCGCCGGGCACATCCTCGGAGCCGCGACGGTACAGGTCCAGGCTGGTGGGGTGACGCTGGTGTGTTCCGGGGACTTGGGGCGACCCGAGGATCCGGTGATGTTCGCGCCGAAAGTCATCGAGCAGGCGGATGTCCTGCTGGTGGAGTCGACCTACGGCGACCGTCGACACCCACACGAGTCGCCGGAAGATCAATTGGCTGAGGTGATCACTCGCACCGCGCTGCGCCGTGGCATCACGTTGGTGCCCTCGTTCACGGTTGGCCGTGCCCAGTTGCTGATGTACCACCTGTATCGCCTGAAACAACGCCGGGCGATCCCCGATATCCCGATCTACCTCAACAGCCCCATGGCCATCGACGTCACCCGGTTGTACCAGCGTTTTGGTGACGAGCATCGTCTCTCCAGGGAAGAGTGCGAAGGCATGTGCCACATCGCCCATCCTGTGCGCTCGGTCAAGGACTCCATGGCCCTGGACCTGCAACGTACTCCGGCGGTGATCATCGCCGCCAGTGGCATGGCCACCGGCGGGCGCGTGCTGCACCACCTCAAGAGCCTGGCGCCCAACCCCATCAACACCTTGCTGATGCCCGGTTTCCAGGCTGGCGGTACGCGAGGTGCGAGAATTGTGGCGGGTGAGCCTGCGGTGCGCATCCATGGCAAGGACGTGCCGATCAATGCCGAAGTGGTGCCCATGCAAACGCTCTCGGCCCATGCCGATGCCGACGAAATCATGCAATGGCTGCGCGGCTTCAAGACACCCCCCCGGCACACCTATGTCGTGCATGGCGAACCCAATGCGTCCGACGTCTTGCGCCATCGCATTGGCGACGAACTGGGGTGGTCGGTGTCGGTGCCGGAGTACCGCGATAGCGTCGAACTCTGAACGACCGCCTTCGCGAGCAAGCTCGCTCCCACAGGGGATTTTCTGTGCCCACGGGATTTGTACCCGCCACGGTTCAGTGTGGGAGCGGGCTTGCTCGCGAAGGCATTAGTCCAGTCCCCATCATCGTCAGCTGACCCACCGCTATCGCGAGCAAGCTCGCTCCCACAGGGGATTTTCTGTGGTCGCGGGATTTGTGCCAGCCACGGTTCAGTGTGGGAGCGAGCTTGCTCGCGATAGCGGTGGTCGCTTCAACGACGCATTCGGCCTGAAATAAGCACAGGCATGAAAAAGCCCCTCGTCGTTGGCCGGCGAGGGGCAGGGCTCAAAGCGATCAGTCGGCCTTGATCGGCACGACCTTTTCCGCTTTCAGTGCTTCCGGTTTTTTTGGCAGTGTCAGCGTCAGCACGCCTTTGCTGAACTGGGCTTCGATCTTGTCGCTGTCGACGCCTTTTGGCAGGTTGAACACGCGTTCGAAGGAGCCGTAATGGCGTTCGGACAGGTGATAACCCTTTCTTTTTTCTTCCTTGGTGTCTTTTTTCTCCCCCTTGATGATCAGGTTGCCGTTGGCCAGACGGATTTCGATGTCTTTCTGATCCATGCCGGGCAACTCGGCGGTGATTTCAAAGCTCTTTTCCTTCTCGCTGATGTCAACGGCCGGCAGGCTGCTCATGGAGAACTCGCGACGCCAGAAGGGCTCGACATCGAACAACCCGCGACTGAAAGGAGAAAGCGCTGTGCCCCGATTGAAGTCATCGAACAGGTGGTCGACCTGCTGGCGGAGTTTTTCAAGCGGATGCCAGAGGTCCATCTTGGCGGGATGCGGAGCGTTGTCTTCGGTTTTGACCGGCATTTTTTTCACTGAATTGGACATTTGATTTTCCTCTTTTGTGATATCCGGGCGGGTAGCTGGCCAGATGACCAGATACCGTTGCCGAACGGGTCAATGCACGCTTGCGAACTTACAAAGTCAGTTGGCCGGACCAGAGCATCCAGCCGGCGAAGATCGCCGCCGCCCAGATCACCAGCAGCAGGCCCCAGCCAAAACCAGTGAGGGCCCGGCCCGTCCTGGCCCGTTGAGCGCTCAGGTAGATCAGCGAGCCGGGGGCATAGAGCAGGGCACTGAGCAGCATGTACCGGGGGCCGGCGGCGTAGAGCAGCCAGACGCAATAGCCCGTCGCGACCACAGCGATGGCCATGTCGCGCAGTTGCAGGCCGCGATGGCCGGCGTAGGTCTGGCCTTGCCAGGTCATTTTCAGTGCATACAGGCCACTGAACAGGTAGGGCAGCAGGATCATCGAGGTGGCAAGAGAAATCAGCGCCAGGTAGCTGGCACTCGAATACAGGGTCAGCAACAGGAACAATTGGATGCAGCCGTTGGTGATCCACAACGCGTTGGCCGGTGCGCCGTGTTGGTTTTCCGTGGCCAGCAGGCGCGGCATGACCTTTTCCTTGGCCGGGGTGAACACCGATTCGGCTGCCAACAGCGTCCAGGCCAGCAGCGCGCCGCCCACTGACACAATCAGGCCAATACTGATCAGCACCGCGCCCCAAGGCCCGGCCACCGCTTCCAGTACACCGGCCATGGAAGGGTTCTTCAGCGCGGCCAGTTCGGGCTGTCTGAGGATGCCCAGGGACAATAGGGAAACGGCGATCAGCAGCATCAATGTCAGGATGAAGCCAATCACCGTGGCGCGGCCGACGTCGGCCCGTTCGGCGGCCCGGGCGGAGAATACGTTGGCGCCTTCAATACCGATGAACACCCAGACCGTCACCAACATGGTGCTCTTGACCTGGTCCAGCGTACTGCCCAGTGCCGGCGTGCCCCAGAAATCCACCATGAAGGTGTCCTTGGAGAACGCGGCAATGACCAGCCCGATGAACAACAGCAACGGCACCACCTTGGCGATCGTCGTCAGGGCGTTGGCCTTGGCGGCGGTGCGCATCCCGCGCAGGATCATCCAATGCAATGCCCACAGCACCACAGAAGCGCCAACGATCGCGGCTTTGTTATTACCTTCGCCAAACACGGGGAAAAAGTAGCTGAGCGCAGCGAACAGAATCACCAGGTAGCTGACATTGCCGATCCAGGCGCTGATCCAATAGCCCCACGCCGAATTGAAACCGAGGAATTCGCCACCCAGGGCACGGGCGTAGGCAAACACACCGTTGTCCAGTTCCGGTTGGCGGTTGGAGAGAGTCTGGTAGACCAGGGCCAGCGAGAGCATGCCCACCCCGGTGATGAGCCAGCCGATCAGGATCGCTCCGGCACCGGCGCTGGCTGCCATGTTCTGGGGCAGGCTGAAGATGCCGCTGCCGATCATCGAACCGACGACCAGAGCGATCAACAAACTCAGCGACAGGCGTCTGGGCTCGACCTTTCGCAAACTGCCGGCCAAAGGGTGAGGTGTGACGGTCGGGATGACCGGTTCTGTACCTTGCAGGTGCGTTGCCATGATCAAAGCCTCCATGAGACGGGAGGTTCGGTAACCTTCGTCGATGCAAAGGTTCGAACGCTGAGTCTTAATCTCGGCTTGAAGGCGTGGAGGGGTATTGACGTAGATCAGATGTCATGCAGAGCAGGCATCACAGTTCCGCATGACGATGACAACCGGCGACTTTTTGCTTGAGGCCGGGCAAGTCCAGAATCGTGACATTGCGCCCATGCATGTCCACCAGTTCCTCCTGGCGCAGGTGGGCGATGCCCCGGCAGATGGTTTCCAGGCGCAGGCCCAGGTAGGAGCCGATGGCTTCGCGGCTCATGCGCAGCACGAATTCCCTGGAGGAATAACCTCGCATGTTAAGCCGCTGGGACAGGTTCAATAGAAACGCCGCCAGGCGTTCGTCGGCGTTCATGTTGCCGAGCATCAACAGCATGCCGTGGTCGCGCACGATTTCCTGGCTGAGGAGTTTGTTCAGGTTGTGCTGCAACGACGGTAAGTCGTGGGCCAGTTTTTCCAGGAGGTTGAAGGGTAGCGGGCAGACTTCGCTGTCTTCCAGGGCAATGGCATTACAGGCGTAGCGATCGGTGCTGATGGCGTCCAGGCCAAGCATTTCGCCTTGCATCTGGAAACCGGTGACCTGTTCGCGACCGTCTACCGAAAGGACGCTGGTCTTGAAGAAACCCAATCGCACCGCATACAACGAGCGCAGCGGGTCGCCGGTGCGATACAGCGCTGCGCCTTTCTTGACCTTCACTCGCTGGGCGATCAGGGTGTCGAGGCGCTCGACTTCACCGCCCGTCAGGCCAATGGGCAGGCACAGCTCAAGCACGCTGCAGTTCGAGCAAGCGGTCTTGAGAGCATGCACGTGCAGAAGTCGCGGTTCGGACTCGGCCATGGGGAAAATTTCCTATAGTTGGGGCAAGCATAGAACAACAACTCAGCCGTGCCTGTTTTTTGTCACCTAAAGCCATACCGGCTATCGATAGACGCAGAACGGGTACAAAGGATGGGGGTGCAAACCTTCACTATGGGACTTGTAGATGACGCTATTGCGTCGTGGGTGGGCGTACAGGGGGGGGCGTTGGATTCGTTCACGCCGTGACCGATCGATCAACGGCCAGGCGCTGTCAAACCAGTCGCAAAGCCAGCGCAGCGCGTTTGAGTGGCAGGAGCGGGGCAAACTCTTCAGGTGTCAGGGTTTCCTTTTCCACCAGCAGATGGGCCCCGGCGTCGAGGTCTTCCCGGTGGCTTTCCAGCAGTGTCCTGGCGCGTTGATAGGCTTCAGCGAGCAAGGCGCGGATACCCAGGTCGACTTCCCTGGCGGTTTGTTCCGAGTAGTCCTTGTCACCCATTTCCGTGCGCTCGCCCAGGTAACTGGCACTTTTGCGTTCCAGCACCGCCAGGCCAAGCTCTGTGCTCATGCCAAAGCGGGTGATCAACTGTCGGGCGATATCCGTGGCGTGGGCCAGGTCATCAGCGGCTCCGGTCGAGACTTGGCCGTAGGCAAGGCATTCGGCGGCACGTCCCGCCATCAGCACGACCATGCGGTCCTTGAGCATCTGGCAACTGACGAGAAAATGATCTTCCGTCGGTCGTTGCAGGGTATAGCCCAGCGAGCCAATGGCGCGCGGCACGATCGATACCTTATGGACCGGGTCCATGTCCGGCAGGTTGCTGGCCGCCAACGCATGCCCCATTTCGTGGTAGGCCACCACTTGGCGTTCATCGGGATGTAACAGGCTGCTCTTGCGTTCGATCCCGGCAACGATGCGCTCCACGGCCGCGGTGAAATCGTCGAGGCTGACCGTTTCGGCACCGCGTCGAGTGGCGATGATGGCGGCCTCGTTGACCAGGTTGGCCAGGTCTGCGCCAGTAAAACCCGTGGTGATGTCGGCGATACGCTCGCTATCGAGGTCCTGGCCAGTGACGATCTTCTGCAGGTGAACCTTGAGGATCGCCTGCCGGCCTTTACGGTCGGGGCGATCGATCAGGATCTGTCGATCGATCCGGCCGGCTCGCAACAGCGCCGGGTCCAATACCTCGGGGCGGTTGGTCGCCGCCAGCAGCACGACCCCTTCACGCGGGTCGAACCCATCCAGTTCTGCCAACAGCTGGTTGAGGGTCTGCTCTTTTTCGTCATTGCCGCCCAGGACGCCGACGCCGCGCATTTTGCCCAGCGCATCGAGCTCGTCGATAAAAATGATGCAGGGCGCGGCCTGTCGGGCCTGTTCGAACAAGTCATGCACGCGAGCGGCGCCGACACCCACGAACATCTCGACGAATTCCGACCCTGATATCGAGAAGAAGGGCACGCCGGCCTCTCCAGCGATGGCTTTGGCAACCAGGGTCTTGCCGGTGCCTGGCGGACCGACCAGCAATGTACCTTTGGGAATGTGCGCCCCCAAGCGTGCGTATTTCGCCTTGTCCTTGAGGAAAGAAACAATCTCCACCAGCTCGACCTTGGCTTCGTCGATGCCGGCAACGTCGGCAAAGGTCACGCCGGTATCGCGTTCGACGAACACCTTGGCGCGGGACTTGCCGATGTTCATCAAACCACCCATGCCCTGTTTTTCCGCCAGCCCACGAAACAGGAAATGCCAGATCACCATGATCAGCACGAAGGGCAGCAACCAGCCCAGCAGGCCACTGAGGAAGGTGTTTTCGTTGATGCCGGTGAACCCGACCCCCGAGTGGGCGAGATCCGCCGCCAGTGCCGGTTCCACCCTCACGGTCGCGAACTGGGTGTGGCCGTCGATGGGTTCCTGCAACTGGCCGCGGATCTGGTCCTTCTCTACCCGTAGATCGCTGACCTGCCGATTGTTCAGCAATTGCAGAAACTGGCTATAGGGGATGACCTGCACCGCGGGGCGTTCGAAAAACAGGAACTGCACCAGGCTGAACACGGCCAGCGCAATGAAGAAGTAGGACAGGTTCCATTGGTGGTTTTTTTTCATGGCCTCGACTCAATAAAAGGCCTCGGACGAACAGGCCGCGCATAAATGGTCGGGGAGATCGCCGGCTCCCTGGTTTGCTTTTTCTACGCCTGAGGGCTGCAAAGACATTGAGCTAAATCAACTCGGTTCAAGTGAGTCACGGTGTGGGCGTCGGACGAGCCATGCAGTTGACAAGGATCAGAGTGGGCAGAGGGTGTTGCCAGATACTCGAGCCAGTTGCTAGCCGTTTTTCCTGCTGCGCTTAACCGAGGAAATAACCATGGCCTTGAATCGATACTTACCTGTCGTATTAATGAGCATTTTTCTGGCAACCACTGCCGGGTGCTGTAACAAGCTCGCCCAAGAAGTGGATGCCCGACTGGAGTCGGCGGAAAATAACGCTGCAACGGCAAGGCTCCGGGCGGATGAGGCCTACAGGAAGGCTGAGCAGGCCCAGATAATGTCCGAGCAGGCCCAACGTACCGCCGAGGAGGCAAGCATCCGGGCCACTCGGATGACCGACGATAAGGCCTTGCGTAAGTAATCAGCGGATATATGGGGCATGGGCAACAGGCGGGCGCTGCGCGTGTTCGTCCACCTTCGGTTTCCTGACGCGCGAGGGTCAGAACGGCCCCAGCTTGAGCGGGTACTGGATGACGATATACAGCCGGTCGATGTCATCGCCGCCCTGGCTGCTGTTGGCGCGATGGGTGACGTGGGACAGTTGCAACGACAGGTCCTTGGCCGGGCCTGACTGCACGATGTAGTGCAGGTCCAGGTCGCGCTCCCAATGGCGTGCGCCAGCGCCTTGTTGCGGACTGTAAGTGCCTGTGTCGCTATCGAACGGGTTGTAGGCGCCGCCTTGGGGAGCATGGCTGCCGTCTATCCCGCGTCCAGTCACATAGCGGGCCATGAAGCTCAGGCCGGGGATGCCCAAGGTGCCCAGGTCGAGGTCGTAGCGCGCTTGCCACGAGCGCTCGCCGGGGCCGTTGAAGTCGGCATATTTGATCGAGTTGGCCAGGTAGATGGAGTCGCCGCCGACGAAATCGAAGGGCGTGTCGCCGTTGATTTTCTGATAGGCCAGGGTGAACGCCTGGGCATTGAACCGGTACTTGCCGCTCAGGCTATAGGCTGTGGTGTCGATGGCCCCGGCAATGGCCTTGCCATCGTCGCGGGTGTGATACAGGTTGCCGTCGAGGAACAGTTCGCCAACGGTGGCATGCAGGTTGGCATAGTACTGGCGCCAGGTATCGCTCAGTTCGGAGGCGTAGAGCGCGCCGCCCAGGGCTTGGCCGCTGAGCAGGTCGGCGCCGATGAAGTCGATGACGCCGTGGCGCGTCGTCGCCCCATACCCGGAAAAATCACCCTTGCTGGTCGAGGCGTCCTGATTCTTGAACGCACTGAAGTGACCCGCTTGCAGGTCGACCCCTTCGAACTCGCGGCTGGAGAGTAGCAGGCCGCTGGCGTATTCGGGTTGCAGGCGCTTGTCTGCGGTATCGAATACCGGGCTCTGCACAGTCATTTCGCCGACCGCCAGGGTGGTGCGTGAGGCGTTGAATTTCAGCGCACCGCCGGCACTGGAGTAGTGGTCCTCGCTTCGCCCGTTCTCATCCAGCGGCAATAATCCCGTTCCGGAGTGCCCCTTGCCGCCGTCCAGTTTCAACCCCAGGAACCCGTGGGCATCGATGCCTACGCCGATCGTGCCGGGGGTGAAACCGGACTCGAACGAGGCGATGAAGCCCTGGGCCCATTCCTGTTTGTAGCTTTTGCCTGCCGGGGTCGGGGCGCGATAGTCATTGTTGAGGTAGAAGTTACGGCTGAGGACTTGCAGCGTCGCCCCGTCGAGAAAGCCAGGCGTGCTTTGCGCGAGTTCCGCTGCCATCGCCGGTGCGGTGCCGCTTGTGAGCAGGGCAAGCAGCCAGAGCGGCTTCAGGGCGGCGGTTGAGTGGTGTGGTGCAGGCAACATGCTTAATTTCCATGTCAAAGGGACCGTGTCAGCGGGAAATGCCTGGCGCACCGCACGGTGGGTCGGCAGCTTCCCGCTTGAAAAACAGGTCTGGGCAGAGGGCTTCATTCTTGGGCGCGGGGCGTGAGCGTGCGAGTTAAACGTTGTTAATTGCGTTCAGGTACAGCACTGGGCGCTGCACTCACTCAGCATGTGGTTGCAAGTTCTGCGGTATGAGGCGAGTGCATGTTGACCTTCTCCGGCTGGTGCATGAGTGGCCGTTCTTTTGACTCGACACCTGTGACTCGGCGTCAGCGCGTTTGGACCTGAGCTTGCAACTGTCCACCGACAATGGCTATTTCCTTGAGCTGCAAACCGTCGCGCACGACGAACAATGCGTCCATCCCTCGCTCCTGTGCCAAACGGGGGCCTTGGATTTCGCCCAGTACCATCAACGCTGTGGCCCAAGCGTCAGCGAGCATGCATGAGGTCGACACCACCGTGACGGCCGCGAGTGCGTTGCACAGCGGGGTGCCGGTGGCCGGGTTCATTGTGTGGGCGAAAGATTGCCCACGGACGTCGACCCAGTGTCGATAATCCCCGGAGGTGGCGATGGCGGCGTCGCTGAGCTCCATCACACCCATGACCTCACGCACGCCCCGACGGGGTTTTTCCACGGCCACGACCCAGGGTTGCCCATCAGGTTTGCTGCCGCGGGCGCGCATCTCGCCGTCGATGCCTACCAGGTAGCGTGTGATGCCAAACCTGTCCAGGCAGCGGGCCAGCTCATCGACCCCAAAACCTTTGGCAATGCCGTTCAAATTGAGGTTAAGCGGTGCCTGTTTGCGCACCTGGTTGCGTTGTGAATCAACGACCAACGCTGCACTAGTCGAGCGTCGAGTTGGCGCAGGCAACCCATCGAACGCCGGTTCGGTGATAGACAGCTCCTCGGGACCGAAGCCCCAGGCGTCCACCAGATCACCAACGGCGATGTCGAAGGCGCCGTCCGATTGCCGGCTGACGCGCAGCGCCGCCGCCAATACCGTGGTCAGTTCCTCGGGCACCGCTATCCATTCTTGCAAAGGTGCGTTGTTGAGACGATTGAGGTCCGAATCGGGTTTCCAGGTAGACATTTGCTGGTCCACCCGGCCCACGGCGTGCGCCAGGCTGTGACTGATCGGGCGGGTGTCGAGTTCGGTTTCGGCATAGAACAGGGCGGTATAGCGCGAGCCCATGGTTTCGCCGTTCAGGCTGTAGCGTTGCAAATCAGTAGACGTCTTCACGATAACGTCCTTGTGCCTTAAGGGTCCGCACATTCAGGTTGAGGGGAGCCAGCACTTCATCCAGCGCCAGCATCACCCCCTTGGCCATCTCGCGACCGCCGCAAACCAGTACCTGGGCGCCTTTTTCGATCAGCCGACGCAACATCAGGGCGTCGCTGATCAGTCGGTCTTGCACGTAGGAACGGTCCATGACCTGGGAAAAGGCCGCGTGTAATGCCGTCAGGCGACGGTCAGCCAGGTAATGGTTGAGCTCGGCCTCGTAGAGGAAGTCCGAGGCTGGGTTACGTCCGCCCCAATACAAGTGCATGGGGTGGTGGGCCTTGTTATTCCGGATAAAACCGGCCAGTGGGCCGATGCCGGTACCGGCGCCGATCAGGATCACTGGATGCGCTCCCGACGCTGGGCGAAATTGTGGGTTCGGTTGGATAAAGGCGTCGATGGTCGCCCCGATCTCCACGCTGTGAAGGAATGATGAACACAGACCTCCTTTGTGTTTGCGTACGCAGATCTCCAGCACGCCGTCCTGTGAGCTGCTGGCCAGCGAGTAGAACCGAGGGAGGGGGTTGCCAGGGGGCAGGATGCCGACCAGATCTCCGGCTTCAAAGGCCGGTAATGTCCCTGAGGCTTTGAAACGTAGCACGTGGGTGGGCGCGCCGACCTGTTCACCATAGGCAATGCGCTCGACCAGGATCAGTTGATGGGTGCGTGGCGGCTGAGCGGTGTGGATCAGTGTCAAGTCATGCCCCAGCACTTCACCCACGGCGTGGCCCCAGCGCGCGAATTCCTGGGAGGACTGGCGGTTGATGGTTTCCAGTCCGATCAACGGCGTGCCACCGGCCTGCGACAAGGCATCCTGCACCTGGTGGGCAAACTGACAGAACCGTGGAAACTGGCGGTCACCAAAACCCAGCACGGCAAACGCCTGGCCGGGTTTCAGGCCGGTGCTGGCCAGTTGGGCCAGAAACTGCGAAGCCGAGGCCGGGGCATTGCCGTCACCGTGGGTTGCGGTGAGGATAAACACCCGTTGCGCGTTGATGCAGGCGTTGGTGTATTGATTCATTGCCGCGCTATGAACGCGGTGGCCGGCTTGATGCAAGGCTTCATGCAACGTGTTGGCAAAGCCCCAGGTGCTGTTGGTTTCGCTGCCTACCAGGATCACGGTGTCGGCGGATTGCGCGGGGCTGTCATGACGGATGTTCGGCGCGGCTTTGCGGCGACGCCACCACATCAGGATGCCGGTGATGCTCATCAGCGGCACGCAGAGTGCACTAAGGCCGAGTAACAGGCCGAGCCACCACAGTCCTTCGCCGGTGTGCAATCGATAGATCCATTCGTAGACGGTGTGCATCCCGTCATGGGCTTGATAGGACAGCAGGGTGCCGCTGGCCGGGTCTACATAGCCGTCGCCCTGGGTTGTGCGCAGGGAAAACACGTCTTGCGGGTTATTGGGACTGGGGTAGACGAGTTCGCGCAGGTCATTCAGATCGATTGAAGCCAAGGCGCGCAGGTTCGCCACCGGCAGGGCTGGGGCGCTGCTGACGTGCTCGGGGAATGCGGGCTCGAGCTGGCTGCCATCGGTGATGAAGTCGAACGTCACGGCGCACAGATAGAGCCCGGTCAGGGTCGACAACAACAGCCCCCATAGCGCCAGGCGCCCGAGTTCAGCATGCCAGCGCTGGCTGAAGTTGCCCCGCAGGGGACGCAGCAGGTTGCGCCAGCCGCCGACCCGCCGAACCAGCAACAGCGCCCCGGACACCGACAGCATGAGCATGGCCAGCGCGCCGACCCCCGCAACCCCATGGCCCGGCGTCCCGAGGAACAGCGAGCGGTGCAGCTCTTTCATCCAGCGAGAGACGGTGCCGGGCTCGTAAGGTGCCAAGCCTTGACCGGTCAACGGGTCGACCTCTTCGGCGCCGACCTGGCCGTCACGGTTGTAGTAGACGATGACCGTCCCGGACGCCGTACGCTGGATCTGCTCCACCGCTGGAAAGTGTCCGGCGACGCGTCCCGCCAACTGAGCGACATTGACCTGCCCGACCGCAGTGGACGTGTTGTCCAGGCGTTCAAGGGCCGGATTGACAGACAATATCGCGCCGCTGATGGCCAATACCATGACCAAAAGGGCGGCAATCAAACCGGGTAGGGCGTGGAGCTGGCGAAGCATGTTCGGCCTCCGCAGATGGCAGGTGCTACAGATCGTAGGTAAAGGATTCGACAAAGGTATTGCCCGCCACTGGCTTGCCTGCGCCTTGCGAAGTCAGGGCCACGCTGACGTCGGCCCGGGCATCACGCTTATCCTCGACGGCGCTATCGATACGGATCTGATACCCGGCATCGATCAGCGTGTCTGCCAGCTCGACACTGACTTTGAGGGTGTCCCCACTGCCGACGCTGGCGCCGCTGACGCCGTCGTACTCGCTGGGGTTCAGCTTGCTTCCACGGGCCCAGTCGGCCAGGTGCTTGTAGTACTTGGCCTTTTTGCCGGCCACCCAGAGGGTTTTCTGGTATTGGCCGCTGGCGTCGGTGACGTAGATCGCCAGGTACGCATCGTTGCCGCTGTAGCGCTTGAGCTGGGTGGTGAGGGTTACTTCACGGGCCTGAGCCAGCCCCGGCAGGATAATGGCGCCGGCGAGGCAGGTTGCAGCGATGATTTTTTTCATGGGGGTTGTCCTTTTGATCGTTGGGGCGAGAGCCTGGACCTGCTTGCTGACAGCAACCTGAACGGCAGGATCAACGCGTCGAAATGTCACGGCGCGGGCGCAGGGGCGAGGTAAGCGCTGGCATCGTCATCGTCCCGGAAGTAGATCTCGAGCTCGCGCAGGTGCAGCGACGCTGGTGTGTAGCGGGCTTCGATGACATTGCCCTGGCGGTCCAGGCCCTTGAGCTTGTAACAGCCGTCGTCGACCTTGATGCGCTGCACCGTCCAGCCGTACCGCTGTTCCACCTGCAGGCGCAGGGTTTCCCGTGGCTGCCAGTCGTTGACCGGTTCGCCGCAGTCGTCATCGGCCAAGGCGTAACCGTTGGCCAGCACACTTATCAGCGCAGTGCTGGCGATAAAACCTGATTTCATGATCTGTCTCCTGCCGGGGTTTCGTTGTGGGCATACCCTACGGGGCATTCCTGACAGCCAGCTGAATCTTCAGATTCACGTCAGGTAAGGCCGCTAAGGTGCGGCACAACCACGATGACAGGAGCTGCCCGATGCGGGTTTTATTGGTTGAGGACTCGCCAAGGCTGGGAGATGCGGTGCGCGAACAGATCGCCGATGACGGCCATGCCGTTGACTGGGTGCAGAACCTTGCCCAAGCCCGCAGCAGCGTGAGCACGACCGCTTATGACTTGATCCTGCTTGACTTGATGTTGCCGGACGGTCGAGGGCTGGACTTCCTGCGTCAACGACGCAGCGCAGGTGACGCGACTGCGGTGATCATCCTGACGGCCCAGGACCAGATCTCTGATCGAATCGCCGGCCTCAATGCCGGTGCCGACGATTACCTGGTCAAACCCTTCGACCTGTTTGAACTGTCGGCCCGTGTGGCTGCGGTGGCCCGTCGTTACAGCGGCAATCCCAACCCCCAGATCAGGCTCGGTGAGCTGCACGTCGACATGGCTGCCCGTACGGTGCATCGGGCCGACGTGGCCGTGGACCTCACGGCCCGGGAATGGGCGCTGTTGGAGGCCTTCATCCAGCGCCCCGGCGCGCTGCTGTCCAAGGGGCAACTCGAAGATCGTCTGTACGCCTTTGGCGCCGAAATCGAAAGCAACACGATCGAGGTCTACATCAGTCGATTGCGCAAGAAACTCGGGCGCGACCTGATCGAGACCGTGCGGGGCATGGGTTACCGGATGGTGTCGGCATGAAGACGACCTTCAGCCTGCAAAAACGTTTGGGCCTGGGACTGACGCTGGGCATGACGTTGCTCTGGCTGATGGCGACAATCGGCACTTGGCGCGGGGTGCAACATGAGCTGAACGAGGCCTTTGACAGCGCACTGGAGGAGACCGCCCAACGCATCCTTCCCCTGGCCGTACTGGAAATCAGCAACCGGGAAAACCCGGGGGAGGTGCAACAGGTCGCCACCCTGAAGATGCACAAGGAGCACCTGACTTATCTGGTGCGCGATGCCGCAGGCAAGGTCCTGATGCAGTCCCACGATGCCAACCCGCGGATCTTCAGCAAACACCCGGCCGAGGGGTTCTCCACGATTGGAAAGTACCGTCTGTATGGCGCCAGTGCGCTGCGTGAGACGGTATTCATCGAAGTCGCCGAGCCGTTGCGCCATCGCCGCGAGGCCGCACGACAGGCCTTGTTTACCTTGTTGTGGCCGTTACTGGCGCTGGTCCCCATCAGCCTGTTGGGGACCTGGCTATTGGTGCGCATGAGCCTGGGCAGCGTGCTGGCCTATCGTTACGCGGTAGAGGCCCGTGGCGTGGGTGATCTGTCGCCGATCAAGGTGTCGCGGTTGCCGGCAGAAATCAACCCCTTGGCGGATGCGGTCAACCGCCTGCTGGAGCGTTTGCGCAGAGCCCTGGAGGCCGAACGCAGCTTCACCGCCAACAGCGCACATGAGCTGCGTACACCATTGGCCGCGACACTGGCGCAAGTCCAGCGGCTGTACCAGGAGGCCCCTGAAGGTCCGTTGCGTTTGCGTGTGAAAAAGATCGAAAGCGCCTTGCGCGAATTGGCCCGGTTATCGGAAAAACTCATGCAATTGGCCAAGGCTGAAGGGGGCGGCCTGCTCTCGCAAACGCCTCAGGACCTGGTCCCGTTGTTGGCTCACGTGGTGGATGAATGGCGGCACAACAGCACCCGCCAGATCGCGCTGCAACTTCCTGCCCAGGCCCATGTGTATTCGACCCTCGACCCGGATGCCTTCGGCATCCTGTTGCGCAATCTGATCGAGAACGCATTGAAGTACGGTGCGATGGATCAACCCATCGAAGTCACCCTCACGGACCAGGCGCTGCTGCGGGTGATCAACGGCGGACCGGTGGTACCGGTGGCCGTCCTGCAGCACCTGACCGAACGTTTCGTGCGCGGCCAGAGTGAAACCAGTGGCGCGGGATTGGGGTTGGCGATCGTCAAGACGATTGTGCAGGGCATCAATGGACGAATCGAACTGTTATCTCCGGCAAGAGACCGGCAGGAGGGATTTGAGGTTCGGGTCTGGCTACCGCTTGCCACGGTTGCCGTCGGTCATTCGTCAGCCAGCTAGCCCGGGCATTCTTGACAATCCATCAGCCTTGAGCAAATACTCGCGTCCATATTCATATATATGACTAGATAACAAGGTGAATAAGGTCGATGAAATCTCTCTCCAGTGATGCCCGCCTGCCGCTGTATCAACGTTTACGCGACCAATTGGCTGAGCAGATCGCCAATAACCGTTGGCGTCCGGGGGAGGCGATTCCTACTGAGGCGGCACTTTCAGCCGAATACCAGTTGTCTACCGGCACGGTGCGCAAGGCCATCGATGCGCTGGTCAGCGAGGGCGTCCTGGAGCGCCAGCAAGGGCGCGGTACTTTCATTCGCCGGCCGCAATTCCAATCGTCGCTGTTCCGTTTTTTCCGCTTTCAAAGCGCTTCAGGCGAACGCCGGGTTCCCGAGAGCCGGATCCTGTCGGTGGAGCCGGTGGCCGCGCCTTCGGCGGTGGCCCAGGCGCTGGGGCTACCGGCCGACGCTCCGGTGATTCGTATCGTGCGAGTGCGTCTGCTGGAAGTGGAGCCGGTGCTCGCCGAAGAAATCTGGTTGCCCCGTAGCCGCTTCCAAACCTTGCTCGAAATCGACCTGAGTCAAAAGGGCCCGTTGCTTTACCCCATTTATGAAGAGGTTTGCGGCCAGGTGGTCGCCTATGCCGAAGAAACCCTCACCGCCGAATCGGTGAATGAGGTGTACGCGCGATTGCTGCAAGTGCCGGTCAACAGCCCGGTGGTGGTGATCGAGCGTCTGGCGCGGGATTACGCCGGCAATCCCCTGGAGTGGCGACGCTCTCGCGGGCATGCCGAGCACTTTCGCTACAGCGTGGAAATTCGCTGACCCGACCCGGCTAGCGGCGAGTCGGTCGCCGCTGTCCCTACCGTTTTGTTTGTCATGACTGGCCCTGTAGCGGCGCGGTTCGCTCTCGGCTGCCTTTCGTTCCACCCATAAGGATAACAATCATGTTCAGTTGGTATCGCCAAGTCACTGCGCGGGAGCGCAAAACGTTTTGGGCCTGTTTCGGCGGATGGTCGCTCGACGCCTTGGAAGTACAGATGTTCGGCCTGGCGATCCCGGCGTTGATCGCCGCGTTCGCCTTGAGCAAGGGCGATGCCGGGCTGGTCAGCGGCGTGACCCTGGTCACTTCGGCCATTGGCGGCTGGGTCGGCGGGACGTTGTCGGACCGTTACGGTCGGGTGCGCACGCTGCAGTGGATGATCTTGTGGTTTTCGTTCTTCACCTTCCTGTCGGCGTTCGTCACAGGCTTCCACCAGCTGTTGATCGTCAAGGCGCTGCAGGGCTTCGGGATTGGCGGGGAATGGGCCGCCGGTGCGGTATTGATGGCCGAGACCATCAACCCCAAGTATCGCGGCAAGGTCATGGGCACGGTACAAAGCGCCTGGGCGGTGGGTTGGGGGCTGGCGGTCGGCGTCTTCACGCTGATCTACTCCCTCGTGCCGCAAGACATGGCCTGGCGGGTGATGTTCGTCGTGGGCTTGCTGCCGTCGTTCCTGATCATCTGGGTGCGGCGCAACGTTGAAGAGCCCGACAGTTTCCAGCGCCTGAAAAAAGACAATGTCATCCCGCAAAGTTTCTTCAAATCCCTGGCCGGCATCTTTCGCCCCGAGTTGATCCGTGTGACCTTGTTTGGCGGGTTGCTGGGGTTAGGGGCGCACGGTGGTTACCATGCCGTGATGACCTGGTTGCCGACCTTCCTCAAGACCGAGCGCAACCTGTCGGTGCTCAACTCCGGCGGCTACCTGGCAGTGATCATCTTTGCCTTCTGGTGCGGCTGCGTAGTCAGTGGCCTGTTGATCGATCGCATTGGTCGTCGGAAAAACATCGTGTTGTTCGCGCTGTGCTGCGTGGTCACCGTGCAGTGTTATGTGTTCCTGCCGTTGACCAACACCCAGATGCTGTTCCTGGGGTTCCCGCTCGGCTTCTTCGCGGCCGGTATTCCGGCGAGCCTAGGAGCGTTTTTCAACGAGTTGTATCCGGCGGATGTGCGCGGTGCCGGCGTGGGGTTCTGCTACAACTTTGGCCGGGTGCTCTCGGCGATGTTCCCGTTCCTGGTCGGTCACATGAGCGATTCCATGTCCTTGGGCTCGGCCATTGGCATCGACGCCGGGATCGCCTACGGCGTGGCGGTGATCGCGGCGCTGTGCCTGCCGGAAACCCGCGGCCGCAGCCTGGAAGCCACTGCGGCATCGGCGCCTGTGGTGGAGAGTGACGGCCAGGGCGCCCGAGCCTGATTTTCCTTATTTTCGATAGATGAAACCCATGCTTGATATCCGTACTACGCCGATCACCGGCATTGACTGCCACGCCCACGTGTTCAGCCGCGGGCTGGAACTGGCGGCTGTCCGGCGCTACACGCCTGACTATGACGCTACGCTCGCTCAATACCTGAGCCACCTGCACGTCCACGGCTTGAGTCATGGGGTGTTGGTGCAGCCGAGCTTTCTTGGCACCGATAACCGCTACCTGTTGGCCGCGCTACGGCAAGCACCGGAGCAGTTACGCGGGGTCGTGGTGGTGGAGCGAGACGTCGGCCGGGCCGAGCTGGACGACATGGCCCGGCTGGGGGTGGTCGGTGTGCGCTTGAACCTGATGGGCAAGGCGTTGCCTGATTTTCGTGACGTTGCCTGGAACGTTTTTTTGCGTCATCTCGCCGAACTGGATTGGCATGTCGAGCTGCATGCCAACCTGGCGGACTTGCCGGGGCTGATCGGTCAACTGTTGCCGTTTGGCGTCCGGTTGGTGGTCGATCACTTCGGTCGCCCGGATGCGCGTCTGGGGTTGGATCAACCTGGCTTTGCCCAATTGATGGCGCTGGGGCAGGGCGGGCAGGTGTGGATGAAGGTGTCCGGTATCTATCGATTGGGTGCAACGGCCCCGCGAAACCTTGAGTTCGCCCGCGCTTCGTTGGCGGTGCTGGAACGCAGTTTTGGCCCCGAACGCCTGGTGTGGGGCAGCGATTGGCCGCACACTCAGCATGAAGCGCATGTCGGCTTCGAGACGGTCATGGCGCAGTTGCGTGCATTGGAGTGTTCGGCGTCGCGGATGCATGCGTTAATGGTCCAGGCACCGCAGGCGCTCTTCAAGTTTTGAGGCGCGAGGCTGTGAGATTGAGTTTTCCTGAACTCGCCCGGTGAATAGGGATCTAGACATCCATTGATGCCCTGTGAAAGGTTTCAGCCAGGCGGCTTGAGGATGACTGATGTCGAACATTGAAGAGCTACCCAGGGAAACGCGTACACCAAGCGAGTACGAAAGCTTGATCGCGATGGGGACGAGCGCACTCGATGCCATTCCTGGTGCGGTGTACCTCTGTGATCGCAAGGGGGGGCTCGTCAGGTACAACAGTGAGGCGGCCGAGCTATGGGGAAGGGCGCCGGCACTTGGGGAGAACGGTGACCGTTTCTGCGGCGCCCATCGACTGTTCCTGACCGACGGTAGGCCGCTGGCATTCGAACACTGCCCGACCGCCTTGGCGCTCAATACCGGCATTGCCTCGCGCAATCAGGAAGTGCTCATCGAGCGCCCGGATGGCTCGCGGTTCGTGGCGCTGATGAACATCCGCGCGCTCAAGGATTGCCGAGGCGTCATTCAAGGGGTGATCAACTGCTTCCAGGACGTTTCGGCGCACCACGCCATGGCCGAAGAGCTTCGGCGCAAGAGCGCCGACCTGGAAGACTTTTTCGAAAACAGCGCGGTGGGCCTGCATATCGTCAGCAGCGAAGGCATTATCCTGCGCGCCAACAAGGCGGAGCTGGCGCTGCTGGGCTATTCGGCCGACGAGTACATCGGCCGCCACATCACCGAGTTTCATGTCGACGAACCGGTTATCGGCGACATCCTCACCAAGCTGGGCAGCGGCGACTGCCTGCAAAGCTACCCGGCGCGACTGAGGGCAAAGGACGGCTCGATCAAGCATGTCATGATCACTTCCAATGGCCGGTTCGAAGACGGGAAACTCTTCAATACGCGCTGCTTCACCATAGACCGGAGCGGTGTCCATGCAGCCGAGGCGGCGCGCCAGGACAGCGATGACCGACTTTCGGCGACCTATGAAGCGGCGACCATCGGTATTGCCGAGGCCGACGTCGACGGTCGCTTGCTCCGCGTCAACGACGCCCTGTGCAACATGCTGGGCCGCTCGCGGGAACAGCTCCTGTCGATGACATTCCTGGACTATACCCACCCGGATTGCATCCCGCAGGACGCCGGATTGTACGCCCGCCAAGTGGCCGGTGAACTTGATAACTACGTGCTTCGCAAGCGCGCCGTGAAGCCCGATGGCGAGGTCGTTTACCTCGACATCCACAGTTCCTCGGTGAGAGACGCCAACGGTACGTTTCGTTATGGCGTGCGAGTGCTGCAGGACGTCACGCTGGCGCGGCGGATGGAAAACCAGCTCCGCGAAAGCGAACGGCACATGCGCAATCTTCTCGAGGCGTTGCCTGCTGCGGTGTACACCACCGACGCCGATGGCCGCATCACCTTCTACAATCGCGCCGCCGTCGAACTGTCGGGACGAACACCGCACTTGGGCGACATGTGGTGTGTGACCTGGAAGCTGTTCAATACGGACGGAACCGCGCTGCCTCACGATCAATGCCCGATGGCGGTGGCCCTGAAGGAAAACCGGCCGATACGCGGCGTCGAGGCCGTTGCAGAACGGCCGGACGGTAGCCGCGTTCCGTTCACGCCTTATCCCACGCCTTTGCATGATGCCGATGGAAACCTGGTGGGCGCCATCAACATGCTGGTCGACATCTCCGAGCGAAAGCAGGCGGAAAATCGGCAGAAGACGCTGATCGATGAGCTCAATCACCGGGTCAAGAACACCCTGGCCACGGTGCAATCGCTGGCAGCCCAGACGGCACGCAACGCAGAGGATGCGAAAGACGGCTACAGGCGTTTCGAGGCAAGGCTCTTGGCCTTGTCACGGGCACACGATCTCTTGACGAAACGGCATTGGGGGCAGACGCCGCTCGACACCCTGGCCCACGAAGTGCTGATGCCGGTGTTTGGGCATGAGCCTGGCCGCATCGTGATCGAAGGCCCTTCTGCAGACGTCGGCACTCGCGTGGCGCTCAACCTTACGATGACCCTCAATGAACTGGCGATCAACGCGCTGAAATATGGTGCGATGTCGGTCGAGAGCGGGACGCTTGCCGTCACCTGGCATCTGCAAGCCCGGACGGGCGGAACATTGCTGACCCTCGACTGGAGCGAACAAGGAGGACCACCCGTGTCACCGCCGGAACGGGAAGGGCTGGGTTCTCGCTTGATGCAGCGTTGCATCGAGCGCGACTTGGCCGGCAAGTTCGACCTTACCTACGCTCCGCAAGGCGTTTGCTGCCGCTTTTCGTTCCTGATTGGGGTGACCGGGGCATGACCCCATTTGTAGGTGTCAGGGTGCTGGTCGTCGAGGACGAAGGGGCGGTTGCCCTGTTGATCGAGGACATGCTGGAGGAGTTCGGATGCGAAGTGGTGGCCTCGGTCGCCCGGCTCGCTGCAGCACGTGACATGGCAGGGTCGGTGCAGGTCGATCTGGCGATCCTGGACGTCAACCTGGCTGGCGAGCGCGTTTTTCCGGTGGCCGAAATCCTTCGCGGTCGCCATATTCCCTTCCTGTTCAGCACCGGATACGGCGCCAGCGGACTGCCAGCCGAATACGCCGGCTGTCCGGTCTTGCACAAGCCGTTTTCGCAAAGTGAGCTGCAGCAAAAAATTGCCGTTACGCTGACGGGGGCTCGTGAAAGCGGCTTGGCTGCCAGCACCGATGGCGACTGAGCCGCCGCCATCGCGAGCAAGCCCAGCCCTTGGCTTCAAGTGGGCCTCTGACTGTGCTAAATCTCTTACCGGCAGCCCACCAACCTCTCTAAACCCATTCAAGGAGTGATCATGAGTCTCCACGGTCATTACGATCAGCAGAACATCTTTGCGCTGATCCTTCGCGGCGATGCGCCGTGCTACAAGATTTACGAAGACGCCGATGTGTTGGCCTTCCTGGATCTCTTCCCTCAATCGCGCGGCCATGTCCTGGTCATCCCCAAAGCCTCCCAGGCGCGCAATATCCTCGAGGTCGAGCCCGCCGTCCTGGGTGCGATGATGTCTGCCGTGCAGCGCCTGACGCGGATCATCGTGGACGAATTGCAGCCGGACGGGGTTCAGGTCGCGCAGTTCAATGGTGCTGTGGCCGGGCAAACGGTCTATCACATTCACATGCACATCATTCCTCGTTGGGACGGTGAGGCGCCCGGTGTGCATGGCAGGGGCAAGGCCGATCCGGATGAGCTGGAAGCACTCCAGGCGCGTCTGGTCGAGCGGATTCGCTCGCAAGCCTGACGTTGGGCAATAACTCAAAGGGGGTAACGGCGCATCAGTTCCCGTGCCCCTGGCTGTTGCGGATCAACTCATATGCCCGGCGCACTAATGGGTTGACGGTATTCGGTCGAATCCACAGGTGATAAGTCACGTCCGGCAGCCGCGGTAAACCATCGTTTTCGCCCAATACCCGCATGTCCGGACCGAGCATTTCCATGCTGCGGGGCGTGACACCCAAGCCTGCGCGGGTCGCGGCCTTGATGCCGATCAGGTTCGAGGCCAGGTAGGCCTGGCGCCAGGGGATATTGGCGCGTTCGAGCGCCTCGAGGGCATAGCGGCGGTAGATGCTGGGCTCGTCCACCAGGATCAGCGGCAACGGCTCACCGGGGTTGTGAAGGTATTGGGCCGAACAGATCCACCACACCGGCGAGGTGCGCAAGGCGAAACCTTCAAGGCTCGGGTCCTGGCGGGTGGAAATGATCATGTCGACCTTGCCGCGATGCAGGTCGTCCATCAGGAACGGGCTGCGCCCGACATCGATTTCCAGGCGCAAGCGTGGGGCCGAGCGGGCGATGTGGCTGAGGATCGGCGGCAGGATGGTGTCGGCGATGTCGTGGGGCGAACCGATGCGCAGCACACCGCTGAGGCTGCTCTCACGCAAGGAGCTGAGGACGTCGTCATTGAGCGATAGCATCTGTCGCGCATGCCGCAACAGTTGCTGGCCCGCTTCCGTGAGCTGTTTTTGCCGCCCGCGCTTTTCGAACAGACTCACCCCTACCTGCTGCTCCAGGCGTTGCATGTGCTGGGTTACCGACGATTGCGTGCGGGACAGCTGGGCGCCTGCTTCGGCAAAGCTGTGGTGATCGACCACGGCGATGAAGGTGCGCAGCAATTCGAGATCGAGGGTCGACATGGGGGGCTTCATATCAAGGGTGCAAACTTAAACATTACAGATTTTTATGGATTATGGGGAGGTTTACAGCTCATGGTTTGCTGAAGGCCAGTAAAACTGCGCTTATGCGTTTTTTTTCTGAAAGCAAAACCCTGAGAGTTATAACGATATTAGATATTTGAATTTCCTTTGCCCCTAAGCGCTACCTAGGATGCCCACTCATCAGGCCGGGGGACGCCGGCCATCCATGAGGGGATATTCATGTTGCTCGAGCGCTCACCCGTAAAACGATTGCTGCCTGTCATGCTGGGCGCCTTGATCTCATTGTCGGCCGCCAATATCGCCCGGGCCGATGCCACCCTGGACAAAATCGAGCAACGCCACGAACTGGTGGTCGGCGTGCTGCTGTCCGGTGGCCCGTTCGGTGGCATCGACCCCGTCAACCAAAAACCGCGCGGGTTTAACGTCGACCTCGCCCAGGAGTTGGGCCGGCAACTCGGCGCCGAGGTGCAACTGGTGCCGGTATTGCCCGCCAACCGCGTACAGTTCCTGCAGCAGGGCAAAGTCGATGTGCTGATTGCCAATATGGAATGGACCGCCGAGCGCGGTGAAATCCTCGGGTTCGTGCCCACGCCGTTCTACCGCGTCGGAGGCACCGCAGCGGTACTCAAGGACAGCATGATCAGCCGTTGGGAAGACCTGAAGAATCAACCGGTGTGCACTTCCCAAGGCAGCAGCTACATCAAGCCGCTCACCGAGTTGGGCGTCCAGATCAAGGCCTTCAAGAGCTCCTCGGAATCACTCCTGGCACTGCGTGGCAATAACTGCGTTGCGGCGGTGCACGACGCCACACTGATCAATCCACTGATTGCCGACAACGCCGAATGGCAGGGCTACCGCGCGCTGAGCCCGGAGCTGAACCCGGCCCCCTCGGTGATCTGGACGCGCAAGGGTGAAAGCGATACCCAAGCCAGGCTCGACCCGATCATCAAGCAATTGCACCGCAGCGGCTGGCTGATCGACGCCCAGACCCGTAACCGTATCACCCCGGCATCGCCGGCCCTGGTGGAGTTGCAGAAACAGTTCCAGGCCAGCGGCGCCTGAGGGGCATCACGCCTGCCTTTCTCCCAACGACCGACGCTCAAGGTAATCGCCCATGACTTCATTTTTCGCCCGTCGAACCCTGATCAGCCTGTGCCTGGCGTGGTCCGTCGGCTGCGTTGCCAGCCTGGCCCAGGCCGACGCCACGCTGGACCGGATCGAGCAACGCCACGCCATCAGCGTCGGGGTGATGCTCAGTGGTGCGCCGTTCGGCACCATCGACCCCAAGACCGGCGAGCACCAGGGCTACAACGTCGAGTTGGCCCAGGGCATCGGCAAGGCGCTGGGCGTGGAGACCGAGACGGTGTCGGTGCTGGCGCCGAACCGTGTGCAATTTTTGCAACAGGGCAAAGTCGACATCCTGATCGCCAACATGCAGTTCACTGAGGAGCGTGGCGAGATTCTCGATTACGTGCCGACGCCTTATGAAGAGGTCGGTGGCGCGGCGTTGATTCGCAAGGGCTCAGGCATCAGCCAGTGGGCCGACCTCAAAGGCAAACCCGTGTGCGTGTCCCAGGGCAGCAACTTCATCAAGCCTCTGCAGGAAACCTACGGCGCGCAGATCAAGGCATTTCGCAGCCAGTCCGAGTCGCTGTTGTCGTTGCGCGGCAATGGCTGCGTGGCGGCGGTACATGTAAGCCCGACCCTGCATGCTCTGTTGAGCGAAACCGAATGGGCAGGCTATGAAATCCCGCTGCCGGGGGATCTGATCCCGTCGAATTCGGTGATCTGGCTGCGCAAGGGCGAGCACGATACCCAGGCCAAACTCGATGCCATCGTGCGCGAGTGGCACCGCAGCGGCTGGTTGATCGAACTGGGCGAGCGCACCGGTATGGCACCGTCCCAGGCCCTGCGGGATCTGCATGCCAAGTACAGCAATACCGCCCCCTTGGCCGCGCAACCATGAGCCAGTCGTTGTTTGTGGCATTGCAGGCGCTGGTGGGCGCCAGGCATGTGCAGGACGGTGAAGAGGCCGCGCCGTACTTGACCGATAAGCAGGGCCGTTACGTTGGCCAGGTGATTGCCGCCGTACACCCGGCCAGCACCGAAGAGGTCGCAGCGGTAGTCCGGGCTTGCGCTGCGGCCGATACGCCCGTGGTGGTGCAGGGCGGCAACACTGGACTGATGGGCGGCGCCACCCCGGACGCCAGCGGCCGCGCCGTGTTGCTGTTGCTCGATCGAATGAATCGGGTACGCGCCGTGGACACCGACAACGACACCCTGACCGTCGAGGCGGGTTGCATCCTGCAAACCGTCCAGGACGTTGCCCGCGAAGCCGGTCGCCTGTTTCCCTTGAGCCTTGGCGCCGAAGGCAGTTGCACCCTCGGCGGCAACCTGGGCACCAACGCCGGCGGTACCGCGGTGCTGCGCTACGGCAACACCCGCGAACTGACCCTGGGCCTGGAAGTCGTGACTGCCCAAGGTGAAATCTGGAACGGCCTGCGTGGCTTGCGCAAGGACAACACCGGCTACGACTTGCGGGACCTGTTCATCGGCAGCGAAGGCACCCTCGGCATTATCACCGCTGCGACGCTGAAGCTGTTCCCATTGCCCAAGGCCCGGGCCACCGCGCTATTGGCGTTCGACTCGTTGGAGCAGGCAGTGGCCTTGCTGTCCCACGCCCGCGCCGGCTTTGGTGCCAGCCTGACGGCGTTCGAGTTGCTCAGTGCCGAGTGCCTTGCGCTATTGCGCGAGCAGTTTCCCGACGGGCCGCGACCTTTCTCTGGCACTCGCTGGCCTTGGTTCGCGCTGTTGGAACTGTCCGATAACCACAGCGAAAGCCGTGCACGGGAAGTCTTCGAACAGGTGTTGGGTGAGGCCTTCGAGCAGCAGCTGCTGGCCGATGCACTGATCGCTGAAAACCTCGTCCAGAGCCAGGCGTTCTGGCAATTGCGCGAAAATATGAGCGATGCACAAAAGCGCGCCGGTCGTAACATGAAACATGACATCTCGGTGCCGATTTCCCAGGTCGTGGCGTTCGTTGCCCATACCGATGCGCTGCTGCAACAGCATTTTCCCGGCGTGCGGCACTACACCTTCGGGCACCTGGGCGACGGCAACCTGCACTACAACGTTGCCCATCCGCTGGACTCCACGGTTGATGCGCACATGGCCCATTACCCGGCGCTCAGCCAGCTAGTCCACGACAGCGCCCATGCCCACGGTGGCTCGATCAGTGCTGAACACGGTATCGGCCAGCGCAAGGTGAATGTACTGGGTCGCTACAAAAGTG
This sequence comes from Pseudomonas fluorescens, assembly GCF_001623525.1. NCBI lineage: Bacteria > Pseudomonadati > Pseudomonadota > Gammaproteobacteria > Pseudomonadales > Pseudomonadaceae > Pseudomonas > Pseudomonas fluorescens. Next base: position 1,750,784 of record NZ_CP015225.1, on the reverse strand, counting down.
CGGTGGAACTGGATCTGATGCATCGGATCAAGCAGGCGCTGGATCCGCGCAACCTGCTCAACCCGGGCAAGGTCCTGGAGGAAACGCGGCCATGACCCTTTACTTGTCCAAGCGCGTGCAGCGTGTCTCGCTGTCAGCCAATGCCGCTGCCAAGTCCCGGGCCACGGCCCTGCGCGAGGCCGGTCGCGATATCCTCGACCTGACCACCGGTGAGCCGGATTTCGATACGCCGACGCACATCAAGCAGGCCGCCTATGCGGCCATTGCCGCCGGCGCCACCAAGTACACGCCGACGCCAGGCGTGAAGGCCTTGCGTGTGGCCGTGCAACGCAAGCTGTGCACGGAAAACCAGTTGGACTATCCGCTGGAGTCCATCGTGATTGCCAACGGTGCGAAACAGATCATCTTCAATGCCTTCGCCGCCACCCTCGATGACGGCGACGAAGTGTTGGTGCCGACTCCGTACTGGCCGTCCTTCCCGGACAGCGTGCGCTTCAACGGTGGTGAGCCGGTGTTCATCGAGTGCGGGTTGGAGCAGGGCTGCAAGCTCACGCCGCAACAGCTTGAGCAACACATCGGCGAGCGCACGCGCTGGCTGATCCTCAACAGCCCCGGCAACCCCAGCGGCGCGGTGTACAGCGAGGCAGAACTGCAAGGCTTGGCCCAGGTGCTGCGCCGGCATGCCCACGTGCTGATTCTGCTGGACGAACTCTACGAGCATATTCGTTTCGACGGGCGTGCGGCCCAGAACCTGCTCAACGTCGCACCGGATTTGCAAGCACGCTGCCTGCTGGTGGGCGGGGTGTCGAAAACCTATGCCATGACTGGCTGGCGCATCGGTTTCGGTGCCGGGCCGCAAGCGCTGAGCGATGCCATGACCGTGGTGCAATCGCAATCCACCTCCGGGGCGTCCTCGGTCGGCCAGGCGGCGGCCTTGGCGGCGTTCGAGGGCGGGCTGGAGTTCTTGCCGGAACAGGTCGCGGCCTATCGTCAGCGCCGTGATGGGCTGGTGAGCACCTTGCGCACTGTCGAGGGCCTTGAAGTCCTCGAGCCTCACGGTGGTTTTTTCGTCTTTGTGCGCTGTGCTGGGTTGCTGGGGCGCTATCGCCCGGACGGTCAGCGGCTGGAGCACGATGCCGATGTCGTGGCGTACCTGCTGGACGAGGGCGTGGCTGGCGTTGCGGGCAGTGCCTATGGCTTGTCGCCGTGGTTTCGCCTGTCCATCGCCACGGCGACCGAAACCGTCGCCGAAGCGGGCCGCCGTATTGCCCATGCCTGCCGCCAATTGAGGGGCGAACCATGACCCATTGGCTGGAACAATTCGTCCATTGGAGCGCCGGGCTCGGCCTCAATTACAATTTTTTGCTCGATGCCTATCAGCGCGGCACGTTGGAGCAGGGCGCGTTGACCACGGTGCTGTTGTGCCTGCTGACCATTGTCGGCAGCCTGCTGGCGGGCGTCGGCCTGGCGGCGCTGTTGACCTCGGGCAAGCCCTGGCTCGCCAGGCCTGCGCGGGTGTTTGTCGAAGTCACCCGCAACACACCGACCCTGGTGCAGCTGTATTGCGCCTTCCTGGTGCTGAACATGTTGCTGACCGAGGCCGTCGGTGCGGCCAACCCACTGACACCCTTCGCCTGGGTGGTGATCGTGATCTCGCTGCACAAGGGCGCGTTCCACGCCGAGGCGTTGCGGGCCGGCATTGAAGCGGTGCCCGCGGTGACACTGGAGGCGGCCAGTTCGCTGGCCTTCAACAACCGCCAATTGTTATGGAACGTGCAACTGCCCCTGGCCCTGCGTTTTGCCTTGCCGTCGCTGATCAACAACCTGATCGACCTGGTGAAAATGACCGCTGTGGCCTCGGCCATCGCCGTGGGCGACATCACCTACGCGGCCATCATGATCTGGACCCAGAGCGATAACGTGCTGGAGCTGATGATCCTGATCCTGGGTTTTTTCGGCCTGTTGAGTTTCACCGTCAATTGCGTGGGCCGCTACCTCGAAGCGCGCCTGAGGATGCCCGGCTATGGCCATTGATTCGTCCGTTATCGCGCCGCTGACTTGGCCGCGTAGACATTTCGGCAAAGTGCTGCTGGGGGTGGGGGCGCTGTCCTGGCTGATGTATTTCGCCCCGCACAGCCCGGTGTTCAAGGCGTTACTGCAATGGTCGCCGGCCCTGGCCGCAGGGTTCGGCCAGAACATTCTCATCAGCCTGCTGGCCATTGGGCTGGGTTCTGCGGCGGGGTTGTTGGTCGGTGCCATGGTCCTGTCGCCCCTGCGCTTGCTGCGCTGGCCGGCGCGGATCTGGGTGCAGGTCTTCCGCAATGCACCCTGGCTGGTGCTGATCTACTTCACCACGTATGTGTTCCCGTTCGAGATTCGTATCGGCAGTGCCTATGTCGCGTTCCCCGACTGGGTCAAGGTCACCCTCGGCCTGGCTTTGCCGGCCAGCGCCAATGTCGCGGAAATCTTCCGTGGCGCCATCGCCTCGATCCCCTGCACCCAATGGGAAGCAGCGCGCTCCCTGGCGTTCACCCGTGGGCAGATTTTCCGCTCGATCATCCTGCCGCAGTGCTTCAAGCGCATGTTGCCGCCGTGGATGAACCTCTACGCGGTGATCACCATGGGCACCGCACTGGCTTCCCTGGTAGGCGTGCACGACGTGATCGACACCGCGCAGATCGCCAGCAACACCGTGAACCTGACCGGCTTCACGGTGGTGATCTACCTGAGCCTGCTGGTGCTGTTCTTTGCCTATTGCTACCCGATTTCCCGCCTTACCCAATACCTGGAGCGACGTTATGCCTTCTACTGAAACCGTCGCCGAACCCCTGGTCAGCCTGCGCGACCTGCACCTGTCGTTCGGCAGCAACCCGGTGCTCAAGGGCATTGACCTGGACGTGCGCCGTGGTGAAGCCGTGTCGATCATCGGCCCGTCCGGCTCGGGCAAGTCGACGATCCTGCGCTGCATCACCGGTCTGTTGCAGCCCCAGCGGGGCAGTATTCGCGTCGGTGCCACCGAGGTTCATGCGCTGGCTCAGGAAGCCCAGCGTATCGAACTGCGCAAGCGCGTCGGGTTTGTGTTCCAGCAGTACAACCTGTTCCCGCATCTGTCGGTGCTGGAGAACCTGGTGATTGCGCCGCGCAAGGTCCTGGGCCGCAATCGGGCCGCCGCCGAGAAAGACGCCCGTGCTTTGCTCGCCAAGGTGCGCATGGAGCACAAGGCTGACGCCTACCCGGGGCAGCTCTCGGGCGGCCAGCAACAGAGGGTGGCGATCGCCCGCGCCCTGGCGATGCGTCCGGAGCTGATTCTGTTCGATGAAGTGACCTCGGCCCTGGATCCGGAAACCGTTGGCGAGGTGCTGACGGTGATTCGCGAGCTGACCGAAGAGGGCATGACCTGCGTACTGGTCACCCATGAAATGCGTTTCGCCGAGGAGATCAGCGATGTCGTCTATTTCACCGAGAACGGCGTGATTGTCGAGCACGGTAGCGCCGCGCGGATTTTCCAGCACCCCACCAGCGAGCGCACCCGGGAGTTTCTACATCATGCCTTGGGCGGCCCGGGGCGACGGCCGCCCATCGCCGATGATCCTTACCTGTTGACCAACCTGAGTCGCTACAGCCTGTCCGTCTGACTTTTTGTAAAAAATGGAGCCCGCCTCATGAGTATTTTCAACCGCCCAGATGTCATCGAAGACTTTCTGCAGAAAGTGCGCGTCATCCACCAGCGCGGTGTCGACCGCGCCGCGCTGACGGAGATCGTCGCCCTGCTGGAAGGCCTGGCCGAGCGCCGCGACCTGTTCAACTTCGACGCCTTCCCCGCACCAGTGCCGGGGCAGGGCAGCACTGCGTTTCGCTATCGCCTCAATGACGACGGCGAATCCCCGACGCTGTATTTGAACTCGCTGTTGCCGGGTAAAAGCACGCTGCCTCACAACCACGAAACCTGGGCGATCATCAGCGCCGTCGAAGGCCAGGAAATCAACTTCGTCTACACCCGCGACGATGAAGGTCGCGAACCTGGCTACACCACGTTGCACCTGGAAAAAGAAGTGGTGGTGCAGCCCGGTACGTCCATCGCGTTCCTGGGTGACGACCTGCATGGCATTCGGGTCGCAGGCGAACAACCGACCCTGCATTTCCACCTCTATGGCTTGCCACTGGAATCGCTCAACGGCCGTTACGGCGTCGAGGAAGACGGGCGCATCCTCAATTACAACGCCTCGCAAATGGCACCGTCGATCAAGGCCTACGCCCACTGACGCCACCTCGCGTTCCAGTCATTCCATTTTTCCAGCGGGACTCTCATGAGCCAGACCCTAACTCCCCAGCAACTGCAGCAGTGGCTGTTCGACGGGCAGGAAATCGCCCTGTTTGATGTGCGCGAGCACGGCCAGTATGGCGAAGCCCATCTGTTTTTCGGGGTGAACCTGCCCTATAGCCGTTTGGAGTTGGAAGCGCGGCGGCTGGCGCCGAACCTCCGAGTGCGGTTGGTGCTCCATGACCAGGATGGCGCAGGCCTGGCGGCACGTGCGGCGCAACGCCTGCAAGCGTTGGGCTACGCCAATGTGCACATCCTGGAGGGCGGCGCCGATGGTTGGCAGGCCGCCGGCTATCAGCTGTTTGCCGGTGTGCACGTGCCGTCCAAGGCCTTTGGCGAGCAGGTAGAGGCAGTCCGGCACACGCCTCACGTCAGCGCCCGCCAACTGGCGCAATGGCAGGCCCGGGGTGAACCGCTGGTGATACTCGACGGCCGGCCGTTGGAGGAGTATCGCAAGATGACCATTCCCGGTTCGATCTGTTGCCCCAATGGCGAACTGGGCTACCGCGTGCACGACCTGGTGCCGGACGAGCAAACACCCATCGTGGTCAATTGCGCCGGCCGGACCCGCAGCATCATCGGCGCCCAGACGCTGATCGACCTGGGGTTGAAAAACCCGATCTATGCCTTGGAAAACGGTACGCAAGGCTGGCACCTGGAGGATCTGCAACTGGAGCACGGCAGCGAGCGTCGCTATGCCGATCAGGTGTCGAGCAGCACGCTGCCGGGGCAGCGTTTGGCGGCGACACGACTGGCCGAACGGGCCGGTGTGCCTACCGTCGAGGCTACCCAGGTCGAGCAGTGGGCGGCGGACGCTGGGCGCAGTCTGTTCCTCTGCGACGTGCGCACCGCCGAGGAGTTTGCCGCCGGCACGCTGCCGGGAGCGCAACACACGCCGGGCGGGCAATTGATTCAATCCACCGACCTGTATGTTGGCGTGCGTCAGGCGCGGGTGGTGTTGTTTGACAACGACGGCGTTCGCGCACCGATCATCGCCAGTTGGCTGCGGCAGTTGGGGCATGAGGCTTTTGTATTATCGGGTGGGTTGAGCAGTGGCTTGGCATTACCGGTTCCAGCAACCGTCGCATCTGAAGAACTGCCGCTGATCAGCGTGCTGGTCTTGGCCGATGCCCTGAAGGATGACGCGGTGGCATTGATCGACCTGCGTTCGAGCAGGGCGTTTCGCAAGGGGCATATCGTCGGGGCGCGCTGGTCGATCCGGCCGTTATTGGCTCGTGCGCTGGCGGGGGAGCAGCGGCCGCTGGTGTTGGTGGCCGATGATCCCCGACTCGCCGCCCTCGCGGCCCTGGAGTTGCCTCACGCTGAGGTCCGTTTGCTGGACGGCGGTCCAGATGCCTGGCGCTCGGCGGGCCTGGCGCTGCAAGAAGGCGCCGACACATTGCCGGATGCACAGTGCATCGATTTCCTGTTCTTCACTCACGACCGCCACGCTGGCAACAAGGACGCGGCGCGCCAGTACCTGGCGTGGGAAATCGGTCTGCTGGCGCAAATGAGCGAGGAGGAGGTCGCCAGCCTCAAGCCATTGCAGGAACAGCCTCAAAGCACTGTCGCTGGGCGGCTGAGGACTCGTCTGGTCCACGGCGCGCGCACTGAAAAGGGCACCGGTGCCAGGGCCGTTAACGTACCCGTCAGCCGCCTGAGCACGGTGCTGTTCGACAACCTGGCACAGATGCGTGACGCCCGCTCCCGGCGCGACAGCGAGCGAGTCCTGAGTTATGGCGCCCGGGGCAATCCAACGGCCTTCGCCCTGGAAGACCTCGTCACTGAGCTGGAAGGTGGTTATCGCACTCGGCTGTTTGGCACCGGGTTGGCTGCCGTGGCGCAAACCTTCCTGACCTACCTGCGGCCTGGCGATCATGTGCTGATCACCGATGCGGTGTATGCCCCGGTACGGCGTGTGGCCAGGGACTTCCTCGAAGCCTTCGGCATACAAGTCGGCTACTTCGCCCCCGACGGCAGCGACCTGCCCGGACGGCTGCAAGCCAACACCAAAATGGTCTACACCGAAGTGCCTGGTTCATTGCTGTACGAGCTCTGCGACTTGCCAGCTATCGCCGCACTCTGCAAGCCGCGGGGCATCCTGCTGGCAGTGGACAATACCTGGGGTTCGGGCGTGCTGTACCGGCCGCTGACATTGGGCGCCGACATCTCGATCATGGCCCTGACCAAATACCTGAGCGGCCACAGCGACGTGCTCATGGGCAGTGTGTGCACGCGTCAGGAGGCGTGGCCGGCACTGGCGGCCATGAGCGACACCTTCGGCAACACCGTCAGCCCCGACGACGCCTACCTGGTCCTGCGCGGCGCCCGCACCCTCATGCCGCGCCTGGACACGCATGAGCGCCAGGCCCTGGAAGTCGCCCGTTGGCTGCAGGCGCAGCCGCAGGTGAAACGGGTCTTCCATCCGGCACTGCCAGAGCATCCCCGTCATGCGCTGTGGCAGCGGGATTTCAAGGGTAGCAATGGGTTGCTTTCCTTTGAACTACGCGAAAATGACGACGCCTACCTGGAGCGATTCATCGACGCCTTGCAGGTGTTCGGGTTGGGTGCGTCCTGGGGTGGGTTCGAGAGTTTGGTGACCGTCGCTGATACCAAGGACCGGCAAAGTGCCGAGGATCGGGCGTTGAATCCGGTGGTGCGCTTGCATGTGGGGTTGGAGGATGTGGATGTGTTGGTTGAAGACCTGCGGCGGGGGTTCGCAAAGGCCGCGGCCAGTGCATCAATGACTTGAAGCGCCGCATGGTCAGGCTGGGGCGCCTTGCGAGCAGGCGCCCCCGCAAACCCCCGTCTTAGCGGTGCGCCGGACACGTCGCGGGACTGCTATGAGCAAGAGCGTCACCCGCTGCTAAACTGAAAAATTGCCAGACAACCGGGGTTGCAAGTTATGTAAGTTTTCATAATGCGACACCGCAATCTTCAGCTTGTTTTTATCAAAAAAGAATTTTCTCTTTTCGATGTTTTCAGCCTTGTATTCCTGGCCGCTAAGCGCTTTCTTGAGCAGCCCGGACACTTGAAAGCCAGGCGGGTCGTTCGGCTTAATGTACTGACCATACTGATCAGGAAGTGGGACGCTGCCCATGGCCTTTCTGATCAGGTTTATTTTATTGCGGCAGTCTGCTTCGTCTTCCAGGATTAAAGAAACCGAATCCATTCGCTGAAGATATTTTGTATGCACCCGTACGGTGTTTTCATAGGCTTGCGATAGGCGTATTGCTGCCTCATCTGGAGTGACTTTAAAAGAGGCAAGCCATGATGAAAAACAGTCGATAGGGTTGCGAAGAATAGTGATCAGCAGGATTTTTTCAAGGTTGAGATTGTTCGCCAAAAGTTCTACTGGATCATAGGTTGCTTCCGAGGCAAGGTATGGACCAAAGGCCTCTTTGAGCACCAGCCGTTTGCCAGCAAAATCCCGGAGTGAGAGGGTGGGGTCGATTTTCATGTGCTCGCATCTTAAGATGTGCTTTAACGGTTGGAAAATTCCTATGTAATGAGAGGACGCCAGTGCGTTGAAGAGGAATGTAGTGCCGCTTCTGCAGGGGCCAAGAATCAGCACGCAATCATACATTTAATATCTCCTTCTCGATTTGTCGCGTTAAGCCCTCTAGATCAGAATAACTCCAGTGGATACAAGCAGTACTTACCTTCTCGAGCAGCGACGCAAGCGGGAAATTTTGGGGGGCGCTAAAGCCTAGCCATTTGGGGCGCTGAGGATCTATTGGAGAAAGCATCTGGCTTGCGACAATTTCCGCCGGTGATGAATCGTTTTGGATACGGGTTGGAAGAATTATTTTCTTCAGGTACACAGGTTTTTTTTGTATGCGCGATGGATCTACGTAGTCGGTAACACGGACAACTTCTTTTTTTGTGCTGCCTGGGATGACTAAACGGATCTCTTCAAACCACCCTAGAGCTTTGAATCCTTCCCCGCTTGGAATGATGGGTAACCTGTCATTGGTCAGGTAGCCAACGTCGGGTATCTGGAGAGATTGAAGCAAACTTGTTGTTTTTCCTTGACCTTTTTCCCCTACGAAGCAGAATCCGTAATCGCCGAAGGAGACGGCAGAGGCGTGGAGTATTGCGCCACCCTGGCGTTCTATCTCTGTAACAATAAGCTGTTTCAGTAAGCGTTGAAAATCTTTGGTGAATGAGCTGTTGTTGCGATACAAGACTTCAATGGTGTTCTTGTCTATTGAGAATAGTGTTCCGGAGTTGGGGTTGTAGATTGTGCGGGAAGTATCGGAGCTGTGCTTCACAAAGCCAGTACCAAAATCGCTTATGGCATTGTCGGTAAGGGGGGTGAAAAAAACAGTTTCTGACCAGTCAGAAAGGTCTGCTTTAAAGTCGGAGGTATTTTGGCGCAGGTTGATTTTATAGTCGAAGGTGTCGCGGGGAGACTCGCTAATGGATAGGAATGGAAAAAGGTTCGCTTCATAGAGGTCTAAAAAGGCTAGTTTTTCTGTGGGCGAATGAAAGGTTACCAGGAAAATAAACTCATCGTAGTAATTCAGGTATAACATGATTTACGCCACCTTGTAGTTGGATAGTTGGTCGAGATGCATATCTATGAATTGCATGAGGCAGGTGTCGGTGCAACGCAGATTTTTCCCCAGCAGTGGCACGCCAATGAAATAGGTGGAGCCACTCGGGGTTACAACGCAAACCTCAGCGTGAATCACGCTATGGATGTTTTCGTTTAAATTGGATAAGGTTTGCATAATCGCCAATGCGCATGAATAGGAAGAGCTATTGACGACAGTATGGTATCTCTGGATTTTCCACCATTTATGGATGTCATTCTCCAAGAATGTGGAATGCAATTTTTCAAAGTCGCCACTGCTCACGTAGTCGTCCTGCTGGTTGCGAGCCTCAGAGTAAACCTTTGTAGACTTGAAACCATCAAACAGAAGTTGTTGGCTGTTATTGAAATAACACTGCTCATTCAGGTTGTGTGCCCCCATCACAAAGTCGACATGCGGGCACTGAAACTTCAGGCGATTGAAGTCATTTTGAACACCAACACCTACGATGAAGGCGTCAAGTCTCTGCCCTAGATAGGTGCCTAATAATGTCGTTGGATTGGTGACCAAAATTACGTTCTTGTGATTCAAGAAGTCCAAGTAAGGGTCAATGACTTCCTTGTTGAGCTGGTAGAGGTCGCTTTTTCCGCTTCCTCTACTGGTTCGTTTCCCTGCTATCAGGACAATAGTGTCAGCCTTCTGAATGGCTTGTGGAGATCTACAGATTTCAAAATCGACCAGATTATCCTGGAAGCTAGCACGGAGCTTGCATTCTTGCTCGTAGCTTTCCGCGTAAAATACGATCGAGAGTTCGTTGGCTGTTCTCAGGAAAGAAACCAGCGTTTGGCCTACTTTGCCCGTGCCACCGATGATGCAAACTCGTTTGACTGGGTATCCTTCCCTGAGTAACTTCATGTTTATCCTTTGTCACAGGCTGTAGATATTTGGATTTTTCAAACTTTTGCATTGGAAAATTTCTACAGCGATGGCTGTAGTTGTTTTGCCTGGAAATAGTGTACGTTGGCACCTAGAAATAAGAAGCTCAATAGATAGCAGAGTGAATAAGTGGTTAACAAGGTGGAGCCAGACATGCTTGAGTCGGCATACCTGAAAATGTAACCCACATACCCTATGTAAACGACGGCGTTCATGACTATTTGGGTGATGATAGTATTGCCCAGTGCTCGAATGTGAGCCGATACGAGCATCATCAGGCTTGTGCAGCAAAACATGAAAATCAGGCTAGGGTTCAACCAGGGGTCTGTCTTATACATGTGAGCAGTAACGCCAAAAAGCTGACCGATTTGAATGCCCCATGTCACAAGGATGGCGATAGGTATAAGCATGCTCAGCGCGAGGTAGCGAAAGACCATCGACGAAAGACCTGGTTGGCCATTTCTAGATACGTAGATGCTGTGAATCTGAGTAAATGCTGAAACCGGGATTATTAGTAGGGTTGTTATGCTTACTGCAATTGAAAAAATAGACACCAGGTCTTTGTCAATTAAGAATAGTTTTTTATTGGCCATGAAAAATGCGAATCGCTGGGAGGCCAGGCCAAGTCCGTTGGGGCTGCCAATTATAAAAAGGTGCCGAAGTACCGAGTAATTGAAGCTGAGTTGCCAAAGCTTGAGAGTGCTGCTTTTATAGATGTAATAGGCCAGTTCCAGGCATTCACAGCCAAGCATGAGGTACGCAATAGTGAGCGAATAATTTTCTTTGTCGCTCAGCACAAACGCCGCGCCTGAAAAAAACATGAACGGGAAGAAGTTTATGAATCGGGCGATGCTGCTGCTGTTGCCTTTTACGTGAGCCTCAAAATAAGCGTTAAAGAAGCTTGTAAGAATGTATATCGATATATAAATAAGGTACACATAGCAAAACGTCAGCGCTTTATAACTTTTGGAAAGGCTGTCTATTTCACGATCGGAGGTGATTGTGATCAGGTAACAAGCGGCTGCTACCAGGAATGAACAGGCAATGACCATAAGAAAGGATGACATGAAGATATTCTGACGTGTGCGTCCTCCCTCCAATGCCAGGTTTCCCACCGCCCTGAACATGAAGGTGACAACCGTCGCGGGAAATATAAATGCTGATGTGATGTAGCTGAAAAAAGCGAATTCATCGAAGTTTTTGTTTGCCACTAAAATTCCGGCAAATGCCATGCTGACAAAGGGAAAAAAGCGATTTGCAGAAAATTTGAGTATGCTGGAATAGTAGAAGTTGGCGTAACTTTGGCGCGTCGCAGCTGCTTTCATTTGGCGAAAACCCATTTTCAAATGATCTGGTGCCCATAAGCCGTAGGCAGGTAATTATATTGCTCTATGGCTTTTAGGTATTTCAAATGAGTGCGAGCTGATTGCCTTGGCTGCGGCTAGTGCATCTAAATACTCAAGACAAACATTGTCGGTTATTTTCAGGTGCTCTTTTGCACGATCAATAATCATGTCCACTGATTGTGCGTTGTCTATTAATGCCCAAAAAAGCGCGGCCGAACTGGGGAGCTCCAGGATCGCTTTAGACTCGATCGTGAGGTACCATTTTGACATATGAAACATGACGCGGGCATCCGGATTTTTGAGAATCAGCGGTTCATCACTCAGTTGATCAGTATCAATCAGCCTGGATTCAACAAAAAAAATCTCTTCCGGTACGATGTCGGCAATAATTTTGTAATCGGTGATCATTTGGTGAAATTTTTTGACAGAGATCAAGTATTTTTTACTTTCAACTGTCGATGAAACTGGGATGGAAGAGGCGAGTTCAAGAAATCTACGGAAGCCAAGATGGTGCTCTCCCAGGTATCGAACTGCGTAGCGTACATGCCATTTTTCCAAGACTGATGTCGATCCGCGTATTGCCAGAAGGACACTGAGACTGTGCCTGAGTGCTTTATGTGCACTGAAGAGTGCTGAGCGCAGGTCATTAACCAACGTGAACCCCTGCGATACCTTGAGTTCACGCTCAGCGTTAAGCAAAGACAAGTCAGCCAGCCGAGTCCTGAATGTAGTAACATCAAATTCTTTTTTTATGCTGTCGAACACTGATTCCCCGCTAAGGGCAATGCCGGAATACACTCGATGGCAAATTAACATTTCATAGGCGCCGACGGACGCGAGATTTTCACCCTTTGAAATGAATTCCATTATTGAGTGTATTTTTGCGAGCGAAATCTTCGTTAGTTCTACAGGGCGCTCGAGTTCCGAAATCAAGACTTCTTCTGTACAGTTGTCAAATACTGCATAGATGTCGTAATCGGAATTGGGTGTAGAGATTCCCTCCGTGATGGACCCTGACAAAAAACTGAAAATGGGTTGTGCCGTTGAGTGGAAATAACCTTTGACTAAGTTTTTTAAGGTGTCGAGCTCTTCAGTAGAAAGGTCTGCTGATGTTTGTTGCATGACATACCTCCATGTATGACTCAGTCCATCATCCGAAAACTATCGATGATTTTTAATGCGTGTAAGGCTGTAGACTCTAACAGGAATCGTGCACTTCCATGTGCGCTGGCTATCCTTGCGTTACTATTGACTACGCCGTGGCTTATTAAGCCACGCCGCCACCGCCACCGCCGCCACCACTTTTGGTAAAGGCAGCAGATGCACTGATGGCTTTCTGCTCTTGTGCACTAAGTACACGAATTGTCGTCGTCATAGTCTAATTCCTTCTAGTAAAGTTTTGTTCGAAGCAAAATCACTTCGAGCCCAAAACCTAGTCGTGGAAGAAATATTTGTCAAACGTCAGTGTGGAAAAAAGTTAAAACTTTTTTTTGGCTGAAGTGAACTGGCGCGCTGGCCGATAATTATGATATGTGCCTGAGTGGCATTATCTGGCCATCATTTTTAATTGTATTTGATTTGTAACCGGCAGGTCCGCATGATTGTTATGTCTGGGCTCTCATGTGCCTTGATTTTTAAAGAATCAGGACCATTGCAATAAGGTATTTAAGGTCGTCAGAAAAAAACGTTGAGACACGTGATACAAATCCATGTCTTCAATTCAGAATTTGGGTATTCGGCAGCGCATCCAACCTCAATGCCCACTTGACCCAGCGCTTTTTCACCTAGCGCTGGAGGGGGCACAGTCACTGCGATTGGTTGAGAAAAGGTAAGTCGGGTTGTCCCCCAGGCCATCCACGCTCATACCTGATCCATCGCCTCAGTCACCCACTGATCCTCACCCAGAAACCCGCCACTCTGATGCTGCCATAGCCGCGCATAGATGCCGTTTTTGGCGAGCAATTCAGCGTGCGTGCCCTGTTCAATGATGCGTCCATCGTCCATGACAATCAGTCGATCCATCGCCGCAATTGTGGACAGCCGATGGGCGATGGCGATGACGGTTTTGCCCTGCATCATTTCATCGAGGCTTTCCTGGATGGCCACTTCGACTTCCGAGTCCAGCGCGCTGGTCGCCTCATCGAGGAGCAGGATCGGAGCGTTCTTGAGCATCACTCGGGCAATCGCGATGCGCTGGCGCTGGCCGCCCGACAGCTTGATGCCGCGCTCGCCCACCAAGGTGTCGTAGCCGGTGTGGCCCTGGCGGTCGCTCAGTTGGCTGATGAACTCATCGGCCTGGGCATTGGCCGCGGCACGGCGGATTTGTGCGTCGCTTGCATCGGGTCGGCCATAGGCGATGTTTTCGCCAATGGAGCGGTGCAGCAGGGACGTATCCTGGGTGACCATGCCGATGGCGCTGCGCAGGCTGTCCTGCGTCACATGCGCAATGTCTTGCCCGTCAATGCGAATCTGCCCGCTGTCGACGTCATAGAAGCGCAGCAGCAAGTTGATGAGCGTAGATTTGCCCGCGCCGGAGCGACCTACCAGGCCGATTTTCTCGCCCGGGCGAATGTTCAGGCTCAAGCCATCGAGCACTTGGCGTTCGCCGTTGTAGTTGAAGCTCACATTGTCGAAGGTGACCGCTCCGCCGGAGGTCACCAGCACCCCTGCGTCCGGCGCATCCTGAACCTTGGGGCCGCGGGTCAGGGTGGCCATGCCGTCCTGCACGGTGCCGATGCTCTCGAACAGCGAGGTCATTTGCCACATGATCCAGTGCGACATGCCGTTGATACGCAACGCCATGGCAGTGATCGCCGCCACGGCACCGGCGCCGACTTCGCCCTGGTGCCACAGCCAAAGGGCATAACCGCCTGCGGCCATGATCAAGCCCACCACCAGCGCCTGGTTGACGATTTCGAACTGGCTGACCAGGCGCATCTGGCGAAAGCCGGTCTGTTTGAAATCCTCCATGGCCGCGCGCGCGAAGTGCGCTTCACGATTGGAGTGGGAAAACAGCTTCACGGTCGTGATGTTGGTGTAGGCGTCCGAGATGCGTCCGGTCATCGAGGAGCGCGCATGGGCCTGTTCCTGTCCGACTTTCCCCAGGCGGGGGACGAAGTAGAGCATGGCCAGCCCGAACAACACGATCCAGGCAAGGAAAGGCAGCATCAGTTTCAGGGCAAAGCCGCCGGCCAGTGCGATGATCGCGATGAAATACACGCCGATTCCGGGTGCGATCTCGATCAGGGTGAACAGTACGTCACGCACGGCCAACGCTGTTTGCATCACCTTGGTGGTGACCCGACCGGAGAACTCATCGGAAAAAAACGACAGGCTTTGCCGCAGCATCAGACGATGAAAGTCCCAACGCAGGCGCAACGGCAGATTGATCGCCAATACTTGGTGCTGCACCATGGTACGCAACGCTACCAGTCCGATGCTGGCCAGCATGACGATGCCCATGCCCCACAGCACGCGACCTTCCTGCGCCGCCGCCTCACCACCGGCTTGCCAGGTCGAGAGCAAGTCCACGACCTGACCGAGGAAAGAAAACAACCAGGCTTCGTAGATCGACACACCGGCGCTGAGCAGCGCAAACGCAAGGATGTAGCCGCGGGCGCCCCGTGTGCACGCCCAGAGAAACCGAGCCAGGCCTTCGGGTGGCGGCGGTACCTCGTCGGGCGGGAAGGGGTCGAGCCTTTGTTCAAACACGCGAAGCATGGAGGGTCTCCGAAACGATCGATTAGGGAGATTCTGCCACTTAAAGGCTGCTTTGAGGGTTATGTGGCGCTGTGGTCGAATTGACCGCTCTCAGGGATTGGCTCTCATCCGGCGCCGGATCGCCGTGGGCAGACGCATTCGAGGGCATCACTGCGCACTCAATTCCCACAACACATCCAGCACATGTTGCGTAGACCGCTCGATGTCCAGACTGCGGTGGGCGATACCCAGTTGACGCCACAATAAGGGCTTCAATGGCCGCATGACGATCCTGTTATCAAGCAATGGCGTGGCCGCCTCATGGGGCAACAACGTCGCACCATATCCTGCCGCCACCAGGCTTTTGATCGCGTCGTTGTAGTTCAGTTGGATGCGCGGCGCAGGCTGTTGCCCATCACTGGCGAACCACTCCGCCGTCAAGCGCGAAAGACGCGTGGTGGCATCATTCAAAATCAACGGCTGAGCGGACAACCAAGTGGGGGTCACAACCTCCGGGGACTCCCAGCGAGCCGGCAGGAACGCCATGACCGGGTCCCGTCGCCACGGCTCGATCCGCAAGCCCTTCACCGGGGACTGCGGCAGCGCAACCAAACCAACCTCCAAGGAGCCCTCGGCCAGTTTCTGCAAGGTTTCCTGGGAGGTCAGCACCGCGACTTGTACGTCGATAGCGGGGTGGCGTTGGCTCAACGACTCCAAAGCATGGGGCAGCAACTGCGCGATGGCCCCTGTGGAGGCGCCTAGCCGCACACGCCCGGCCAACCCTTGCACCTGACGTTCGATGTCCTCAAGCGCCTGCTCTGCGTCTGCCAATAGGCGCCGCGCGCGTTCTACCAGCGTGTTCCCTATCGCTGAAGGCTGAACGCGCCCGCGCGTGCGCGACAACAGCTTGCCGCCCACGCGCGCCTCCAGGTCGGCGATATGCAGACTGACGGTGGGTGGTGCAAGGTGCAGCGCACGGGCGGCCTCGGCAAACGATCCCAGGTCGGCAATCGCCACCAACGTGCGCAGACGGTCCAGGCTGATTTCGCGCATGAAGATTTCCTTGTTCAGAAAAACTGAATTTCATCGTTTGTAAATTCAACTTTTCCTATCTTAGAGCCTCGCTGAAGATTGGGCTCCTGATTTCCAATGTCCGAGAGCACTCCATGGCAAGTCCCCTTGTATTCATCGATGGCGACCAAGGCACCACCGGGTTGCAAATCCATCAACGTCTGCGCGAACGCAACGATCTGCGGCTTTTCACACTCAGCCCCGAACATCGCAAGGATCCGCAACGTCGCGCCGAAGCCATCAATCACTGCGACATCGCGGTTCTCTGTTTGCCCGACCAAGCCGCACGCGACGCCGTAGCGACCATCGAAAACTCCGCCGTTCGGGTGATCGACGCGAGTTCGGCGCACCGCACCCAGCCAGACTGGGCCTATGGTTTCGCAGAGATGAATCCGCAACAGGCCCAACGCATCGCCGCTGCGCGACGGGTCAGCAATCCCGGTTGCTATCCAACGGGGGCAATCGGGTTGCTGCGCCCATTGCTGGAGGCCGGATTGCTGCCCAGGGATTACCCGCTGAACATTCATGCCGTGTCGGGTTATTCCGGAAAAGGACGCGTCGGCGTGCAAGAGCATGAGGGAGCAGGCGCAGCTCAGGCGTCGGCGTTTCAGGTCTATGGGCTGGGGCTGGCACACAAGCATGTTCCGGAGATTCAGCAGCAAAGCGGACTGACGCAGTGCCCGATGTTCGTACCGGCCTATGGCGCTTTCAGGCAGGGGATCGTGTTGACCATACCCTTGCATACCCGGTTGCTGGCGCCAGGCGTGAGCGCGGTGCAGTTGCATGGGTGTTTGATGCAGCACTACGCCGATGCGCGCCATGTACAGGTGATGTCGATGCAAGAAGCGAAAGCGTTGACGTCCCTTGATCCTCAAGCGCTTAACGGAACTGATGATTTGCGATTGTCGGTGTTTGATAACGATGAGGCCGGGCAGGTTTTGCTGGCTGCGGTGTTTGACAATCTTGGGAAGGGCGCCGCTGGCGCGGCGGTGCAGAATCTGAACTTGATGCTTGCAGGCGCATGACCGAGCAAATCAGCCCGGTGCGCTGATTTCAATGGGTAGCGGGAACATTCTGTTTGGGCATGAAGAATCGAGCAAATAGCTCAGATTGCGACTTGATATTCAATTTTGCATAAATGTTGCGGCGGTGAACTTTTATGGTTTCCGCCGAGAGGGACAGCTTTCCGGCTATTTCCTTATTGGAGAAGCCGCTGAGTAATAAACGGAGTACGTCACTCTCGCGTGCTGTTATTTGGGTGCCAAGCTGATTGACCGTTTCCGGCCACAGAGGTGGCTCGGTCAGGGTTTTCTCTACGTCAACTTCAAAACCCATGCGCTGATGCATCAATGCTGTCACCCACGGTTTTATGATGTCCAGCATGGTTATTTGTTCTTGGCTAAAGCGGACTTTGCTGCCGATGGAAATGCATAACGTTCTGTCGGCGTCGAGTTGGACATTGAACTGTGCCTCATCCATGGAGATGTACTGTGCAAAGTACTGATGGTAATACTCGGTTTCAAGAAAGTATTCCGGTGCTATATCCAGTAGGTGGAAGAAGCCACTCTGTGGATTTTCCCGATTGGCTATATAGAACGGATCCAGCAAGTAAAGACCCTTCACATAACGATGAATGAATGCGTCGACTTCTTCCGCGTCTGCTATCTCGGGAAGGCTAACAACCTGCACGTGTTGATTGCTGAAAATCAATACAACCCAATTATCGATTTGTACATATTCATTCAAGGTGCGAACAAGTGAACTCCAGAAATCTGGACGATTCAGCTGCATGATCAGCTTTCCAATCGATCGATGCCAAGCCAGGCTGTGGAGGTCAAACGGCATTTTCTACCCCTTTAGGGTTAGGGATTCGCAGGTCAAAGGTAAGTATTCGTAGGTATTTACTATTCGGTAACACCCGGTATATTCGCTGCCAGGGTTAACGATGGCCATGAGGGCGTATCGTCTTGACAAGGATGTTGCATGAGAAAGTCACATTTGCGAACCATTTTTTCCGCCTCGCTTCTCTGTGCAGGGATAAGCACATCAGTAGCGGCCGTAGAGCCCGGGATGTATCTGTATAACTGGTTCGGGTTGCTTGCGCCGGAGACGCCAAAGGAGTTTGAACAGGAAACTGGCACGCGCGTGCATATGGATGCGTTCGACAGCGCTGAAATCATGCAGAGCAAGGTCATGGCCGGGCGCACCGGGTATGACGTGGTTGTGGCGACCTCCAATGTGTTGCCCAGCCTGATCCGGGCGGGAGTCCTTCAGCCGTTGGATCGTAGTCAACTGAGTAACTTTTCACACATCGATCCTGATCTCCTGTCCCAGCTCGCAGTCAATGACCCTGGTAACCGCTACGCCGTACCTTATCTATGGGGCACTACCGGCATTGGTTATGACGTTGACAAAGTCCGGGGCGCGTTGGGTGACAATGCTCCGGTGAATAGCTGGGACCTGATCTTCAAAGAGGAAAACATTAGCAAGCTACAGTCGTGTGGTGTGGCAATGCTTGACTCTCCAAGTGAGATCATTTCGATTGCGTTGAATTACCTTGGACTCCCTAGCAACAGTAAGAACCCGGATGATTACCAGAAAGCGCAAGCCTTGCTGTTGAAAATTCGTCCTTACGTCCTCTATTTCGACTCCTCCAAAATCGACGCTGACCTGGCCGATGGCAATATTTGTGCAGTTGTGGGATGGGCTAACGGTGCCCTTGCTGCGCAGGCCATCAACGAGAAAGCCAACACGGGGCGCAAGATCGCCTACAGCCTTCCTCGCGAAGGAGCGCTGTCCTGGTCAGAGAATCTGGTTTTGCTGAAAGATGCTCCCCATCCCAAGGAAGGCATGGCGTTCATTAATTATATGATGCGACCAGAAGTTATCGCCAAGACCTCAAATCACACGCTATACCCTAACGCCAATAAGGATGCCGCTGAGTTCGTCGAGCGGAAGCTGCGAGACAATCCTTGGATTTATCCAGACAAAAAAACGATCGCGACACTTATTCCACTTGAGCCACTGCCGTTGAAGTTGGAGCGGATCCGCACGCGAATCTGGACCAAAGTGAAGAGTGGTGTCTGATCTGACTTGATTTGTATGTCTGGAAAGTAAGACGCAAACGCCGATATACAGGAACGCTGGGCGGGTGGGTTAGTACTTGTTAATCCATCAGCCCAGTATTGTTCGGGGTCTTCCGGTCCATTGCGCCGCCTTATGTAAGAAGAGAACAGCGGATGTTCAGCCCAGCCAATCAAACGCACTTCAGTTTGACCATCGAAGGTTTTGAGCACGATTTTCAAGTGCTCGCATTCACTGGAAAAGAGGCGATCAGCAGGCCTTACCTCTTCAATGTGGAGTTTGTTAGCGAGCGGTCTGACCTTGATCTCAAGAGCCTCTTCGACGTAGAAGCTTTTCTGACCTTCGACTCGAAGGGCAACGGCATTCATGGACGGGTCTACCACATCGCTCACAGCAGTAACGGTGAGTGTTTGACGCGCTACAGGCTGGCCCTCGTACCGCACCTGGCCTACTTGCGCCATCGCATCAACCAGAGGATCTATCAACAGTTCTCGGTGCCGAAAATCGTCGCCTTGATACTGGAAGAGCACGGCATTCTGGGCGACGCCTATCGGTTTCATCTGGGGGCGACCTACCCCGAGCGTGACTACTGTACCCAGTACGACGAAACGGATTTGCACTTCATTCAGCGCTTGTGCGAAGAAGAGGGTATCCACTTTCACTTCCAACACAGCACTCAAGGCCACGTGCTGGTCTTTGGCGATGATCAGTCGGTTTTTCCCAGTATTGGCCAACCCACTGCTTATCGGCATGAGAGCGATAGGGTGGCCGACGAACCCCTGATCAAACGCATCAACCTGCGTCTGGGACAGCTCACCAGTCGTATCTCGCACCGCAACTATGATTTCGAGCAACAGCTGGACATTGAAAAAGATGACAGTTCGCAGCGTTATACCGGTCATGAGCACGGCAAGCAGATACGTCTTCGGACTATGGAGCGCCGCCATGCGGCCTATCGACAAGCTGAAGGGCAAAGTGACCAGACTCGGTTAGTCAGCGGCCATGTGCTGGAAATCTCAGGCCATCCGCGCCAGGAGTGGAACACCCTATGGCTACTGACCCAAGTCATCCACGAAGGCCGGCAACCACAGGTATTGGGTGAGAACGTCGCTCGTGGCAACACTTTAAACGAAGATGACTTTCATCAGGGTTACCGCAACCGCTTTGTCGTTCTTCCGTGGAATGTTTCCTATCGTCCGCCGTTGGCCCACAAGAAACCTCAGGTGCCAAGCATGCAGACCGCTGTAGTTGTCGCTTCAGAAGGCGAGGGGATCCAGAATGATCGGTGCTTCGGGCAGATCAAGGTCAAGTTCCCCTGGGACCGTGAAGATAGATTTGACGACAAGAGTCATTGTTGGCTGAAGGGAGCCACCGACTGGAGTTGTGAGATTGGGCCGCCTCGGATGGGCATGAAAGTCGTGGTCACATTTCTTGAGAACGATCCTGATCAGCCGGTGGTTGGCGGTTGCTTGTGTTGTCGTTGAGTGTGCTGCTTTTTATGTCTTAGGCATGGGTTGCTGATCCAGTAGACTCTACTCAAGGTTTATGCAGACCTGTTCGAACCAAACTGCAAAAGTTGGCTAGCTTTCGTTCGTGCTTGCGTTGTGTGACCTGTATCGAGCCACGCCAGCCTTTGATATGCAGTAGTAGTCGCTATTGGTTGCTGACATTCGCCAGAAAGCACTCGTCATCGATAGGGTTTGTGCTCGCACGGCGTGTGAATACGAGTGGGGGGGGACATGTGATGGCCTTCGCACAGGCTGCCGGGCTTTCCAAAAAGGATGTGATCGTGAGGGCGCGCGGGAGCTATGAAAAGGTGCGGACCTTCGACACCTATGGGGCTTGACAGCCCTGGGATACTCAAAGCGTAGCCACATCCATCGCGGTACATCCCATCACGACGCAAAGGAAGGTGCTCTCCATGCGCAATGAAGAACTCAAGGCCCTATTCGACCAG
Source organism: Pseudomonas fluorescens (assembly GCF_001623525.1). Lineage (NCBI taxonomy): Bacteria > Pseudomonadati > Pseudomonadota > Gammaproteobacteria > Pseudomonadales > Pseudomonadaceae > Pseudomonas > Pseudomonas fluorescens. Next base: position 1,729,832 of record NZ_CP015225.1, on the reverse strand, counting down.
CAGGCCGCCAGCTACGACAAGCAATGGGCGGGAATGGCGCCTATTCGTGATGCCCTGTACACCCTGCTCGACGCCGTATTCGCTGACTTACCGGAGAATGCCCGGATTCTCTGTGTCGGCGTGGGCACCGGTGCGGAACTGGTCCACCTGGCCAAGCAGAACCGCGGCTGGCATTTCACCGCGGTTGACCCCTCGGACGCCATGCTCGATATCTGCCGGCAGAAGGCGGTACAAGAAGGCTTCCTCTCGCGTTGCAGCTTTCACCAGGGTTACCTCGACGCGCTACCTGCCGAGCCTGAGCACGACGGCGCTACCTGCTTTCTGGTGTCTCAATTTTTGCTCGAGCCACAGACCCGCAAAACTTTCTTTCACGAGATCGCGGGCCGGCTCAAGCCGGGCGCAATACTGGCAAACGCTGACCTCGCCGCTGACATCGAATCACCTGCCTATGAGGCACTGCTGCGCAACTGGATGACGCTGATGTCCTCGGCAGGCGTACAGCCGGAGATGCTGGCCAGAGCTCGTGCCGCCTACGCCCGCGACGTGGCCATCTTGCCGACACAGCAGGTCGCCGGTCTCATCGAGACCGCTGGGTTCGAGGCTCCGGTACAGTTCTTCCAGGCGGGGCTGATGCATGGCTGGTTCTGCCCGCGCAAGCAGACATCGTCTTGAGTTAGACGTGACCTAGGCTTTCAACGCACGCGGTCGCGGCTTTGTGCGGCCAGGTCCAGGGCCTTTTGCATGTCCAGCCGCGCTGAGCGGCCGACGTCTTTGTCGTTGAGTTGATAGCGACGCTCCGACGGCAGGATAGGCGCGGTGAGGTCTTCGGCGTCCATCTGTTCGAAGTCGTGGTTGTCGCCGATGGTCATGGCGCTGCGGCGTAGCAGCATGCGCAGTTGCTCGGGTTGCAGTTGCGGGTTGATGGACAGCATCGCCGCCAGCAGGCCTGCGACCATGGGCGTGGCGTAGGACGTGCCGCAATGCACTGCGCCTTGCTGGTCGGCGTTGGTCGTCGAGGCGTGGGCGCATGCGGCGGCGGTGATGTCGACGCGCATGTCGATGTTCGAGGAACTGCGCTTGACTGCATAGGCCGGGTCGTCGATGGCGACGTCGGTATGCTCGCTGCGCTGGTGCCCGCCGACCACCAGCAATTGTTCGGTGATGAAGGAGGAGGGCAGGCGGTATTCGTCGCTGCCCGAGAACGAAGCGCCATTGCCGGCGGAGTTCACCACGATGACGTCGGGATGTTCCTTGCGCAGCCAGAGGAAGAATTCCTCCAGCAACTCCTCATATCCGCCCATGGCGATGCCCGAGCGCAGCAGCGAGTCGACCTCATCGCCTTTGATGTCTTTGGCGCCGACGCGGTGGATGCCCCAGCTCCAGTTGAGCACGCGCGCACCGTCCTCCACGAGGTTGACGGAGGCGGCGATGTTGGCGGTAATCCCGGCATCGGAATTCCGCTCGACGATGACTTCGAAACCGCCGCTGGCTTTGTCCAGGCCACGGAGAAAACCAGTGTTGCCGTTATCGTCCCAGCGCGCGGCGAGAATGCCGGCGACGGTTGTGCCATGGTTGTCCGGCTTGTCTGCATCGCGGGCGTAGACACAGGTGCGCGGCGGCGAGCAGGCGCCGAGGTAGTCTGCGAAGTCCGTCGTGTCGAAATCCACATCACGCTCGATCAGGCCGATGCGTACCGGTTGCGGCTGGATGGGCGGCTGTCGTGCGGGAATGCGTCGTTGGTAATAATTCACCGCGTCGAGGAAGCGATTCGCGGCCCACTCATCGGAGTCCAGGGCAGGCTTCTTCGGTTCTTCAGGATGGGCTGCGGCTTGCTCGGTTTCTTCGGCCGAGGACTCTTCGATGACCACGGCGTCCACGCTGGTCTCGCTGCCCAGGCGCAACACCAGGGCGTCACGCTGCACCAGGTCCTTGGCCGGTAGGCGAAGTTGGTACAGGTTCAGCGGCGCGATGCTGCCGACCACCGTTGCCCCATACTTGCGGGCCAGGCGCTCGGCTTCCTGGCGGCCGTCACGGTCTTCCTCGATCAGCACGCTGACCAGGTCGATGTAGGTGGTCAGGCCATCCATGTTCTTCGCTACTTCGTCCGCTCCGGCGGCCAGTACGTGACTGTTGCGTAACGTCAGCCAGGCGGCATTGCTGGCGCGTGGGCCGTCCTGCAGCGAGAGCGGGCCGCTCTGGTAGTCGGTGCTGTCCAGGCGCAAGCGCAGGTTGTCCCCTTCGCGTTGGATCGTGTCTGCCGGTATCACCTTGGCGCCCAGTTTCAGTTGCGGCGTTGCGTTGCCCAGTCCGCGCACGGTCAGGCACCAATCCTGGCGCTGGCTTTGCAGCAGGTCGCCGCAGCGTTTCAGGCTTTCCAGGCGCAGCGGTTCAGGCACTGCGACCGCCGCGCTGGCAGCCAAAGAGAACAACGTAGCGAGGGCAGCGGATCGTAGGGGCATGAGCCAGGTTTCTTTGCCGAGGGTCTTGTTGCTCCGACTGTTACCTTGCTCGCTTTGTTCAGCGGGATAACGCTACCCAGCGATGACGTCTCTTCGTTCAGAAGCTATCGAGGCGTACTTCAACACCTGCTTGCCGCGCGAGCTCGATCATGGCTTCAACCTGGTCGGTATCGGCGATGAATCCCACATATTCGTCGCCACCAGAGTCCAGGTGCAGGTAGCGTTTGTCGAATGCCGCCAGCCACTGGTCAAAACTGGCCAGCGTCTCCGGCATCGATAGCGTGCCCTCGTGCCGATAGGTGTAAGCCTCTTTCACCCCGCTAGCGCTCACCAGGTAAGGCGCCAGGTATTCGAAACCATCAAAGCCTTTCCAGTCGACGCCGAGCAAAGCCAAGTGTTCGAGTTTCTGGCCCCGGTCTGTATCCAGCAATCCTTCCACCAGTGCCGAGACTGGCTCCTGGCCCGAGTCGTATAGGCGCAGCACGCGCCGAACCAGCCTGGTGCGCTCGTTTTCCGGCATGCGGGCCAATATGGCTTGGGCAAATGCCTTGAGCTCGGAGCGATAGGGATGCAGCTCCCGCATGATCGCCGCGTCGCTGACGGTCGTTTCCTCCGGCGGCGGCAGCGTAAAGCGGCCGCCGAACAAGCGATCAAGAATGCCCATGTCCTTTCCTTGAATTGTTCATTTTTCCAGCCAACCGTTACACGCGCCCAACATGAACGCGATACCTGATATCTCGATCAAAACTGTCTTCCGGGTTTTCATAAGCTTCCAGTGTTTCCAAGAACCCTGTGCACTCAAGACTCGCCAGATCCTCAAGGGTCCAATCAAAGGGGAAATCGCTGGAAAAACTTTCACCCTGATATTCAACCCATCGGAAAACCGGGAAGGGCAGGTAACCGAGCCACTCTGACCGATAGGTAATCTCGTCGGATTCGCCGCTCGTCACCACGGCGTGGATCTTGTTCTTGATGGTTGCTTGGCGTTCATCCATGGTGTTTCGATCCTGGTTGATGATTGATCGCGGGCGTCAGGCACTGCGATAGCAAGCGCCGCATTTGTTTTTTGAGCGCTCGATCCTGACAGGGAAGTAATGATCCGGGGGATGAGCGGGAGCGAGCAACGAAGTTGTTCGGCCAATGGCAATCATCGACGACATGCCTCATATCCTGTGTAGAATCCGTTTTTTTAGTTTTCAAAGGATTGAGCCCATGATTACTTGCCATGTCAGGTATGTCATTGACCCCTACCAGATCCCTGCTTTCGAGAGCTACTCGCGCCAATGGATCGAAGTGGTGACCCGAATGGGGGGCGTCCATCATGGCTACTTTCTCCCCGCCGAAGGCGCCAACAACATCGCCTACTGCCTGTTCAGCTTTGCCAGCCTGGCCGACTACGAAAACTATCGAAGGAAAGCCGAACAGGATCCAGCGTGCGTTGAATTGGTGACCCAGGCGACGGAACAACGATTCATTCTGAGTTATGAGCGTAGTTTCCTGCGCCCTGTCCTGGATTGAGCGGGTGGATGCTTGAATCAATGCCAGATTTCAAGCCATGAGCTAACGTCCGTTAAAGTTCTACATCACACCGAAGAACCTATCACTATCGCTGCACCTAGATAGATCTCTGGTTAACGCGTTTGGAGAGCGCTTCGGCGCTTTCCTTGCGCTCGGAGTAGCGGTCGACCAAATAGGTTTCTCTGCCGCGCATCAGCAAGGTGAACTTCATCAGTTCCTCCATGACATCGACGACCCGGTCGTAATAGGGCGATGGCTTCATGCGCCCGACTTCGTCGAACTCAAGGAAGGCTTTGGGGACGGAGGATTGATTGGGGATCGTGACCATGCGCATCCAACGCCCCAGCACACGAAGTTGGTTCACCGTGTTGAAGGATTGTGAGCCGCCGCATACCTGCATCACCGCCAATGTCTTGCCTTGGGAAGGACGAACCGCGCCCAGCGCGAGCGGGATCCAGTCGATCTGTGCCTTGAACACCGCCGACATCGAGCCGTGGCGTTCTGGCGAGCACCAGACCTGGCCTTCCGACCACATCACCAGGTCGCGCAGTTCCTGCACCTTGGGGTGATCGACGGGCGCATCGTCCGGCAATGGCAGCCCGGACGGGTCGAAGATCGCAGTTTCGGCGCCCATGAGCTCCAGCAGGCGCGCCGCTTCGCGGGTCAGCAACTGACTGAAAGAGCGCTCGCGGGTTGATCCATACAGTAAAAGTATGCGCGGTTTATGTTCTGGTTCTGCGCCCTTTGCGAGTTTTTCCGCTGTGGGTACATCGAAGAGTGACAGGTCGAGATTTGGGAAGTCATGCGGGGTTTCGCTGGAGAACTCAGTCATTACACAGCTCCAATTCGGTCCAGAACATATGGAAAAAGGCATATTCGTATTTCCATATGTTTATCGCAAGTCGCAATTGGCTGACTGCGCAAAATGCTGCCGATGGAAAACGATATTCCTTATGGGAATGCTGAGCATGAAATTAATGAATTTTTATTATTCCTAAGCGAGGCGTAGTTTGATTTCAGCACATGGAGAACTGCGCTTTGAAATCATCCTCGTTTAATGCAGCGGAAAAATTTGATACCTCACGGGCCAACGAGTACGGCCGGCAGAGCCGCATTGCGCTCGCGGGATACGACGCCTGCCAGGATCTGGCAGCGTGCATGCTGGCGGCGACCCTTGGGGATGTGGGCTCGGCGAAAATACTGGTGGTGGGCGCCGGCGGTACGGCGCAAGAGATCATTGCAATGGCCAAGCTGGAGCCGGGTTGGTGCTTCACTGCCGTCGATCCGTCCGAGCCTATGCTGGAGGCCGCGAAGCAGCAATTAGCCGCAAACAACTTGCTCGGAAGAACCGCCATGCATCTTGGGCATGTTGAAGACCTGGTAGCCAACGGATCGTACGATGCTGCCACCTTGATCGGTGTACTCCATCATCTCGATGGGGATGAAGCCAAGTCGAAAATATTGCGGTCCATCCAGGCTCATCTAAAGCCGGGGGCGCCGCTGATTGTCGCTGGGAACCAATATGCGTATGCCAGTCAACCGTTACTCCTTGCGGCCTGGGGGCAACGGTGGCGACAGCATGGCGCCAGCCCGGAAGAAGTGACGGTCAAGCTTGGCAAGATTCTTCAAGGCGCCGATCCTCCACATTCCGAGGCTGCGGTTCAAAAACTGTTGAGTGATACGGGATTCGGCAGTGCTACCCGGTTCTTCAGCAGTCTTTTCTGGAGCGCCTGGTTAACGTGTAAAACGGCCTGAGGATGGAACTTCAGCGACGTGGATCAGCTTTCCGGCGGCGTGATGGGGGCGTCGCTGGCTTCGGCCGCCAGCTTCAGTCGGTCGGCTTTGCTGATGTATTGAGTCTTGTTTTTGGGGGCTAGCTTGGCACTGGCTTTTTTGGCGTTAGCCTTCAATAACTGGTTTATTTTCTTGCGGCGATTCATGGTGTTCTGCTCAGCATGTCAATTTTCCGGATGGTATCAGCTTTCCGTTTTTCCAGGCTTGTTCCTGACTTGGCTATGGACTTCACGCGGTGCTCGATAATGATCGAGTTATTTGGGGGCTCTAACCGGATCGCCGAAGTTTGAAGGTAAAAAACTTCTTGAAATGTCGGTCTTCAGACTGCCTTAAGACTTTGCCTGCAAGTTGGCAGCATCGGTTCCCAGCGACCGGATCGGGGTTGGCGAATGAGTCGCCAGCCGTCAGACTTTCACGAGGCGTGTCATGACCCGCGATGTTGCCGTAAACCGTTATGGAAAACTGTCGATCACCCTGCACTGGTTGATGCTGGCACTGTTCGTCGGTGTGTATGCCTGTATCGAGATCAAGGGTTTGTTGCCCCGTGGCAGCACCGGGCGAAGCCTGTTCCTGGGGTTGCACGGGCTCTTCGGGCTGAGCATCTTTGCGCTGGTTTGGGTTCGTCTGTTCGGGCGCCTGACACCACGCCCGCCCATCACACCCGCGCCGCCAGCCTGGCAGACGGGGGTTTCCCACCTGATGCATGCGGCCCTGTATGGCTTGATGATCGCGACACCCGTACTGGCCTGGTTGATGCTGGCCGCCGGCGGTAAACCCGTGCCGTACTTCGGATTCTTCTTGCCGGCCCCCGTGGCGGTGGATCCCGATTTGGCCAAACAGCTCAAGTATTGGCACGAGTTACTCGGCAGCAGTGGCTACTGGCTGATCGGCCTGCATGCGGCGGCGGGACTGTTTCATCACTACTGGGTGCGTGACAATACCCTCGTCCGGATGCTGCCGGGGCGAAACCGCTCTTGACCACTTTCCCGTCTCTTGTCATCTCAGATGGCTCTGGAAGAAGTTCGTCAGCTTATCGAACGGGATGAGGTCGACCCGATCATAAAGATCGACATGGCCAGCCCCGGGAATGATGACAAGTTCCTTGGGTTGACCGGCGAGTTTGTAAGCCTCCTCGCTGAACTCCCTGGAGTGCGCATCGGCGCCAGCAATGAATAACATCGGATGAGGCGAAATGGTTTCGATGTCATTGAGGGGATAAAAATTCATGAACTTGACGTTGCTTGTCAGCGTCGGGTGCGTGGTCAGGTCTTTGGACGAGCTCGATGGCGTGAACTCACCGCGCGGGGTGCGAGGCCCTCCATTGCGGATGGCTGTCGTCGCTTCGCAAGCGTACTTCGCTGCCCACGCCATTCCCAAGGCCCTCCACGATCTGATGAGCCATCGGTGTATCAACCAGCGCATGCAAACATCAGACGGGTTCTATGTCTGGGACTTTGAGCGTCGAGGCAAGCAGGTGAGCGTGTGAGTTGACGGCCAGCTCATTTTCAACGCGTCGACTCATATCGTGCAGGCGGCAGTGGCCGGGCTGACCGTTGCTTACCTGCCTGAAGAAGAGTTTGAACCGTACCTGCAAGAAGGCGCGAAGTGTAGTGGCCGCTTGCAGCAAGTCCGAAGTCACGCCTCCCATGAGAAGGGGCGTCAGGAGGATGATCCCAACGATCACTGCCCTGATTCTCTTCAATAGTTTCATTTCGGCGTAGGTATTCTGCTAACGATGTGTTGCTTTTGTGACGAGACGGGAGTCCTTTTTTCTTGGAGATCTATGGGCCGGTAAGAACTGCTGTTGCATTGAAACCGGGCGCTCAAATACCTCTAAAGAAACGTTGCGGCTTGGGGCAAGCCGTAACGTTTAGTAACTCAAATGCTAGCCTCATGAGAATCTCGATATCCACCAAGTGATATAGGCTTCAAGATGATTGTTTGACCATGATATATATTTCAACCCTTGGTGGTTGGTCAGTTGTTTTACGGTCAATGTCTCGGATTTACTAGTTGGACGCCTTTCGAATACGGTGTCTGATGCTTTCGGAAAGTAGGATGTGGCAAATAACCGTCCGTTTATAAAGCTGAATTGCGCAGGGCCGGTGCTATTGTTCATTTTGTAGTTGGGTACTTCAAATATTTTTAAAGAGAATTTTTTTCGAAGAAGGCCGCTGTTCTTTTCTGAGCTTTCTAGGAGTACAGGTTTGTAGTCTTCCGCTTCAAGGAAATCCAATGTTTGATCAACAAGGCTGCAGCTATTGAAGTTGTTTATTAGTGGGGGTGGAGAGTCCTCGCAAACACGTTCAATGTTCACGGGTTCCTGGTACCTGAGTCCAGCGGCCGCAAAAAACACAGTTGCCAGAGCAATCAGTGCTGCTAATGTTTTCGACAACTTAAGAATAGTATTAATGGTATGCACCTTCAGAGCTTGCCTTTGTCCCAGGCTGCGTCGGGAGTTTCGTATCGCTTGGCCATCGTGGGTTCCTGTCTTTGATGGCCGCGGACTTTGAGTCCCGACGATTGCTGGGTTCAAATGAGTTTCAGCTGATTTCGTACAGAGCCTAGTCCGCCTTGTCTGAAGAGCGTGCACAAAGCTGTTTTAACGCAGATGAGTATCGCAAAACTAAACTCTTGTCACAGGTTGCTGATTTTTAAATAGAATTAGGCACTACATTTGGCGGCAACTCGCTGCCGCCAAATTACAGAGAGCGTGTAGAAGCCTAGGTCTGGGTTGAACTCAACCTCTGCATGCAATGTGCCCTTACAGTACTCGCTGATGAGGCCACTACCATTTATCGGATGCCATCCAGTTGACTCGAGACCTGATTTGTAATAATCAAAAACCTGGCTTTGAGTCAGTGAGGTCTTGTATCGTTTTGAAGCTATTGCTGTGCTCACCTTATGATTGCTCGATTCGTTTATGAGTGCAGCGCCGTCAGGAGGAGCTATTTTTTCAACTTCGCGAATAAGCACTGAAATATTAACGTAGCTATTTTTTTGCTCTCTTTGAGCAGTGGTCCAATAAAAAACAATGGATAGGACAATCAAGACAAGAATAGCTTTGGCCGACAGGATAAGGTTGTTGCTTGCTTTTTTCTTCATTATTTGTTTGTCTGGCTGTTAACTGACCCAGGAGTTATCGCACCACCAATCCCAACTCCGATATTAATTGCTGCGCCGGCAGCGTTTCCAGCAAAAGCGCCGCCAAAGCCGTAGTAATAGCTAGTCGATGCTCCATAACCAGTCAAATAGTTATTCAACTGAAGTTTTGATGGTGTGAGTGGAGATAGAAGAAAACCAGCCGATGCATTTATGCCAAACCCACTGCTCGGGTATCCGCGTGTAACACCGCAGCCACAAAATCCGTCACCGTATCTGGTATAAGTCACACTGCATGTCATCATGTAAGCACTTGCCTCGGCGGAGACATAGTCTGGTGCATAAAGATTCCGCCATGTTGTTAGGCTTGAAGGGCAGCTGTTGTCCACCCCTTGGGCTTCGCATTGTTCGGTGAAGTTATTAAAAGCTTTCCCGCCTTCGCATGAGTTGCCATGCCGGTATATCGATATGGCTAGATTGTCATCGGGCCCGTCACCATAGAAAAGGTTACAGGTCCATTGGTTTTCCCTTGAGGTGGGAGTGGCAGAGCCGTATTCATACATTTCGTACTCAGTGTTTTCGTGCAGAAATCGACAGGCTTGTTCTGGGTATAGATGATTTTTCTGTGGTCCCTGCCAATCCCAAGCTTCCGGTTGAATATGCCAGTAATATTCCTCTGCTGTTGTGTTGAAACTAGTGGCAAGCAGTGAGAGTGTCAGAGAGTATGAGGCGAGTATTTTGGGCAACATTGGGCGTCCTTGCGGTTTTTAGGTTTTAAACTCCCTTGATGATCTCTTGGTGCGACGCTGTGAAAACGATACATATATAGTGTGTTTGTAACCTTGTGTTGTGATCCAACAAAGCACTCGCCACGCTGCCAGTCAGGAAAACGACCAATAGCCACCGATCGCTGCGGGTCGCCTACACTCACTTGTGTATTTGACTTCCCGCGGACGCAGGGCAACTTTTCACGCCTAGTCGCTTTCAGAACACGTTTCGTCGTCCATGTGCAATCGCCAACCCCCGGGAGTGGCAAGCTGTGAGGATGCCCCGGACCAGGTGCGCCAAAGACACCTGGCCGGAGAGCGAGAATGGCGATCGGATGTGCCACGCGACCGTGACGTGGGCCGAACGCCGCAGCCAAGACTCCGGACGGCTGCCGCTATGCGGTGGTGTCGTTCGAGATGCCGAGGTACGTTTATGCCCGATGAGACGCTTCACCTGCCTTTGATCCACAGCGTGCTTGCGCGCGAAAAGGACACCCCCGGTGCCTTGCTGCCTATTCTCCATGCCATCCAGGCAGGCTGCGGGTATGTCCCCGACAGCGCCGTCCCGGAGATCGCCCACGCCCTCAACCTCAGCCAGGCTGAAGTGCGCGGGGTCATCAGCTTCTACCACGATTTCCGCACCACGCCGCCGGCGCGCCATACCCTGCGCCTGTGCCGGGCCGAGTCCTGCAAGAGCATGGGCGCCGAGACCCTGGCTGCGCAGTTGCGCGAGCAATTGGCGCTGGACGATCACGGTACCAGCGCCGATGGAAGCATCAGCCTGCGGCCGGTCTATTGCCTGGGCGCCTGCGTCTGCTCGCCGGCCCTGGAGCTGGACGGGGAGTTGCATGCGCGGATCACGCCTGAGCGTCTGCGTCAGTTGGTCAATGATTGCAGGGAGGAGGGCGCATGCTGACGCTCTGTATCCCCCGCGATTCGGTAGCCCGTGCCGTGGGCGCGGACAAGGTGGCCGATGCGTTGGCCCTTGAGGCTGAGCGTCGACAGCTACCGTTGACGGTGTTGCGCACCAGTTCCCGTGGCCTCTATTGGCTGGAACCGCTGGTGGAGCTTGAAAGCGCCGGCGTCCGGTTGGGCTTTGGCCCTGTCACACCGGCCGATGTGCCGGGCCTGCTGGATGCGCTGACAGGCGATCCCGGCAGCCATCCGCTGGCCCTGGGGCCGGTGGAGGCGATTCCCTATCTCAAGAGCCAGCAGCGCCTGCTGTTTGCGCGCGCCGGCATCACACAACCGCTGTCCCTGGACGATTACCGTGCCCAGGGCGGTTTCCAGGGCCTGGCCCGGTCCATCCAGATGGATGGCGCTGACGTGGTCGCCAGCGTGCTGGATTCCGGCCTGCGCGGTCGTGGCGGTGCGGCGTTCCCGGCGGGCATCAAGTGGCGCACGGTGCGCGATGCCGTGGGTGCTCAGAAGTATGTCGTGTGTAACGCCGATGAAGGCGACTCCGGCACCTTCGCCGACCGCATGTTGATGGAGGGCGACCCCTTCCTGCTGATTGAAGGCATGATCATCGCCGGCCTCGCCGTAGGCGCGACGATGGGCTACATCTACGTGCGTTCGGAATACCCGGCCGCCATCAGTACGCTGAACGATGCGTTGCGCATTGCTCGCGACGCCGGCTATCTGGGGGCGAACGTGAGCGGTAGCGGCCGCACCTTCGACATTGAGGTTCGTGTCGGGGCCGGCGCCTATATCTGTGGCGAAGAAACCGCACTGCTCGAATCCCTCGAGGGCAAGCGCGGCACGGTTCGCGCCAAGCCGCCACTGCCAGCGATTCAAGGCCTGTTCGGGCTGCCGACGCTGGTGCACAACGTGGTGACCCTGGCCTCGGTGCCGATCATCCTGGAGAAGGGCGCGCAGTTCTATCGCGACTTCGGCATGGGCCGTTCCCTGGGCACGATGCCGTTCCAACTGGCCGGCAACGTCCGTCAGGGCGGTCTGGTGGAGCGCGCCTTCGGCCTGAGCCTGCGTGAACTGGTGGAAGGCTACGGCGGCGGTACCGCCAGCGGTCGCCCCCTGAAAGCCGCGCAAGTGGGTGGGCCGTTGGGGGCCTGGGTGCCGCCTTCGCAATTCGATACGCCGCTGGACTACGAGGCGTTCGCCGCCATGGGCGCGATGCTTGGCCATGGTGGTGTGGTGGTCGCCGACGACAGCCTGGACATGGCCCAGATGGCCCGGTTCGCCTTGCAGTTCTGCGCCGAGGAATCCTGCGGCAAGTGCACGCCGTGCCGGATCGGCTCTACCCGTGGGGTGGAAGTGGTGGATCGCTTGATCGCCAGCACCGAAGCCGGTGCTCGTCAGGAACAGGCCCTGCTGTTGCAGGATCTGTGCGACACCCTGCAATACGGTTCGCTCTGTGCCCTCGGTGGGATGACGTCCTACCCTGTCGCCAGCGCCCTCAAGCATTTCCCCGCCGACTTCGGTCTGGCGACCACGGAGGCCGACCAATGATCAACATCTTCGATCCCAGCACCGACATCGACCTGGGCACCCCGGCGCGTGAAAGCGACGTGCAGGTCAGCCTGACCATCGACGGGCGTGAAATCAGCGTCGCCTCCGGCACCTCGGTCATGCGTGCCGCGGCCTTGCTCGGCACCACCATCCCCAAACTCTGCGCCACCGACAGCCTGGAGGCGTTCGGTTCCTGCCGCATGTGCCTGGTGGAGATCGACGGCATGCGCGGCTATCCCGCGTCCTGCACCACGCCGGTAACCGAAGGCATGGTGGTGCGCACGCAAACCTCCAAGCTCGCCACGCTGCGGCGCAACGTAATGGAGCTGTACATTTCCGACCACCCGCTGGACTGCCTGACATGCCCGGCCAATGGCAACTGCGAATTGCAGACCGTGGCGGGGCAGGTGGGCCTGCGCGAAGTGCGCTACGGCTACGAAGGCGCCAACCACCTGGCTGAGGCCAAGGACGTTTCCAACCCGTATTTCGACTACGACCCGAGCAAGTGCATCGTCTGCAACCGCTGCGTGCGTGCCTGCGAGGAAATCCAGGGCACCTTCGCCCTGACGATTACCGGACGCGGCTTCGATTCCCGGGTGGAAGCGGCCGGCGGTGACAACTTCCTCGATTCCGAGTGCGTTTCCTGCGGCGCCTGCGTGCAGGCGTGCCCGACGGCGACCCTGATCGACAAGAGCGTCGTGGAGATCGGCCAGCCGGAGCGCAGCGTCATTACCACGTGCGCCTACTGCGGCGTGGGTTGCTCGTTCCGCGCCGAGATGAAAGGCGAACAACTGGTGCGCATGGTTCCGGACAAGAACGGCCAGGCCAACCACGGCCACTCCTGCGTCAAGGGCCGCTTCGCCTGGGGCTACGCCACGCATCCGGACCGCATCACCAAGCCGATGATCCGCAAGCACATCAACGACCCATGGCAGGAAGTCAGTTGGGATGAGGCGGTCACTTACGCCGCCAGCGAGCTGCGCCGCATCCAGCTGAAGTACGGGCGTGACTCCATCGGTGGCATCACCTCCAGCCGCTGCACCAACGAAGAAACCTACCTGGTGCAGAAACTGGTACGCACCGCCTTCGGCAACAACAACGTCGACACCTGTGCCCGTGTTTGCCATTCGCCTACCGGTTACGGCCTCAAGCAGACCTTGGGCGAGTCCGCCGGCACCCAGAATTTCGATTCGGTGATGAAAGCCGACGTCATCCTGGTGATGGGCGCCAACCCGACTGACGCGCACCCGGTGTTCGGCTCCCAGCTCAAGCGCCGCCTGCGCCAGGGCGCACGGCTGATCGTCATCGACCCGCGGCGCATCGACTTGGTGGATTCGCCTCACGCCCGTGCCGAGCTGCACTTGCAACTGCGTCCGGGCACCAACGTGGCCATGCTCAACGCGTTGGGCCATGTGATTGCCACCGAAGGCTTGATTGACCAGCCTTTTGTCGACGCGCGCTGCGAGGCGGCGGACTTCGCGCGCTGGCGCGATTTCGTCAGCCAGCCGGAAAACTCCCCCGACGTCCTGGGCCCGGTGTGTGGCGTGCCTGCCGAGCAGATCCGCGCCGCGGCACGGCTCTACGCCACCGGCGGCAACGCCGCCATCTACTATGGTCTCGGCGTCACCGAACACAGCCAGGGCAGCACCTCGGTCATGGGCATTGCCAACCTGGCCATGGCCACCGGCAACATCGGTCGCGAAGGTGTCGGGGTGAACCCGCTGCGCGGACAGAACAACGTCCAGGGCTCCTGCGACATGGGTTCGTTCCCCCACGAACTGCCCGGCTACCGGCACGTTTCCAACGAAACCGTACGCGCCCAGTTCGAACAGGCGTGGAACGTGACCCTGCAACCCGACCCGGGCCTGCGTATTCCGAACATGTTCGAGGCCGCGCTGGACGGGACCTTCAAGGCGCTTTATTGCCAAGGCGAGGACATCGCCCAGAGCGACCCCAATACCCAGCATGTGACGGCCGCGCTGTCCGCTTTGGAATGCGTGATTGTCCAGGACATCTTCCTCAACGAGACGGCCAAGTTTGCCCACGTGTTCCTGCCGGGCAGCTCGTTCCTTGAGAAGGACGGCACCTTCACCAACGCTGAACGTCGCATCTCCCGCGTTCGCAAGGTGATGGATCCACTGGCCGGCAAGGCCGACTGGGAGGCCACCATCGCCCTGGCCGACGCCCTGGGCTACAAGATGCACTACAACCATCCTTCGCAAATCATGGATGAAATCGCCCGCCTGACGCCGACTTTCAGCCGCGTCAGCTACGCCGAACTGGATCGTCACGGCAGCCTGCAATGGCCTTGCAACGATGCCGCGCCGGACGGTACGCCGACCATGCACATTGACCAGTTCGTACGTGGCAAGGGCCGTTTCATGCTCACCGGCTACGTGCCCACCGAGGAAAAGGTCAACAGCCGCTATCCACTGCTGCTGACCACCGGACGCATCCTCAGCCAGTACAACGTTGGCGCCCAGACCCGACGCACCGACAACGTGGCCTGGCACGAGGAGGACCGGTTGGAGATTCACCCAACCGACGCCGAGAACCGCGGGATCGTCGACGAAGACTGGGTGGGCATCGGCAGTCGTGCCGGGCAGACGGTGCTGCGTGCGAAGGTGACCGAGCGGGTGGCACCGGGCGTGGTCTACACCACGTTCCACTTCCCTGAATCGGGCGCCAACGTGATCACCACCGACAACTCCGACTGGGCCACCAACTGCCCGGAATACAAGGTGACCGCGGTCGAGATCGTGCGGGTCAGCCAGCCTTCGGAATGGCAGAAGCGCTACCAGGCCTTCAGTGATGAACAAAGCCGCTTGCTCAGGGAACGTCGTCATGCCGAGAAAGCGGAGGTGCGTCGATGAGCTCTGACAGCTTGATAAAGATGGCCAACCAGATCGCCCAGTATTTCGCCACCGAGCCGGATCATACATTGGCGGTGAATGGCGTGCGCCAGCACATCAAGAGCTTCTGGACGCCGGGCATGCGCCGGCAGTTGCAGGGTTGGCAGCAGATGCATCCGGGGGCCGTCCTGCACCCCCTGGTGCTGGAGGCACTGGCGGAGCCGGAGGAGACGACCTAGCGCGTTTTACTGGCGTCAAGTTATCTGCGTTGCGCTGATCAGGTGGCTGTCCTACTCTCCGAGACAAGGCATTGTGCCAGCAACGACTAGGGGAAAGGGATGTTCACCGAAAACGCACCGGTTCAGGTAGGGAAGGCGTTGCGCGTAGCCTTCGGCGCTCGATTCACATTGGTATGTGGATTGTTACTCTTCATCGCGGGTTGCGCCGTTCCAACAGGAACGGCGCATCTTTTCAAGGTTCAACCTGCTCGTCCCTCGACCGTCGTCGATAAGCAGTTCGAAGATGCAGCAGCACTAAAGCTCAAGTGGCAACAAGCCCAGGAGGCCCACGCTGCCCTTGTGAAAAAAGGGGCGACCTCCGCCGAACTCGCTGCTACCGATGCACAAACGCAGCAAGCAAGAAAAGAATTCCAGGATGCCATCCGCAATTTGAAAGCCGAGCGCCTGCGTATCGATGGTGACATCTTCAGCGCCGATAAAGCTGGCGCCATTCGTAAACCTGACAGCAACGGCAACGGTGGCGATGTGTTCGCTGTCTATTTGACGGATGCTTACTTTAAATACCTCAAGGATCTCGGTGGGGTGAACGAAGTCGTGATCGTTGCCGAGTTCACCGAAGTGGGGGGCGAGAATAAAAGCGAAACGGTGACCAAAGTACTTGGGCCGTACCTTGGGGTCGCCGATAACGCCAAGCCGAACCTGCTGAATAAATTGTTGTACGGCCCCAAAAAGCTTGAGTCTGATCACCTGTCGATGAAACTGACCGTACTGGAATACGACCAGGGCGAGAACGAAGACTCCGCTGCATTTCTCGATTTTATCGGCTCGGCCAGTAAGACATTGTCCCTGGCCAATCCGATAACAGCCGCTGAGCAAGTATTTGCCAAAGAAGTCGCCAAGAGTCTGCTGGCCCTCAACAAAGACGATATTGTGTTGCAGATCGACGTGGATCTGGTGGCTGGCCCCGACGATGAGGCATTGGAAGATAACGGCTCGGTCTTGGCGCTCAGGCCTGGGAATTATGTGCTGATCAACCAGGAGCGCTGTGCCCCCACCAATTGTTATTTCTATTTGACGAATCGTGGCAATAAAGAGAACCCGCTGGCTTGGCTGGGGGATACGTTGATGTTGGTGCCCACCGCCATGCGTCGCGGTTGGACTGACACGCCAGACGGTGCGTCGTTGGAGGATATCCAGGCTGGAGAGATCGAGTACGCCAATCACAGTCTGCAACAGCGCGGCAAGAACGAGACGTTCCTAGGCAAGACCTGGGTGTCGTTTGCGGTCCGCAAGGGTGGCGATGACGTGCTCTGGGGACGGCGACGTGCGTTGATCGAGGCAGAGAAAGCCGTCCAATACATCAACAGGCAAGAGACGAGTGCGCTGTTGAAGAGTGCCGACTATGAACGTGCCCGGACGGCCCTGGATGCGGCCCAGCAGGCCGAGCAAGAGAGCCGCAGTGGGATAGCTTTCGTTTCCCCCCTGGATGCCAAGGGTCGATTCGCGCCTTCAGCCAAGAACGACTCGTTTTGCCTTACGCATGCCAAGCCGGTCAGCACCCCCCAATATTCGTTCTACCAATTGAACGGGACTGCTGCGCCTACGCCGATCAAGAGCGTGGCTATTGTTCCGGGTAAGTCCACCTCCAGCGTGTCGTGCTTCAGCTATCCTGCAAACACTTTGCTTACTGGCAAGTATCAATTGGTCGTGACCACGCCAGGGGTGATGATCCCGGTGACCCAGACGGCGACCTTTGAGATGTTGCCATGAGTTGAAGAGGGAAGCGCAAGTGCGTTGATAGGCAACCCTGGCCGGCATCGTCATGGCGAATAGCAAGCCGGCCAGGGTTGTTTACAACTCAGCGAACAGTCAATTGACGGTGATGTACGGGTCCCACGTGTTGGTTGGGCCAATCTGGTTCAGGTTACGGTCCAGCAGAACGAAGACGATTTGGTACCAGAGCTTTCCCGGGCTCAGCGCAGTGGACTGCCAGATGGTATAGGTCACATCGGTCTTGGCAATGCCTCCGGGGGCACCATTGTCCAGATAGGGCACTGGAATGCCTGGGATATTGAAGGATTGCGGGGTCGAGATGGTGCCCTTGTAATCACCGCCCTGATGAGGGTCGCCGATCAGGACGTTTTTGATCAAGGCGATGCGGTCGAAGTTGCGCGACAGCGTGGTGGCGCGCCAACGAATGATGTCACCGGGGTTTACGTCGAACCACAACTCGTTGCCGCCTTCGCCGGTGTTGCCGGTGGCATGGCTGTCGACGGCACTGCGGGTCACCAGCATGGCAATCGCGCCGCCTACGTCGTTGGGGTGGGCGAGCAGGTAGTCGGCGTCAACGTTGACGAGCACATCAATAGTTTGGGTCGCTCCAGACATGTTGTTGCTCCTTGAGAGTAATGACATTGACGACCGCCCTTGCAAAGGGTGTCCGGGCCACCCGGTCCCTGGGTGCGGTCTCGGGAGGAACGATAGGTGATGGCCTTGTAGTGTCAAATTTCCAATTCTTGACGCTGGCGAAACGGAGCGAAGCGCAGCACAACCAAGCCTTTGATTTGCCTTTGTCGTGGTCGATCTCTTAACGGACTTCTGGTTGTCTTCTGAGGGTCTCAGAGGGCAAAGGCGCACAGCCGTTGTCGGTGACTGCTTCTGATCCTGCGGAGGATGGGAGCCATACCGACCGCAGTTCAGTTGTGGGTTTGATTCGCCGTCCAGCGCTTCATCTCTTCGGCAATGAAGTGATGCACCAGGTCGCTGTACAGCTTCTCGATGGCATCCGGGCTCAAGCCTTCGGCCTCGGCCCACTCGCGTCGTGTCGCCAACATGGCCTTCAAACGCTCCGGTGCCTGTACCGAAGTTACCGATGTCTTGAATTTCGAGGCAGCGAGCACGTATTGATAGCGCTTGCCCAGCAGCGTGATGACGGCCTGGTCGAGGGCATCGATTTCGCGTCGGATGTCCTCCATGTTTGCGCATTGTGAGGGTTGTAACGGGTCCATGCCGTGAGCTCCGCTTGTTGAACAAGACCGGCCCGACGTGAGCCGATCTTCTGATGGAGTTTAGAAGCACCAGTCCTCAGCGCGAACGACACGACAGAAGGCGCCTGCCAGGGTTGCGTTGTGATGAGCAACGATCATTTCTGCCGTCAATTCAGGTGTGTCGGAACAGGTATGACCGTCGGCGATCAGGACCGCGTCGAACCCCAGGTCCCGAGCGGCTCGGCAGGTGCTGTCGATACAATACTGGGTTTTCATACCGGTGATGACCAGGCCTTCAGCATCGCAAGCCTTTAGCCGCGCTGCCAGGCCCGTCTGGGTGAAGGCGTTGGGGCGGTTTTTTTCGAAGATGATTTCGTCACCCTCCAATTGCAGTTCCTGCACCAGTTGCGTCAGCGGGCTTGCAGGGTCGATGGGCGAGCCAGGCGGACCTACGTGGCGAGCCAGGAAAATCGGTGCGCCAGCTCTACGGGCCTTGAGCAGCAGGCCATTCAATGTGTCCAGCAACGCTTCGCCGGCCCAGGGGGTATCGGGGCCGTGAAACAACCCAACTTGCATATCGACAATCAACAGCGCGTGCATGGTGCTTTCCTTGCGTGTGGGCCAGCGACGCAAGGGCAAAAGAAAAGGCCCTTACCATCACTGGCGGGCCTTTGGGATTCGTGTGTTAGCGACTCACGACATCTCAGGCGACCTGCCTTGGGCGGTCGTGGTTGTGGTGGTCGAGGCAATCGGAGAAAGATTCATGGCCTGACAGTAACTTCTGGCCGTCAGGTTTGGCAAGGGTGCTCCGAAAGGTAGATGCACACGGACTTTGTGGCGAGGGGATTTATCCCCGCTCGGCTGCGCAGCAGTCGTAAACCGGCCAGCGCGGTTCACCTGTTGCAGCGCGGTGCCTGGTTTTGGGGCTGCTTCGCAGCCCAGCGGGGATAAATCCCCTCGCCACAGGGGGTGGTTAGCCTTCTAGTCCGCGTTGTTCGATTACGCCGAACACATCCGCCACATCCTGCACCAGGATCCGAGCAACGTTGGTGATGGTGTTGATGTCACTGGATGCCGAATCACGCAGACTGCTGCACGCCACCAAGGTCAGGTAATCGAGCGTGGCGTGCAGGCGTTCGCTGGCACAGGCGTGGAGTTCGGGGAGTGGGGCTTGGGTGTCGATCAGCAGGACGGGATGGGTGGTGGCGGTTTGGGTGAGAGGCGTGAAGCGGGCAGATGCTTGATTCGTTGTCATAAGGTTGTACTCGTTCGATAGAAAGAATCGCCACCTTTCTGCTGCGAGTCATATGGGTGGCAGTTGCGCGAGGGTTCGCAGACCGAGGAACGAATCTAAAACTCGGCAGACCCGAAAGTCTCCCGCGCGCAACCGCCATAAAATGAAAGCGGGCAAGTTTGCCTGAATTTCATTTGACGGTATCTAGATTTGTTCATTCGGGCTGCGAAACCCAATCACCGGCCAAAGCCGGTGACGAGCCAACTATAGAAGTCGATACCGGCACCCACAACCGACCTGTAGGACGCCCCAGCCCCCTGTGGCGAGGGAGCTTGCTCCCGCTCGGTGGCGCAGCCGCCGTAAAACCGTTGCCTGCGGTCTGTCTGGCGAAATGCGGGGCCGATTTGGGGCTGCTTCGCAACCCAGCGGGAGCAAGCTCCCTCGCCACGGGAGGGAAATTCCTACGAAATTTTAGGACGGCCAGTTTGGGCCGTCACACCTGACGCAATGGCCGAAAAAACGCTCTGATATCCCCCGCCAACAACTCCGGCTGCTCCAGCGCGGCAAAGTGACCACCTCGGGGCATGGTGGTCCAACGCTGCACGTCGCAGCATCGCTCCGCCCAGCTCCTCGGCGGCATAGGCAGTTCCTTGGGAAACAGCGCGACCCCAACCGGCGGTTTCAGCCGTTCACCGGGGTTGAACAGCAACGGCCGCTTGCCACCTTCCACATACTGGCGAAACGACGAGCCGATGCAGTTCGTCAGCCAATACAGCGTGACATTGGTCAGCAGCCATTCTCGATCGATGGCGGGGCTGTCATCGCACCAGGACAGGATCTTTTCGCCCATCCACGCCAAGAGTCCCGCCGGTGAATCATTCAGACCCACGGCCAGGCTTTGTGGCTTGGTTCTTTGGAGGTGTGCGTAGGCGCCTTCGGCATCGGCAAATGCCCCGGCACGTTGCAGGAAGGCGGTTTCTGCTGTTGTCTGCGTGGGCTCGGTTTCGCCAAGGGGAGGGCGGTAGGAACCGGGAATGTAATTGAGGTGAATGCCGGTCACCCGCTCTGGAAAACGCACGCCCAACCACATCGAAACGCCTGCACCAATATCCCCACCCTGGGCGCCAAATCGGTCATAGCCTAGCCCCGTCATCAACTCACCCCATAAACCGGCGACCTCGTAAGGCCCCCTGCCGGATTGCTGGAACGGCGCGGAGAAGGTGTAGCCGGGCAGCGACGGCACCACCACATCGAAGGCGTCCGCAGGATCGCCGCCATGGCGGGCCGGGTCCGTCAGCAATGGGATGATGCGCTGCATCTCAATGAACGAGCCGGGCCAGCCGTGGGTGAGGATGAGCGGCATCGGCTTCGGACCGGTGCCACGTTGATGAATAAAATGGACCCTTTGCCCGTCGATGTGGGTGACAAACTGCGGCAGGCGATTCAGCGCGGCTTCCTGGGCATGCCAATCGAACGCGGTCGACCAATGTGCGAGAAGTTCTCGTAGCACATCCATGTCCATGCCTTCGCTCCAGCCTTGCTCGGCCAAGGGCTTTGGCAGCCTTGCGTTCAGCAGGCGGTGCCGAAGGTCTTCAAGGGCGCTGTCGGGGATGTCGATGGAGAAAGGCTCGATGAGCATGATTACGCCTTCGGTTGAGCGGTGGCCGGCTGCCGGATCTGAGAAAACAGCCAATCAACAAAAAACTGCGCGTCAACCGCGGCATCCCGAGACACACCGTAATAGTAACGAGACAACGGCAGGCGCAATGACGGCAGCGGACAGGTCAGGCGCCCGTTGGATAGATCCTTGCCCAATAGCGAAGCCGGACACAACGCCACGCCCAGCCCATCGACGGCGGCTTGCAGCACCAGGTGCATGTGGTCGAATTGCAAGGTTGGCGGGTTGTGCAAGGGGCTGATGCCCGCGTGTACTGTCCACGCTTGCCAATCGCTGCTGCGGGTCTTGCCCGACAGCAATGTGTGCCGGGCCAGGTCGTGGGTGTTTTCCAACGGCACGCTTTGCAGCAATGATGGCGCGGCGACCAGCAATAGGTCGTCTTCCAGCAATGCCGTGGGCTGCACATGGGCTGACCATCCGGCGCGTCCACGGCGGATGACTACGTCGAAGGGTTCTCGTGACGGGTCCGGTGGTCTGGTGCTGGTGACCACTTCGGGCTTGATGTCCGGATGCAGCGCCACGAAATCCGGTAGCCGAGGGATCAACCAGCGCACCGCGAAGGAGGGGCGCACGTTGATGATCACTTTGCGCTGGGCTGCACTGCGTGTCAGTGCGGTGGCGGCATTGGCGATCTGGGTCAGCGCCTCGCTGACCTGTTCGTAAAACGCCTTCCCCTCAGGCGTGAGCAAAGACTGACGGGTTCGACGTTCGAACAGCAGCACGCCCAAGCGCTCTTCGAGCAGCTTTACGTGGCGGCTGACGGCACTGTGGCTCACGTGCAGTTCTTCGGCGGCGCGGCTGAAGCTCTGGTGGCGAGCGGCAGCGGCGAAGGCGCGGACGGCGTTCAACGGGGGGAGGTTGGCGATCATGCGTCTAATTTAGTCACATATGAGTCGCAATTAAAGCGTTTGTCAGCGTCCCGGTGCCACGCCACCCTGAAGGCCACAGCAATTCGCCTTCAATGTGGAGTAATGCATGGCCGGTTACGGACTTTTTCTGATCCTGGCGACCCTGACGGTGCTCAGCCCGGGCCCCGGTGTGATGCTGACGATTTCCAATGCCTTGCGCCATGGCTGGCGCGGTGCACTGCCGGGCATCTTCGGGATCGCGTCGGGCGCGTTTATCGTGGCGGGTATCTGCGCCAGCAGCTTGGGGTTGATCCTGGCCGCCTCGGCGACGGCCTTCACGCTTTTGAAATACATCGGCGCGCTGTACTTGTTGTACCTGGGCATCAAGATGTGGCGCACCCAACGCTTCGTGCCCGAACTCACGGTCACGTCCACGCGCCCGTGGCGGCGATTTGGCGAGGCGCTGTCGATCCAGTTGCTCAACCCCAAGGCCGGTTTTTTCTTCCTCGCCGTGTTCCCTCAGTTCATCAAGCCGTTGGATCACTATTACAGCCAGTTCTTCTTGCTGGTGTTGTCCTATAGCGTGCTTGTCGTACTGGTGCATTCCGGTTATGCGCTCATGGCCAATGGCGCCAGGGGCTGGCTCTCTTCAAGCCAGGGCGCCAGGATCGTCGGCAAGCTGTCGGGCATCACCTTCCTGGGGTTCGGCGTGCTGATGGCGTCTGCCAGCAAGTGACGAGTACACGTCAACGCCGCCCCGTGCGCGTACTCACATCCACCCACACCGCCAACACCAGAATGCTGCCCTTGACGATCATCTGCCAATAACTGTCGACGTCGAGCATGGACATGCCGTTGTCCAGGCTGGTGATCACCAGCGCGCCGAGGAGAGCACCGTAGACCGTGCCGGAGCCGCCGCGCATGGAGGTGCCGCCGATGAAGCAGGCAGCGATGGCATCGAGTTCGCCCATGTTGCCCGCCGAAGGTGAGCCAGCGGCCAGGCGTGCGGTGTTGACCACGCCGGCGAGGGCGCACATCACGCCCATGATGCCGAAGATCCACAGCTTCACGGCCTGTACGTTGATGCCGGACAGGCGCGTGGCTTCCATGTTGCTGCCCACCGAATAGACGCGTCGACCGAACACGGTCTGGCTGGTGACGTAGCTGAATACGCCCAGCAGGATCAGTAGGAGCAGCACCGGCACCGGGATGCCGTCGTAGCTGTTGAGGGTATAGACGAACCCCGCCAACACCGCGCCGATCACCACCACGCGCAATACGTCACGCACCAGAGAGTGGGCCGCCAGGCCATGGAGGGCACGGTTGCGCCGCTGTTTCCAAGTCAGGAACAGCGTCAGGGCGAACAGCAGGATACCGAGCCCGGTCCCGACCGTGTGCGGCAAGTATCCCTGCCCAACGTAGACCAGCTCCGGTGACACCGGGGCAATGGTGGTGCCGCCGGTTACTCCCAGCAGAACGCCGCGAAACGCGAGCATGCCACCTAGCCCGACGATGAACGACGGGATACGCAGGTAGGCGGTCATGTAGCCGTTGCCCAAGCCAATCACCAAGCCGCACAGGGCCACCAAACTCAGGTTCGCCAGCAGCGGAATGTGATAGACCACGTCGAGAATCGCCGCCAGGCCACCGAGCAGCCCAAGCAATGAACCCACCGACAAATCGATCTCGCCGCTGATGATCACCAGCACCATGCCGCAGGCCAGGATTCCGGTGATGGACATCTGCCGCAGCAGGTTGGAGAGGTTGCGCGGGGTCACGAACCCACCCTCGGTCTGCCAGCTGAAAAACAGCCAGATCAGCGCCACGGCGATCACCAGCGCGAGCATTTTGTAGCGGGAAAACAGCTGTTTGACCTGATTCATCTACGCGGACTTCCGATCATTATTGTTATGGCCATCGGGATGGCTGAGCGCGGCGGCAAGCACTTGTTCCTGGGTGAGTTCGTGGTTGATGAAGTCACCGCGCAACTGGCCGTCGCCGATCACCAGGACGCGGTCGGAAACCCCCAGCACCTCGGCCAGCTCCGAGGACACCATGATGATCGACACGCCTTCGGCCGCCAGCGCGCCCATCAGCTTGTAGATCTCGTACTTGGCGCCGACGTCCACGCCGCGGGTGGGTTCATCGAGAATCAGCACGCGGGGTTTGGTCAGGAGCATTTTCGCCAACACGGCTTTTTGTTGGTTGCCGCCGGAGAGGCTGGTGATCGGCAGGAACGGGCTCGCGGTCTTGAGGTGCATGCGCGAGATTTCCTTGTCGATGCTGCCCAGTTCGGCTTCGGCGTCGATGCGGGTCAGTTTCGAATAGTTATCCAGCACGGCCAGGGTGATGTTCTGCCCCACGCCAAGGTCCGGAATGATGCCTTGGCGCTTGCGGTCTTCGGGGACCATGCACAGGCCGGCACGGATCGACTTGAGCGGCGTGCGCGTGTCGATTTGTTGGCCGTTGAGCCAGACTTCACCTTCGTAGCGGCCGGGGTAGGCGCCGAACAGCGCGGACACCAGTTCCGTACGGCCGGCACCGACCAGCCCGGCGATGCCGAGGATTTCCCCACGCTTGAGAACGAATGAAATGTCGTCGACCCGTTTGCGCCTGGGGTTGTCGACGTCGTAGCAGGTGAAGTGGCGCGCCTCGAAAATCACTTCGCCGACGTCATGGGGTTCGGTGGGGTAGAGGTTGCTCATTTCCCGTCCGACCATCTGGGTGATGATCTTCGGGATGCTCATGTCCGCCATCGCGGTGGTGGCGATGTGTTTGCCATCGCGGATTACCGAGATGGTGTCGCACACGGCGGCCACTTCATCGAGCTTGTGGGAGATGTACACGCAGGCAACGCCCTTGGCCTTGAGGTCGCGGATGATGTCCAGCAGCACCTCGATTTCCGAACGGGTCAGGGCCGAGGAGGGCTCGTCAAGGATCAGCAGCCGAGCCTGTTTGTTCAACGCCTTGGCGATTTCCACCAGTTGCTGGTAGCCACCGCCGTACTGCGAAACCGGCAGCGAGACGTTCATATCCGGCACTTTGAGTTCACGCATCAGCGCTTCGGCACGGTGGATCATCGCCGGGTAGTTCATGCGCCCGCCGGGCAGCGTGAGTTCGTGACCCATGAAGATGTTTTCCGCCACCGACAGGTCGGGGACCAGGGTCAGCTCCTGATGAATGATGACGATCCCGGCGGCTTCGGTTTCGCTGATGGACTGCGCCTTGAGCGGCTGGCCATCCCAAAGGATTTCACCGTCCCAGGTGCCGTAGGGATAGACCGCCGACAGCACCTTCATCAGCGTGGATTTGCCGGCGCCGTTCTCACCGCACAGGCCGACACACTCACCTGGCCTGACCTTGATGTCGATGCCGTTCAGGGCTTTGACACCGCCAAAGGTTTTGACGATGCCGTTCATTTGCAGCAGGTAGTCGGACATGGCAAGGACTCATGGAAAAGGGCTCACACATACGCAGGGGGCAAGTATTTCCTGGTGTCAGTCAACCCTCTGTGGGAGCTCGCGATAGCGGTGTTTCGGCTTGCACCCACATTGGATGGGCTGCCGCCATCGCGAGCAAGCTCGCTCCCACAGGGACTTTGCTTAACCCAGGATTTGCCCCCGGGTCACTGCCCGGCGATCTGCGCCTTGGTGTAGAACCCGTCCTTTTCCAGCAGGTCGATGTTGTCCTTGGTCAACGGTGTAGGGGTGAGCAGGATGGTGTCGACTTTCTTGCTGCCATTGTCGTATTGCGAGCTGAAGGTCGGCTTCTCGTTGCGCGCCAGTTGCACCGAGAGCTTGGCGGCTTCGGAGGCGATCAGCTTCAGCGGCTTGTAGACGGTCATGGTCTGGGTGCCATCGATCACGCGCTTGACCGCTGCGAGGTCGGCGTCCTGGCCCGAGATCGGCACCTTGCCGGCCATTTTCTGGGCGGCCAGGGCCTGGATCGCACCGCCGGCGGTGGCGTCGTTGGAGGCGACGATGCCATCGATCTTGTTGTTGTTCCGGGTCAGGGCGTTTTCCACGATGCTCAAGGCTTCGGTGGGGTTCCATTCCTTCACCCACTGCTGGCCGACGATCTTGATATCCCCCTTGTCGATGGCCGGTTGCAGCACCTTCATCTGGCCTTCGCGCAGGACCTTGGCGTTGTTGTCCGTGGGCGCGCCACCGAGCAGGAAGTAATTGCCCTTCGGCGCGGCCTTGAGCACACCGCTGGCCTGCATCTCGCCGACCTTTTCGTTATCGAAGGAAATGTAGGCGTCGATGTCGGCGTTGAGGATCAGTCGGTCATAAGACACGACCTTGATCCCGGCCTTCTTGGCTTCGGCGACGGCGTTGGTCAGCACGGTGGCGTTGAACGGCACGATGACGATCACATCGACGCCGCGGGAAATCAGGTTTTCGATCTGCGAAATCTGCTTCTGCTCGTTGGCATCCGCCGACTGGACGAAGACCTTGGCGTCGAGTTTTTCCGCCGCCGCGACGAAGTAGTCACGGTCCCGCGACCAGCGTTCCAGGCGCAGGTCATCGATGGAAAAACCGATTTTCGGATGGGCCGCATCGGCCATGACCGGCAGCGAGAGCAGGGCGAGGGCGCCAGCGAGTAACGTGCGTTTGAATGTTTTCATGGTGGTGCGTCCTTTTATTGTTGTTTGAAAGACACTGCCTGACGATGAGCGTGGTGCGGATAGAACTGTAGAGAGTCGCCGAGCGCTGTGGGCAGAGATTTGTCGCGAGAATGTAACAACCTCACAGCACCACAGCTCTGCCCGTTGTCAAGGATAGATAAACCGGTTGACCACGTTCTCGAGCATCTCCTGTCGACCGCTGACGGCTTGGGGATTCAGCTCGTTGGTGAAGGCATGTTCGGCCAGTGAGGCGAGGCTGAATTCACCGGCCAAGACTGCTTGGCCGAACGGCTGCTGCCAACCGGCGTAGCGTTGGTCCTTGAACTGCTGGAGCTGGTCGTTCTGGACCATGGCTGCCGCGCGTTCCAGGGCCAGGGCCAGGACGTCCATGGCCGCCACATGACCGTGGAACAGATCGAGTTCGTCCACGCTCTGGCGCCGCACTTTGGAATCGAAGTTGAACCCGCCGTTGGTGAAACCGCCCGCCTTGAGAATCTCGTAGGTGGCCAGGGTCATCTCTTCGACGCTGTTGGGGAACTGGTCGGTGTCCCAACCGTTCTGCGGGTCGCCCCGGTTGGCGTCGATGCTGCCGAAGATCCCCAACGAGACGGCCGTGGCGATCTCATGATGAAAGCTATGCCCGGCCAGGGTCGCGTGGTTGGCTTCGATGTTGACCTTGATCTCGTTTTCCAGGCCGAACTGTTGCAGGAAGCCGAACACCGTGGCGCTGTCGTAATCGTACTGGTGCTTGGTCGGTTCCTGGGGCTTGGGCTCGATCAGCAGGTCGCCCTTGAAGCCGATCTTGTGCTTGTGCTCGACCACCATGCGCATGAAACGGCCCAGTTGCTCGCGCTCGCGTTTCAAGTCGGTATTGAGCAGGGTTTCGTAACCTTCTCGACCGCCCCACAGCACGTAATTGGAGCCCTTCAGGCGTTGGGTCGCGTTCATGGCGCTGAACACCTGGGCGGCGGCGCAGGCGAAGACTTCCGGGTCCGGGTTGCTGGCGGCACCTGCGGCAAAACGTGGGTTGCTGAAGCAGTTGGCGGTGCCCCACAGCAGCTTGATCCCGGTTTGTTCCTGATGGCGCTCCAGGTGGTCGACCATCTGGGCGAAGTGTTCGCGGTACTCTTTGAGCGAAGTGCCTTCGGGGGCGACATCGGTGTCGTGGAAGCAGTAGTAGTCGATGCCCAGCTTGGAGAAGAACTCGAAGGCCGCTTCGGCCTTGCCGATGGCCATTTCCATGGGATCCCCAGCGTGCTGCCACGGGCGCTTGAAGGTACCGGCACCGAACACATCCGACCCCGGCCAGACGAAGGTATGCCAGTAGCAGACCGCCATGCGCAGGTGCTCGCGCATGGGTTTACCGAGCACCAGTTTGTTGGCGTCGTAGTGACGGAAGGCAAGCGGCGAGTCGCTGGCGGCGCCTTCGTAGCGAATCTTGTCGACAGCGGGGAAGTACGACATGGGCGAGTTCCTTTTTTATTCTTGGCGGTGTCTCGATACTAACGCCGGCCCCGAGGTTGCTGATTATGAAAATCACCAACAGGGCGTTCGATTTTGAGTATTGAGGTTCATCGCTTGCGCGCCTAGTCTGTGTGCATCGGCCCAGGGTTAAACCAATGAAAACCGTCCCGCCCGTTCACCGCATCGCACTGTTGTTCAATGGCAGCAAGATCTACGACCGCGGCATCATCAGCGGCATCGGCAACTACCTGAGCAGCACCCGTGCGTCCTGGGACTTGTTCCTCGAGGAGGATTTCCTCTGTCGCTTGAAAGGCATCGAGCGCTGGCAGGGCGACGGAATCATCGCCGACTTCGACGACCCGCTGATTGGCGAGGCACTGGCCGGAATCAAGCTGCCGGTGGTGGCGGTGGGCGGTTCCTATCAGGATGAGCGCGCCTATCCGAAAGGCATCCCCTATGTCGCCACCGACAATGATGCGTTGATGACGTTGGCCTACGAGCACCTGATCGAGGCCGGGCTGACGCGTTTTGCCTGTTTCAGCCTGCCTGAAGCACAAGCCAATCGCTGGGCCCAGGAACGGGAAAAAGCCTTTCTCCGGCTGGTGCAGCGCGATGGCCTGCACGCCGAGGTCTATCGCGGCATGGGCACCAGCGCACCGCTGTGGGATAGCGCCGTCGAACAGCAGATCGCCTGGCTGCAAAGCCTGCCCAAACCCATCGGCATCATCGCCGTCAGCGACGCCCGCGCCCGGCAGTTGCTGCAAGCCTGCCTGACCGCCGGAATCGCCGTACCGGAGGAAGTGGCATTGATCGGCATCGACAACGACCCCCTGACCCGCAGCCTGACAAGGGTGCCGCTGAGCTCGGTGATCCAGGGCACCGAAACCATGGGCCGCACCGCCGCACGCCTGCTCCATCAAATGCTGCACGGCATGCCGTCCACGGGCACACAGATTCTGATACCGCCGGATGCGATCAATGTGCAGGTGTCGAGCCTGCATCAACCGTTGGGCAACCCTTATGTCATGCAGGCACTGCTCTTCATCCGCCAATACGCCTGCCAGGGCATCAAGACGGCCCAGGTGGCGGCCTATGTGGGCGTGTCGCGCTCATCGCTGGAATCGCACTTTCGCAAGGAGCGGGGATGCAGCGTGCACGACGAGATCCTGCGCTTCAAACTGGCCGCCGCCGCCAATGGCCTGGAAAACACCCACTCGCCGATTGCCGACATCGCCCAGAACTGCGGCTTCAAATCGGCGCAGTACCTGCACACCGTGTTTCGCCGCGAGTTCGGCTGCACCCCTCGGGAGTATCAGCAGGGGGCCAATGCAGCAACTCACTGACCCACTGCCGAACCGCTCTCGTGGCGAGGGAGCTTGCTCCCGCTGGGGCGCAAAGCGGCCCCGCTTATTGCTGGGCTAAATATCGATCCGTTCCGCCGGGTAGGTCCCAGGCGTGGGAATCTTCAAAAAACGCCGCTCATGATCCGCGTTCGGCAAAAGGCACACGTCGTATTTGCCAAACAGTTGGTATCGATTCAGGGCAATGCGATCGTAGGCCCAGTCCCGCAGCCTGCGGGGGACGTAGCGCAGCAGTTTCACCGGGCGCCAGGCCCCGGGCAATAGGGCTACGACTTCAAAAATCGCATCCGAACGCACCCAGTAATGCTGATCGCGAACCACGGCCATGGTATCGAATTGATGCAGGGGCAGGCCCGCCCAGGCAAGCAAGGCTTGTCCTTCTGGCGACTGTACGGAGGCCAACCGCACGCATCGGGCGTGGTCATGGCGGATCAGGAATTTCGCCCAGCCATTGCACAGTTTACAAACGCCGTCGAACAGGACCACTGTCTCGCCTGGCTCGAGCAAGGGTGCGGGAGAGGGGCGTGTTTGGGAGATGGGCATGAATGGGTGTCTACATGGCGCCTGGTTACCCGGATAATACGCGTGTTCCAGCGTCAAGGGGCGCCCCGAAGGGTTGCTCGACCATGATGACTTCAAGGGCATGATCCGATCCATGAGCGATGACACCTACAGCCTGTATATACGCTTCCAGACACCTGACCCTGTCATTGGCCCTCGGGAGTTGGCGCCGATGCTTGCTGAGGAGCTGGCCTGGGCGCATGAGCGCGCGACCATGCATCGCTTCAGCTGGATCATGGTGCTGGTGCCGCCGTTGTGCCTGGGCCCGGTGTTGCCGGGCATCGCGTTTCTGCTGGGGCTGCTGGTCTATCAAGGGTTATCCGCCCCAGGCGTCGACCTTGACCGAATCGTCGGGGATTCCCTTGGCTGGCTTGTGCTCGCCACCTTGTTGTTCATGGCTGCCTGGGGCCTGCATAACTACTTGCGCGATAAGCGCGACCCGACCAAGCGATTTTGGCAATCGATGCCCGATCAAGGGCTGGTCGAACTCGAACACCATACCCTGGTCTCCGGCATCAGCCTGTGGTCCAACGACTATGACCCGGACTGCAACACCCTCATGCAATGGACCGACGGCAAGTTGAAGTGCGTGCAAGACAGCGGTATATCGCAATGGATTCTGGCCAAGACCGCGGCGGGACATTGGCTGGTGCTCAAGGAGCAGTTTTCGGGCGACTTCAGCTACGGGCGAGTAGGGCAAATGCCCGCACCGAACAAGCTCCTGCAACCCCGCCAGCAACTGGCGATTGCTTTCGCCCCCGGCACGAACCTGCAGTTGGGCCGACGTTTCGACGGTGCGCCGATGCCATTGGTGGAGACGCCGTACTGGCTGTCCGCCGATGAACTCAAGCGCCTGGAAGAGGCCGCTCATCACTGGAATTTTCTACCGCCGAACCGCTATGGGGTGATCAATGATCAGGATGCCGCGTGGGTACAACGGTTGGTGGACCGGGCGCAAGCCTGCGTTGGGCCGCGGCCGCAAGAGGACTGCTACGCAGCCCAGCGGGAGCAAGCTCACTCGCCACAATGAATCGAACCCATTCCTGGAAGTCCGGTCTGTCACTGGCCGGGCGCTAAAGCCACGTGTTCACCACCCGCCGATCCAGCTCCTCCCAATCCGCCATGCCCAGTACCCGAGTGGTGTTCAACCCGCGCAAATAACCGCGCAGTTGATTGGCCGTGGCGCGCCTGAGCTCCGGGGCGGGTTCGGTGCTGCTCAGTAGCACGCTTTCGTACTGGATCAGGTAATCAGCCACCCGCTCACGAAAGTCGGGCAATACCGCGTCGCGAATCAGATCAAACGTTCTCATGGCTATGCCTCATCAGTCTTTCTCGGCTTGCAACTATTGCTAGGAGTAATAGTGACCATTACGAAATGCAAGTTCTGCTTTGCCGGCAATCATTGGAAAATCAGCGCCATCGAACACGCAGCCCATTATTTTTATTTTCAGGACCCCACCCATGCGCCCTTTATTTTTGCTTCCCCTGGCGTTTTCCCCGTTGTTGCTGGCCGGTTGCGCCTCGGCGCCGAACGATCCGACCCTGACCTTGCAGACCAGCAAGACGCCGGCCCAATACGCTGAATGCGTCGTACCGAAATTGCAGGGCAGTGCCTTGAGCCCGATGGTCTCGCAGACCCAGCGCAGCTACCGCATCGTGGTGCCGAGCAAAGTCTCGGCGGACAACGTGCTGGAAGCCTACAAGGCCGGCAGTGGCGGCAAGGTCTTCATCTACGAGCGACATTTGCTGGCCTCCAACCTCCTGCCTTCGAGTTTCGAACGCGCCGCACAGGAATGCATCTGACCGGCCGTAAACGTTTTTCACTGTGCTCCTTTGGTTGGCCGCAACCAACCAATTCCCTTGCCCCGCACCGTCCTCGGTCGCGGGGCTTTTTTTGTTTGACGATGACTCCAGCCCGGTATTTCGGCCCGGACAGCGCATCCGCCGTGACCGGCATCGCGCACCCGCGCGGCGATCGGCAAGAGCGTGAGGGGGCACGTTTTGTCGTCTTGCCTTATAACGTCGGCAAAGGGGAGCCGCCGTTCAAGGCTGGAATCCTTGAAAACACGTCAGCCATAAAATCCATGAACACGATAGCCCGCGTGGGGAGCAGTCTATTGGCGACATAAACCATCTGCACGGGGACAGGGGGAGCCGCATGGTTGGTGAGAATGAACTGTAATTTCCCGCTGTTCAGCCCGCTCTCAAACAGCCACGCAGGTCCATGCGCCACGCCCAGGCCTGCCGCGACTGCCGCACTCACAGCGTCGGGCGAGTTGACCCTGAGCCTACCGCCAATCGGAATGTCCGCGTCCCGGAATCGCCAGGTCGCCCCGGACGACAGCAAGGTGTAGATGATGCAATCGTGGGCGCGTAGATCATCCGGGGTCTGCGGTACTCCACGTTTGGCCAAGTACTCCTTGCTGGCGACGAAGACCCGGTCGTACCACCCAAGAGGCCGGGCGCGCAGGGCGCTGTCCTCCAGGTGTCCTATGCGAATGGCGAGTTCGGTGCCTTCATTGACCAGGTCTACGTATCGATCGTTGAGTTGCAGATCCAGGTTCAATTGAGGGTAGCGCTCCAAAAAGGCCGGCACATGCGGCAGCACAAACGCGTGTGCGAGCGCTGTCGGACAGGCTACGCGCAAGAGTCCCGATGGCTCGACGTTGTTCCTGAAGGACGATTCGGATTCATCCACCGCATCCAGGATGCGCCGGATGTCCGCATAGTAGCGTTCGCCCTCCGGCGTCAAGGATAGCTTGCGCGTAGACCGGTGGAGCAAGCGCGTCTGCAAATGGTCCTCCAGAGCCGCTACATAGCGGCTTACATTGGGTTGTCCCAACCCTAGATCGCGCCCTGCCGCCGAAAAGCTCCCAGTTTCTACAGCACGCGCGAAGCATGTCATCAAAAGAAATCGGTCCACTTCTCCACCTCGATTCATGCCTGATTTGCATGAATCATATGCGAATAGGTGGTCTTATCCTATACGAGGCATGAGCGCATATTTCTCCATGTCGACCGCGGTGGTCGTCATTCACCGGAGAATTCAAATGTCGCGCTTGCAAGGTAAACGTACGCTCATCACTGGCGGCACCAGTGGCATCGGGCTGGAAACGGCAAAGCAGTTCCTCGCGGAGGGGGCTCGCGTGATCGTAACGGGTGTCAACCCCGATTCGATTGCAAAGGCCCAGGCCGAATTGGGCCCGGAAGTGCCGGTGCTGCGCGCCGACTCGGCCAGCGTTGCAGAACAAAAGGAGTTGGCCCAAGTCATCAAGGAACACTACGGCCAACTCGACGTTGCCTTCCTCAATGCCGGCGTATCCGTCTGGCAGCCCATTGAGGAATGGACGGAAGAGATGTTCGACCGTTCTTTCGACATCAACGTCAAAGGGCCGTACTTCCTGATGCAGGCGCTGTTGCCGGTCTTCGCAAATCCTGCTTCCGTCGTGTTGACCACTTCCGTAAGCGCGCATGCGGGCGCAGATCGCTCGTCCGTGTATGCCGCAACGAAGGCCGCATTGCTGAACATGTCGAAGACGCTCTCGACCGAATTGCTGGGCCGTGGCATCCGGGTCAACGCAGTGAGCCCTGGCCCCGTCGAGACGCCGCTTTACGACAAGCTCGGTATTCCGGAAGCTTATCGCGAGCAGCTTAACAAAGAGATTGCGGCAACCATTCCGCTTGGGCGCTTCGGTACCTCCGACGAGGTGGCCAAAGCAGTGCTGTATCTGGCATCCGACGAGTCGCGCTGGACGGTCGGCTCTGAAATCGTCCTTGACGGCGGCCGCCTGCTGAATGGCTAAGGGCGCAGCTCAAGAATTGTGCGAATGCAACATCGCTTGGGCTGAGTTAATCAGATACTGAACGCCCGCCTCAGCACTTAGCGACGAACGAGTCCAATCCAGACTGTGCAAACAGCGGTACGCGGGAAACCTCTGCCGCTGTTTCCGCTTAATAAACCCTCCAGAGCCACTAAAAGCAATGAACGCTCTTACGTTAATAAGCCACCCACTATGCCCATTCGTACAGCGCGCCGCGATTGTGCTTCTTGAAAAGGGCAACCAATTCGATCGGATAAATGTCGATCTATCAGCCAAGCCAGACTGGTTCCTGGCAATTTCGCCAACCGGCAAGGTCCCGGTGCTCAAGGTGCGCCAGGACAATGCGCAAGACGCGATCCTATTCGAAAGCATGGTCATCTGCGAGTACCTCGACGAAACCCAAGGCGGCGCGCCGATGTACCCGATTGATGCGTTAGCTCGCGCACGGAATCGCGCGTGGATCGAGTTCGCGTCGCAGACGCAAGCTGAAGCCTGGCAGTTTCTCCACGCTCGTGACTCTGCGACCGCAGATGCCAAGCGCACCGCATTTCGCGAACGGCTCGGCAAACTGGAGTCAGAAATAGGCGTGGGGCCGTTCTTCGATGGCTCGGTCTTTGGAATGGTTGATGCGGTTTATGCTCCGCTTTTCCGTTACTTCGAGAGTATCGACGCAACTGTCGCACGCCAGATTTTCGACGGCCTTCCGCGCATTTCGGCTTGGCGTGAAGCGCTTGAGGCGCGCTCCAGCGTAAGGGATGCCGTTGTCGAAGACTTTGCTGATCGATTCCAAACGCATCTGCGCCAACAAGGCGCGCTGATCGCTGCCGCTTAGCCGCAGCGATCAATCAACCAAAGCCTTTCGATCGGGAGTCGGGAACATGACGAATCCATCAAAAAGCGCTCCGATCCTCGTTGAGTAGGTCAACGATGGGCTGGCCCCAACTGGCCATTTTTACCTGCCGGTTTCAGGTTAGCCAATCGTCCGCCCGGATGAACTCGATGAGCGCTTTCAGGGCCGGCGGCACATGGCGTCGGCTGGGGTAATAGAGAAAAAAACGGCTTGGCGGCGCTTTCCATTGCGCGAGCAGTTCCGTGAGATGCCCATTGCGGAGGTCGTCGCGTACCAGCTCCTCGTAGACGTAGGCGATCCCGGCGCCATCTTTCGCCGCCTGGATCATCAGCGCATCGTCTTCAAGAATGAGCGGGCCGGTGACGGACAACCGGATCGGTTGCCCCTCTGCCTGATACTCCCAAGCGTAGAGTTTGCCGCTGGGAAAACGCCGGGCGATGCAGGCATGGTCGAGCAAGTCCCGTGGAGCCTGGGCGATCCCCTTCGCGGCCAGGTAGGTTGGCGCGGCTACGGTCACGAACGATTGAGGGGGACCGACAGGGACGGCGATCATGTCGCCGGCCAGGCTTTCGCCAAAGCGCACGCCGGCGTCAAAGCCACCGTTGACGATATCGGTCAAGCCATCATCGCTGACCAGGTCCAGTTGAATGCGGGGATACCTGGCCACGAACGGCGCGAGCACCTTCGCAAATACCGCACGCGCCGCCGGACGCGCCACGTTGAGGCGAAGCTTGCCCGCAGGCACGTCTTGCAGCGAGGTCAATTGGGTCAAGGCTTCGGCGACCTGCTGCAGGGTAGGGGCCAGCGTTGCCAATAGCTGGTGGCCGGCCTCGGTCGGGGTAACGCTGCGCGTGGTGCGGTTGAGCAGCCTGACACCCAGACGTGCTTCCAGGGCTCGCATGGCGTGGCTCAATGCCGAGGCCGAAACGCCACGCTCGTCGGCGGCCTTGCGAAAGCTGCGATGGCGAGCGACGGCGGCAAAGGCATCCAGTTCGGAAAGATCGGGGTGCTGACTCATGAATACAGTTCAGTAGTTCAAATAAGATTACCCATCTTATCGTCATGAGATCCCTCGCGGATACTGCCCACATCATCTGTGGAGAACTCGCTATGCAAAAGAATCGTCTTGGATCATCGGACTTGCTGATTTCGCCCATTGGCCTGGGAACCTGGGCCATTGCTGGCACCGGCTGGGAATACAGCTGGGGTGCGCAGGACGACGAGGACAGCCTCGGTGCTCTTGAGTATGCCGTTGAATGCGGGGTGAACTGGATCGATACGGCGGCGATTTATGGTTTGGGCCATGCCGAGCATTTGGTCGGGCAGCTGTTGCGGAGGCTGCCGGCTTCGCAGCGCCCATTGGTGTTCACCAAGGGCAGCCTGGTCTGGGACCCGGTCACCAAGGCGATCTCACACTCGCTGGCGCCGCAATCATTGCTCGCCGAGGTCGAGGCAAGCTTGCGCCGACTGCAAGTCGAAACCCTCGACCTTTATCAGATCCACTGGCCGGCCTTTCCTGCCGACGGCAGCAGTGAAGGGCTCGAGCAGGCGCTTTCGGCGTTGGCCACCGCCCGCGAACAGGGGAAAATTCGCGCCATCGGTGTCTCCAATTTCGATGTCGCGCAACTTAAGCGGGCCCTGGCGGTGACCGAGATCGTTTCACTTCAGCCGCCATATTCCGTCTTGATGCGGGACATCGAGGAAGATGTCCTGCCATTTTGCGAGCACACGGGAATGGGGGTCTTGGCCTATTCCACCCTTCAATCGGGGCTGCTTTCCGGCAGCATGACGCGC
The DNA here is from genome assembly GCF_001623525.1 of Pseudomonas fluorescens. NCBI lineage: Bacteria > Pseudomonadati > Pseudomonadota > Gammaproteobacteria > Pseudomonadales > Pseudomonadaceae > Pseudomonas > Pseudomonas fluorescens. The sequence goes on along the minus strand of NZ_CP015225.1, from coordinate 1,693,407 downwards.
CAACGCATCGCCCAATTGCCCGACGACGATTGGCGCAAGGCGCGAAGCGCGGACTTCCAGGAGCCTCGCTTGAGCGCGAACTTGGCGCTGGTCGAGGTCTTGGCCGGTATCGGCGAACGGCACGGGGTCAGTGCGGCGGCAGTCGCCATCGCCTGGGTGCTGCGTAAGCCGGTGGTGACCGGTGCCATCGTCGGAGCCCGTTGCCGCGGGCAGGTCGATGGGCTGATTGCCGGCGCGCAACTGCGCCTCAGCGCCGAAGAGATCGAAGAAATTCGACCCTTCCTGCCATTGGGCATGGGCACGAATGTCCCACGGAGCGCTTGAGCAATTGATCGTGCAGGCGCTCGCTGGAATGAGCGGGTTTGACGCTTCGCTGCATAACCGGCACTATCTGCTCGTTGATGATCATTAGTGCTCGTTTATGCAGGTTGTATCCCATGACTTCTCCCCACGAAGCGTTCCCCGGTGAACGCCAGCAATTGATCAGCCAGCGTCTCGCCCGGTATGGCCGGGTGATCGCGGCTGACCTGGCCAGCGAATTCAATGTGTCCGAACACTCGATCCGGCGTGACCTGGGGGTATTGGCCGCGGCGGGGTTATGCAAGCGCGTTTATGGCGGCGCGATACTTGTGCCGGCTGCCGAAGGGTCGCTGGATGTACGCGTGCGTAAAGACCCGGCACGCAAGGGCAGCCTCGGCCAAGCGGCCGCTGCTTTGCTGCGCGCGGGCCAGCACGTGTTCATCGATGCTGGGTCGACGAACCTGGCGATTGCAGGTGCCATCGATCCGGGCCTTCAGTTGACCCTCTCCACCAATTCGCCGTTGATTGCGGTGCAGTTGATGAAACTGCCCCGTGCCGAAGTCATCCTCCTGGGGGGGCGCTTGAACCCAATCGCCGGTGGTGTGATCGGGCTGACGGCGGTGGAGCAATTGCGCCAGTTCAGTTATGACGTTTGTTTTCTGGGGGCCTGCGCCATCGATCCAGACAATGGGGTCACGGCATTCGGCCTGGAGGACGCAGAGTTCAAGCGCGCAGTGGTGGCGGCAAGTGGGCAAGTGATTACAGCGGTGACCAACGAAAAGCTGTCCAGCGTTGCTCATTATCAGGTGGTTTCTTGTGAGGAGGTCGCCGCCCTGGTGGTGGAGCACGATGCGCCACGTGAGCGGCTGGAGCCCTTCTACGACCGGGTGACCAACGTCGTGACGAGTGTCCGTGAGCAACTGCGTAGTTGATGCCTTAGCGGCGCAGTGCAGGGCAATCGGGTAGATACTGTACGGCCCCCATTGTCCGCCAGGCAATTTGCGTCTAGTTTGCTGCCCGATCACAAATACAAAAAAAAACAGGAGTCATCGATGCAACCGATTCGTCTCGGCCTGGTGGGCTACGGCAAGATTGCCCAGGATCAACACGTTCCAGCCATCCACGCCAACCCCGCGTTCCAACTGGTGGCGGTCGCCACGCAAGGGCAGCCCTGCGCCGGGGTGGAGAACTTCCGATCCCTTGGCGAGTTGCTCGAAAACGGTCCGCAGGTCGATGCGATTGCGTTTTGCACACCGCCACAAGGTCGATTCGCCCTGGTGCAACAGGCGCTGGCGGCCGGTAAACACGTCCTGGTGGAAAAGCCGCCGTGCGCCACGCTGGGTGAAGCCATGGCCTTGGTGGAGCAGGTTCGCGAGCAAGGCGTCAGCGGCCTGTTCGCCTGGCATTCGCGTTACGCCCCGGGCATCGCTGCCGCCCGTGACTGGCTGGCCAGTCGCACCTTGCACAGCGTGCAGATCGATTGGAAAGAAGACGTGCGCAAGTGGCACCCCGGCCAGGCGTGGATCTGGCAACCCGGTGGCCTGGGGGTCTTCGATCCCGGCATCAACGCGCTGTCGATTGCGACTCATCTGTTGGCACTGCCGTTGTTCGTGGAGGCCGCCGAGTTGCGCGTGCCGGACAACTGCCAGTCGCCGATTGCCGCCAGCATCAAGATGGCTGATGCGCGCCACCTCGACATCCGGGCGGAATTCGATTTCGACCATGGTCATGACGAGCTCTGGAGCATCGAGATACGCTGCGCCGAAGGCGTCCTGCGCCTGGACAACGGCGGTGCGCTGTTGAGCATCGACGGCGTGCGCCAGGCCGTCTCCGAGGAGGGCGAGTACGCCGCGGTGTATCGACATTTTCAGCAACTGATCAACGACAAGGCCAGCGACATGGACCTGCAGCCACTGCGGTTGGTCGCGGACAGCTTCTTTGTCGGCAGTCGGACGGCGGTCGAGCCGTTCTACGATTAACCCAGGGAACTGCAGTTGAACGAACAGACATTGTCCATGCGCCTGGAGCGCGTGGCGGCGCATATGCCGGCAGGTGCGCACTTGGCCGATATCGGCTCGGATCACGCGTACCTGCCGGTGGCCTTGTTGCGCCGTGGCGTCATTGCGGCAGCGGTGGCCGGCGAGGTGGCGTTGACGCCGTTGCGCGCCGCCGAACGCACCGTGGTCGAGAATGGCCTGGAACGGCGGATCAGCGTGCGCCTGGCCAATGGCCTGGCGGCAATCGAGCCGGAAGACGGGATCACGGCGATCAGCCTCTGCGGCATGGGCGGTGAGACGATCCGCGACATCCTGGACAGCGGCAAAGCACGGCTGAGCGGGCACGAGCGGCTGATTCTACAACCCAACGGCGGCGAACAACCGCTGCGCCAGTGGCTGATGGAAAACGACTACCGCATCCTTTGCGAGGAAGTGCTGCGGGAAAACCGTTTCTACTACGAGATCATCGTCGCCGAGCGCGCCGGGCCAGTGACGTACACCGCCGAGGAGCTGTACTTCGGCCCGCTGCAGATGCAAGCGCGAACCCCGGTCTTCCTGGCCAAGTGGCAACGCCTGCTGCGTCAGAAGCAAAAGACCCTCACCAGCTTCGCCAAGGCACGGCAAACCGTGCCGCAAGAGAAGCTGCAGGACATCGCCCGGCAGGCTCGCTGGATCACGGAGTTGTTGGCTTGAGCCGCATTGAGGCCATCAGCTAAATGCCAGTGTCTCCAGCCGCCTGATTATCGACCCACCACCGGGTAGTGTTTGATACGACACGCATACGAGTTGCCATCACCTTTACAGATGCCATCCAGGTAGCGGTAGTCGACCTGTAGTGACTGTCCTTTCCGGGGCCATTGCCGGCGGGGGAGCGTGGCTTGGTAGTCCGGGGTTTCCGGGGTGAAGGTGAGCGATGAGCCTTGCGCTGGGCACTCCACCGAGGCGGACTTCGGCCTGACTTTTAGGATCTGCGCCTGAAGCTGCGGGTAGGGTTGTTTCAAGACCTCGACGATACGTAGCTCCAGGTGGCAGATCTGCCACGTCGAGGCCTGGACGGGCCCACTCAGGAAGGCGAGCGTCAAGGCAGACAGTCCGAGGCACGCTGCGTGAGAGGTCATGGTTGCCCTTGTTTGAGGTGCTGACGTTTGCGCCTTTGCCTGATTCAACCGTAAAGCCCCATCAGCGAGAAAGACTTGTCAGTGGTCAGTGCAACCATTTCGGCCAGCGAATGCAGGAGCACTGGCACCAGCAAGCCACCGCTGACCACTCTTGCAATGGCGAATACGCCTCCACAGGAGAAGATCAGCGCGACGGTTATCCAGTTCCCGTATTGGATGTGCATGCCGGCGAAGATGGCTGACGTGACGATGATCGCGATCCATGTCCAGGTACGGCTGTTCTCATAGGGGAACAGCCGGAGCATGTAATGGCGGAAAAATAACTCTTCAGCGATGGGCGGCAACACGATCAGCGAGGCGATCTTGATCGTGGCCTGCCAATTGTTGAGCCCGTCCAGGAGCTGGGCCATGAACACTTCTCGCGGCAGCCCCAGCACGAATATGGCGACCCCGAAAAACAGGTAGGAGCCCACGATGCCAAGCGCGCCCCACTGCAGGGGTTTGCCAATGTAATGACCGCGCCATTGAGTGCGCGCATCGGAGCGGTACTGCAGGGCGAAGAGGGCGAGGAGAGCGAGCGCGGTGATACCTGAGGTGGTGGTGAACGTCAGGTAGGCCTGCATGTCTGCGGGTATGAAAAGGACTTCGGGCACTGCAGCCAGAAAGACTATCAGGGTTGCAAGTACAAACATCCCGAGCCGGGGAAAGAAGCGGTAGGGCGGTAAAGTGGCGGCGGTTGCAAACTCAGGGGCGGCACTTAGATTCGTCACAGTCACTCCATGAGTGCAAGGAAAAAGGCATGATGCCAGCATTTTGAGGGCGTCAGGTACGAGTTCCTGCTGGGTTGATGGCGTCGTGATTCAATCCAGGCGGCGACATGAATAAGCGTGGGTCTGATAAGGGAACTCAATGTGCTTGCGTCCGCGCAGAGCCGGATGGGTCTGAATCAAGGCCAGTAGTTGATCCGCTACCCGTTTCTTCTCTGCGTCAGGCAGTGCTGCAATAAAACTCACGGACAGAAAGCGATCCAGGATGACCGTCTCGGGGCTGCCTGCGTGGGTGTAACTGAAACAGGTCAGTTCGGGCTGCGAGAAGTAACGTCCGTTGAAGGGATGTCGCCAGTTTCCAGTATGAAAGCGTGGGGTATCGCCTTCGAAGGGGGTGATGATTTTAGTGATGTCGGCCACCCAGTCCACGGACTCATCACGCACGTTCCAGATCAAGCCGAGCCGGCCGCCCGGTTTGAGTACTCGGTGAATTTCCTGGAGCGCGGTTTCATTCGCGAACCAGTGGAAGGCCTGGGCGCATACGAGCGCCTGCGCCGTCCCTGCCTCGAGGGGAATGGATTCGGCCGTTCCCTCCAGAATCCTGGTGTTCGGCAGATGCTTGGCAAACTCGATTCGCATCGCCTCGACCGGTTCGATGGCGATGGCATTGATCGCCATTGAGTCCAGCAGGCGAGTAAATTTACCGGTACCGGCTCCTAACTCAACGACTGTCGATCCTGGGCTGATTTCCAGTGCGCTGCTGAGCCATGCCAGTATTTCGCTTGGGTAGCCTGGGCGCCCTTGGGTATAGGTGCTGGCTTCTGCTGAGTATCCTATCTGAGCGGCCTTATGGATGACTGTCATCTTCAGCGACCCTTTGGGTGGATGGGGGGTAGATGGATTATGCGGTGTGTTCAGGTCGTCAGCTAGTTGATCCTTTCTGTACTTGGTCTCATGTGTTTGCGTTGGGGCAGATCGTTCATCGTTTTTTGGGGGATTGGTTGGTGCGTATATCCGCTGAGGTAATGGCTGCTTGTGGTTCCGCTCTTACAGCCAGCCCTTTCAAGGCCTTTTGACTTTAGCGGCTTCAGCACCCCTATCCCTCGACAGATGAGCATTCGCCGCTTTGCCCTCGAGCCATTCTTCGCTGGATATTTCTAGCCAGCGCCCGCAAGCGCTGAGCCAGTCCTTCTCGGATGTGCTACTCAAAGCTGCTTCGACCCTCCGCCAATCTGCCAGACATACGGCGGTTCCGTACCGTTGATTTCCCAATCACCAATGATGCGCTCCTTGTAGATCAATGGATTATGCGAGGCAGCGGTGCGGGCGTTACGCCAGTGGCGGTCGAGGGTCTTGCTGGTGCTGGTGGCCGAAGCACCGAGGGCATTGAACAGGTCGCTGGTGGCGCGCAACACCAGGTCGGAAATCACCACCTGGGCCTGGGCCGACTCCAGTTCGGCGGCGATGTTGGCGGTGTGCTCGGTTTCGGCGTCCTGGCTGAAGCGGCTCTCGTAGGCGCGTTGGGAGGCGCTCGCGGCGCGCAGGGTGGTGGCTTCGGCGGCATAGACCTGGGCCGATGCCCTGCCGATCACTTGCTGCACTTGCACGTCCTGGCTCACTTCGCTGGCATTGCCGGTGCTGAAGACCCGCGTGCGTTTGCGCACTTGCTCGGTGATGTCATGAACCGCAGCGCGACCGGCGCCGGTCAGCACGGCCAGCAACACCAGTTGATAAAACGCGGTCTGGTATTTGAAGCGGGTAGAGAAGTCGATGAGGTTTTCTGCCTCGACCAACGCATTCTCGAACAGCGACGTGCCGCTGCCGGTGGTGCGTTGGCCAAAACCGTCCCAGTCATCGCTTTGCTTGACGCCCGGCTGGTGTACGCGGACGGCGGCAATCACGTCGGTGCCGTTGTCGTCGCGTTGGGCATACACGTCGATCCAGTCGGCGAAGATACTGCCGGTGCTGTAGTACTTGGTGCCATTGACGACCCACTGATCACCCTGGCGGGAAACCCGGGTGCCGACTTCGCCGATCTTCACCGCGCCGACTTCCGTCCAGGCATTGCCCACCAGTTCACCTTCGACGAAACGCTTGAACCAGATGTCTTGTGGGCTGCTGGCGTGGGCGTTGAGACGGTCCTCGACGAATGCGAAGTGTCCGCGCAAGGCCTGGGGCAGGTTGGAATCGGCTTCAGCCAGTTCGATCAGCAATTGCAGCAGTTGCGGCAACGAAGCCCCGGCACCGCCATATTCGACCGGTACGCGGACGGCGCCAAAGCCGGCTTCCTTCAACCATTTCACCTGTTCAAAGGGCAGGCTGCGCGTCTGCTCACGCTCCAGGGCGCCGGCCTGGATGCGCGCAAAGATCGGCCGGAAGCGTTCGGCCAGGAGCTCATAGTCGGTGCCCGTGGAAAGGGTCGGCGGCAGGTGTTGTTGCTGTGCGGTCATGTTGATCTTCCTTCTTGATGGCGAGTAGGCGGGCAGGGGAAAAATCTGCCGGTGCCAAAGGCCATTGCACAGTCCATGCCCGAGGCCCAACGCCCGTAAATGCGGGGCCCATACGGCGCTTATCAGCGAAAGGGCTGTCCTGGCCACGGACAATCTGTTGCGCAACTGTGTGCCGGGCAACAGTTGCCGCGTCGGGCATCGACAGGCCAGGTGTTGGCCAGGCAACAGTGGACCAACAGCTTGACCGTCAGGCGACAGCGAAGTGATTGGGTTATTCGCGTAACTTGTTGATTATTAAATGGATATTCAGGTGGCACGGTTGCTGCTCTACACCTTGTGCAGACGCTGAGGTGGCGTCTCCAGGCATGGGGTAAGCGATGAGCAAGCAATTCAAAGTGGTGGCGGTGTCAGGCAGCGTGCAGCACCCGTCACGCACCCTGACACTGCTCCAGGCGTTGGTGGAGCGGCTTGGGCAGCAACTGCCGATCGAGGTGCGCTTGATCGAATTGGCCAAGGTCGGTCCACAGTTCGCCGGGGTGTTGCGTCGCGAGGCGTTGCCGGCTGCCGTGCAGGAGGACCTGCACGCCATTGAATCGGCCGATCTGCTGATTGCCGCTAGCCCGGTGTACCGAGCCTCGTACACCGGCCTGTTCAAGCACCTGTTCGATTTCGTTCATCACGAAGCCCTCAAGAACGTACCGGTGCTGTTGGCCGCGACAGGCGGCTCGGATCGCCATGCCTTGATGATCGATCACCAGTTGCGGCCCCTGTTCGGCTTCTTCCAGGCCCTCAGCCTGCCAGTGGGGGTCTATGCCAGCGAAGCCGATTTCAGCCAATACCGAATCTGCAGTGCACAGGTGCTGGAGCGTATCGAGCGCGCCGTCGAGTCGGCGTTGTTGAGCCTGGTTCCGAGCGTTCGACGCGACGCCAGTGCCGCCTGATCAATTTCATCCTTTCAAAACGAGCTGTGGAGTACATGTAATGAGCCAGGACACGATCAAATTTGCCTACTGGGTGCCCAACGTCAGTGGCGGGCTGGTGGTCAGCAAAATCGAGCAACGCACCGACTGGGGCATCGACTACAACCGCAAGCTGGCCCAGATCGCTGAAGCGGCCGGCTTCGACTACGCCCTGTCCCAAGTGCGCTTTACCGCCGGCTACGGTGCTGAATACCAGCACGAGTCCGTGGCGTTCAGTCATGCCTTGCTGGCTGCCACCACGCGCCTGAAAGTCATCGCCGCGGTACTGCCGGGGCCGTGGACGCCGTCGGTGTTGGCCAAGCAGATCGCAACCATCGATCACCTGACCGGCGGACGGGTGGCGGTCAACATCGTGTCGGGCTGGTTCAAGGGCGAGTTCACCGCCATTGGCGAGCCGTGGCTGGAGCACGATGAGCGCTATCGCCGTTCCGAAGAATTCATCACTGCGCTCAAGGGCATCTGGACCACCGACAACTTCACCTTGCGCGGTGATTTCTACCGCTTCCACGACTACACCCTCAAGCCAAAACCACTGCAGCAGCACCCGGAGATCTTCCAGGGCGGCAGCTCGCGGGCGGCTCGGGACATGGCCGCCCGGGTATCGGACTGGTACTTCACCAACGGCAATACCGTAGAAGGCGTCAAGGCGCAGATCGATGACCTCCAGGCGAAAGCCGCGGCCAACAACCACAAGGTCAAGGTCGGCGTTAACGCCTTTGTCATTGCCCGCGACACCGAAGAAGAGGCGCGTGCGGTCCTCGCCCAGATCATCGACCAGGCCGACCCCGAGGCCGTCAATGCCTTCGGCGATGCGGCGAAGCAGGCCGGCAAGTCCAGCCCGGAAGGCGAGGGCAATTGGGCCAAGTCCAGCTTCGAGGACCTGGTGCAATACAACGATGGCTTCAAGACCAACCTGATCGGCACACCGCAGCAGATCGCCGAACGCATCGTCGCGCTCAAGGCCGTGGGGGTGGATCTGGTGCTCGCCGGTTTCCTGCACTTCCAGGAAGAAGTCGAGTATTTCGGCCGTAAGGTCCTGCCGCTGGTGCGTGAGCTGGAGCAACGCAAAGTGGCAGCCAAAACGGCGGCGGTCGCTTAGGCGGGGGAGGCAGCATGGGCACGTTCACCGACACCCTCGACCCGGTCCCGGCCAGCTTGCCCCAGTGGTTGCAGCGCCAGGCGCTGGAGCATGGCAAGGACGTCGCGCTGCGTCATAAGCACCTCGGTGTCTGGCAGGCGCGGAGCTGGGCGCACGTGGCCGACGAGGTGCGCCGTTTGGCGAGTGCCCTGCAAGCCCGCGGTTTTGCGGCGGGCGCGACCCTGACGATCATCAGTCGACCCAGGCCGCAGGCACTGCTTGCCGCCTTGGCCGCGCAATGGTTGGGCGGTGTGGCGAGTCTGTTCGATCCGCTGGAGACGGCGGCCGAACAGGTGCAACGGCTCGCCACGCTACAGCCGGATTTCGTCCTGGTCGAAGGCGTGGAAGAAATGCTGCGTCTGCGTGCGGCGCAGGTGGCTGCTCGTGTGCTGGTTTATCTCGACAAGCGCGGCCTGGCGGATTCGACGCCATTTGCGCAAGCGCTGGATTACGCGGCGTTGGCTGCCGAGCGGCCAATCGTTGACCTGGCCCCGCAAGGGCAAGTGCTGCAGACGGCCTTTGTTTTTTATCGCGGAAGTGGACGGGCGATGGAGGAGCAACGCGTCAGCCACGCCGAACTGTTGCAGGAGGGGCAGCGGTTGGTGACGCGCGAAGGCCTGGGCCGGCAGGAAGAGGCATTGGCCGCCCGGGCGTTCGCCTCGGGCGGGCAGGCTCGCTATCTGCTGGCGCCTTGGTTGATGGCCGGTTTTCGCCTGAACTTCCCTGAGAACCTGGCGACCCGTGATCGCGATCGTCGCGAGCTGGGCCCGACGCTGGTGGCCGGGACGCGGGAAACCTACGAACGTTTGCACCGCTATGCGCTGGAACGTTTGCCGGCGCCGGGCAGTGGGTCGCGCGGGCTGGTGGACTGGGCGTTGGCCGCGCAGCCGGGGCTGTTGCAACGGCATCTGGGGCACTGGCTGGTTCGCCGGCCATTGCGCGACGTGCTGGGTTTTTCCCGCACTCGCTCGCCGCTGCTGGTGGGCGACGCCTTGCGGCCCGAAACCCAGGCATTTTTCCAGGCATTGGGTATCAAGATTCGCCAGTGGGACGACGGGGCTCACTGGCAAGCGCCGCCGAACCTGGTGCAGCACACCACTGATGACTGGACGGGCCTCCAGTCGCAACTGGCCTGAGAGGAGACGCCCCATGACCCAGACGGCCATCACGCATTTGCTGGAGCTGGACCATATTTCGCTGTCATTCAAAGGCGTCAAAGCGGTCACGGACATCAGCTTTCGCGTCGCCGCCGGTGAGATCTGCGCCTTGATCGGCCCCAACGGCGCCGGCAAGAGTTCGCTGCTGAACGTCATCAGCGGCGTGTACCAGGCCCAGGACGGGCACATCCGTTTTGATCGACAGGAGCGGCGCCGGATGCGCCCCCACGACGTGGCGGTCCGCGGCATTGCCCGGACATTCCAGAATATCGCGCTGTTCAAGGGCATGAGCGTGCTCGACAACGTGCTCACCGGACGCAACCTCAAGCGCCGCAGCACCTGGATCGAGCAGGCGCTGCGCATCGGTCGCGCCCGGACCGAGGACGACCGTCAACGCGAAGCGGCCGAGCGTGTCATCGCGTTCCTGCATTTGCAGCCTTGGCGCGACACCCTGGTGGGCACGTTGCCCTATGGCTTGCAGAAGCGGGTGGAACTGGCCCGTGCGCTGGCGGCGGAGCCCCGGCTGTTGCTGCTGGACGAGCCCATGGCCGGAATGAACGCCGACGAGAAGCAGCAGATGAGCCGCTTTATCGTCGACATCAACCGTGAACTGGGCACCACCGTGGTGTTGATCGAGCACGATATCGGCGTGGTCATGGACATCAGCGACCACGTGGTGGTGCTCGATTACGGTCGCAAGATCGGCGACGGCTCGCCCGAAGACGTACGGCAGAACCCTGAGGTCATTTCGGCCTACCTGGGCACTCGCCACTGACACTGGATATTCGACGCCTTCCCACCAGGGAGGGCAGGCAAGTTGCGCCCGCAGAACAGGAACAGCGATGGAATTTTTCTTTGAAGTATTGATTGGCGGGTTGTTGGCGGGGGTGATGTACGCCTTGGTGGCCATCGGTTTTGTGCTGATCTACAAGGCCTCCGGGGTCTTCAATTTCGCCCAGGGCGCGATGGTGCTGTTCTCGGCGCTGACCTTCGTCAGCCTGGTGGAACGCGGTGTGCCGTTCTGGCTGGCGTTTCTCATCAGCCTGGCGGCGATGCTGCTGATCGCAGTGGCGGTGGAGCGTGTGGTTCTGCGCCCTTTGATCAACCGTTCACCGATCACGCTGTTCATGGCCACCCTCGGTCTGTCCTACGTCATCGAAGGGTTCGCCCAGGCGCTGTGGGGTGCCCAGGTGCATGGCCTGGAACTGGGCATCAGTGATGAACCGCTGGAGCTGGGTGGGATGTTGTTGTCGCAGTTCGACATTTTTGCCGCAGTGACCGCGGCGTTCCTGGTGCTGCTGTTGTCCTGGCTGTTCAACAAGACCCGGCTCGGATTGTCGTTGCGGGCGGTGGCCGATGACCCGCTGGCGGCGTTGGCCGTGGGCATTCGTTTGCAGCGGGTCTGGGTGGTGGTGTGGGCGGTGGCGGGGTTTGTCGGGCTGGTCGCCGGCCTGCTCTGGGGCGCGCGCCTGGGTGTGCAGTTCTCGCTCTCGCTGGTGGTGCTCAAGGCGTTGCCGGTGCTGATCATCGGCGGCTTTACCTCCATCAGCGGGGCGATTGTCGGCGGCTTGATCATCGGTGCCTCGGAGAAGCTGGCCGAGGTTTACCTCGGGCCCTTCATCGGCAGCGGCATCGAGAACTGGTTTCCCTACGTGCTGGCGCTGGTGTTTTTGCTGGTGCGTCCGGCGGGGTTGTTTGGCGAACGGGCCATCGAACGGGTTTAGGGGAGCGCATCATGTTTTATCGAGAAGCAGGCCAGTTCAACACCCGCTATGCCCAGGACCGCCGGGTCTTCGCGCTGCGCCAGGACCGTCACGGGCTGGCCGCATTGCTGCTGTTTGCCTTTGTCGTGGTGCCTTGGCTGGGCAATGACTACTGGTTCAGTGCGATCCTGATTCCGTTCCTGGTGCTGTCCCTGGCCGGGTTGGGGCTCAATTTGCTCACCGGTTATGCCGGGCAACTGTCCCTCGGTTCGGCGGCGTTCATGGCGGTAGGCGCCTTTGCCACTTACAACCTCGAAGTACGGGTCGCCGGTTTGCCGTTGGTGGTCAGTATCGCCCTGGGCGGATTGACGGCGGCGTTGGTGGCGGTGCTGTTCGGCTTGCCGAGTTTGCGCATCAAAGGCTTCTACCTGCTGGTCTCGACCCTGGCAGCGCAGTTCTTCGTGACCTGGGCGCTGACCCGGTTCAGTTGGTTTTCCAACAACAGCGCCTCGGGCGTGATCAGCGCGCCGCGCCTGGACGTATTCGGGATAAACCTCGACGCCCCGGCCGGCCGCTATCTGTTGACCCTGAGCGTGGTGGTAGCGCTGTTCTGGCTGGGCAAGAACCTGGTGCGCAGCGAGTTGGGGCGCAACTGGATGGCGGTGCGCGACATGGACACCGCCGCCGCGGTCATCGGCATTGCGTTGGCGAAAACCAAGCTGCTGGCGTTCGCCATCAGTGGGTTTTTCCTCGGGGTGGCCGGTGCGCTCTGGGCCTTCGCTTACCTGGGCACGGTGGAGCCCCACGGGTTCGACCTCAATCGGTCGTTCCAGATTCTGTTCATCATCATTATCGGCGGCCTCGGCAGCCTGCTGGGCAACTTCCTCGGCGCGGCCTTCATTGTGCTGTTTCCGGTGTTGCTCTCGAACCTGGTGTCGTTGCTGCCCGGCGGGCTGGTGGACGCCGGCCAGGTGGAGAACCTGCAGAAGATGATATTCGGCGCCCTGATCATTTTGTTCCTGATCAAGGAACCAGAGGGCCTTGCGCGCCTCTGGCAGAGATTTCGCCAGCGCGCTCGGCTGTGGCCGTTGCGCTACTGAGCGAACCGCACAACGCGGGTTTGCAGTTCCATTTTGTTGGCTTATCCATGGCTTCATAACAAGGAAAATCCGATGTTCAAACGATCATTCGCCAGCAGCCTGGCACTGGCCCTGAGCCTCACCGCCGCGGCCTTCACTGTCCAGGCGGACAACGAACAATACTTCCCGCTGCAAAGCTATCGCGTCGGCCCTTATGCGGCCGGCGGCACCGGTTTTTTCGGCGGTTTCATCGACTACCTCAAGTACGTCAACGCCAATGGCGGCGTGAACGGCGTCAAGCTGACCTGGAGTGAGTGCGAGACCGAATACGTGGTCGAGAAAGGCGTGGAGTGCTACGAACGCCTGAAGAAAGGCTTGAACGGCGCGCCGGCGGCTGCCACCAACCCGCTGTCGGTGGGTATTGCCTACGCCACGCTGGAGCGCTCGACAGCCGACAAACTGCCGCTGATCACCATCAACCATGGGCGCACGGATTCCACCGATGGCAGCGTGTTCCCCTACGTTTTTCCGTTGCAGTTGAACCCGTATTCCGAGGTCTCGGCGATCATTAATTACATCGGCCAGCGCGCCGGCGGGTTGGACAAGCTCAAGGGCTTGAAGATCGTCACCCTGTATCACGGTTCGCCCTATGGCAAGGAAACCAATGAGGTGTTGCAAACCCTGGCTGACAAATACGGTTTTGCGCTGACCTTGCTGGAGGTGCCGCACCCGGGCAACGAGCAACAATCGCAATGGTTGAATATCCGTCGGGAAAAACCTGATTGGGTGATCCTGCGCGGTTGGGGGGTGATGAACCCAGTGGCGCTGAAAACCGCGCAAAAAGTCGGTTTCCCGGCCGACCACATCATCGGCAACATCTGGAGCAACTCCGAAGATGACGCCGCGCCGGCCGGTGCCGCGGCCAAGGGCTTCATCGCCATCACCACGCACCCTTCAGGTACTGACTTCCCGGTGTTGCAGGGCATCAAGCAGCAAGTAGTCGACGCCGGCCATGGCGACTTGGCCGATCCCAAGCGGTTCGGCACCGTGTACTACAACCTCGGTGTGGTCAACGGCATTCTCAACGTAGAAGCGCTGCGCATTGCCCAGCAGAAATTCGGTCAGCAACCCCTGACGGGTGAGCAGGTGCGTTGGGGCTTCGAGAACCTCAAGCTCGACGACGCCCGGCTCAAGGAACTGGGGGCGTGGGGCCTGGTGCAGCCGTTGCAGTTGTCGTGCTCGGACCATGAAGGCGGTGGCGCGGTGCGCTTCCAGCAATGGGACGGTACGCAGTGGAAGCTGATCAGTGACTGGGTGCAGGCCGACCGCGCCTTGCTGCGACCGATCATCGAAGCGTCTTCGCATCAGTACGCCCGGGAAAAAGGCCTTACCCCGCGTGATTGCAGCACGGAATCCTGAGGCATCGCGGCGGCCGGGCGCATGCGTCCGGCCGCTACTTGAAAAGGCGAAACAGCATGGCGACGAACGTGCCGATCCTGCAGATCGACGATATTGAAGTGCTCTACGAACAGACCATCCTGGCGGTGCGCAGTGTGTCGCTGGAGGTGGGAAAAGGGCAGGTCGTGGTGCTGCTGGGCGCCAACGGCGCGGGTAAAAGCACCACGCTGAAGGCGGCCTCCAACCTGGTGCGCGCCGAACGGGGCGAGGTGGTGCGGGGGCGGATTGTCTACCAGGGGCGAGACGTGACCCGCAGCGCGCCTCACACCTTGGCGGCGAGCGGTCTGGTGCAAGTGCTGGAAGGTCGGCATTGCTTTGCCCAGTTGACCGTGGAGGAAAACCTGCTGGCCGGTGCCCTGGCGCGCCAGGTGCCACGGCGCCAGTTGCTGGCTGACCTGGAATCGGTTTACGGCCATTTTCCCCGACTGAAACTGCGGCGCAAAAGCCTGGCCGGCTACACCTCGGGCGGCGAGCAACAGATGATCGCGATCGGTCGTGCGCTGATGGCCAAGCCGCAACTGGTCTTGCTGGACGAACCGTCGATGGGGTTGGCGCCGCAGATCGTCGAGGAAATCTTCGAGATCGTGCGGCAACTCAATCAGCGTGATGGTGTGAGCTTCTTGATCGCCGAGCAGAACATCAACATCGCCCTGCGCTACGCCCACCATGGCTATGTGTTGGAAAGCGGGCGTGTGGTCAGTGAAGGCAGCGCCGAACAGCTGGCGGCCCGCGGCGATCTCCAGGATTTCTACCTGGGCGCGCGAACAGCAGCGCTGTGAGCACCGCTGACCCCAAGCAGGTTGAACGCAGTCGGCCTGATACATCGGGGACAGGTCTTGGGGCCGCTGCGCAGCCCAGCGGGGATAAATCCCCTCGCCACAAAAAGGGGCACACCTGGCTTTTGCGGTGAACTCAGGTTGAAAGGTTGATGACCTGGCCGTCCCGCGTACTGAGCGCGGGGCGGCGTTTGTTGACCACCAGTTCGCCAATCCTGATCAGCAACGTGCGGGTGACATTGCGACTCAGGCCCAGCAGGCTGGCGGTATGGACCTGATTGCAATTGGCGTATCGGTAGGCGGTGCGTAGCAACTCGGCCTCGACCTTTTCATACACGTCGCCATGCTCTTGTTCGAGCAGTTTCTCGAAGGCTTTTTGCAAAAGCGCCTCTGCGCTTTGGGGGGCCGAGTCCGGCGGGTTGTCCCGGCGTTCGATACGGAGGTTCGACAGGTGCAGGTCCTGCACGCCGATCACATTGTTACGGCAAATCAACAGGGTGTGGTGAATGACATTTTCCAGTTCGCGGATGTTCCCCGGCCAGGAGTAGTCGAGCAACTTGCGTTGCGCCTGGGCATCCAGCGTCACCTCGCCGTGGCCAAGCCTGTGGCTGTACTGTGCAATGAAGTGGCGTATCAACGGCAGGATGTCGCCGGGACGTTCGCGCAGCGGCTTGAGCACCAGGCTGACCACGTTCAGGCGGTAATAGAGGTCTTCGCGAAAGTGTCCGGCATTGATGGCTTTTTCCAGCTGTACGTTGGTGGCCGCCAACACGCGTACATTGATCTTGATGCTCTTGCGCGACCCCAGTCGAACCACTTCGCGCTCCTGCAATACCCGCAGCAACTTGACCTGGATCGGCAGCGGCAGATCACCGATTTCATCGAGGAACAAGGTGCCGCCATCCGCTTCCTCGAACCAGCCGGCCTTGGCCGTCAGTGCGCCGGTGAACGCGCCTTTTTCATGGCCGAACAGCTCGGCCTCCACCAGGGTTTCGGAAAACGCCCCGCAGTTGACCGCCACGAACGGCTTGTGGCGACGGGCGCTGAGGTTGTGTACGTGGCGCGCCACCAGTTCCTTGCCGGTCCCGGTCTGGCCGATGATCAGCACGCTGGCGTCACTGGGCGCCACTTGTTGCAGGTGTTCCAGCAAGGCGCGGGAGGTGGGGTCTTCGAAGACCTGGGCCGTGGCACGAATCGAGGTGGCCAGGCCGGGAGAGGGGGGAAGTGTTAGAAGCTGCATGACGGTGGCCCGTTAATGAGATTGCCGTGACTGAGGATGGGTAAATGCCAACATTCTTGAGGCAGTACCGCGAAGCCATTGGGCTTAAGGCTTAATCTAAATGATCTAAAAAATATAAAACAAATAACCTTTAGTTATTTGCTTAAGGCTTTCGTCCCAGAATTCAGTACAGCGCTATGGGTCATGTCGCCGTTAACGAGATAAATTGAAATGACCATAAAAAGTTTTATTGACTAAAAAATTACATCGGGTAATTATTTCCCTGCATCTGCTTTCACGCAGAGTCATTTTGCAGGGGCAACCCGATGAATCAGAACACCGTGCCTTCACTGGCCAGTCTTTACGTCGAGACTCACGAATCGCCATTTGACGCACGCCTGGCGCCTTCACTCATGCAAGGCTTTCCCGCCGAACCCCACCGCCGCGTCACCTGGCACAACTGGATGAGCCCACCGTTCAACCAGTGGGGCTTCCGCAACCTGGCGCGCTTGCGTCCTTGCATCGATGTGCGGGTCGGTAGCGGACCGGTCAGCGCGTTCAAGCAGGCGCTCCAGCCGCTGGATGAGCTGCACTTCGACAGCGAGTGTGGCTTGAGCATCAGCGTGATCGACCACCTGATCGCCAGCCAGACCGATGGGTTCCTGGTCCTCAAGGGCGACACCGTGCTGTTCGAGCGCTACTTCAATGGCCAGTGCCCCCAGGACCGGCACATCATGTTTTCGGTGACCAAGTCGCTGATCGGTGCCCTGGGCGAGCAACTGGTCTGCGAAGGCCTGTTGGACCCGACGCTGACAGCCGCCCATTACGTACCGGAACTGACGGGCAGCGCGTTCGGCGATGCGACCGTGCGCCAGCTGTTCGACATGGCCGTGGCCGTCGATTACAGCGAGGTCTATGAGGACCCGGATTCCGAGAGTTCCCAATACGGTTACGCCTGCGGTTTCCAGCCGGCGCCAGCGCAGTACACGACGTTCGAATCCCTGTACCAGTACTTGCCGTCATTGAGAAAGCGCGGCAGTCACGGCGGGTTTTTCCATTACGTGACGGCCACCACCGAGGCGTTGGCCTGGGTCATGGAGCGGGCATCAGGCAAGGCCTGCCATCAGTTGCTGCAGGAGGTCTGGAGCCAGTTGGGTTGTGAACGTGACGGCTACTTTCTGGCGGATCCCTGGGGCCGCAGCGTGGCCGGTGCCGGGTTCAGTGCGACCTTGCGTGACATGGCGCGCTTCGGTCGCCTGCTGGCCAACGATGGCCGCCAGGGTGGGACACAACTGCTCTCGGCCGAGGCGCTGGCCGGTATCGCCACCGGAGCCGACCCCGCGATCTACGCTGCATCCCCCGACTTTTCGAGCTGGACCCCAGGCGCGTCCTACCGCAGCCAATGGTATGTCTTCAACGACCACAGCCAGGCGCTCATGGCCGGTGGCATCCATGGTCAATACCTGTTCATCGACAAACCGTCCGGCGTGGTGATCGTCAAGCAGTCGTCCCTGGGCGAGGCCGTCAGCCCCTTCGACGGCGACAGCGTGCGCATGCTGCGTGCCATCGCGGCGCACCTGACGCCCTGACTGCATCCGATAAACACAACAATTTTGCGTTCCGCTCACCTGGCCCCACCAGGTGTTGGCGCGGGTTTGCGCCGCCATTTACTGCCCTGTAACAACAATAATCACACAGGAGCTCCATATGGTTTCCATGATGCGTTTGTCCCGAACGTTTCTCGTGCTCGGGTTACCCTTGACCGCCCAGGTTGCCTGGGCGGGCTACACCTTCGAGGAGGGCAACCTCAAGGGCGAGGTCAACTTCAGTGCCGGTGGCGCAGTCCTTTCTACCCGCAACGTCAACTTTGGCGGCGGCGTGGTGGACATGCGCAGCGGCAAGAATCGCGGCACGAAAATCGACTGGCAGGAGTTCTACGTCAAGCCGGGCGTCAAGTTGGAGTATGCCGTGCAGCCGGATTTCAGCCTGCTGGCTGGCGGCTCACTGGTGGGGGCGACCACCTTCGGGGATGGCGATGCCGGTGGCTTTACCCGCAGTTCCGACGGCAAGGTGTCGACCGAAGAGTTCTACGGTGGTTTCCGCGCCGGGGAGTGGACGGTCACAGGCGGTCGCCAGAACTACATGATCGGCAACGGCTTCATCGTGATGGATGGCAACCTCGACCAGTTGAACGACGGCGCCTACTGGCTCGCCCCACGCACCGCCTTCAAGGATTCGGCGGTGGTTGCCTGGGACCATGGCGCGTTGAAGGTCCAGGGCTTCAGCCTGGGAACCGACAGCGACCTGGGTGATTTCCGCATGAGTGGCGTGAACCTGGACTACAACCTCGACGACCAGGTGACGCTGGGTGCCACCGCGTTGAAGGTCAAGGCCATGGGGCCCAAGGGCAGCACGTTGCCGCGCCGTCGCGATGGCATGCTGGTGTATAACGTCAGGGCGTTGAACGCCAAGCTCCCGGGCATCGCGGACCTGACCTTGAATGCCGAATATGCCCTGGAGCGAGGCAGCGGCGAAGGCGTGGATTACGATGCCGAGGCCTGGTACGGCCAGGCGGATTACACCTTCAGCACGCTGCCGTTGACCCCGGTGATCGGCTACCGCTACGCGAGCTTTTCCGGCGACGACAACCTCACGGACAACCGACAGAAAGCCTGGGACCCGTTGAGCAAGGGCTTCGTCGACTGGAGCACCTGGCTGATCGGTGATGTCGTCGGCAACTACCTGCTATTCAACAGCAACGAAAACGTCCAGCAGTTCTCACTCAAGACCCACCTCAACGAAACCCTTACGCTCGGTGCGATCCACTACCAGTTCTGGCTGGACGAAAAAAACTACATGGGCACCGCCGTCAGCGACAAACGGTTTGCCGACGAAAGTGTAGTCTTCCTGGATTGGGCGCCTTCGAAGTCGTTGTCTACCTCGCTCTCCTATAACTGGGTCAAGCCCATGGCAGCGGCCAGGCAAGTCTTCGGCGACGACCGGAAATTCAGCGCGCTGGAACTCTACTTCACCTATCGCTATTAAGTGCCGCGAGCCTTCGCGGCCGCGCTGGAGTGTTTGATCATGAGCCTGTTTTTGCGCAACACCTTGCTGGGCGCTGTCGTTTCGATGTTGGTCAGTGGCGCAAGCCTGGCCGAAGAGCGGACGGTGCGAATCTATAACTGGATCGAGTACCTGCCGCCTGAAATCCTCAAGAGTTTCGAGGAGGAAACCGGCATCCGTCCCATCTACGACGTTTTCGACAGCGTCGAGACCTTGGAGTCCAAACTCCTGACCGGCAACTCCGGGTATGACGTGGTCTACCCGAGCAGTTCCAACGTCAGCCACCTGATTGCCGCCGGTGCCGTCCAACCCCTGGACCGCAGCCAATTGCCGAACTGGCAGCATCTGGACCCCGAGTTCATGAAAACCCTGGAAGCCATCGGTGACGAAGGCAACCGTTACGCGGCGCCGTATCTCTGGGGCACGACCCTGATCGGCTATAACGTCGACAAGGTCCGGCAGGTGCTCGGGGCTGACGTGCAGATGAATACCTGGGACATCATCTTCAAGGAAGAGAATATGGCCAAGTTGGCCAGTTGCGGTGTCGGCTTCCTTGATGCGGCGAACGAGATCGTACCCATCGCCTTGCATTACAAAGGCCTGGATCCCAACAGCCAGAAGCGCGAAGACTACCCGCAGGCCCAGGCGGCGATGCACACGGTTCGCCCGTACATCACCTATTTCAACTCGTCACGCTATGGCATGGACCTGGCCAACGGTGAGATCTGCGTCGGGGTGGGCTGGTCTGGCGGCGTGGCCCTGGCCACGCGACTGGCCGATGCCGCCGGCAAGGGTGTCAAGGTGGCGATGGCCTTACCCAAGGAAGGTGCGCCGATGTGGGCGGACGTCATGATGGTGCCCACCAACGCCCCTCATACCGCAGAGGCCTACGCCTTCATCAACTACATCCTGCGCCCGGATGTGATTGCCCGGATCAGCAACAAGATTGGTTACCCCAACCCGAACAAGGACGCCACGGCATTGGTGGACGCCGAGATCCGTAGCAACCCGGCCATGTATATACCGGATGAAGCTCGCAAGACCCTGTTCATGCTAGAGCCCGTGCCGGCTGCCGTGGAGCGGATCCGCACGCGCACCTGGACCGCCATCAAGACCAATCGCTGATCAGGCTGGCCCGGCGTCGCGGCGCCGGGCGCTTATCGGTGGATGTGCTCAGGCGCGCATGCCCTGGAACAGCAGCTCAGTGATACGCCGGACCTGCGTTGAATGGGCTTCGATATCCGGCTGTTCCTGGTTGACCAGCCTGAACAGCTGCAAGTGCGAATAGTCGTTCAACAGGAACGCGGCGAGGTCCACGTCCAGGTCGGCGCGTAATTTGCCGGCCTGTTGCAATTCCCTGATCAGCCCACTGATTTCGGCCCTGAGCGCATCGTTCATGGCGCGATAACCCTCGGGCAGCCCGTTGTCGCCGCCAAACAGAATCAGCGGCAGCAATTCACGCCACAAGCTCGGGTGCATGACTTCCAGCGCATAACCGGTCAACAGTCGCTCCAGATAACACAACGCTTCGACCGGGTCTTCGATGTCAGGCATTTGGCTACGGGTGTCGCTGAGCGCGCGCTGGTCGGCGTCGTGCAGGATCTCGAGGATGATTTCCTGCTTGTTGCCGAAGTACTTGAACACAGTGGGCGCCGACACCCCGGCCTGGCTGGCGATCTGTTCGATGGTGGTGTTCTGGAAACCCTGGCGCTCGAACAGTTCGACCGCTGCCTTGCTGATGGCTTGGCGGCGTTCGGCTTTTTGACGTTCACGCAGTCCGCTCACGGGAGGTCCTTGTTGGAGAGAAGAGAATAGAAGGCCGGTGCTTCCACAGGGGCTTGTGACTGACTTGCCTTCCGAACTCATGCAAAAATACTTAACTGAATAAAATGTTTAAAGCATTTATTTCAGGGTTTTCGGTGGAGTGCTGATCGGGAGCTTTTGTGGCGAGGGGATTTATCCCCGCTGGGCTGCGCAGCAGCCCTAAAAACGTTCGGCTCGGTGTCAAGTCAACGGTATTTTTGGGGGCTGCTATGCAGCCCAGCGGGGATAAATCCCCTCGCCACAATGGGCAAAACGCCATGTCCCACTTGGCGAAATCAGGCACAGAGATGGCGCGTTCAGGTAACTAACTCGGGAGGGAAGGCAGGTAACGTGGCGCGACTTTTCACCGCAAGTGCGCACGTTCGCCCAGGGTGGTTCAACACAACCAAACGCTGCCGCTTCCAGGAGGGGCGGGAAACCAGCAACACCGACTGTCCCTGCGCGCGTCTCAATGTTCGATCACAAGAGAATAAAAAGAATGACCAGCCCCAGCTTCAAGGACTCGAACGGCCATCTGGCACAGGGCTTCAAGCCTCGTCACGTCACCATGCTGTCCATTGCCGGAATCATCGGTGCGGGTCTGTTCGTGGGATCGGGGCATGCCATTGCCGCCGCTGGCCCGGCCGTCATGCTGGCCTATCTGTTTTCCGGGCTGTTGGTGGTCCTGGTCATGCGCATGCTGGGCGAGATGGCGGTTGCCAATCCGGACACCGGCTCCTTCTCCACCTATGCCGACCAGGCCATCGGACGCTGGGCAGGCTTCACCATCGGTTGGCTCTACTGGTGGTTCTGGGTGCTGGTGATTCCCATCGAAGCGTTGGCCGCCGGTCATGTGCTGAACCAGTGGTTTCCCGCCATCGACGCGTGGTTGTTTGCCTCGGTCTCCATCGTTCTGCTGGCCGTGACGAATCTGTTCAGCGTGTCCAAATACGGCGAGTTCGAGTTCTGGTTCGCCATGGCCAAGGTCGTGGCGATCATCGGCTTCATCTCCCTGGGTTTCGCGGTGCTGATGGGGTGGATTCCCGAGCGTGAAGCCAGCGGCCTGAGTCGGTTGATGGAGGAGCATGGCGGGTTCGCCCCCAACGGCCTGTCGGCGGTGGTGGGCGCGTTCATTACCATCATGTTCAGCTTCATCGGTACGGAGGCGGTGACCATCGCAGCCGCCGAATCCGATAACCCTGCGCAGAACATTGCCAAGGCCACCCGTTCGGTGATCTGGCGCATCGGTGTGTTTTACCTGCTGTCGATCTTCGTGGTCATTTCCGTGGTCCCCTGGAACGATCCGCTCCTGGCTTCAGTGGGTTCCTACCAGCGGGCCCTGGAACTGATGAACATTCCCCACGCCAAATTCCTGGTGGATATGGTGGTGCTGATCGCCGTGGCCAGTTGCATGAACTCCTCGATCTACATCGCCTCGCGGATGTTGTACTCCCTGGGGCGTCGCGGCGATGCGCCAAAGGCATTGAAGGTGACGTCTTCGGCTGGTGTGCCAAGGTCCGCGGTGATTGCCAGTACCGTACTGGGTGCGGGCGTCACCTTGTTCAGTTACTTCATGCCCGCCGGCCTGTTCCAGTTCCTGCTCGCCAGCTCCGGCGCCATCGCCTTGCTGGTGTACCTGGTGATCGCCATCTCGCAACTGCGCATGCGCCGGATGTTGCAACGGCAGAATATCGAGCTGCCTTTTCGCATGTGGCTGTTTCCCTGGTTGACGTGGTTGGTCATCGTGTTCATCTCGGCGGCGCTGGCGGTCATGATGGTCACGCCCGAGCATCGCAGCGAGGTCAGTACCACCTTGGGCCTGGCATTGGTCATTTCCTTTATCGGGTTGGTGACGTCGCGGCATTCGCCCCAGCCTGAACGGGTCGTTTCCCTCGGCTAGCCAAGCTGTTTTTACCCGGTTGACGCCACGTTACTGGCGTCAACAAAACCTCATTTCGGGCCCATTCGGAAGGCAATGAGCCCCGCCTTGAAGCGCGGCCCGTCCGCTTGTCACCCACTTGCAAGCACACCCCTGCAAACCGGCACTAACCCGCGGCTGCGTTGTCAGTAATTGGCGCCTGTAGGGATGAGGATCGCCCCTGATAACAGCACGCCAGCTGGATTAGTTTTTTCTCGATCACGCTCGGGAAAAAAGGCCTTGCGATGGATTGCGTCCTGGACCGACCATTTCTCTTGCAGGCGATTTCCCATGGGGTTTCTACTCGATCCGCGTCATGACATTGATGCTGCCTTATTGAGCTACCGCCGGGTGTTCTGGGCGCTGGCATTGTTCAGTGGCGTGATCAATCTGTTGGTGCTGGTGCCGTCGCTCTACATGATGCAGGTCTACGACCGGGTCCTGACCAGCCGCAACGAAACCACCTTGTTCATGCTGACCTTGATGGCCCTGGGACTGTTCATGTTCAGTGCCCTCATCGAGTGGGTCCGTGGCGAGGTGATGATTCGCATGAGCGCGGGGCTGGACGAAGCCTTAGGCGA
Organism: Pseudomonas fluorescens; assembly: GCF_001623525.1. Classification (NCBI taxonomy): domain Bacteria; kingdom Pseudomonadati; phylum Pseudomonadota; class Gammaproteobacteria; order Pseudomonadales; family Pseudomonadaceae; genus Pseudomonas; species Pseudomonas fluorescens. Next base: position 1,669,900 of record NZ_CP015225.1, on the reverse strand, counting down.
GCGGATTTTCGACGCCGCTTTCGCTCGCAGCCTGCGCGAGCACAACGCCAACCCGGCGCAGGTGCTCACCGACCTGGCGACGTTGCGCCAGTTGATTACCGGGCAGGGCCTGATCGCCTTGCTCGATGCACCCTGGCTGCCGATCTTCCTGCTGGTGGCGTTCATCTTTCACCCCTGGTTCGGTGTGCTGACATTGGTGTTGGCCTTGGTGCTGATCGGCTTGGCGCTGTGGGGAGAACTGGCGACGCGAGCACGCCTGGGGGAGGCCAATCGACTGGGGGTGCAGTCGTCGATCTATGTGAACAGCACGCTGCACAATGCCGAAGTTATCCAGGCCCTGGGCATGCTCGGGCCGCTGCGTCAGCGCTGGAGCCTGTTGCAGCAACGGATCATTGCCGCCCAGGCCCATGCCAGCGACCGCAGTGCACGTATTACCTCGACGACTCGTTTCGTGCGGATCTCCGGGCAGTCCCTGGCGTTGGGGTTGGGCGCTTTGCTGGTGCTTGAAGGCCAACTGTCGGCGGGCATGATGATTGCGATGTCGCTGTTGCTGGGACGGGCCTTGGCACCCGTGGAAATCGCCATCGGCTCGTGGAAGCAATTCAACGCCGGACGCCAGAGCTACCAGCGCCTGAGCCAATTGCTGGCGCAGCACCCACGCGAGCGCCTGCGCATGCCGTTGCCACCGCCCACCGGCGCGGTGCGCCTGGAACAGTTGTATGTCGGTCCGCCAGGTGCTTCGCAGCCGATCCTGCGCGGGATCAATTTCAGCCTCGCCAAAGGCGATGTGCTGGCGGTGGTCGGACCCAGCGCCAGTGGTAAATCGACACTGGCGCGGGCCTTGGTCGGGGTCTGGCCGGCCATGGGCGGGTCGGTGCGCCTGGACGATGCCGAGATCAGCCAGTGGTCCCACGATGCCTTGGGCCCGTACCTTGGATACCTGCCACAGGACATCGAGCTGTTCGATGGCACGGTCGCCGACAACATTGCCCGCTTCGGTGAGCAGGACGCCGACAAGATCATCGCCGCCGGGCGTCATGCCGGCATCCACGAAATGATCCTAAGGTTCCCCAAGGGCTACGACACGCCGTTGGGCCCGGGTGGGCTTGGCTTGTCCGGTGGGCAAAAGCAACGCCTGGGCCTGGCTCGCGCGCTCTATGGGCGGCCATCGCTGATCGTGCTCGATGAGCCCAACTCCAACCTCGATGAAGCCGGAGAATTGGCACTGGTGCAGGCCATCAGTGCGCTCAAGGCGGCCGGCAGCACCGTGGTGTTGATTACCCACCGTCCCAATGTACTGGCGGTGGTCGACCACATCCTGGTGCTCAAGGACGGTACTCAACAAGCGTTCGGTCCTCGGGACCGGGTGCTCAAGGCATTGATGCCGGGGCCGAGACCGGCCGCGGTCAGGGAGGCGGGCGGCGATGCGTGATCTGACTCCAGGGGCACAAGCGTACAGCGAGCAGGCGCTGAGTGTGCGCAGCACCACGACGCTGCCCAGCGCCAGCACCGATGCCGGGAGCGCGGCTCGTTATGGCGTGGGATTCCTGGTCCTGACGCTGGGTGGTTTCCTGCTCTGGGCCTGCCTGGCGCCGCTCGACCAAGGGGTGGTAGGCAGTGGCACCGTGGTGGTGGCGGGGGAGCGCAAGGCCGTGCAGTCGCTGGTCGGCGGAGTCGTGGAAAAACTGCTGGTCAGCGACGGCGACCGCGTCACCCAGGGGCAATTGCTCGTGCAACTCAACACGGTGCAAGCGCAGTCGCAACTGGACGTGACCCTGGGCAAGCTGCTCAATGATCGCAGCATCGAGGCGCGTTTGATTGCCGAGCGCCTGGGCAATGCCGAGATCCAATGGCCCGCGGAACTGCTGGCCCACGCCGACGAACCGCGGGTCAAGGCGGCCATGGCCTTGCAGAGCCAGTTGTTCATCACCCGCCGCGCGGAGCTGGGCAGCCGCTTGCAGATCATCGAGCACGAAGCCGCGGCCTTGCAGCAGCAATTGCTTGGCTACGAAGGCGTCAAGCGCAACTACGACGCGCAGATGCGCTTCCAGCAGCAGGAGCTTGAAGGCCTGCGCGATTTGGCCCGCGAAGGCTACGTTCCGCGCAACAAACTCTTCGAGGCCGAGCGCAACGCGGCCCAGTTGGCGGGACAGATCGCCTCCGGTGTGGGTGATGTCGGCAGGACCCGGCAGGCGATCAATGAAAGCCGACTCAAGGCCTTGCAGGCGCAGCAGGAGTTTCGCCGCGATGCCGAAACCCAGCTCAGCGAAGTCTCGGCCGAGGCCGCTGGTTATGCCGATCAGATTCGTGCCTTGCAGTTTGAGGTCGACAACGGTGCAATCCGTGCGCCGGTGGCCGGGCAAGTCATGGATGTGAGCATTCATACCGTCGGCGGCGTTGCGCAGGCCGGCCAGACGCTGATGCAGGTGGTGCCGCTGGATGCACCGATGGCGATCACCGCGCGTTTCGAGCCGCTGATGGCCAACAAACTGCGTCCGGGCCTGCCGGTGCATGTGCATTTCACCGCGCTGCAACGGGTGGATACGCCGACGGTCACCGGCACGGTGACGACGGTGTCGGCGGACCAGTTGATCAATGAGCAGACGCACCAACCGTACTTTTCCGCCAAGGTCGAGATTCCCGCCGACACCGTGGTTGAGTTGCAGAGCGCCGGTCTGCTGATTCGCCCGGGCATGCTCGCCGACGTCACGGTGGTGACGGGCGAGCGCACCTTGATGAATTACCTGATGAAGCCTTTGCGTGAACGCTTGTTGGCAGCCTTCAAGGAGGAATGAGCATGGTCGACCGTCGCCGCTACCGTTGTCGTGTGTTGCTGGGCCTGTATACCGGTTGGGCGTTGATCGATCCGCTGTGGGCTGCCGAGGGAGGCCTGAGCCTCACCGCCGCCTACGATGCCTCGCGCCTCAACGATCCGACCGTGCAATCGGCGGCTCACGCTTTTGAAGCTTCGCGGCATGAAGAGGACATCGGTCGTGGTGGCCTCTACCCGCAAGTGTCGCTGACCTCGCGCTACGGCTACGGCGGGCGGACCGACGGCGGTGACGACAGCACTTACGTCAACAGCAACGATTACCAGGCCAACAACGTCACCCTGGCGGCGCAACAGCCGCTCTACGACAAGGCCCGCTGGGCGGCGTACCAGGAAGGCAAGGCGCGCGGTCAACTGGGCACCCAGGTGTTCGACGTGGCCGGCCAGACCCTGTATGACCGGGTGGCAAAGGGGTATTTCGACGTCGCCCGGGCCGAGAACGAGATCAAGCTGATCCAGCAGCAAAAGGCGGCCATCCAAGGCTTGGTCGTTCAAAGTAAAAAGCTTTATGAAGGCGGCCAGGGCGCGATCACCGATATCGACGAAGCCCAGGCGCGGCTCGACCTGGTGCAAGCCCAGGAGGCGGAAGCCCAGGCGCGTCGCGTGGCGGCGTTGCGGGCCTTGTCCGGGCGGGCCAGTGTGCCCATCGATGACATCCTGCCGATGCGTGAAGAACTGGCCGCCGGCAGTCCGATCCCGCCTGAGCAGGACTTACCGTACTGGACGGCGATTGCCCGTGAAGCCAGCCCCGAACTGGCCGCTCGGCTGGCCGCGGTAAAAGTGGCCGAGGCCCAGGCCGACAGCCAGCGTGCCGGGCATTATCCAACCTTGTCGCTGACCACTCAGTTGACCCGGCGGGAAACCCGTCAATACCAGGAACTCGACCCGCGCCAGGACACCTACTACGTGGGGGTGCAGTTGGATATTCCGTTGTATCGCGGCGGGGCGGTACGGGCGTCGGTGGCCAAGGCCGAAGCGCAACTGGCCGGCGCCCAGTCCGACTACGACGTGCAACGCCAACAACTGGCCGAGGATATCGAGGCCGATTACCTGGGCGTCGTAGCCGGGTTTGCCAAGAGTAAGGCGATGCAACGGGCGGTGGAGTCCAATCAGCGAGCACTGACCTCGACGGAAAAAGGCTTCCAGGGCGGCGTGCGCTCCACGGTGGATATTCTTGACGCGCAGCAGCGGCTGTTCCAGGCCCGCCGGGACCTGCTCAATACCAAGCTCGACATGCTGCAAAGCTATGTGAGCCTGCACACCCACACCGGCCAGATGAACCGCGCAGTGCTGGAGCAGGTGCAAAGCTTGTTCTAGACAATCCAGGGTTCAAGTTCGCAACTTATCCCTGTGGCGAGGGAGCTTGCTCCCGCTGGGCTGCGAAGCGGCCCCAAACCCAGGCAACGAGTGGTATCAGGCAGACCGAGTCCACCGGTTCACGACTGCTGCGCAGCCGAGCGGGAGCAAGCTCCCTCGCCACAACAGCCGCCCATGACCTTCAGCTTTTTCGGCACAACACGCCGTCCCCAGGCACGTCGAGACCTGCTCAATACCAAGCTCGACATGCTGCAAAGCTATGTGAGCCTGCACACCCACACCGGCCAGATGAACCGCGCGGTGCTGGAGCAGGTGCAAAGCTTGTTCTAGACCATCCAGGGTTCAAGTTCGCAACTTATCCCTGTGGCGAGGGAGCTTGCTCCCGCTGGGCTGCGAAGCGGCCCCAAACCCAGACAATGCGTGGTATCAGGCAGACCGAGCCCACCGGTCCACGACTGCTGCGCAGCCGAGCGGGAGCAAGCTCCCTCGCCACAAAAGCCGCCCATGACCTTCAGCTTTTTCGGCACAACACGCCGTCCCCAGGCACGTCGAGACCTGCTCAATACCAAGCTCGACATGCTGCAAAGCTATGTGAGCCTGCACACCCACACCGGCCAGATGAACCGCGCGGTGCTGGAGCAGGTGCAAAGCTTGTTCTAGACAATCCAGGGTTCAAGTTCGCAACTTATCCCTGTGGCGAGGGAGCTTGCTCCCGCTGGGCTGCGAAGCGGCCCCAAACCCAGACAATGAGTGGTATCAGGCAGGCCGAGTGCACCGGTTCACGACTGCTGCGCAGCCGAGCGGGAGCAAGCTCCCTCGCCACAAAAGCGGCTGTTCCAGGCCCGCCGGGACCTGCTCAATACCAAGCTCGACATGCTGCAAAGCTATGTGAGCCTGCACACCCACACCGGCCAGATGAACCGCGCGGTGCTGGAGCAGGTGCAAAGCTTGTTCTAGACCATCCAGGGTTCAAGTTCGCAACTTATCCCTGTGGCGAGGGAGCTTGCTCCCGCTGGGCTGCGAAGCGGCCCCAAACCCAGGCAACGAGTGGTATCAGGCAGACCGAGTCCACCGGTTCACGACTGCTGCGCAGCCGAGCGGGAGCAAGCTCCCTCGCCACAAAAGCCGCCCATGAGCTTCAACTTTTCTGGCACAACACGCCGTCCTGTGGGGGAGCTTGCTCGCGATAGCGGTGGGGCAGTCAGCATCCATGCTGAATGTGCCGTAGCTATTGCGGGTAAGCCTGCTCAGGGGCAATCAGGCGGTGAAGTCGCTGGCGTGTAGCTCCTTGACGCCCACCAGTTCGAATTCGAACTCGGGGGTGGCGTCGGCGTTGGTGCTGCCGGAGAGGATGCCATCGACGAAGCGCAGCTGGCCGGTGGCGTTGGTGGCGTCGAAGGCGTTGCTGCCGATGAACGTGAAGGCATCGACCGTGGCGGTCAGCGGGTTGGCGTCCAGGCCGGTGAGGTCCAACTTGTCGAACTCCGTACTCTTGAAACCGCTGATCATATCGCGCAAGGCCCCGACGCCCATGTCTGACAGCGCACCAAATGCGTAGGTGTCCGCACCAGTGCCACCAGTGAGGTTGTCGGTGCCTGCGCCGCCAATCAACCGGTCATCGCCCGAACCACCCACCAGCGTATCGTTGCCGGCCCCTCCATCGAGGACGTTTGCCGCGCTGTTCCCCGACAGTGTGTCGGCGTAGGCGCTTCCTTTCAGGTTCTCGATGAACTTCAAGGTGTCGAGCCCGGACCCCACGGTGTTCTGTTGCGCCGACGTCGAGAGGTTGACGGTCACGCCAGACAGGGCGCGCTCGAAGCTGGCCGTGTCAATGCCATCGCGTCCATCCAGCACATTGTTGCCGGCGCCGGCGAACAGCGTATTGTCCAGCGCATTGCCGGTGCCATTGGCGGCGCCGGCGCTATCGACATACAGGTTCTCGACGTTGTTGCCCAAGGTATAGGCCGCGAGGCTGCTGTGCACGCTGTCGATCCCGCCGGTCACGGTATTGCTGTTGGTCTCGATCACGCTGTCGTCGGCATTGTCGACAACGTAACTGTCGTTGCCGTCACCACCGCTCATGCTGTCGTTCCCGGCGGCGCCGTCGAGCACGTTGTTGGCGGCATTGCCGGTGATGAAGTTGCGCCGTTCATTGCCGGTGCCGTCGATGTCCGACACACCGGTGAGCACCAGGTTCTCGAGATTGGCCCCCAGCGTCCAACTGACCGAGGCCTGCACCGTATCGATCTGCGCCGTCGAGGTGTTGGTTTCCAGCACACTGTCTAACGCGTTGTCGACCACGTAGATGTCGTTGCCATCGCCGCCGGTCATGGTGTCGGCGCCCAGGTCGCCATCGATCGTATCGTTGCCCGAACTGCCCACCAGGGTGTCATCCTGGTCGGTGCCGGAGATCATCCCGCCCTGGTTCTGGGCGTTGTCGAAAATGTCCTGCACGCTGTTGTTGTCGTTGGGGTTGCCCTGGAAGCCCAGGTCATCGGCAATGTAATCCGCCAGGCGCTGGCCGACGATCTCCGCCGATTCTTCGTGCAGGTGCCAGACGTCATCGGGATACACCAGCGGGTCGACTTCGTAGCGCAAGGGCAGGTCGGTGTAGTCCACGGCCAGCTTGACGTCGGCGCGCTCGGCGGCCATGGCCTCCTGGGCGGCGCGGACATAACCGACGCCCTCGACGATGGACGCGATTTTCTCTTCCGAATAACCCCTGGCCCGGGCTGCATCCTCTTCGTAGTGACCGGTTTCCATCAGGTAGACGCTGAAGTTGCCAAATTGGGCATGCAAATAGTCGAACACCTTCAGGGTCGCGGCCTTATAGGCCGCTGCTGCCGCGGCCTTGTCCGTGGCGCGGGCGATTTCCTGGGCGGCTTCCTCGCCCTGGCCCCAGATGATGCCCATGGTGACGTTGTCGATCGACTGCAGTTCGGTGCGCTGGTCGCGCAGCAACGTCACCGCCCGCAACAGTGCCGGCCCGGGTTGGTTGGTGTCTGTCAGCCACCAGCACAGCTGGAGTTCCTCGGGGCTGAGTGTGGACAGGCCGTTGACCGTGCTGCCGCCGACCGCGATGTCGATACCGTTGCCATCGGCATCGGTGAACTGGCTGCGCACGTCGTAGGTGGTGTAGCGGTTCAAGTCATTGACCAGCATCGAGGTGCCGGATTGGTCATCGTCCTCGGTCATGCGCAGCAGGCGCGCATTGGATTGGCCGAGGGTGGGCAGGTAGAGAATGTCCTGCTGGGCGCGCTCGCCGAAGACGAAGTCGTTGGCGGTGAGGGTGTTGAGGTAGTTGCCATTGAGGGCGATCTCGAAGCGATTGCCATCGGCGTCGGCTTCGGCGGACTTGATGTAGGTCTTGTCGCCCGCCGTGTTCAGGGTCATGTACAGCGTGCCGTTGCTGCCATCGCCGAGGCCGAGAAAGCCCAGCCCCGAAACGTCGATTTTGTCGACCCCAACGGTAAAGTCATAAATCGTATCGGTGGCCGTGACGCCCCCGGTGTCGTAGTCGCGGTAGCTGTCGGAGAGGTTGCTGTAGCGGAACGTGTCGGCGCCATCGCCACCGTACAACGAGTCGCGTCCGGCACCGCCGTCGACGATATCCGCGCCGGTGCCGGCCTTGATCGTATCGTTGCCGCCGAGGCCGAGGATCAGGTCCGCACCCGTCGTGCCGTTGAGGGTTTCGGCGTTGTTGGTGCCGGTAATGGTGTTGGCGGGCGCATCGGCCACCACCAGGCTGAAGTTGTCGCTGACCGAGGCGCCCGAGGGGTCGGTGGCCTTGACCAGTATGTCGTAGTTGCCTGCAGCGGTGCTGGTTGGCGTGCCGCTGAAGGTCAGGCTGGTGGCATTGAAGCTCAGCCACGTGGGTAGGGCGGTGCCATTGGTGAGGGTCGCGGTATAGGTCAGCACATCCTGGTTGGCGTCGGTGAAGCTGTTGCTCGCCACCGTGTATTTGAAAGGCGTGCTTTCACTGGCGTTCTGGTCCAGGAGTGGGGTGGCCACGACCGGGGCCACGTTGGTGGGGTTGGTCTGGTCGGCGAAGACGAAGTGACTGGCCGTCAGGCTGCTGACGAAGTTGCCCGCCATCGAGATCTCGAACCGGTTGCCATTGGCGTCGACCGTGAGGTCCTTGAGGTAGGTGCGGTTGGTCGACGAACTGTAAGTGACCTGCAGGGTGCCGTTGAGCCCGTTGCCCAGGCCGATATAGCCAAGCGCCGAGACATCGATCTTGTCCGCAGTCAGCTCGAAGTCGAGAATCTGGTCACTGGCGCTGGTGGAGCTGGTGCGGTAGCTGTCGAGTTTCGAGGTGTAGCGGAACACATCGGCCCCCGTGCCACCGGTGAGTTTGTCCACCCCGGTGCCGCCGACCAGGATGTCGTTGCCGGCGCCGCCATTGAGGGTGTCGTTGCCCGCGCCACCGAACAATTGCTCATTGGCCGCGGTGCCGGTCAGCGTGTCGTTGTTCGGCGTGCCATTGATCACAGTGGTGGTGGGGACGTCCTGCACGGCGAGGGTAAAGCTGTCGCTGACGGTGGCGTTGCTGCCGTCGCTTGCTGTGACCTGGATGGCGTAGGTGCCCGACGCGGTGTCCGGTGGCGTGCCACTGAAAGTGCGGGTGGCGGCATCGAAGACCAGCCAGCTGGGCAGGGCGCTGCCATTGGCGAGTTTGGCGGTGTAACTCAGGCTGTCGTTGTCCGGATCGGTAAAGCTGGTGGCCGGCACCACGTAACTGAACGGGGTGTTTTCGGTCGCGTTCTGGTCCAGCAGCGGCGTCGCCAGTACCGGCGCCTGGTTGGTCGGCGAGGTGGTGGCAAAGACGAAGTTGGCGCTGGTCAAGGTGTTGAGGTAATTGCCATCCAGCGCCACTTCGAAGCGGTTGCCATTGGCATCGGCTTCCAGGGACTTGATGTAGGTCTTGGTGCCGGCACTGTTGAGCACCAGGTACACGGTGTTGTTCTTGCCGTCCCCCAGGCCAGTGAAACCCATGGCCGAGAGGTCGATCTTGTCGGCGCTGACGTTGAAGTCGGTGATCAGGTCGCCGAGGTTGGCGCCACCAGTGTTGTAGTTGCGGTAGCTGTCCAGGCGGTTGGAGAACACGAAGGTGTCCGCCCCGGCGCCACCGGTGAGGGTGTCCATGCCAGCACCGCCGTCGAGCTTGTCGTCGCCGGCGCCGCCACTGAGGCTGTCATTGCCCGCCAGGCCGAGCAAGGTGTCGGCCGCATCGCTCCCCAGCAGTGAGTCGCTGCCACTGGTGCCCGTGATCACACGATTGAAAATGAAATTGCTCGCCGTCAGGGTGCTGGCCAGGTTCCCCGAGAGGATCAGCTCGAAGCGATTGCCGCTGGCATCGGCGTCGTAGTCCTTGATGTAGGTGCGGTCGCTGCTGGCGCTGTAGCTGACCTGCAGGGTGCCGCCACGGCCATTGCCCAGGCCCGTGAAGCCAAGGCCGGCAAGGTCGATCTTGTCCTGGGTGACGTCGAAGTCGGTGATGGTGTCATCGAAACTGGAGGTGGCGTTGCGGTAACTGTCCGACTGGGCGACGAACCGGAACGTATCGGCGCCGGTGCCGCCGGTGAGTTTGTCGATGCCGGCGCCACCGACCAGGATGTCGCCACCGGCCGCGCCATTGATCGTATCGTTGCCGGCGCCGCCATAGAAAATCTCGCTGGCGGCGCTGCCGAGCAGTGTGTCGTTGCCCGCGGTACCTTGCACGGTGGTCATCGGCACCGTGGCGCTGACGTAGCTGCCGTCGCCATAGACCAGCGTGGCGCCCTTGCTGGTGTGGCTGATGGTGTTGGCGATGATGGCGTTGCGGTCGGTGCCGTCTTCATTGCGCTCTGCAACACCGTAGGTCGACAGGTCGCTGCCGCTGATGATGTTGCCCTGGATGAGGTTATCACTGCCGTTGAAGTACTTGCCGGACACGCCCAGGGTGTCGTCGTAGGACTGGATGATGATTTCCGGTACGGCGCCGCCCAGGGAATTGTTGTTGAGGGTGTTGTCGATGATTTCGACGTGGTTGCTGCCGTAGATGCGGATCCCGGCGCTGCTGTTATCGTGAATGTCGACGCCGGTGACGGTCACTTCGCTGGAGAGCTTGATCAGCACCCCTTCGGCGCCATTGCCATACACCTCGCCGCCGGTGATGGTGATGTTGTTGGGCGAGGGGATGTCCTCGCTGCCGCGCTGGACCACGATGCCATTGCCGCCGTTGTCGTAGGCGACGTTATTGGTCATGGTGAAATCGTGGGTGCTGGTGACGACGTTGAAACCGTGGCGGTCGTTGTCGTAGGCGACGTTGTTTTCGAAGGTGCTGTCGCTGAGGAAGTCGGCGACGAAGCCGTCCAGGCCGTTGCCGTGGGACACGCTGTTCTTGATGACCATGTTGACGGTTTGCTCGTGGGGGTCGAAACCGTACCCGGAGCAATCCTTGATCTCGACGCTGTCGAGGGTGACGTTGGAGTCGTAGCCTTCTTCGCCTGGAATGTAGCCGTTGAACCAGCCGTCGACCTTGCCGGTGGTGCTGTCGCGGTTGCCGTCGATGGTGAGGTTGCTGACGCCGAAGTCGTGGGTTTCCTCGCCGTAGGCCGAGCGGATGATACCGGTGATCTTGGTGTCGGAGCCGTCGACCAGCTTGACCGTGGTCTCGCCCATGCCGTCGCCGTACAGGTAGACGTTGCTCTTGAGCATCAGGCAGCCATCGGAAGGTTCCTCACCCCCCGAAACGATGTAGGTGCCGGTCGGCATGTACACCTGCCCACCGCCGGCCGCGGCCGCCGCATCAATCGCACTTTGGATGGCTGCCGTGTCGTCGGTGATGCCATCTCCTTTGGCGCCAAAATTTTGTACGTTGAAAATCATGAGCTTATCTCCGTATCAGGCTTAAACCTAGGTAGACGTCAACATTCCATCGACGACCTTCGTGTTATGACCCAGCGGAGCGCAAAAGTTGTGACCGCATATCGGGGAAAGTGTCAAAAAGCCGGACTAACTGATCAGCGGTTGTGCCGGAATGGGCGGGAGTAACGTTTCGTTGACGCTTTCTAAAGCCCGGCGCCGCCTACTGTGGGGCCGTTGGTGTGGCGGACATGCGGTTTCCTTGATTGGCATCAACCCCGTTTCCAAGGCTGCGGGATAACCTCGAATAAACCATCGCCCCGCTGAAGAGGGCGACCGAGGACCCCATGATTTATCCGCTGTTTCTGACCTTGCACCTGTTTGCCGCGCTGGTTTTCATCGGCACGGTTTTCTTCGAAGTCCTGTTCCTGGAGAGCATCCGCAAACAACTGCCCATCAAGGTCATGGTGCTGCTGGAGCAAGGCATCAGCCAACGCGCCCGGCAGTTGATGCCGTGGGTGCTGCTGGTGCTGTTCGGCGCGGGGATTGGCATGGTCTGGCTGCGCTATTGGCCGGTGCTCTCGTCGCCGTTGCAGTCATCCTTCGGTTTGCTGCTGGGGCTCAAGATCCTGTTGGCGGGCAGTGTGCTGGGCCATTTCCTCTGGGCCATGTGGCTGTTCAGGAGTGGGCGCATGAACGCCCGCTACGTGCACGTCATCCATGCCAGCGTTTTCTTGCACATGGTCGCGATCGTGCTGCTGGCCAAGGCCATGTTCTACGTCACCTGGTAAGCGCTGGCGCGTGGTTCCAAGGCGCTTGATACAGGTCAAGGTGCCCCGGCGGGTTACCCCGCAAACTGCTCCCGCACTGCCACTCGGAGATTGTCATGTTCGACCCGTTCCATACCCTCGGTGAGCGACCTTCGGGCCGCGCGCCTGTGGTGGCTGATTTCGATTGTCCGGTCGGTACACGTAGATTCCACACAGGCATCGGTTCGCTCGACCTGCTTCGAGGGTTGCGCAGCAGCCGTCAGAAACGACGGCCCTTGTCCCTGGCGGTGCATCTGCCTTCGCGCTTGCGGCTGGCGTCGTGTTCGCCCCTGGCCAGTGACTGCCGGTGCGGCGAGATCGAGGGTTATCTGCAACGTCTGACGTATGAGATGGGGTTGGTCGGTTGCCACTTGGGCGCAGGGCGGCGCGTCGAGCAGTTTTGCCTGACCGGTGGCACACCGGTGATCGCTCATCTGCAGAAGTTGATGAGTGACCTGCGCAAGCGCTTCGACTTCAGTGAATACGACGGTGGCGACCACAGTATCGAGGTGGACCTGCACCACACGGATTGGTCGACCATGGGCCTGATCCGTGACCAGGGTTTCACTCATGTCAGCATCGGCGTCCCCGACATTGGCGTCGACAGCGACCTGTCGGTCGATTGCTACCAGAATCCGGCTCCGATCCATTCGTTGATCGATGCGGCGCGCACGTTTGGTTTTCGCTCCATCAACATTGACCTGGGCTACGGTCACGCTTGGCAGACGCCCAGCAGTTTCGCCCTGAAACTGGCGACGTTGATCGAACTGGAACCGGACCGGTTGCACGTTTTCGACTATGCCCGCGCGCCTTATCGTTACCGCTCGAAGAACGCCGGGGTGGCCGGTGCCTTTTGCAGCCCGGCCGACAAGGACGCCATGCGGCGGATCTGCTGCGAGCAACTGATTGGCGCCGGTTATCACTACATCGGCCTGGGCCAGTTCGTCAGGGCCGACGATGACCTGGCGGTGGCCCAGGAACACGGACGCCTGCATCGCAATTGCCAGGGTTTTACCCGTCACGGTTGCTGTGATCACGTGGGCTTTGGTCTGTCGGCCATTACTCAGATCGAGCACCTGTACGTACAGAACACCGACGACCTGCATCAATATTGCCAACAGCTGGATGCCGGGCAGTTGCCGGTGTGTCGCGGCTGGCGCTGTGAAGCGCAGGATCAGGTCAAGGCGAGCGTGACCGAGCAGCTGTCCTGTGATCTGGAGCTGGATATCCTGGCCATCGAGGCACGCTTCGGCCTGGTGTTTCGCGAACATTTCGCGTCTGTCTGGCCGTCGCTGGAAGTGTTGCATGACCAGGGATTGATCGAACTGTCGAGCCGGTTTATCGGCATCCTGCCCGCCGGGCGCTTGAACGTCGATGCGATCTGCAATCTGTTCGACCCAGGAATGGATGACGCAGGCCCACACCCTTTTGAAAAGTTGAACCCATCATGAATGCTGTATCCGGTTTCAATCGTGCCCTGGTGGAGAAATACGACCGCCCGGGGCCGCGCTACACCTCTTATCCGACGGCGCCGCAGTTCCACCAGGCCTTTGCCATGGACGAATACCAGCAGGCTGCCCAGCGCAGCAACCAGGCGCCGCAGCCCAAGTCGTTATCGGTGTACATCCATATCCCGTTCTGCCAGAGCCTCTGCTATTACTGCGCGTGCAACAAGATCATCACGCGCAAAAGCCATCGTGCCGTCGAATACCTGACCTACCTCAAGCGCGAAATTGCCCTGCAGGCGGGCTTGTTCGACCGCTCGCGCAAACTGACCCAACTGCATCTGGGCGGGGGCACGCCGACTTACCTGACCCATGAGCAACTGGCCGACCTGATGGACTGCCTGCACCAGTCGTTCGACATGGACGACAGCGACGCCCACGAGTTTTCCATCGAGGTCGATCCGCGGACCATCGATGCGCAACAGATCCAAGGCCTGCGCCAGCTGGGGTTCAACCGCCTGAGCTTTGGCGTCCAGGATTTCGATGCCCAGGTGCAGATCGCCGTCAATCGAGTGCAAAGCGAAGCCCAGGTCGTCGAGCTGGTGGAGGCCGCGCGCCTGGCGCGCTTCAAGTCGGTCAGCGTCGATCTGATCTATGGCCTGCCTTTGCAGACCATCGCCAGTTTCGATGTCACCTTGAGCAAGATCATCGCCCTGCGTCCGGACCGGATCGCGGCCTACAGCTATGCCCACCTGCCGCAACGGGTGCGGGCGCAACGGATGATCCGGCCAGAAGACATGCCGCCGCCAGAGCGCAAGCTGGAGTTGCTCGAGCTGACCATCAATCGCCTGACTGAAGCCGGCTACGTCTATATCGGCATGGACCACTTTGCCTTGCCGGATGACGAACTGGTACGCGCCCGCGCCCAGGGCAGCCTGCAGCGCAATTTCCAGGGTTACTCCACCCACGCCGACTGCGACCTGATTGGCCTGGGGGTGTCCTCGATCGGCAAGGTGGGCGACAGTTACAACCAGAACGTCAAGGAGCTTTCCCAGTATTACGCCCGGTTGGATCAAGGCTTGTTGGCGGTGCAGCGTGGTTATCGGCTGAGCGACGACGATCGCCTGCGGCGTGAGGTCATCAGCGAACTGATGTGTCACGCACGCATCGATTTCGGCCAGATCGAGCGCGCCCACGGCATTCGATTTACCGAGTACTTCGCCGATGCCCTGGACCGACTCCAGGAGCTGGTGCGCGACGGATTGCTGGACCTTCGCGACGACGAGCTGGTGTTGTTGCCCCAAGGGCAATTGATGATGCGCAACGTGGCCATGGCTTTCGACGCGTACCTGGGGGCGGACCAGACGGTTCAGTATTCGCGTACGGTCTGAAAACCGCTCTTGTGGCGAGGGAGCTTGCTCCCGCTGGGCTGCGAAGCAGCCCCAAGGCCAGTCACTGAGGTGTATCAGGTTGATGTAGTCAGCTTCATTGGGGGTGCTTCGCACCCCAGCGGGAGCAAGCTCCCTCGCCACGGGAGTTATCTTCCGGGCTGCAAAGCCCTTTTCAGAAACTCCGCCGTCCGGCTTTCCCGGCAGGCCGCGACTTCCTCCGGAGCCCCGCAGGCCACGACGTTCCCACCTTGGGAACCTGCGCCCGGGCCGATGTCGATGACCCAGTCACTCTGTGCCACGACGCGCATGTCATGTTCCACCACAACCACCGTGTGACCGTCCTCCACCAGGCGATTCAACTGTACCAGCAAGCGGTCGACGTCTTGGGGGTGCAGCCCGTTGGTGGGCTCATCCAACACATACAACGTCGCCCCCCGGGCCTTGCGCTGCAGTTCTGTCGCCAGCTTGATCCGCTGGGCTTCGCCGCCGGACAGTTCCGTGGCCGGTTGGCCCAGGCGCAGGTAGCCCAACCCGATATCCTGCAGCACCTGCAATGAGCGCCTGGCCGCCGCTTGCTCGGCAAACACCTCGAGTGCCTGGTTCACGGTCAGTTGCAGCACTTGGGAAATGTTCAAGCCCTGCCAGTTCACTTCCAGGGTCTGCGGGTTGTACCGCGCCCCGTGGCAGGTGGGGCAGGGCGCGTAGACGCTGGGCATGAACAACAATTCCACGCTGACAAAGCCTTCACCTTCGCAGGTCTCGCAACGGCCCTTGGCGACGTTGAAGGAAAACCGTCCGGCATCGAATCCCAGTTCTTGCGCCTGCGCTGTCGCGGCAAACAGTTTGCGCACGTGATCGAACAGCCCGGTGTAGGTGGCGAGGTTGGAGCGCGGGGTGCGGCCGATGGGTTTCTGGTCCACCTGCACCAGCCGCCTGACCGCTTCAAGCCCAGCGCTAACGCGCCCGCCGCTGGTTTGCACGGGTTCGTCTTCCAGGCTTTGTTCATCGGGTTCGGCGTTGGGGCTGGCCTGGCCCAGGTGGGCGCCGACCAGATCCAACAGGGCCTGGCTGACGAGGCTGGATTTGCCTGAGCCGGAGATGCCGGTCACGGCGGTGAAGCAACCCAAGGGAAAGGCCGCGCTCAAGTTGTCGAGGTTGTTGCGGGTGATGCCTTCCAGGCGCAGCCAATCCCTGGGTGTCCGAGGGCTGCGTGCCATAACGTGTTCCTCGCCAAAGAGGTAGGCGCGGGTGCGTGATTCCGGCACTTGGCCGAGGCCTGACGGCGGACCGCTGTAGAGGACTTTCCCGCCTTGTTCGCCGGCGTCCGGGCCGACGTCGATGAGCCAGTCGGCCCGGCGCATGGTATCGAGGTCATGTTCGACCACAAACACCGAGTTGCCCGCTGCCTTGAGGCGTTGCAGGGCGCCAAACAGCGCCTCGCTGTCGGCCGGATGCAGGCCGGCGGAGGGTTCGTCCAGCACGTAGATCACCCCGAACAACTGGGAATTGAGCTGGGTCGCCAGGCGCAGGCGTTGCAGTTCGCCGGACGAAAGCGTCGGCGTGCTGCGTTCCAGGGCGAGGTAGCCCAGGCCCAGGTCGATCAGGGTGACGATCCGCTCCAGCAGCTCGGCGGCGATGCGTTGGGCGGCCAGGCGTTTCTCCAGGGAGAGATTGGGTGTGTGGCGCGCGTCGGGCCCACCCGCGTGCGGGTTGTCGCCCCTGGCGGCGCGTTGCTCGCGGGCTTTTCGGGTTTGCTGGTGGCTGAGGACGTCGCCCGTTTCTTCGGCCTGTTCCAGGTAGTCGGGTGCCAGGACGCGCTTGAGCACTTCGGCCAACTCAAGCAACGGCAGGTGCGACAGCTCGGCGATGTCCAGGCCGGCAAAGGTCACCGTCAACGCCTGGCGTTTGAGCCGCTTGCCTTCGCACACGGGGCAGGGGCTGGCGCGCATGTATTGCGCCACGCGTTTGCGCATCTGCGCGCTTTGGGAGTGCATGAAGGTGTGCAGCAAGTAGCGTCGGGCGCCACTGAACGTGCCCTGGTAGCTCGGTTCGAGCTTGCGTTTGAGAGCAGCGCGGGTCTGGGCCGGGGTGAGCCCGGCGTATACGGGGACGGTAGGGGTTTGTTCGGTGAAGAGAATCCAGTCCCGCTGCTGCTTCGGCAGGTCGCGCCAGGGGATGTCGACGTCATAGCCCAGGGTCACCAGGATGTCCCGCAGGTTCTGCCCCTGCCAAGCCATGGGCCAGGCGGCCACGGCGCGCTCGCGGATGGTCAGCGACGGGTCCGGCACCATGGAGGCTTCGGTCACCTCATAGACCCGGCCCAGGCCATGGCATTCCTGGCAGGCACCTTGTGGCGTGTTGGGCGAGAAGTCTTCGGCATAGAGCATCGGTTGGTCGGCCGGGTAGCTGCCGGCGCGGGAGTAAAGCATGCGAATCAGACTCGACAGAGTGGTGACGCTGCCCATCGATGAGCGTGCGCTGGGGGTGCCGCGCTGTTGCTGCAAGGCGACTGCCGGCGGCAGGCCCTCGATGCTGTCCACGTCCGGCACGCCGACCTGGTCGATCAGGCGCCGTGCGTAGGGTGCGACGGACTCGAAATAACGACGCTGTGCTTCGGCGTAGAGCGTGGAGAAGGCCAGCGATGACTTGCCGGACCCCGACACACCAGTGAACACCACCAGGGCATCGCGGGGGATATCCACGTCGACGTTCTTGAGGTTGTGTTCGCGGGCGCCACGCACCCGGACGAAACCGGTGCCTTGCGGCAAGTCTGCGGTTGAAGCGGGGGCGTGGCGTGGGGGCATCGGGCATTCCTTGTGGACGTTGGCGCAACGTTTCAGGGTGTTATGGCGCTGGCAGAGTGAACTGGATCACAGCGCTGACAATTATGCGACCGGGTTCAACCGTTCGCGTGCGATAAAAATTCATTCCGGGCGCAAGGCTCTGAAGATCGTTCCTCACGCTCCGCGTGGGAACGCCGCCAGGGACGCTCCGCGTTCCGCTTCTGGAATGTGACGCAGAGCGTCACGGGATGCATTACCACGCAAAGCGTGGGAACGATCGGGTCGCGGAGGCCGTTGAAGATCGTTCCTCACGCTCCGCGTGGGAATGCATCCAGGGACGCTCCGCGTTCCGCTTCTGGGAGGTGACGCAGAGCGTCACGGGATGCATTACCACGCAGAGCGTGGGAACGATCGGGTCGCGGCGGCGGTGGAAGATCGTTCCTCACGCTCCACGTGGGAACGCCGCCAGGGACGCTCCGCGTTCCGCTTCTGCAAGGTGACGCAGAGCGTCACGGGATGCATTACCACGCAGAGCGTGGGAACGATCGGGTCGCGGCGGCGGTGGAAGATCGTTCCTCACGCTCCGCGTGGGAATGCCGCCAGGGACGCTCCGCGTTCCGCTTCTGGAGGGTGACGCAGAGCGTCACGGGATGCATTAACACGCAGAGCGTGGGAACGATCGGGTCGCGGCGGCGGTGGAAGATCGTTCCTCACGCTCCACGTGGGAACGCCGCCAGGGACGCTCCGCGTTCCGCTTCTGGGAGGTGACGCAGAGCGTCACGGGATGCATTACCACGCAGAGCGTGGGAACGATCGGGTCGCGGCGGCGGTGGAAGATCGTTCCTCACGCTCCGCGTGGGAATGCCGCCAGGGACGCTCCGCGTTCCGTTTCTACAGACTGAGTAGGGCTTAAGTTTTTCCCAAGTTGATTTCAATCAAGGGCCGAAGATGGGGCCGGCCCCTACCATGATCGCCAAGATCCTGTCTTTAAGCCCTGGCGTCCATGACCCCTCCCTTTGTGATGCTGCACCTATCCCGCCTCTGGCTCCGTGGACTGTTCGTTTTCCTGCTGTTGTTCACGGGCCTGGCCCAGGCCAAGGACTACGGCGATACCCCGCAACAGCGCATCCACCATGTCCTGGGCCAGACCGACGCGATCTCCGAGCCCGAAGGGCGGTTCAAGGTGCGCACGCTGTCCGCTGCCGGCAAGGTCTTGGGCTATGTGTTCCAGAGCCTGGACGTGGTGGACATTCCCGCCTATTCCGGCAAGCCGATCAACGTCCAGGTCATTCTCGATCCTGCGGGGGTGATCCTCGATGCCTATGTGCTCGAACACCATGAGCCGATTCTGCTGATCGGCATCGCCGAAGAAAAACTCCACGCGTTCAGCGCGCGCTACAGCGGCATCAAGGTCAACCAGCGGGTGGTGGTGGGGCATTCCAGCGACCCGAATGCCGTGACCGTGGATGCCATCGCCGGGGCTACCGTGACGGCGATGGTGGTCAACGAAGTCATCATGCGTGCCGCCCACGATGTCGCGGTGTCCCTGGGCCTGGTCAAGGGCGATGCGGGGTTGGCCGTGGCGCCGGCTCGTGTGCGCGAGGACATCTACGAGCCCGCCGACTGGAAGACCCTGACCGGCAACGGCGCTGTACGGCGCCTGCACCTGACTCGCGGTCAAGTAGACGCCACCTTCAAAGGCACCGACGCCGAACAGGTCGAAGTTGCCAGCGCCGCCCAGGCCGACGACACGTTCATCGACCTGTACGTCACCCACCTCAACCCGCCCACCATTGGCCGCAATCTGTTGGGCGATGGGCAATATCGCACGCTGATGAGCGAGCTCAAACCCGGCGAACAAGCCATTGCCGTGATGGGCAGCGGGCGCTATTCCTTCAAGGGCTCGGGTTATGTGCGCGGCGGCATTTTCGACCGGGTGCTGGTGCGTCAGTTCGGCGACGTCATCAGCTTCCGCGACATGGACTTCCAGCGCCTGGATGACGTGGCCGCCGAGGACATGCCTGAGTTCGACGAAATGGCGGTGTTCATCGTTCGCGCGTCCCACCGTTTCGACCCCGGTTCGCCTTGGAGCCTGGAGCTGCTGATCCGCCGCCAGACCGGGCCGGTCAGCGGTATTTTCAGCAGCTTCGAGCTGGCCTATCAGTTGCCGGAGCCCTACCTGGAGCGGCCATTGCCGACCGCCGAGCAACTGGCGGCCGCCGAAGAAGCGAGCCGGCCGATGTGGCTGACGCTCTGGTATCAGAAAAGTGTCGAAATCACCGTGCTTGGCGTAGCCCTGCTGGTGCTGACGGCGATCCTGTTTTTCCAGGATTCACTGGCCCGGCGGCCGACGCTGTTGCACTGGCTGCGCCGCGGCTACCTGGTCTTCACCGTGGTGTTTCTGGGCGGCTACGCCTT
Organism: Pseudomonas fluorescens; assembly: GCF_001623525.1. Lineage (NCBI taxonomy): Bacteria > Pseudomonadati > Pseudomonadota > Gammaproteobacteria > Pseudomonadales > Pseudomonadaceae > Pseudomonas > Pseudomonas fluorescens. Next base: position 1,650,061 of record NZ_CP015225.1, on the reverse strand, counting down.
GGCGCAGTTGTCGGTGGTCAACGTGCTGACCTTCGTCCACGCCTTGTTCGAAGGCTTTCGCTGGGAACTGTTTCTCACCGATCCGCTGATCTTCATTCTCTGGGTGTTCACCGCCGGCAGCATTCTGCTGTGGGGGCGTGGGGTGTTCTGTGGCTGGCTGTGTCCGTTCGGCGCGTTACAGGAGTTGATCAACGAACTGGCGCGCAAGCTCAAGGTGCCCCAATACGAGTTGCCGTTTGCCGTGCATGAGCGGCTCTGGGCGATCAAGTACATCATTTTGCTGGTGCTGTTCGGCGTTTCGCTGGAGTCGATGGCCACCGCCGAGCGGCTGGCCGAAGTGGAGCCCTTCAAGACCGCCATCACCCTCAGGTTCGACCGCCAGTGGTGGTTCGTGGCGTACGCAGTGGGCCTGCTGGTGATCAACCTGTTTACCCGCAAGGTCTATTGCCGCTACGTCTGCCCGCTGGGTGCTGCCCTGGCGATGCCGACCCGGTTGCGGCTGTTCGATTGGCTCAAGCGCCGCAAGGAGTGTGGCAACCCCTGTCAGCTGTGCGCCAAGGAATGCGAGATCCAGGCGATTCATCCCGATGGCCGGATCAATGCCAACGAATGCCATTACTGCCTCGACTGCCAGATGACCTGGCACAACGAAAACAAATGTCCGCCGCTGATCAACAAGCGCAAGAAGCGCGGCAAGGCGGCCGTGAGCGATCCGCAACTGATTCCCGTGGTGCAGGTGAACCCGGCGCCTTGAGGCCCCAATGGCCTGTCCCTTGACCGTTTCATTCTTCATGGAGCACACAGCATGAGCGATAAAAAAAACCAAACCCCGGGCGTGGTGGAAGAACCCAAGGGTGTCAGCCGGCGCAGTTTTCTCGGCACTGGCGCGGTAACCGGTGCCGTACTGGCCGGCGCGACGGCGCTGGGGGCCGGGACGTTCACCCGTGAGTCCTGGGCTGCGGCGGCCAAGGAGGCCAAGTCCAAGATTCACGTCGGGCCTGGGGAGCTGGACGAATACTACGGTTTCTGGAGCGGCGGCCACCAGGGCGAGGTACGGGTATTGGGGGTGCCATCGATGCGTGAGTTGATGCGTATCCCGGTGTTCAACGTCGACTCTGCCACCGGTTGGGGCCTGACCAACGAAAGCAAGCGCATCCTGGGCGACAGCGCCAAGTACCAGAACGGCGACTGCCACCACCCGCACATCTCCATGACCGACGGCAAGTACGACGGCAAATACCTGTTCATCAACGACAAGGCCAACTCCCGGGTCGCGCGTATTCGCCTGGACATCATGAAGTGCGACAAGATCCTCACCGTGCCCAACGTGCAAGCCATCCACGGCCTGCGCCTGCAAAAGGTGCCGTACACCAAGTACGTGTTCGCCAACGCTGAGTTCGTGATCCCGCACCCCAACGACGGCCATACCTTCGACCTGCAGGACAAAAACAGCTTCACGATGTTCAACGCCATCGATGCCGAGAAAATGGAAATGGCGTTCCAGGTGATCGTCGACGGCAACCTGGACAACTCCGATGCTGACTACACCGGCAAATACGCCGCCAGCACCTGCTACAACTCCGAGAAGGCCTACGACCTGGGCGGCATGATGCGCAACGAGCGCGACTGGGTGGTGGTCTTCAACATCCCGCGTATCGAGGCGGCGATCAAGGCCGGCAAGTTCATCAACCTGGACGGCTCCAAGGTGCCGGTGGTCGATGGCCGCAAGATCGATGGCAAGGACTCCGAATTCACCCGCTACATTCCCGTGCCGAAGAACCCCCACGGGCTCAATACCTCATCGGACGGCAAATACTTCATCGCCAACGGCAAGCTGTCGCCTACGGTCTCGATGATCGCCATCGATCGCCTGGACGATTTGTTCGCCGACCGCTTCAAGGACCCACGCGAAGTGATCGTCGCCGAGCCGGAACTGGGGCTCGGGCCATTGCACACCACGTTCGACGGGCGCGGCAATGCCTACACCACCTTGTTCATCGACAGCCAGGTGGTGAAGTGGAACATGGACGAGGCCATCCGCGCCTACAAGGGCGAAAAGATCAATTACATCAAGCAGAAACTCGACGTCCAATACCAGCCTGGCCACAACCATGCGTCTCTCACCGAAACCAGCGAGGCGGACGGCAAGTGGCTGGTGGTGTTGTGCAAGTTCTCCAAGGACCGCTTCCTGCCCACCGGCCCATTACACCCGGAGAACGATCAACTGATCGACATTTCCGGTGAAGAAATGAAGCTGGTGCACGACGGCCCGGCGTTCGCCGAACCGCATGACTGCATTCTCGCGCGGCGCGATCAGATCAAGACCCAGAAGATCTGGAACCGCAACGATCCGTTTTTCGCCGACACCGTGGCCCGGGCGAAGAAGGACGGCATCAACCTGGAAACCGACAACAAGGTCATCCGCGACGGCAACAAGGTGCGGGTGTACATGACGTCGATGGCGCCGGCCTATGGCCTGACGGAGTTCACCGTCAAACAAGGCAATGAGGTGACGGTGACCATCACCAACATCGACCAGATCGAGGACGTGTCCCACGGCTTTGTCATGACCAACCATGGCGTCAGCATGGAGATCAGTCCGCAACAGACCTCATCCATCACCTTTACCGCCGACAAGGCCGGCTTGCACTGGTACTACTGCAGCTGGTTCTGCCACGCGCTGCACATGGAGATGGTCGGGCGCATGCTGGTTGAAAAGGCCTGAGTCATTCACTAGGGAGACAGGCGCAATGACCGGGAATATGCAGCATCCAAACGTTCGTCGACTGGTCATTGCCCTGGTGTTCAGCCTGCTGTCGGGCGGCGTGCTCGGCGCGCCGCAGCCGATCACCGATTTGCCTTTGCAGGCCGAGGGCGACCAGCAATGGCGCCTGCCTGCGGGCCAGTACCGGGGCTCGTTCAGCATCGACCAGCCCATGACCCTCACGTGTGCGCCGGATGCGGTATTCCAGGGCCAGGGCGAGGGCAATGGCGTGATCATTCGCGCCCCGAACGTGCGGGTCCAGGGGTGTACGTTCCTGGACTGGGGCCACGACCTGACGGCCATGAACGCGGCCGTGTTCATCCAACCGGTTGCCCAAGGAGCGGTGGTGCGTGGCAACCGGATGCAGGGCCAGGGCTTCGGTATCTGGGTCGATGGCACGCGGGACGTCAGCCTGATCGACAACCGCATCCAGGGCGACCCCAGCCTGCGCTCCCAGGACCGTGGCAATGGCATCCATTTGTATGCCGTACACGGCGCCCGGGTCATCGGTAACCAGGTGCGCGAAACCCGCGATGGCATCTACATCGACACCTCCAGCGGCAACCTGCTCCAGGGCAATGTCCTGGAGGACCTGCGCTACGGCGTGCATTACATGTTCGCCAACGATAACCGCCTGCTGGATAACGTCACCCGGCGTACTCGAACCGGTTATGCCTTGATGCAAAGCCGCCAGTTGACGGTCATCGGCAATCGCTCTGAACAGGATCAGAACTACGGGATCCTGATGAACTACATCACCTATTCGACCCTGCGCGACAACTTCGTCACCGACGTGCGCGACGGGTCCACCGGCGACACCATGATCACCGGCGCCGAGGGCAAGGCCCTGTTCATCTACAACTCATTGTTCAACCGCATCGAAGGCAACCATTTCGAGCGCAGCGCCGTGGGTATCCACCTGACGGCGGGCTCGGAGGATAACCGCATCGCCGGCAATGCCTTCGTCCACAACCAGCGCCAGGTCAAATACGTGGCCACGCGGTTGCAGGAATGGTCGGTGGATGGCCACGGCAATTACTGGAGCGACTACCTGGGTTGGGATCGCAATGGCGATGGCTTGGGCGATGTCGCCTATGAACCCAACGACAACGTCGATCGCCTGCTGTGGCTGTATCCCCAGGTGCGCTTGTTGATGAACAGCCCGGGGATCGAACTGCTGCGTTGGGTGCAGCGAGCCTTCCCGGTGATGAAATCCCCCGGGGTGATGGACAGCCATCCGCTGATGGAAACGCCTGTCCAGCCCCCACCACGCAACAGTGCCCAGGAGGACGCGTCTTGAACGTCGTCGAGATCGAAGGCGTCAGCCAGTACTATGGCGATGTCGCCGTGCTGCGCGGGCTGGACTTGAACCTGGCCCAGGGCGAAGTGCTCGGCCTGTTCGGGCATAACGGTGCGGGCAAGACCACCACGATGAAGCTGATCCTCGGTTTGCTGCGGGCCAGCGAGGGGCAGGTGCGTGTCTTCGGCCGCGCGCCCAGTGACCCGAGCGTGCGGCAGATGCTCGGTTATCTGCCCGAGAACGTGATGTTCTATCCGCAATTGAGCGGGCTGGAAACCTTGCGCCATTTTGCCCGGCTCAAAGGCGCTGCACCGGAGCAGGTGCAGCGTTTGCTGGAAGAGGTCGGGCTGGCGGGTGCCGCGACACGACGCGTGAAGACGTATTCCAAGGGCATGCGCCAGCGTCTCGGTCTGGCCCAGGCGCTGCTCGGCCAACCGCGCCTGTTATTGCTGGATGAACCGACCGTGGGCCTGGACCCCATCGCCACCCAGGACCTCTATCAGTTGCTCGACCGCCTGCGTTGGCAGGGCACCAGCATCATTCTCTGTTCTCATGTCCTGCCTGGCGTGGAAGCTCACATCAACCGCGCCGCGATTCTCACCCGGGGTCGCCTGTTGGCCCTGGGCAGCCTGGCCCGCCTGAGGGAGGACGCCGGGTTGCCGACGCTGATCCGCGCCTCGGGCCTGTCGCGGGCCGATTGGCTTCGCCAGCATTGGCGCAGCGAAGGGCACGCCACCCAAGGCTGGGGCGCCGAAGGGGTGCAGGTGTCCGCGCCGGATGGCAGCAAGCTTAAATTGCTGCGCCAGCTGCTGGCCCAGGATGACCCGTCGGATGTCGAGATCAAGCCGCCGTCGCTGGAGGATTTGTACCGTCATTACATGGTCCGTGCCGCAGCCGAGGAGACCCGCCTATGAATCCGGTCTGGAACATGGCCCGCAAGGAATTCAGCGATGGCCTGCGCAATCGCTGGTTGTTGGCGATCAGTCTGTTGTTCGCGGTGCTGGCGATCGGCATCGCCTGGCTCGGCGCGGCGGCGTCCGGTCAACTGGGGTTCACCTCGGTGCCGGCCACGGTGGCGAGCCTGTCCAGCCTGGCGACCTTCCTGATGCCGCTGATTGCCTTGCTGTTGGCCTATGACGCGATTGTCGGCGAGGACGAGAGCGGCACCTTGCTGCTGTTGCTGACCTACCCGTTGGGCCGCGGACAATTGCTGCTGGGCAAGTTTGTGGGGCACGGCTTGATCCTGGCCCTGGCCACCTTCATCGGTTTTGGCTGCGCGATGCTGGCTATCGCCCTGTGGGTGGACGATGTCCAGTTGAGCCTGCTGCTCTGGGCCTTCGGTCGCTTCATGGTGTCCAGCACGCTGCTGGGCTGGGTGTTCCTCGGGTTGGCCTATGTGCTGAGCAGCTTGTCGGCAGAGAAATCCACCGCGGCCGGATTGGCGCTGGGGGTCTGGTTTTTCTTCGTGCTGGTGTTCGACCTGGCGTTGCTGGCATTGCTGGTGCTGAGCGAAGGGCGCTTCAGCCCGGAACTGTTGCCATGGCTGCTGCTGTTCAACCCTACCGACGTGTATCGGCTGATCAACCTGTCCGGGTTCGATGCGGCGTCCAGCGGCGCCGCGGTGCTGACCTTGGGCAGCGACCTGCCGGTGTCGGCGCCTTTGCTCTGGCTGTGCCTGGGCCTATGGATGGCGGTGCCGTTGTGGCTGGCCTATCGGTTGTTCAATCGCCGATGCCCGTGAATTTCAATCTTGATAAGGGAGCATGCAACGATGAACAGGGTGTATTTCAAGGCGGGTCGCCTTTGGGTCGGGGTATTGATGTGCCTGGCACTGGCGGCCTGCGGCAAGGCCGAGCCACCCGCGGCCAGCGAGGCGGCGCTGGCGTTCCATCCCAGTGACGAATGCCATGTGTGCGGCATGGTCATCACTGACTTTCCCGGACCCAAGGGCGCGGCGGTCGGGGCAGGGGGCGTAAAGAAATTCTGCTCGCCGGCGGAGATGCTGGGCTGGTGGTTGCAGCCGGAAAACCATCGGGCCGACGTCAAGCTGTATGTCCACGACATGGGCCGCAGCCATTGGGACACACCGGATGACGCCCACCTGATCGACGCCCGGACCGCCTACTTCGTCATCGGCAGCGGGCTCAAGGGCGCCATGGGCGTTGTCCTGGCTTCGTTCTCCGACCCCCAGGCGGCACAAAAACTCGCCAGCGATACCGGTGGTCGGGTGCTGCGCCTGGAAGACATCGACCAGGAACTGCTGGGGCAGGCGACCGCCATGTCGCCGATGAGTCACTGATATTGCCTGCACACCGAACCGCTTTTGTGGTGAAGGGATTTAGCGAAACGTCGCACCGCCCCGCTGGGTTGCGAAGCAGCCCTGAGACTTGACAACGCGCTGTGTCAGGTTGACTGCATTCAATTTGCTTGGGGCTGCTTTGCAACCCAGCGGGAGCAAGCTCCCTCGCCACAAAGGTATTCCATATCAGGGGTGTGGGTGGTGGCGGCACCGTCATGTGCGCCGATCTTCTCATCCCATGGAAGCGTCCACCCGCTACCCAAGTAGCATACGTCGACTCGACGCGGCTTCGTACACTCAGGGCTCCTATCACGCACCCGTCGGAGGCGAAGATGCAGCAGGCCCAGAGCGAAGGTGTGGTGAGCGCCATGTCCCAGGCCACGGACGTCCAGCAGGTGGCCCAGGAGTTGGCGCGGCAGTTGTTGCACCCGCACCTGGGCTTCGTGTTGTTTTTCTGTTCCGCCGAATATGACCTGCCGGCCCTGGGCCAGGCGCTGTCCCAGAGTTTCGGTGGGATTCGCCTGGTGGGCTGTACCAGCGCCGGTGAAATCACCGCGCAAGGTTATGGTCGCAACTGCGTGACGGCGGTGGGTTTCGATCACCGGCACTTTTCCATCGCCGCCGAACTGATCGGCGAGATGGAGCACTTCAGCCTGATCGACGCCCAGCAAATGGTCGAACGTCTGGCGAGCGGCTGTCGCAGCAACGCCCTGGCCCCGATCAAGGGCCACAGCTTCGCCTTGACCCTGCTCGATGGCCTGTCCAGCCGCGAGGAGATGGTGCTGGCGGCCTTGAGCGCCGCGCTGGGGGACATCCCGCATTTCGGCGGTTCGGCTGGCGATGACAACTACCTGACTCACACCCACGTGTACTTCGAAGGCCAGTTCCACAGTGGCGCGGCTGTGGTGGTGCTGATCAACACCTGGCTGGAATTCGAAGTCTTCACCACCCATCACATCCTGCCCCGGGAGGAGAAACTGGTGGTGACCGGCGCCGACAGCGCCTCGCGACGGGTCTACGAGCTCAACGCCGAACCCGCCGCCGAAGAATACGCCCGGCACATCGGCGTGCCGGTGAGCGCCCTCGACTACCGGGTCTTCGCCGCCCATCCACTGGCGGTGCGCATCAACGACCAGTACTACGTGCGCGCCATCCAGCAGGTGCACCCGGACCTGAGCCTGAGTTTCTACTGTGCGGTGGAGAACGGCATCGTGCTCACCGCCATGACTCCCGGGCCCTTGCTGCACAACCTGCAAACGCTGTTCGACGGTTTGCAGGCACGCCTCGGCGATTTGCTGCTGACCATCGGCTGCGATTGCTTTCTCCGGCGCCTGGAGCTGGAAGATCGCGGCGGCCTGGAGCAGATCGGTCAGTTCCTGCGCGAACAACGGGTGATGGGGTTCAACACCTATGGAGAACAGTTCAATGGCATGCATATCAACCAGACGTTCACCGGAGTTGCCATTGCCCGACATCGCGTCCCCGGCCATCGCTGAGCTGCAGGCCCAGCTCGCTGCCCTGCAGCATGAAAACCGCAAGTTGCGGCGCATCAATGAGGCGCTGATCGAACGGGTGGAGTCCGGCGTAACTCGGGGCAACGACCCGTACGCGGCGTTCCAGCACTCGGTGGTGCTGGCCGAGCAGGTGCGCGAGCGCACCGATGCCCTGAACCAGGCCATGGCCGAACTCAAGGCCGGCAATCACTTGCTGGGCGAGGCGCGGCTGCGAGCGGAAACCGCCCACCGGCACCTTATCGACGCCATCGAAAGCATCTCCGATGCGTTTGTGCTGTTCGACGAGCAGCAACGCATTGTCCTGTTCAACAGCCGCTTCAAGGCTTTCTGGGCCAACAGCCGGGTGCGCATCATCGCCGGCATGCGCCTTTCCGAGGTCAAGCGCTTGATGACCGCCAACGGACTGTTCAGCGAAGAGCCCCGGGGCCAGGCCGACGAGCACGTGTTGTATCGCTTGCAGAACGGGCGTTGGCTGCAAGTCAGCGAGCGGCCGACCCAGGAAGGCGGGCGGGTGATCCTGTTTACCGACATCACCGACGTCAAGCTCAGCGAAACCGTGCGCCGCGAGCAGGCCATCGCGCAGAAATCCCACCTGTTGCAGCGGGCGGTGGACAACCTGTCCCAGGGCGTGGCGATGATCAACGCCCAAGGCGTGCTGGAGCTGTGGAACCGACGCTTCCTCGAACTCAGCGGCCTGGCACCGGTAGCGGCCCACCGGCCGTTCAACGAAGTGATTGCCGACAGTGAGTTGCAACTGTTGACCCCGGCCAGTCGCGACAGCAACGGCCGGTTGATCCACGAATCCGAGCAGCGCCTGTCCGATGGCCGGGTCCTGGAGATCCGTACGCATCCCTTGCCCACTGGCGGCTACGTCAACACCTTCACCGACATCACCGAACGCTACCAGCACGCCGAGGCGCTGAGCGAAAGCGAACGCTGGATCCGCCTGATCACCGACCATGTGCCGGCGCTGATTGCCTACCTCAACGCCGACCTGGTCTACGAATTCACCAACAAGGTCTACGAGCAATGGTATTGCTGGCCCCGTGGCGTGATGCTCGGCCAGAGCCTGCGCGAGGCCCACAGCGAGCAGCATTACCAGCGCCTGGAAGCCTACGTGGCCCGGGCGTTGGCGGGGGAGAGCGTGACGTTCGAGTTCGCCGAGACCAACATCAACAACCAGGAGCGCTACATGCTGCGCTCCTATGTACCCAACCGCTTGGCCAACGGCGAGGTGGTGGGGATTTTCGTGCTGATCCGCGACATCACTGAGCGCCGGCGCACCGCCGAGGCGCTGCACCAGGCCTATCAGAACCTGGAACAGCGGGTCCAGGAACGGACCGCCGAACTGACCACGCTCAATGACCAGTTGCTGCGCGAGATCGACGAGCGCAGCCGGGTGGAATTGCGCCTGCGAGAGGCCAAGCGCGAAGCCGAGCAGGCCAACCTGTCGAAGACCAAGTTTCTCGCAGCGGTCAGCCATGACCTGCTGCAACCGCTCAACGCTGCCCGGTTGTTCACCAGTGCCTTGCTTGAGCGTCGCGAGCCGGTCGCCAACGCGCAACTGGTGCGTAACGTCAGCAATTCGCTACAGGACGTGGAGAACCTGCTGGGCACCCTGGTGGACATCTCCAAGCTGGACGCCGGGGTGATTAAGGCCGACGTTGCGCCGTTTGGCCTCAGTGAGTTGCTGGACAACCTGGCCGCCGAATACGCCCAGATCGCCCGCAGCGAAGGGCTGGAGCTGCACTTTGTCGGTTGTTCGGTGCTGGTGCGCAGCGACATGCAATTGCTCGCGCGGATTTTGCGCAACCTGCTGAGCAACGCTATTCGTTACACCCCCAGCGGGCGGGTGGTGCTGGGTTGCCGGCGACACCGCCAGCGCGTGTCGATCCAGGTCTGGGACAGCGGCATCGGTATTGCCGAGAACCGCCTTGAGGAAATATTCCAGGAGTTCAAGCGTGGCGACGTGCAACGCCCGAACCAGGACCGTGGGTTGGGCCTGGGCCTGGCGATTGTCGAAAAAATCGCCGGGATCCTCGGGCACCGGATCCAGGTGCGCTCCTGGCCGGGCAAGGGCTCGATGTTCTCCATCGACGTGCCGCTGAGCGCCACCGCGCCCAAGCCGCTGCCGTGCCTGGACATGAGCGAGCCGATGCTCGAACGCCTGCGCGGGGCGCGGGTCTGGGTGCTGGATAACGATGCAGCGATCTGCGCCGGCATGCGTACGTTGCTGGAGGGCTGGGGTTGCCAGGTAGTGACCGCGTTGTCGGAACAGGACCTGGCCCGCCAAGTGGATAACTACCATGCCGAGGCCGACTTGTTGATCGCCGATTATCATCTGGACAACGATCAGAATGGCGTCGATGCGGTGGCCAGGATCAACGCCCGCCGGGCCTCACCGATCCCGGCCATGATGATCACCGCCAACTACAGCAACGAACTCAAGCAGCAGATCCGCGAACGCGGGCACACCCTGATGCACAAGCCGGTGCGGCCGATGAAGCTCAAGATTGCGATGAGTCATCTGCTGAATCCCCCCCGATCTTGAGCCGAACACTGTTGTGGCGAGGGAGCTTGCTCCCGCTGGGCTGCGAAGCAGCCCCCTTCGCGCGCCACCCTGATTATCGGTGTTGTTGCAGACTTTTCAGGGCCGCTGCGCGCCCCAGCGGGAGCAAGCTCCCTCGCCACAGGGATTCATGGCGCCTGTTCAGCGCCGCAAATAAGCCCCGAAATCAATATCCCCGGCACTGAGGATCGCCTGCACCCGGTTGTGCACGTTGAGTTTGCGCAGGATCGCCGAGACGTGGGCCTTGACCGTGGTTTCGGCGATGTCCAGGGTGTAGGCGATCTGTTTGTTCGACTCGCCCTTGGTCATGCGTTCGAGCACCAGCAGTTGCTTGCGGGTCAAGGCCTGGAGCAGTTCCGGCGGGAATGCCGGGGTTTCGTTCAGGCGGCGGCCCATCGGGCTTTTTTGCGTGCGAATGATGTCGGGCGGCAGGTACACGTTGCCGTTGAGGATCTGCTCGATGGCATCGGTCATCTGCGAGCGTGGCGAGGATTTGGTGATGAAGCCCACCGCACCATAGGTGATGGCCTGCAGCACCACCTGTTTGTCCTGCTCGGCGGAGACAATCACCACGGGGATGGTCGGTGCCTCGTTGCGCAGGTTGATCAGGCCATTGAGCCCGTGCATGCCGGGCATGTTCAGGTCCAGCAGGATCAGGTCCAGGTCGTCGTGCTCGACAGTCAAGGCCAGGGCGCTGTCCAGGTCGGCGGTCTCCATGACCTCGCTGCCAGGAAAACCGTCGCTGATGACGTTGTGGATGGCTTCGCGAAACAGTGGGTGATCGTCGGCTATCAGGATTTTATACATGGCCATTCACCTCGTTATTGTCGTGTGGGGCAGGGCAGTTGCACGCATTTCTTTGCAAAATCAGGGAAAGGGTTCGGGCCGGGCCGCTTGCAGGGGCAGGTTGGCCGCCTCCCAGGCATCGAGGCCATCGCGATACCAGTACACATGGTTATAGCCCATGGCAGCGGCGCGTTTTACCGCGTTCCAGCTCAGCCAGCAATCGGCGCGGCAATAAAAGACCAACGGCGAATCCAACCGCCCGCCGGTGGCCGTGCGCAGGTGATGGCTGAAGTAGTCCTGCCAGGTCGGGTCGAGGTCGCCGTCACCGGTATTGGCCAGCCACAGGCTGCCAGGGAGGTTGGCGTGGGGTTCGTTGTCGATGAAACGCCCTTGGACCCACGCCCGGCGATAAACGTCGATCAGCACCGGGGGCGAGGCTTGCTCAAGCAGCTGTTGCAGGGCCTGGGTATCGAGGGTCTGGGCGCCGTCGACAGTGGCGGGCGTCGGGCTGCGGTATTGGGCGATGCGATAACCCTGCGCCGAAAACAGCGCGGTATCGGCCTGCGCGACATTCAGCGCCAGGCCCAGCAGGAGGATCGCCAGCAAACGGGGCATAGGATTTATCCTTTTTGTTATGCGCCCATTACATGCCAGGGTCGAGGTCTTGTGAATGCGACCATAGACAGGAAAACCAGTACTAAAGTAGTAATTTTGGCCATGGACCCTGCACAGAGCCCTTACGGGATATGGGGATGGGGCAGTTCAATTGGCCTTGCGCAACGCCGCATGCTGCGGATTGAACGTCCACACCGCCAACAGCGCGAACACTAGGGTCAACCCCACGCACACCGCCATCGCCAGCAGGTTGAACTGCTCGTACAGCGCAAAACGCACCAACTCCACGCCGTGGGTGAACGGGCTGACCGAGCAAAGCCAGTACAGCCACGGGCTGGCTTCCTGCATTTTCCACAGCGGGTACAGCGCCGAAGACAGGAAGAACATCGGGAAGATCACGAAATTCATCACCCCGGCGAAGTTTTCCAGTTGCCGGATGGCATTGGACAGCAGCAAGCCCAGGGCGCTGAGCATCAGGGCCACCAGCAACAGGGCCGGCAGGGCCAGCAGCAGGCCCATGGTCGGTGGCTGGATGCCGTACAGCCAGGCGATAGCGAGAAAGGCATAGACCTGCAACAGCGAGATCAGCGAGGTCGCCAACAACTTGCTTGCCAGCAGGAAAGCCCGGGGCAAGGGGCTGGTGAGCAACACGCGCATGCTGCCCATCTCCCGGTCGTAGACCATCGACAGCGAGCCCTGCATGCCGTTGAACAACAGGATCATGCAGGCCAGCCCGGGCACGATATACACCTCGTAGGGGATGTAGGTGTCGTAGGGCGCGATGATGGCGATGCCCAGTGCCGCGCGAAAACCGGCGGCGAACACCAGCAGCCACAGCAGGGGCCGTACCAGGGCACTGAGCAGCCGTGTGCGTTGCAGCACGAAGCGAAGCCATTCGCGCGTCACGATGCCGCTGAAACATTGCCAGTACGCATTCATGGCCCGACTCCCGTGGCGGTCAAGCGGGTGAAGGCCGAACCGAGGGTGCCCCCATGTTCCAGGCTCACCGCGTCGGCCTGTCCGCTGGCGACCAGACGGCCCTGGTGCACGATCAACAGGTCGTCGCTGGGCTGCACTTCGTCGAGCAAGTGAGTGGTCCAGAGCACGCTGATGCCTTGCTCGCTGCACAGTTGCCGGATGTGCAGAGCCAGGGCGAGGCGGCTGGCCGGATCGAGGCCGACGCTGGGTTCGTCGAGCAGCAACAGGTGCGGTTCGTGGAGCAAGGCGCGGGCGATCTCAACCCGGCGTCGATGGCCACCGTTGAGGTCGCGTACCCGCTCGTGGCGGCGCTCCGTCAGGTGCTGGCGGGTCAGTTCGGCGTCGATGCGGGCGCTGCCCTGGCGCCGCGAAAAACCGTGCAGCGCCAGGTGATAGCGCAGATTCTGTTCAATGCTCAGGTCCAGGTCCAGCGTGCTCTGTTGGAACACCACACCTAACTGGCGCAGGGCCGGTCTTGGTGATTTCTGCAGGGAATGACCGCCGATGTGGATCTCGCCACGTTGCAGGTCGTACAGGCGTGTGAGCAGGGCGATCAGCGTCGACTTGCCGGCACCGTTGGGACCCAGCAGCGCGGCGAAACGGCCTGCGGGCAGGCTGAAGTTCATCTGCTTGAGAGCTTCGCGCGCGCCATAGGCAAAGCTCAGGTCGCTGACCTCCAGGGCGTTCATGGCGTGACCACCACGCCCCAAGGGTAGCGCCCGACTTTCACCGACTTCAGGACCTTGCGGCTCTCTACATCGATCACCGAGACATCGCCGCTGACGCCGTTGGTCGCCAGCAGCTGCTTCTGGTCCGGGGTGAACGCCAGTTGCCAGACCCGTCTGCCCACTAGCAGGTAATCCAGCACTTCGAAGGTCTTGGCGTCGATCACCGCCACATGGTTGGCCGGGCCCAGGGCGACGAACGCCAGCTTACCGTCGGCGCTGAGCTTGATGCCCACTGGTTGGACCTTGTCCGGGTGCACACCCTTGATCTGGAACGTCAGGGTCTTGAGCACCTGGCGCGTGGCGACGTCGAGTACGGTCAACGTGCCGCCGATCTCCGCCGAGGCCCAGAGCTGCGTACCGTCGCGATTGAACTCGACGAAACGTGGCCGCTGGTCCACCAGGGTGTTGTCAGCCAGGGTCTGGGTACTGGTGTCGATCCAGTGCAGCATGTTCGTGGTTTCACTGGTGTTGACCGCCCACTTGCCGTCAGGGCTGACGGCCATGCCCTCGGGTTCGACACCCACGCCGATCTGGCCCAGCACTTCGGAAGTCTGGGTGTCGATCACCGTGACCAGGGCATCGTCTTCGTTGGAGACATACAGCCAGCGGTCGTTGGGGTGCAGGGCGAATTGCTCCGGGTCTTTGCCGGAAGGCAGTTCCTTGATGATCTTGCGGGTGGCGACATCCATCACCTGGACCCGGTCCGAGTCGCTGGCGCAGATGTACAGCAGGCGATTGTCGTGGGACAGCAGCAGGCCCCGGGGGCGCTGGCCAACCGGTAGGGTCTCGATGACTTCCAGGCTCTGCATGTCGATCAGGCTCAGGCTGTTGTCCTTCTCGTTCGAGACCCAGGCGATGCTGGCGGCGGCGGGGCCGGCAGCCAGCAGAACAGCACCCAGGGCAAGGACTTGGCAGAGCAGGGCTGGTTTGAACAGCGGGCGGCGCATGGCGGTTTTCCTTATTGTTGTTATCGATCAGGGGTAACGGCAGCTTACTTCGGGCCGGTCATAACCCAGGCTGTCCATTTCATTGGAAGGGTGGAGAAAACCGTCCTGGGGCGAGGTGCTGACCAGTGCCCGTGGCTGGACCAGGGGAATCGGTTGGCGCAATTGGCCGTTCCAGGGCCGGTAGCTGAGCTTGCGACCCTTGAAGCCGTCCAGAGGCAACTGGTCGCTGAGGGCCAGCTGGCGAATGGCGAGCGGGTCGTCCTGACGCAACTTGCTCACGGCGCTGGCGATGCTGCGCACGGCGATCCAGGCAGCGAAGTCGCGGTCGTTCATCCAGCGTCCGGCCAGGGCTTCAAAGCGTTTTTGCAGTTGCGCCGCGCCGTAGGTTTCCACGGTCTTGTGCCAACCGGTGGGCGTCAGCCCTTGGGTGCCGGCCACCGGGCGTGGGTACCAGGTCTGGTAGGGCAGGTATTCACCGAAGTCGCCGCGCTCATCGGCCACCAGCACCACGTCATACTCGGCGGTCTGGGTGAACAGCGGCATGTCGGCCTGGGCGCTGCGGCGCTGGTCGTTGTCGAACTGCCAGGCCTTCTCGGCGACGATCTTCATGCCGAAGCGTTTCATGGCCCGGCGCAATGCGGCGGCATAGGCCTGGTCCTCGGGCGTCTGGCCGACGATCAGCAAGGCCCGCTGCCATTTACGCACGACGCTGAACTGCACCAGGGCATCGGCGAGCATGGCGCGGTCGGGCAGGCTGTGTAGCACGTTGCCCAGGCAGTCGGTGGTGCGCAGGCTGTCGTCGGGGCTACCGGCGTTGAACAGCAGGCTGTCGGGCAGGGCGGCGCTGAGTTGGTGCAGGCTGGCGGCCGGTGCGTTGACCACGAACAGCCGCAGGCCCTGGTCATGTTGGGTCCGGGCGGCCTGGAGCAGCGCTTCGGGAGTGTCGACGCTGGTGCTTTCCAGGCGGTAGTCGTGCTTGAGAAAACGCCCGGTGCTGTTGCTGTCGACGATCGCCAATTCAGCGCCGCGCAACCCGGCATCGGCCGGTTCGGCAATGACGTTGGATAGCAACGGGCCCGGATCGGGACGGTAACCCAGGTAGCCGATGCGCACTTGCAGCGGCGTGGCATCGTCCGCGTGAGCAGTTGCCGCTGCCAGCAGAGAAACCAGGGCGTAACTGACGAGCCGGCGCATGACATCCTCCATTGCAGGTAGCGCCAGCATAGGAAGCCCAGGGTCATGGGGAAATATGCAGAAAGTACCGCCGGTGCAGTACCAAGGTAGTAACTCACCTTGGAAGCCGGGGTTTTAGCATGCAAGGCATCGTCATTGACCAGGAGGGGGCAGACCATGCGGATTCTCAAAGCGCTGCTGTTGCCGTTTCTGCTGATCCTGAGTTTGATCGGGGTTGATCATCCCAAAACCTGGAAACTCCCAAGCCCCCCCTGTGGGTGCCAATTCAGGCCTGGAGCGCTAGCCATGTCAGCCCTCTGGCGCATCAACCTATGGGTTTCCGCCTTCTTCGCCCTGGTCACCCTGGCCTGTGCCGTCCTGCTGCTGCACCAGGCCACGGCCGATGTGAAACGAGAGCTGCAATCGGCCGAGTCGGTGGTGCGTTACCTGCGCGAAACCGCCGAGCGCGATCCGGGCAGTTTCCAGCCGCGGTTGACCGGCAGCCTGCGGCATGTGCGGGTCCGTTGGCTGGCCCCTGGGGAGCTGTTCCCGGCGGATGAAGCCGGGATGAAGGCCTGGCTCGGCCGCCGGTTAATGGATGACGGACCTGCGGCCCAGGTGGTGGATTTGCCGGACGGTCGGCGGGCCTGGATTGCCGTCGACCCTCGCGATGAAATCGACGAGATTCTCGATTCCTTGGTGCAACTGTTGTACGTCTGTGCCCTGGCGCTGTCGCTCAGCCTGTTGGTGATTCGTTGGGGGGGTACGCCGGGGCATGCGCTTGCTCGATGAGCTGCTGCATGCGTTGCGTCAGGTCTCAGCCGGGAACCTGCAGGTGCGCCTGGGCACTGAGGGTGTCCCGGAGGCGCAGCATCTGGCGGGGCATTTCAATCGCATGACCGCTGCCCTGGCCGAGGCCCAGGCCGATAACGCCCGGCTTACCCAGGCCTTGCTGGCCGTGCAGGAACAGGAGCGTACCCAGCTGGCCCAGACCCTGCACGACGACTTGGGCCAATACGTGGCCGGCATTCGTGCTCGCGCCTGCCTGCTGCGGCTGGTGATGGATCAGCCGCCGGTGCTGGAGCAGACCGTCAGCCAGCTCGAAGAGCATTGCGAGCATTTGCAATCGGGTTTCCGGGCACTGGTGCATGACTTGTACCCAGTGGTGTTGCAGTACCTGCCATTGTGCGAGGCCATCAGGCTATTGGCCGGGCAATGGCAGGCCAGCCAGGGCATCACCTGTCAGGTGTGGATCGACAAAACGCTGCCGTCCTTGTCCGGTCCGGACAAGACCCACTTGTATCGTTTGTTGCAGGAAGCGTTGACCAACGTTGCCCGGCATGCCGGCGCCACGCAGGTGCGGATTCGCCTGCAACATCGCGCCGGGCGCCTGCGGTTGCTGGTGCGCGACAACGGTTGTGGAGCGACGCAACCATCGCGCGCCGGTGTCGGCTTGCACTCGATGTCCGAGCGGGCGCGCAGCCTGGGCGGTGAGCTGCGCATCCTCAGCCAGCCTGGCGCCGGTTGGGCGCTGGCCTTGAATATTGCCCTGGAGGCGTGATGAACATTCTGTTGGTGGACGACCATGCGGTGGTTCGGCAGGGCTATGCCAGCCTTTTGCGGGTGTTGATGCCGGACCTGCAGGTCCGCGAAGCGGCGACCGGTGAGGAGGCGTTGAGCCAGGTGCAGGAGCAGGTGCCGCATCTGGTGATCATGGACTTCGGCCTGCCCGGTATCAGTGGCTTGGAAACCACCCGCCGGCTACGCCAGCGCCTGCCGCAACTGCGGGTGCTGTTTTTCAGCATGCACGATGAATTGCCCTTGGTGCGCCAGGCATTGGACGCTGGCGCCGCGGGCTACCTGACCAAGAATTCGGCACCCCAGGTGCTGGTCGACGCGGTGCGGCGAGTGCTGGCCGGGCATGTCTACATCGAGCAATCCCTGGCCACGCAACTGGCCTGCACCCGTTCGCGCCAGGATGTCGACCCGCGGCTGCAATGCATGACTCAACGGGAGTTGGAGATCTTTGTCATGCTCGCCAAGGGCACCCCCGCCCGCACCATTGCCGAACAGCTGTGCATCAGCGCCAAGACCGTGTCCAACCACCTGACGCTGCTCAAGAGCAAGTTGCAGGTCAGCTCCCATGCCGAGCTGGTGCACTTGGGGATCGATATGGGGGTGGTGCGGGTGGCGGGATAAATCCCGGGTTCATTGTGGCGAGGGAGCTTGCTCCCGCTGGGGCGCGAAGCGGCCCTGAAACCAGGCACCTCGGTAGGACGGATTGACTGAGTTGGCCGGCGGAGGGGGGCTGCTGCGCAGCCCAGCGGGAGCAAGCTCCCTCGCCACAGGGGGTTGTGGCAATCCTTACTGATCCCAGGAAGTCGGGCAACCGGTACAGCCCTCCATATTCGCATCCTGGAAATTCCCGTAGTGCTGGCGAGAACCGCTCAGGTTGGCCTGTTCCAGGTTGCTTTCGCCGAGCTTGGCTTCCTGCAGGTTGGCGTCGCGCAGGTCGGCGCCCTTGAGGTCGGCCTTGCTCAACCAGGCCATTTCCAGGTCCGCCGCCTGCAGGTTCGCCTCGTGCAAGCGGGCACCGGACAAGCGGGCGAACTGAAGGTAGGCGGCGGTCAGGTCAGCACGTTGGAACTGCGTGCCTTGGGCGAACAGACCCCAACCCTGGATCGCCTTGAGCGTGGCGCCGCTGAAGTCCGCCAGACGCAGGTTGCTTTGTTGCAGGCTGGCACGGGTCAGGTTGGCGCCCTGCAGTTGGGCTTTCTCGAGGTTGGCCAGGTCCAGCCGTGCGTGCCGCAGGTCGGCATCACGCAGGTCGGCACCGCTGAGGTTCATTTTGCGCAGGTCCTGGTTCGCCAGTCTTGCACCGCGCAGGTTGGCGCCGGGGCATTGGCTGGCTTCGGCGATGAGGCAGCCGTTGATCGTCAGAGGGGTATCAGAGTCGTCGGCATGGGCACAGGCACCGATGAACAGAAGCAGCAATGGCAAGCATTTCATGACACGAACTCGGGCAATTGTGGGAGCGAGCTTGCTCGCGATGGCGGTGGTTCAGCCGGCATTCATGTTGACTGACACTGGACTATCGCGAGCAAGCTCGCTCCCACAGGGGGTTGTGGTGTGGGTCAGGACCCAGTTGGGCTCAGGTTATTTCTGCGCCGTTGCCTTATCCCAGCTCGGAATCTTGAATACCCAGAACGACCCACCCTGGGCCACCGGCTTGGTCAGTTCGGCCATGTCGCCGCCCCACAACGGTACGGCACCACCGTAGCCGACGGTCACGCCGATGAATTGCTCACCGTCCTGCTCCCACGTGATGGGTGGGGAGACGATGCCGCTGCCAGTCTGGAACTTCCACAGCTCCTTGCCGGTCTTGGCGTCGAAGGCCTTGAAGAAGCCGTCGCCGGTGCCGGTGAACACCAGGTTGCCCTTGGTCGCCAGTACTCCGGCCCACAGTGGCAGCGGTTCCTTGTGCTCCCAGACTACCTTGCCGGTGGTGGGGTTCATCGCCCGGAGGCTGCCAACGTGATCGTCGTACATGCGCTTGATGCGAAAACCCATGCCGAGGTAGGCCGAGCCCTTCTTGTAGTTCACTTCCTCGGTCCAGTATTCCTCTTTCCACTGGTTGCCGGGGACGTAGAACAAGCCGGTGTCCTGGCTGTAGGCCATGGGATTCCAGTTCTTGCCGCCGAGGAAGGGCGGCGAGACTTCCACCGGCTTGCCCTTGGTTTCACCCGGCAATGGCTTGGCCGGACGCTGGCCGGCGTTTTCCACCGGGCGACCGGTCTTGAGGTCGATGTGGCTGGCCCAAGTGATGTTGTCGACGAACGGGAAGGCGTTCTGCAGCTTGCCGTTGTTGCGGTCCACCACGTAGAAGAAACCGTTGCGGTCGGCGTGGGCGGTGGCCTTGACCACCTTGCCGTCCTTGTCCTTGTAGTCGAACAGCACCAGCTCGTTGTTGCCGGAGAAGTCCCAGGCGTCGTTGGGCGTGTGTTGGTAGAACCACTTCACTTCGCCAGTGCTTGGGTCGACGCCCACCTGGCCGGAGGTGTAGAGGCTGTCGTAATCGTGAGGGTTGCCATCCTTGGCCGTGCGCGCCCAGGTGTTCCAAGGGCCAGGGTTGCCCGCGCCGACGATGATGGTGTTGGTCTCGGCGTCGAAACTGGCGCTCTGCCAAGGTGCGCCGCCGCCGTGGCTCCAGGCTTCGACCTTGCCGGTTTCAGTGGTCTTGTCGTCGGGCCAGGAGGGCGCCTTGACATCGCCCGTCGGGGTGCTGTCCTTGCCGTTGAGGCGGCCCATGTGGCCTTCGACGAACGGGCGCATCCAGACTTCTTCGCCGGTATCGGGGTCGCGGGCGAACAACTGGCCGACCACGCCGAACTCATCGCCGGAACTGCCATGGATCAGCAGGACCTTGCCACTGGTCTTGTCCTTGATCAGCACCGGCGCCCCGGTCATGGTGTAGCCGCCGGCGTGGTCGCCGAACTTCTTGTTCCACACCACTTTGCCGGTGTTCTTATCCAGGGCGACGACTCGCGCGTCCAAGGTGCCGAAGTAGATCTTGTCGCCGTAGATGGCCGCGCCACGGTTGACCACGTCGCAGCACGGGCGAATGTTGTCCGGCAGCCGGTGGTTGTAGGTCCACAGGCGCTTGCCGGTCTTGGCGTCGAGGGCGAATACCCGCGAGTACGAGCCGGTGACGTACACCACGCCGTCGCTGACGATGGCCTGGGATTCCTGGCCGCGCTGCTTCTCGTCGCCGAATGAGTAGGACCAGGCCGGGGTCAGCTTGAACACGTTCTTGTCGTTGACCTGGGCCAACGGGCTCCAGCGCTGGGCGTTGGTGCCCATGCCGTATTGCAGCACGTCCTGGGTGGTCAGGTGGTCGTTGGCGATGTCTTCCCAGGTGACGGCAGCGCGCGCCAACGGACTCGTTGACAGACTGCCGGCCAGCAGCAAGGCGACCGTCAGGGAGGAGAGGGCGGGTAGCGTTTTTATTCTCATGGTGGCAGTTCCCAGTGAAAGGTTTTGGCCTGACTAGGGTGAGTGGTGCCACGACCCGGCCGATACGGAAAAAGTCCCGCCCTTGCCGGGAAGACTTCCCAAACCACCTGTCTTTACGACCTGCGTCGGATGGCCTGCTACCAAGGAACTAGACCCCGGCCACCAAAGCAGCATTCGGCTGGGGCAGGGCGGTTCCTAAGATGACGGCACGGCTTCTTCACAGAGGTCTTGCGTGCAATCCAGAGGGCATAACAATGACAACAAAACGCAACGCCATCATCGCTACCGCACTGCTGATGGGGCTGACCGGCGCAGGCTCCGCATGGGCCCATGGCAACGTAGTGCCCCAGGCAGTGGAAACCAAGGGATTGACCCCGATCAAGGACACCAACCTGCCGCTGGACGGTGATGGTTGGGCCGCCCAGAACCCCTATCGCAGTTCCCCCGAGCGTGACAAAGCCATAGAAATCGGCGCTTCGGCCTACAACCAGAACTGCGCCGCGTGCCATGGCCTGGAGGCCAAGTCGGGCGGAATCGCCCCGGACCTGCGGATGCTGGACGCCGCCGAAGCCGGGGATGAATGGTTCGTCGAGCGCGTACGTCACGGCGCGGTGCGCGACGGCCGGGTCTACATGCCGAAAATGGCCGACTACCTGAGCCAGGAAGCCTTGTGGGCGGTGCGCACCTATCTCGACAGCGTACACGTCGAGGAGTGATCGCCATGCGCCTGTTCGCGTGGGTGATGTGCAGCCTGCTGCTGTGTGGCCAGGCGGCGCAGGCGCAGGTGCGCAGCTATGATCAGATAATCGCCGCCGGAGAGTTGAAAGTGGCGGTCTACAAGGATTTCGCCCCTTACAGTTTCGAAGACCAAGGCCAGCCCCGGGGCGTCGACGTGGAGCTAGCGCAGGCATTGGCCAAGGCCATGGGCGTGCGTCTGACATTGATGTGGGCGCCTCCCGGCGAGAAGCTTGATGACGATTTGCGCGATTACATCTGGCGCAGCAGCCCGCTGCACGACCGGCAACTGGCCGACCTGATGATGCGTGTGCCGTACGACCACGACTACGTGCAGAAGCGCAACGACATCGGTGAGCTGGAAAATGCCCAGGTGGTGATGTTCGGACCTTATCAGCAGGAATGTTGGCAGGTGGCATATGACCGCCGCCGACTGGATTCGGTGGGCAGTGTCGCAGTGTTCCAGCAACACCCCATCGGGGTGGAAGTCGACAGTGTGCCGTCGTTCTACCTGATCTCGGTGTTCAACGGCATGCTCAGTGCCAAGACCCGCCATTACCCCGGTGTCAGCCAGGCCTTCAAGGCCATGCAGGCCGGGGAGGTGGACGCCGTCATGGCCATGCGCGGTGAGGTCGATTGGCAAGTGCACGAGGCGGCTGATCCGCAACTGGCGCTGGCGGAAAACGCCTACCCGAGCATGGGCAAGCAACGTTGGGAAATCGGCATGGCGGTGCATGAAAGCAACCGTCAGTTGGCCTATGCGGTGGAAGAGGCGCTGGAAGGCTTGATCCGCGACGGCAGCGTCAAGACTCTTTATGCCCATTACGGCCTGCGTTACGAAGTGCCGGAGATGTATCAATAGGAGCGCAGGGATGAAATGGGCCATGTGGTGCCTGCTGTGGTGCGGCCTGCCGACGATTGCGCTGGCGGCGGTCGAACCGGGGAAGGACTCGGTACCCTCGGTGATGTGGGCCTTCTATCACAAGCAACTGCTGGGCGATGCGCCGTTCGTGTTCGATGACCGGGTGCGCCTGCTGGCCCCACCCTTTGCCGAAGACGCACGCCAGGTGCCACTGGAAATCGATGCCCGGGCCTTCACTGGCGACGTCGTACGGGTGCTGGCCTGGGCCGAACTGAACCCGTTGCCGAAAATCGTCGACTTCCAACCGGGGGAGCGGGTGCTGCCCTGGCTGTCGATCCGGATTCGTATCGAGCAAGCCACGCCACTGCGTGCTGCCGTGCAGACCCGCGATGGCCTGTGGCACGTCGGCTCGACCCTGATCGACGCGGCCGGTGGCGGCTGCACCGCGCCCAGTGTGGTGCGCACCCAGCCGGGTTGGGAGGAACATCTGGGCGAAGTGCTCGGCGCCCGTTATCCCCGTGGTGACAGCAGTCGCCTGCGCCTGCAGGTGGCCCACCCGATGGATAACGGCCTGGTGAGCGGTATCCCGGAATTCTTCCTCAACCAGGCGCAACTGCTGGACGCCCACGGCCAGGTGCTGGCGCGCCTGGAGCTGTTCCCGGCGGTCAGTGAAAACCCCAACCTGGGCTTCGACATCCGAGGCCCGGGCCAGACCCGCCTGCTGCTGCGCGACAACAGCGGCAATACGTTCGAGGCGGCGATCCCCTGACCACAAGGAGCGCGCCATGCGCTGGTTGTTGCTGATGTTTCTGAGCCTGTGCTGGCCGACGTGGGCCGGGACGGACTACGCGCTCAAGCCCCGGCAGATCGCCGAAGGCACCTGGCTGCTGGAAGGCAGCACCGAGAATTTTGCCAAGGCCAACGGCGGCAACATCGTCAACACCGCGTTCATCGTCACCGATGCCGGCGTGGTGGTGATCGACACCGGGCCGTCGAAGCGCTACGGCGAAGCCCTGCGCCAGGTCATTGCGGCAACGACGGATAAGCCGGTGATCCAGGTCCTGCTGACCCATCATCATCCCGATCACGTACTGGGCAACCAGGCCTTCAGCGACGTCCCCATCGGCGCCTTGGCCGGGACCACGGACCTGCTGCGCCAGCAGGGCGACGCCATGGCGGAGAACATGTACCGGCTGGTGGGCGACTGGATGCGCGGCACCGAGGTGGTGCTGCCCACCCAAGCGTTGACGCTCGGTGTGCTCAAGGTGGGCAATCACGCGTTGCGGCTGCTGCAACTGGCCGGGCACACCGGGGCCGACCTGGCGATCCTCGACGAAACCACGGGCGTGCTGTTCGCCGGCGACCTGGTGTTCTACGAACGCGCCCTGACCACCCCCAACAGCCCGGGGCTGGAGGTCTGGCTCCAGGACCTCGACACCTTGCAGGCCTTGCCCTGGAAACAGATCGTGCCCGGCCACGGCCCAGTGGCGACCGGCGCCCAACCCTTTGCGCAGATGCGCGATTACCTGGGCTGGCTCGACCAACTGATGCGCGACGGCGCGGCGCGGGGCGATGACATGGCCGAGATGATCCGCAGCCCCATTCCCGAGCGCTTTGCCGGGATCAGCCTGAGTCGTTATGAGCTGATTCGCAGTGTCAGCCATCTCTATCCGCGCTATGAGCGGGCGGGGATGAAGCGGGTGGACGCCCAATGACCGTTGGCTGAGCAAATCCTCTGTGGCGAGGGGATTTATCCCCGCTGGGGCGCGAAGCGGCCCTCTATCTTCTGCCGACTATCGGGGTGACTGGACGGGCTCATGGGGCTGCTGCGCAGCCCAGCGGGGATAAATCCCCTCGCCACAAAGGGAGGTGCTCGCCTAACTGAGGCCACATTGCCGAACTGTGTTTAGCAGAGTTTTTTAAAAATCAGCAGGTTGTGATTTTTTTCATGAAGGCTTGCTCCCGCAGGGCTGCGCAGCTGCCTGAAGCATCCAAAAGCGCGGTGTTCCAATTCGCTAACCTAACAGTTCTGTTAGTAGTCGCCTGATGCAGTTACCCACTACCCTTCAGTTGCACGTCAAAACTTACTAGGTGTCATCCTATGCCTACCCAACACGAATCGTTGCTCTGTCGATACCATTACGACCCGCTCGACCGTTTGATCGGCTGTACGTTGCTGAATGGGCCTGAATCTCAGCGTTTCTACTGCAGAAAGCGCCTGGTCACAGAGATTCGAGGCACGATAAAAAATTCAATATTCCAATACAACGACCAGCTACTCGCGCAACAGTGTCATGGCGTTAAGTTTGACACTGCGCTGCTGATAACCGATTGCCAGCGGTCGGTGTTGCACAGGCTCAGTGAAAACAGCCAGCGACAACCCATCGCCTATTCACCTTACGGCCATCGCCCCATTGAACGCGGTGTAGCCAGTTTGCTGGGGTTCAACGGCGAACGAGCGGATCCGGTGACCGGGCATTATTTATTGGGTAATGGGCGTCGGGCGTTCAGCCCGGTGTTGATGCGATTTAACAGTCCAGACAGTTTTAGTCCGTTTGGGGAAGGTGGACTAAATGGATATGCATACTGCTTGGGCGACCCGATTAATAGATGCGATCCTACAGGGAACACTCCACTGGAATTGTTCGGCCTGAAAAAAACGTACGTGGGTGAAGGTCTTTGGACAAAGAAAGGGGTCACCAGCTTTGAAGGAAAACGTGCGTTAAAAAGAATTCAAGCTTTAGATGAACCGATTGAGGCGATTAAACGTGATGCTCAGAGGCAGCTCTTCCAAGCAGATAAGAAGGTATTGAACGCGGGGGGCGGCCCCAAAAAAAACACCACGCCACAAACCGGAATCCGACTTGATAACCTTGCTTATAAGGCGGCGCGCCCTGAAAACCATCCGTTTTCTTCACTGACAGACAAATTCCAAAAACCTCATTTAGAGCCGATGCAGCGCCAAGCGGCCATCGAACAAACTAAGCATCGTGGTATCTTCGATTATTTGGAGAAGAAGGTAGCGGATGAAAACGAGTATCTTGCAGGCGCCCTAGAAGACAACAGTCTCAAGTTCGACGAGGAAATAGTTGATGCATATAAACTTAGGTTGCGATTGTATGCACTGAAAGCTAGGTCTGAGTCTGATTTGGTTGCAGAGCAAAACCGAATTCGCGATAAATACTTGACTGATCTTCCTTGAGGGCATCGCCCCGGAAATAGTTGAATCCGTATCGCGCTAGACTGCAATCAGCCACATTTCAAGAGGTTGCTACATTGGTGAAGGAACGTAACCGAGCTCACGCATAGAGTACTTGGGCGGTGGATAGAAAGACCTTAAGCAGACTGCATTGGACAGATGCCCAAGGAGTTGTGGTTTTTACCGACGAGACCGCCGCACAAACGTCAGGGTGCTCAAATAAGAGGGAGCAGTTGCTCATTTCCTCACCACGGGGGCGTTGCGTTGGCCGACCAAGCCGCCTTTGGCATGTACCAAGGAACTAGAAAACTCAACACTGCGGGCAATTGTTGCCAGCGGCCCTGGGGCCAAGAATCTGCGACAGACCGGGAAAATTTCCCGGGTATAACAATAACCGCAGAGGTAGCCGTCATGAGTCAACCCGCACGTCGCCAACCGTTCGCCGTGAGCCTGCTGCTCAGTGCCATGCTGCTGTCCGGTTCGGCCCTTGCAGCCGTGACCGATCAGGAAATTCTCCAGGATCCGAAGAACCCCGAGCAGATCGTGACCAACGGCCTGGGTGTCCAGGGCCAGCGCTATAGCCCGCTCGATACCCTCAACACTGACAACGTCAAGGACCTGCGGCCGGTCTGGGCGTTTTCCTTCGGGGGCGAAAAGCAGCGCGGTCAGCAAGCCCAGCCGATGATCAAGGACGGGGTGATGTACCTCACCGGTTCTTATTCACGGGTGTTCGCGGTGGATGCGCGCACCGGCAAGAAACTGTGGCAATACGATGCGCGCCTGCCCGATGACATCCGCCCTTGCTGCGACGTGATCAACCGTGGCGTGGCGCTGTACGGCGACCTGGTGTTCTTCGGCACCCTCGACGCCAAGTTGGTGGCCTTGAACAAGGACACCGGCAAAGTGGTGTGGAGCAAGAAGGTTGCCGACCACAAGGAAGGCTACTCCATCAGCGCCGCGCCGTTGATCGTCAATGGCAAGCTGATCACCGGCGTGGCCGGTGGCGAGTTCGGTGTGGTGGGCCAGATCAGTGCCTATGATCCGAAGAACGGTGAGCTGTTGTGGACCCGCCCCACCGTGGAAGGCCACATGGGCTACGTCTACAAGGACGGCAAGGCCGTCGAGAATGGCATTTCCGGCGGCGAGGCGGGCAAGACCTGGCCGGGCGATCTCTGGAAAACCGGCGGTGCCGCACCTTGGCTGGGCGGCTACTACGACCCGGAAACCAACCTGCTGCTGTTTGGCACCGGTAACCCGGCGCCGTGGAACTCCCACCTGCGGCCTGGCGACAACCTCTATTCGTCGTCGCGCCTGGCCCTGAACCCGGACGACGGCACCATCAAATGGCACTTCCAGAGCACGCCTCATGACGGTTGGGATTATGACGGTGTCAACGAGCTGATCTCGTTCAACTACAAGGAAGGTGGCAAGGACATCAAGGCGGCAGCGACCGCCGACCGTAACGGCTTCTTCTACGTGCTCGATCGCACCAACGGCAAGTTCATCCGCGGCTTCCCGTTTGTCGACAAGATCACCTGGGCCACTGGCCTGGACAAGGATGGACGGCCGATCTACAACGAGGCCAGCCGTCCGGGCGCGCCGGGCAGCGAAGCCAAGGGCAGTTCGGTGTTCGTCGCACCGGCCTTCCTCGGCGCGAAAAACTGGATGCCGATGGCCTACAACCAGGACACCGGGTTGTTCTACGTGCCGTCCAACGAATGGGGCATGGACATCTGGAACGAAGGCATCGCCTACAAGAAAGGCGCGGCGTTCCTCGGCGCCGGTTTCACCATCAAGCCGCTGAACGAGGATTATATCGGCGTGCTGCGGGCCATCGACCCCAAGACTGGCAAGGAAGTCTGGCGCCACAAGAACTACGCGCCGCTGTGGGGTGGGGTGCTGACCACCAAGGGCAACCTGGTGTTCACCGGCACGCCTGAAGGGTTCCTGCAGGCGTTCAACGCCAAGACCGGGGAAAAGGTCTGGGAATTCCAGACCGGCTCCGGCGTGCTCGGTTCGCCCATCACCTGGGAAATGGACGGCGAGCAATACGTCTCCGTGGTCTCCGGCTGGGGCGGCGCGGTGCCGCTGTGGGGGGGCGAGGTGGCCAAGCGCGTGAAGGACTTCAACCAGGGCGGGATGCTCTGGACCTTCAAGTTGCCGAAAGCGTTGGTGGCCAAACGCTGATATCCGCACTGAACCGTGGCGAGGGAGCTTGCTCCCGCTCGGCTGCGAAGCAGTCGCCAACCCGGCGGGCCAGGTTTTTCGGCCATGAACCGAGGTAAGGGGAGCGCTTCGCACTCCAGCGGGAGCAAGCTCCCTCGCCACAAAGGTATCTGCGATGGGTTCACGTTCGCGGATGCCTTGCTCTGAATCTACGACCAAATAACGAGAGTCCCCCTGCCAACGACGCATTCGTCCGCCGCGCGGGGCTCTCTACCATCGGTCTATCGCCTGTCCCGCGACAGGCATCGACCAGGCAGAGGCCCATCATGATCTACGCACAACCCGGAACTCCAGGCGCCGTCGTTTCCTTCAAGCCGCGCTATGGCAACTTCATCGGCGGCGAATTCGTCGCGCCGGTCAACGGCGAATACTTCACGAACACGTCCCCGGTCAATGGCGAAGTCATTGCCGAATTCCCACGTTCCAGCGCCGCCGACATCGACAAGGCCCTGGATGCCGCCCATGCCGCCGCCGATGCCTGGGGCAAGACCTCGGTGCAGGACCGTTCCCTGGTGCTGTTGAAAATCGCCGACCGTATCGAGCAGAACCTGGAAATCCTCGCTGTCAGCGAGACCTGGGACAACGGCAAGGCCGTACGCGAAACCCTCAATGCCGACGTGCCGCTGGCGGCCGACCATTTCCGTTATTTCGCCGGCTGCATCCGCGCCCAAGAGGGTGGGGCGGCCGAGATCAACGAATTGACCACGGCCTATCATTTCCACGAGCCGCTGGGCGTGGTCGGGCAGATTATCCCGTGGAACTTCCCGCTGCTGATGGCCGCCTGGAAACTCGCCCCGGCCCTGGCTGCCGGTAACTGCATCGTGCTCAAGCCGGCTGAACAGACGCCGCTATCGATCATGGTCTTCATCGAGCTGGTCGCCGACCTGCTGCCGCCCGGCGTGCTGAACATCGTCCATGGTTTCGGTCGCGAGGCCGGCGAAGCCCTGGCCACCAGCAAGCGCATCGCCAAGATCGCCTTCACCGGTTCCACCCCGATCGGCTCGCACATCATGAAATGCGCCGCCGAGAACATCATCCCGTCCACCGTGGAACTGGGCGGCAAGTCACCGAACATCTTCTTCGAAGACATCATGCAGGCCGAGCCGGCCTTCATCGAGAAAGCCGCCGAAGGCCTGGTGCTGGCGTTCTTCAACCAGGGCGAAGTCTGCACCTGCCCATCCCGGGCCCTGGTGCAAGAGTCGATCTACGCGCCGTTCATGGCCGAGGTGATGAAAAAGATCGCCAAGATCAAGCGTGGCAACCCGCTGGACACCGAGACCATGGTCGGCGCCCAGGCGTCCGAGCAGCAATTCGACAAGATCCTGTCGTACCTTGAAATTGCCCAGCAAGAGGGCGCCGAGCTGCTCACTGGCGGTGCTGCCGAGCGACTCGAGGGGGATTTGTCGAGCGGCTATTACATCCAGCCGACCCTGCTCAAGGGCCACAACAAAATGCGTGTGTTCCAGGAAGAGATCTTCGGCCCGGTAGTGGGCGTGACCACCTTCAAGGACGAAGCCGAAGCCCTGGCGATCGCCAACGACACCGAGTTCGGCCTCGGCGCCGGCCTGTGGACCCGCGACATCAATCGCGCCTACCGCATGGGCCGGGCGATCAAGGCCGGTCGCGTCTGGACCAACTGCTACCACCTGTACCCGGCGCACGCCGCGTTCGGTGGCTACAAGAAGTCCGGTGTCGGCCGTGAAACCCATAAGATGATGCTCGATCACTACCAGCAGACCAAGAACCTGCTGGTGAGCTACGACATCAATCCGTTGGGGTTCTTCTAACCCCCGACATCGAGTGAGTGAACACTGTGGCGAGGGAGCTTGCTCCCGCTGGGCCGCGCAGCGGCCCCAAAAGTAATCATCAAGCACTCAAATGCAGTGCCTTGAAGAAGGGGCGCCTCGCGCCCCAGCGGGAGCAAGCTCCCTCGCCACAGGTGCCCGCTCTCCAGTAGTACCAACGCACTCCCTCCACCGCTTCGAAAGTAGCATTCGAGCCTTGGGCGGGGTATGCATTAATGACTTGCCGGAATCGCCCGGTACAAGAAGAGGAAAGACCCATGTGGACTAAACCCGCGTTTACCGACCTGCGTATTGGCTTCGAAGTGACGATGTACTTCGCCAACCGATGAGTGCCAGCCCGGCCTGACGCGTTCAGGCCGGGCTACCCATTGGTCTGATTGCAATCGCGGTGGGATGCTTTAGGCTCAAGGTATCCCAAGACAATAACAACAGGCTTACCGATGAGCCACGTACCTGAAAAGATGAGCCTCAGCCCGCTGCGCAAGTTCGTTTCCCCTGAAATCATGTTCGGTGCCGGTTGTCGGCACAATGTCGGCAATTACGCCAAGACTTTCGGTGCACGCAAGGTGCTGATCGTCACCGATCCCGGGGTCATCGCCGCCGGTTGGGTGGCTGACGTCGAAGCCAGTCTCCAGGCCCAAGGCATCGACTACTGCGTCTACAGCGCAGTCTCGCCCAATCCGCGGGTCGAGGAAGTGATGCTCGGTGCCGACCTTTACCGGGAAAACCATTGCGATGTCATCGTCGCGGTGGGCGGTGGCAGCCCGATGGATTGCGGCAAAGGCATCGGCATTGTCGTTGCCCACGGTCGCAACATCCTCGAGTTCGAAGGCGTCGACACCCTGCACGTGCCCAGCCCGCCACTGATCCTGATCCCCACCACGGCGGGGACGTCGGCGGACGTGTCGCAGTTCGTGATCATCTCCAACCAGCAAGAACGCATGAAATTCTCCATCGTCAGCAAGGCGGCGGTGCCGGACGTGTCGCTGATCGACCCGGAAACCACCCTGAGCATGGACCCGTTCCTGTCCGCCTGTACCGGCATCGACGCGCTGGTGCATGCCATCGAGGCGTTCGTGTCCACCGGCCATGGGCCGTTGACCGACCCCCATGCCCTAGAGGCGATGCGCCTGATCAACAGCAACCTGGTGCAGATGATCGCCAACCCGGCGGACATCGCCCTGCGGGAAAAAATCATGCTGGGCAGCATGCAGGCCGGGCTGGCGTTTTCCAACGCAATCCTCGGCGCGGTGCACGCGATGTCCCACAGCCTGGGCGGTTTCCTCGATTTGCCCCATGGTTTGTGCAACGCGGTACTGGTGGAGCACGTGGTGGCGTTCAACTACAACTCGGCGCCGGAGCGTTTCAAGGTGATTGCCGAGACGCTGGGCATCGACTGCCGAGGGCTCAACCACCGGCAGATCCGCACTCGGCTGGTGGAGCACCTGATTGCCCTCAAGCACACTATCGGCTTCCACGAGACGCTGGGCCTGCATGGCGTGAGCACCTCGGACATTCCGTTCCTGTCGCAGCATGCGATGCACGACCCGTGCATCCTCACCAACCCTCGGGAGTCGAGCCAGCGGGATGTCGAGGTCGTCTATGGCGAAGCCCTCTGACGAGCAGCAAAAAGCCCTGGCGGGGCTGTTGGGGCTGGGCAATCACTCAACGCGCAAGAGTCACTACCCGGAACTGGCGGCGCGCCTCGATGAACTGGAGCAGGCCCGGCAACACCTGCAACAGCTCAATGATCAACTGGAACAGCGGGTGGCCGAGCGCACCGACGCGTTGCTGGAGGCTAACCACAACCTGCAGCAGCAGATTGTCCAGCGCGAACTGATCGAGCAACAGTTGCGCGATGCCCGGGACGCCGCCCAGGCCGCCAACCGCAGCAAGGACAAATACCTGGCCGCCGCCAGCCATGACCTGTTGCAGCCACTCAACGCGGCCCGCCTGCTGATCGCCACGTTGCGTGAGCGCCATTTACCTACCGCCGAGCATGTGCTGGTGGAACGGACTCATCAGGCGCTCGAAGGGGCCGAAGACCTGCTCACCGACTTGCTGGACATTTCCCGGCTGGACCAGGCCGCCGTCAAGCCCGACCTGGCGCCGTATCGGCTGGATGAGTTGTTGGGGCCGCTGGTTTCCGAGTTTCAATCGGTGGCCGGCGCCGCGGGGTTGGAATTGCGGGTGCGGTTTGGCGATGAAGCCGTGCTGACCGACCTGCGATTGATCAGCCGTATCCTGCGCAACCTGCTGAGCAATGCCTGCCGCTACACCACTCAGGGCGGTATTCTCCTGGCGGCCCGGCGCCGGGGAGGGCGCTTGAGCATCGAGGTCTGGGACACTGGGCGGGGCATCGCTGCCGATTGCCTGGAGTCGATTTTCCTCGAATTCAACCAACTCGATGTCGGCCGGGCGGCGGATCGCAAAGGCGTGGGCCTGGGGTTGGCGATTGTCGAACGTATCGCCCACATCCTCGGTTACCGGGTCAAGGTGCGTTCTCGGCCGGGACGGGGCTCGGTGTTCAGTATCGAGGTGCCGCTGTCCAGCGAAAAACCCCTGCCAGTGTCCCAGGTTCCGGTACAGGCGGTCGCGGGCAACCCGCTACCGGGACGCCGTTTGTTGGTGATCGACAATGAGTTGAGCATCTTGCAAAGCATGGCGGCGTTGTTGGGGCAGTGGGGCTGCGAAGTCTTGACCGCCACCGACGAAGCGGGCGCCCTGGATGTGCTGCAAGGCCGTGCGCCGGAGCTGATCCTGGCGGATTTCCACCTGGATCACGGGGTCGTGGGCTGTGAAGTGGTCAAGCATCTGCGCGAGCATTTCCACCAGGCGATCCCTGCGGTGATCATCACCGCCGACCGCAGCGACCAGTGCCGCCGCGCCTTGCGCAAACTGGGTGCGCCGCTGCTCAACAAACCGCTCAAGCCTGGCAAGTTGCGGGCGGTGTTGAGTCAGATGCTCGGGTAGGGGACCCGAGGCAGGCCTCACCTGGTGAGGTCCCCGAAACCGTCTCCACCACAATCCCCAGTGGCAGCGAGGCTGCGCGCGATAACAAATTAGTGTTATGTTATCCGTTCCCGTTTGGTAGGAGTTCTCATTCCCTGCCTTGCACGGACCAACGACCTCCATCCGAGTAAAGCCATGAGCCTACCTTCAAGCATGACGAGCCCGTCCGGCGTCATCGTGCCTTTATTTGCAATCAGCGCCGCCAAAACCCATGTGCGCATGCTCGCCATCGATGCCTTGCGAGGTTTCGTCATGCTGCTGATGCTGGTGGATCATGTTCGCGAGACATTCCTGCTGCACCGTCAGGTCACCGACCCCATCGATGCGCTGAGCGTGACCCCGGACCTGTATTTCACCCGCCTGCTCAGTACGCTCTGTGCCCCGGTCTTCATCTTCCTCACCGGTTTGTCGGCCTGGCTCTACAGCCAGAAACACACCGCCGGCCAGACCTCGTTGTTCCTGCTCAAGCGTGGCCTGTTCCTGGTTTTCCTGGAACTGACTTTCGTGTGTTTCGCCTGGAACGCCGAGTTCCCGCCCAAGACACTGTGGTTGCAAGTGATCTGGTGCATTGGCATTTGCATGATTGTCCTGGCTGCGTTGTTGCACCTCAAGCGCCGTTGGCTGATTCTCCTCGGCGTTGCCATCGTTGCTGGACACAATCTGTTGGACGGTGTGGTGCCAGGGCCTGACTCACCGTTTTTCGTGCCGTGGTCGATTCTTCATCAACGGGCATTCATCGATATCACCGAGTTCACCCGGGCCCGTACCACGTATCCAGTGCTGCCGTGGATCGGCGTGATCCTGCTGGGCTGGGCCATCGGGCCGTGGTTTGGCAAGGATGTTGAACCCGCCGTGCGCCTGCGACGGTTGTTCAAGATGGGCCTGGGCCTGCTGCTGGCCTTTGTGCTCATTCGTTACCTGAACGTGTACGGCGACAAACCCTGGCTCCAGACCGGCGACGCGCTACGCACCTTCATGAGCTTCATGAGCGCGACGAAGTATCCGCCGTCGCTGATGTTCCTGATGCCGACCCTGGGAATAGGGCTGATGTTGCTGGCACTCTTTGAAAAAGCCCAGGATCGGGGAGCCATCGCGCTGTTGGCGATCTATGGCGGCGCACCGATGTTTTTCTACCTGCTGCACCTTTACGTGCTCAAGGCCCTGTACCTGACCGCCGTTGCCATCTGGGGCACCAACCAGGGTACCTATTTCGGATTCGATGATTTACCCATGGTGTGGTTGTGGAGTGTGTTGCTGGGTGTCGTGCTGTTTTTTCCGACACGTTGGTTTGCCGGGCTCAAGCAACGGCGGCGTGATATCGCGATCCTCAAGTATCTTTGACCCGCAGGGGCTCTGGTCGCGCGAACGATGGCGATCAGGGCTATTAAAATGCCGTCATTTGGTCGGCGTTTTTGTCAGGAATGTAAAAAGACGTTTCGGTCTGTTTATTTCCTTATGTAAACTCCCCCCGCTGCGACAATCGGACACGGCCGCGCCATGCCCGATGAACACCGTTCGCAGCGTCCCTCACCCCAGCTGAAGCCAAGACCTACAAGAAGTCAGCGCCGGAGAGATATAAACGAGAGGCCGACGTATTGCTCGGCCCTGTAGGTCCATCCTCCGGTCCTTCTCGATAGCCGCCCTGCTGGCGTTGCCGGCCATGGACGTGGGCTATCCGTGATCAGGACAGGTGGACGGAATGGCGTTCATCCTAGGGATACACACATGTTGAAGAAAACACACACGGCGCTACTGGGCCTGGCGATGGCGATGGGTCTTGCGACCACGCATGCCGCCGAGCCAAAAAAAGTGGATGTCTTGCTCATTGGTGGGGGCATCATGAGCTCGACACTCGGCGTCTGGCTCAATGAGCTGGAGCCGGGCTGGACCATGGAAATGGTCGAGCGCCTGGACGGTGTTGCCGAAGAGAGCTCCAACGGCTGGAACAATGCCGGTACCGGTCACTCTGCGCTGGCCGAGCTGAACTACACGCCGGAAGACAAGAACGGCAAGGTCGATATCTCCAAGGCCATCGAAATCAACGAAGCCTTCCAGATCTCCCGTCAGTTCTGGTCCTGGCAGGTCAAGAACGGCGTGTTGAAGAACCCGCGTTCGTTCATTAACTCCACGCCGCACATGAGCTTTTTGTGGGGCGACGAGAACATCGCGTTCCTGAAGAAGCGCTACGAAGCCCTCCAGGCCAGCCCGTTGTTCGCCGGCATGCAGTATTCCGAAGATCGCGAGCAGATCAGCAAGTGGGTGCCGCTGATGATGCAAGGGCGTGACCCGAGCCAGAAAGTCGCGGCCACTTGGAGTCCACTGGGCACCGACGTGAACTTCGGCGAAATCACGCGTCAATTCGCAGCTTACCTGCAAACCAAGCCGAACTTCTCCCTCAAGCTGTCCAGCGAAGTGGAAGAGATCACCCGCAACGAAGACGGCACCTGGCGCGTTTCGTACAAGAACCTGAAAGACGGTACCGAAACCGAGACCGACGCCAAGTTCGTGTTCATCGGCGCCGGCGGTGGTGCCTTGCACCTGCTGCAGAAGTCCGACATTCCGGAAGCCCGTGAATACGCAGGTTTCCCGGTGGGTGGTTCGTTCCTGGTCACCGAAAACCCGACCGTCGCCCAGCTGCACCTGGCCAAGGCCTACGGCAAGGCTTCGGTGGGCGCACCGCCGATGTCGGTTCCGCACCTGGACACCCGTGTGCTCGATGGCAAGCGCGTGATCCTGTTTGGCCCGTTCGCAACCTTCTCCACCAAGTTCCTGAAGAACGGTTCGTACTTCGACCTGCTGACCAGCACCACCACCCACAACGTGTGGCCGATGACCAAGGTCGGTATCGAACAGTACCCACTGGTCGAGTACCTGGCCGGTCAACTGATGCTGTCGGATGAAGATCGCTTCAACGCCCTGAAAGAGTACTTCCCGGAGGCCAAGCAGGAAGACTGGCGCCTGTGGCAGGCTGGTCAGCGCGTGCAGATCATCAAGCGTGACGAAGAGAAGGGCGGCGTGCTGAAACTCGGCACCGAAGTGGTCGCGTCCCAGGACGGCAGCATCGCCGGCCTGCTGGGTGCCTCGCCAGGCGCCTCGACCGCCGCACCGATCATGCTGACCGTGCTTGAAAAGGTCTTCAAGGACAAGGTCGCCAGCCCGGCCTGGCAGGAAAAACTGCACCAGATCGTGCCAAGCTACGGCACCAAGCTCAACGATAGCCCTGAGCGTGTCGCCCAGGAATGGGCCTACACCAGCGAGGTCCTGCAACTGGATCCTCCGCCGGCGATTGGCAAGCCAGGCGCCACCGCGGCACCGGCCAAGCCGGGCGCAGCCCGTGAAGCCAACCCAGCGGCTGACATGGCGCTGTAAACCGGACGCCGTCTGGTGAGGTACAAAAACGCCGCTCATTGAGCGGCGTTTTTTTTGGGCTCGGTTAACCCTGTGGGAGCGAGCCTGCTCGCGATAGCGATGGCCCGGCCACCGCGCTATTGAGTGCCAAACATCGCCGTCCAATAGATCCCGGCATCGCTTTTCGGGTCGCTCGCGTACCCGGCGCCCAATTCGCGGAACTGCGGGTTCATCAGGTTGGCGCAGTGCCCCGGGCTGGCCAGCCAGCCGTCCACCACCTTGAGCGCAGTGTCCTGTCCGGCGGCGATGTTCTCGCCGATCAACTGGCCCAGATAGCCGGCCAGTTCGGCGCGGTCGCCCGGCATGCGGTTGTCGCGGTCCTTGTGGTCGAAGAAATTGTTGTTGGCCATGGCCCGGGTGTGGTTCACAGCGGCCAGGGCCAAGGTGGCGTTCCAGGCCAGCGGCGTGGTGGCGGCGAAGGTTTCGGTGCCACAGCGACGCGGCTGGGTGCGGGCACTGTTGATCAGTTTCAGCAGCTTCTGGCCCTCGGCTTGCCAATCACCCAGGCGCGCCGACAACAGTGGGCGCGCCAGCACGATACGCCATTCGCGGTCCAGGCGGCTGACGCCGATGTCGATGAACTGCGGGTCGAGTACTACCTGGCAGAAGCTTTCCTGGACGGCTTTCATGGCTGATTGCGCGTCGCGCGGCCCGGACAGGCTGATGGCCTGCACGTTGACCATTGGATAGGCCGCCCGCGCCAGCGCCTGCTGCAGGTCGCCGATGCCATTGGCCGACAGGATCAGCCGGGAATCCATCGCCAGCGGTGGCAACTCCAGCGAGGCCTGGCCGGCACAGCTTTGGGACTGGCTGCGGTAAAGGTTGATGGACTCGACCAGTTGCGTCTCTTCGGTGGCCGTGGCACCGGTGGTGAATAGCAGGCCCAGCGACAGCACGACAAGACCCATGACGGATGAAATGGCACGCATGTAAATCTCCCTTGAGCGGACGGCGCCTATGATGCGCAATTTTTGCCCCGCTGGGGCAACGGTATTCACGCTCTTTTGAAATCCCTTGGAACGGCACCGTTGGGTAGCGTTCGGGATGATCCTCAAATAGTGGGATCAACTTTCAGGCGAATAAGTCCATTTCCATCGTTTCAAGGCCATAAAATTGCAGATTATCAGCTCATCCAGTTCCCGCCATCGACGTTATAGGTCTGCGCGACCACGTACTCGCTCTCCGTCGAGGCGAGGAAAATCGCCATCCCGGTGAGGTCTTCCGCAGTGCCCATCCGGCCATAGGGCACCTGTTGCCCTGCCTGGCGCTTCTTTTCCCCCAACGGCAGGTTTTCGTGGCGGGCGAACAACGCATCCACGCCATCCCAATGCTCGCCATCCACCACGCCGGGGGCGATGGCGTTGACGTTGATCCGATGCTTGATCAGATCCAGCCCGGCGGACTGGGTCAGGCTGATCACCGCTGCCTTGGTGGCGCAATAGACACCGACCAGCGCTTCGCCACGCCGACCGGCCTGGCTGGCCATGTTGATGATCCGGCCGCCATGGCCCTGGCGGATCATCTGCCGCGCCGCCGCTTGCAGGGTGAACAGCGTGCCGGCGACATTGATGGAAAACAGCCGCTCGTAGCTCTGGCGGGTGATTTCCACGATGGGCGCCAGGTCGAACAGCGCGGCGTTGTTGATCAGGATATCCAGCTTGCCCACCCGGGCCACCACGGCCTCGATGGCCTGGTCGATCGAAGCCTGGTCCGTCACGTCCATTTTGACCGCGTAGGCGCTATCGCCCAGTTCGGCGGCGGTGGCCTGGGCCCGCTCCAGGTCGATATCGGCGATCGCTACCGTGGCGCCTTCGTTGATGTAGGCCTGGGCGAATGTCCTGCCGATACCGCGGGCGGCACCGGTCACCAGGGCACTTTTTCCTTCCAGTCTTTTCATGGGGTTGTCCTGTCTTCAGTCTAGGTAGTAGGCGGCGCACACAGCCGTGTGGCGAGGGAGCTTGCTCCCGCTCGAGTGCGTAGCACTCGCCGATGTGGGGCCGCTGCGCCACCCAGCGGGAGCAAGCTCCCTCGCCACAAAAGGCCGGTACCAATCGTTATAACTTTGGATACCCGGCCCGTTTCATCTCCCGCTCGGTACTCGATTGCGCCGAGGCCAATGCCTGTTCCACTGTGATCTGTCCGGTGATGGCGGCGGTAAACAGCTGGCCGACGGAGGTGCCGATGGCTTGGAACTCTGGAATCGTCACGTACTGGATGCCCACGTACGGCACCGGTTCGTCGCCAATGGCAAGCCGATTACAGCAGCGCCCGTGGAGGCCGGCAAACGCAGGGAGGATCGTGCGCTGATACTTTTTTTAACGCCTTGAGGGCGACAGGTGCGGGTTAAAAAAGTATCAGTGGCCGGTCAGGCCGAGGCTGGCGAAGCGCTGCGCACTCGGCGTAAGGTGCCCGCTATAACGATAAAAGAGGCGCGACATGCCTGATCCCCGAACGCCCCTGTTCGAGCAGCGACCAGCCGAACTGGAAGTCATCCTGCCTGAGCCCGAACACAGTTTTCGCTGGTACGAGCATGATTACCCGTACCCGATGGCGCGCTGGAACCATCACCCTGAATTTGAAATCCACCTGATCCGCCAGGGCAGCGGCAAGCTGTTGGCGGGCGACTACATCGGTCCGTTTGGCCCTGGCCATGTGGCGATGATCGGCCCGGACTTGCCCCACGACTGGATGGGCGACCTGGCGTCGGGCGAGCACCTGCCCGGGCGCGACGTGGTCTTGCAGTTCGACGGTGCCACGTTGCTGACCTTGCGCCGAACCCTGCCCGAACTGGGCGATTTGCAGGGCTTGTTCGAACGCGCCCGCCGCGGCCTGGCCTTCGGCGGCAACACCGCGCGGCAGGCCGCGCACCTGCTGGAAGCCATCGGCCCGGCCCAGGGACTGGCGCGGTTGGCGCTGTTCCTGGAACTGCTTCACACCCTCAACCAAGCCCCTGGCGACGAAGCCTTGAGCCTGGCGAGCCCTTGCTATGCGCCGACCCTCGATGCGCGCAGCTCCGAGCGCATCCATAAAGCCTTCGAATACTTGCAGGCCGAACTCACCGGCGACCTGCGCCTGTCGGTGATCGCCCGCCAATTGGACATGAGCGAGCCAGGCTTCTCGAGGTTCTTCAAGCGCATCACCGGGCACGGTTTCATTGACTTGATGCGCAAGCTGCGGGTCCAGCGTGCCTGTCGCTTGCTGTTGCAGAGTGAAATGCCCGTGACCGATATCTGTTTTGAAGTGGGCTACAACAACTTGTCCAACTTCAACCGGCATTTTCGGATAGAAATGAACCAGACCCCCAGCGAGTACCGGCGGGGCGCTTTTGCCCCTGCTTGACGGAGCCTGCCATGTTGACCGTCGTTGAACTCCAACAGGTAATGTTGTTCACTCAAGGCCGGCGATATACCCGTGGCGAGGGAGCTTGCTCCCGCTGGGGCGCGAAGCGGCCCCAAGACCTGCCTTCGCAGCATCTCCCAGGTTCGGTGTTCAGTCCGGTACACCTTTTTGATGCTTCTTCAACCGATACGCGAACTGTGCCCGGCTCAGCCCCAATGAGCGTGCGGCCGCTGCCAGGTTGCCGCTGCTCAGTTGCAGGGCTTCGTTGATCAGCCGTGACTCCAGGCCGTCAATGGAGAAGTCCGAGTCCAGTTGGCTGAGGGACTGGAGCAACGCCGGTTTTTCCGCGGGGTCGTTGGCGGCCGTGCCCATCGGCGAGAGGCCGCCGTGCAGGTCTACGGAATACGCATCCACCGGCAGTTGCTCATTGCGAAACAGATGGACCAGGTCAATCGCCTGGCCTTCTTCGCTGGCGATCAGGCCGCGCTCGATGAGGTTCTGCAATTCGCGCACGTTGCCCGGGAAGTCATAGCGCAGCAGGACCTTCAAGGCGCGCATGGTCAGGCCCATCGGGGTGCGGCCGTATTCCTGGCAAAAGCGCTTGAGGAAGGCATTGATCAGCAGCGGTATGTCATCGCGACGCTCGCGCAAGGGCGGCAGGGCGATGGGGTAGACGTTGAGCCGATAGAACAGGTCTTCACGGAACGCGCCGTCCGCCACGGCCTTGCGCAGGTCGATGTTGGTGGCCGCCACGACCCGCACATCGACCTTGATGCCGTGGCCACCACCGATCCGTTCGATTTCCCGCTCCTGCAAGGCGCGCAGCAACTTGCTTTGCCCGGCCAGGCTCAGGCAGGTGATCTCATCCAGGAACAACGTGCCGCCATGGGCTCGCTCGAAACGACCGGGACGTGAATGGGTGGCCCCGGTATAGGCACCGCGTTCGACGCCAAACAGTTCGGCTTCGATCAGGTTGTCGGGGATGGCCGCGCAGTTGAGGGCGATGAACGGACCATCGCGTCGGCGACTCAGTTGGTGCAGCTGGCGGGCGAACATCTCCTTGCCGACGCCGGATTCGCCGCTGACCAGTACGGTGGCGGGGGTCAAGGCCACCCGCCGCAAGGCTTGGGTCGCGGCGTTGAAGGCGGCGCTGGCACCGATCAGCGGCTGTTCGCTGTCCGGCAGCGGGGCGGTGCCGGCAACGCTGTCGGACTGGCTGTCGGTGCGCGCGACGACCGCTGGCGGTGAGGCATTGAGGTAATTGAGGTCCTGCTCGACATCGCCCCATTGCTCGGCGGTCTTGCCGACGACTCGGCAGCGTTCGTGTCCCATGCCTCGGCATTCCACTTCGCGGAAGATCACCAGTTGCCCGAACAACCCGCTGACGAAACCGATGGCATAGCCCAGCTCGGTCCAGCACACCGGATCCTGCCCGGTGCCATAGGCGGCGACATGCTCGTCGGCCTCACAGGAGTGGTGCCAGAGAAATTCCCC
Organism: Pseudomonas fluorescens; assembly: GCF_001623525.1. Lineage (NCBI taxonomy): Bacteria > Pseudomonadati > Pseudomonadota > Gammaproteobacteria > Pseudomonadales > Pseudomonadaceae > Pseudomonas > Pseudomonas fluorescens. The sequence goes on along the minus strand of NZ_CP015225.1, from coordinate 1,609,295 downwards.
TTCATAGAACCCGGAGTCGGCATCGAACTTGAAATGCAGTGGCTCGACCTTGGTCATGCCTTCAAGGGTGTGCAGATGCGTGCCGGCGCGAAATACCGCTGCGGCATCGGCGTGGGGCCAACGTTCGCGAATCAGCCGGGCGTCCCGGGCGCCGGAGGAATAGCCGGTGCGGGTGAGCATCCCGCGGGCCTGTTCCAGCCCCTGGCGTTCGATGATTTCCCGGCGCAACGCACCGAAGGATGAGCTGTGCAGCAGCAACATGCGTTGGTCGTTGAGCCAGATACGGCCATCGTCGGGGGAGAAAAACAGACATGCGGTGAGTTCTGCCGTCGTGGGCGAGCTGTTGTCGGTCAGCTCGTTGCTGTCACCCCGTGGACGGAAGTGCTCGGTGGCGATCCGGTGATCCGGCAATTGGCAGTGGGGATTATTCATTGTTATGCCCCTGATGGCGGGTGATCGAAATGATCATCTGGCGAGATAGTTATTAAGCATAACTTTATCAAATGAACAAGTGGCAGCTGGCCAACGGCCACGTCGGCAGATGCGTCATCAGGCTTGCACTCGATGCAAAGCATTGATCCAGAGCCCTGCGCCAGGTTTATCAACGTCCGCAGGCGAAACCGGCACAGCGCTTGCTCAAGCACTTGCACGGCGTTTGCCTCGATACCTTCCAGGTGCGGCAAACGATGACAACAACAAAGAGCCGGGAGTGTTAAATGTCTGCATCCAAAAGCCACCTGTTGTCCCAGGTGATCGAGTCGGAATGTGTCTTCAACGGTGACTGGGTGCCTGCGTCGGGGCCATTGCAATCGATCATTGAACCGGCCACCGGTGAGCGGTTGATGCGCTGTGCCACGGCTGACTCCGCCGACATTGCCAAGGCCAGCCGCGACGCAGCCCTGGCGCAGCCGGGGTGGGCGGCGCTGGGCCCGCGGCAACGCGCGGCGATCTTCCGCAAGGCCGCCGAGGTGGCCGAGCATTCCTTCAACGAACTGGCACTGTACGTGGCTCGGGAGACCGGCGCCGCACTGTTCAAGGGGCAACACGAAGTGCGCGAAGCCATCGTGCTGTTGCATCAGGCCGCCGGCCTGCTGTCCCAGGCCCATGGGGTGGTCCTGCCCAGCGAGGCGGGGCGCCTGTCTTATGCGCGGCGCCAGCCCCATGGCGTGGTCGGCGTGATTTCGCCCTTCAACTTCCCCCTGGTGCTGTCCATGCGCTCCGTTGCGCCAGCCCTGGCGGCGGGCAATGCGGTGGTGCTCAAGCCGGATCCGCAGACCCCGGTGAGCGGCGGTTTCCTCATCGCTCGGTTGTTCGAGGTGGCAGGGCTGCCCAAGGGCCTGTTGCAAGTGTTGCCCGGCGCGGCGGATGCCGGTGAGGCGCTGTGCCGCGACCCTAACGTGCGCATGATCGCCTTTACCGGTTCCACGGGTGCCGGTCGCAAGGTCGCTGAAGTCGCCGGGCGCAACCTGAAGAAGGTCGCGCTGGAGTTGGGGGGCAAGAACCCGCTGATCATTCTTGAAGACGCCGACCTCGACCTCGCCGCGCGCAATGCGGCCTGGGGCGCCTGGCTGCATCAAGGGCAGATTTGCATGGCCACGGGGTTGATCCTCGCCCATGAATCCATCGCCGAAGAACTGACCCGCAAACTGGTGGAAAAGGCCCGGGCCTTGACGGTAGGCAACGCCGCCCAGGGCGAAGCCGCGTTGGGGCCGCTGATCAATCAGCGCCAACTGAAACGGGTGCACGACATCGTCAGCGACTCCGTGCGCGCCGGCGCCCGGCTGGAGGCAGGCGGCGAGCACGATCGACTGTTCTACCAGGCCACCGTGCTCAGCGGCGTGAAACCGGGCATGCGTGCCTTCGACGAGGAAATCTTCGGCCCCGTGGCAACGGTGGTCAGCTTCGCCACCGATGATGAAGCCGTCGAGTTGGCCAACCGCACCGAGTACGGTTTGGCGGCGGCGATCATTTCGTCGTCGGTGGGCCGGGCCATGGCCATCGGTGAGCGGTTGCAGTGCGGCATGTTGCACATCAATGACCAGACCGTCGCCGACGAGTGCATCAACCCGTTCGGCGGACGCGGCGCCTCGGGCAATGGCGGCAGCGTCGGCGGCCCGGCGGACTGGGACGAATACACCCAATGGCAGTGGGTGACGGTCAAGGACAAGGCGCCGGTCTACCCCTTCTGACAGACAGGATTACAGGGCCCGATGAGCTGAGGGCCCTGCGAGTACACAAAAATAATAAGAGGACTCAACATGAAACTCGACAACAAGATTGTGCTGGTCACCGGTGTCTCGTCAGGCATTGGTGCTGCCACGGCAAGCCTGCTGCGCACTCATGGTGCCCAGGTGATTGGCGTCGATCTCAAGGCGCCGCACATGACCCTGGACGGTTTTGTGCAAGGCGATTTGAGTAGCGCCGAAAACATCGAACGGTTGCTGCCGCAGCTACCCGCACGGCTCGACAGCCTGTGCAACATCGCCGGGGTGCCGGGCACCGCAAACCCGCAACTGCTGGCGCGGGTCAACTACCTTGGGTTGCGCCACTTGAGCCGTGCGCTGCTGCCGCGCATCAACGCTGGCGGCAGCATCGTCAATATCGCCTCGATCCTCGGCGCCGAATGGCCGTTGCGCCTGGAACAGCACAAGGCGCTGGCGCGCATCGAGGATTTTACCGCCGCGCAAGCCTGGCTGGCCGACCACCGGGTGCCGGACCAGACCTGCTACCAGTACTTCAAGGAAGCCTTGATCGTCTGGACCTACCTGCAGGCCCAACCCTGGTTTCTTGAGCATTCGGTGCGCATGAACAGTGTTGCGCCAGGCCCAGTGTTCACGCCGATCCTCGACGACTTCGTGAGCATGCTCGGCGAGGCCCGGACCCAGGCCGATGCCCATCGCATGAAACGTCCTGCTTACGCCGATGAGGTGGCGGCGGTGATCGCTTTCCTGTGTGCCGACGAGTCGCGCTGGATCAACGGCGTCAACCTGCCGGTCGATGGTGGATTGGCCTCCACCTACATCTGAATGCGCATCCGTAGAACGGTGCAAGCCGCTACCCGAGCGTGTTGGCTGCAAAGCCATGCCCAAAAATAACAATAATGAGAAGCGTCCATGGATAACCTCAAAGATTGCTTTGGTTTCAAGCATTGCGCCCTGTTCCTGGCGTTATGCAGCACCGGTGTGATGGTCGAAAGGGTCCAGGCCATGCAAATGGACCTGGGTGACTCCGACTGGAAACTGCGCTGGGACAACACCATCAAGTACAGCCAGGCCTGGCGCCTGCGAGGGCAGGACAGCCGCCTGACCAACGCCTCGACCGCCAACGGTCTGTACCCTTCGATCCAGAGCCAGGGCGACAAGAATTTCAGTCGCGGCCTGGTCTCCAATCGCCTGGACCTGTTTTCCGAAATGGACCTGAGCCGGCAAAACTATGGTCTGCGCGTGAGCGGCGCAGCCTGGTACGACGATATCTACAACCAGGACACCGACAGCAGCGAGCAGCCCCACTTCCTCAGCGAAACCCGCAAGCTCCACGGCCGTGATGCGGAAATTCTCGACGCCTTCGTGTTCCTGCGCGGTGACCTTGGCGAAGACTCCCAGGGCGTGGTGCGCGTGGGCCGGCACAGTCTCATCTACGGTGAAAGCCTGTTCTACGGCGGCAACGGCATCGCCAATGCCCAGGGGCCGAGCGATGTGGTCAAGTTGCTCAGCGTGCCGGGGACCCAGTTCAAGGAGATCCTGCGGCCGGTCAATCAGATTTCCGGGCAGTTGCAGATCAACCCGCAGTTGTCGGTGGGGGCTTACTATCAGTTCGAGTGGGAGCGCTCCAACGTTCCCGGTGCCGGCAGCTACCTGAGCGATGTCGATGCCATTGGCTACGGTAGTGGTCCGTTGCGCGAAGTGTTTGGCAACGACACCGTCAATGCCGGTGACTTGAAGCCGCGCAATTCGGGGCAGGGCGGTATGCAGATCCGCTACAAGCCTGATGGGACCGAACTGGAGCTGGGTTTCTACGCCGCGCAGTACCACGACAAAGCCCCGAGTGGCCTGTACGCCTACCTCGACGGGCCCGCCTCGGCGGCCACTGGCTTGCCGATCCTGGGTTCCTATCGCCAGGTCTACGCCGAAGACATCAAGACCGCCGGCGTCAGTTTCTCCACCGCCCACGGGCCGTTCAACTTCGCCGGTGAAACCTCCGTGCGCTGGAACGCGCCGCTGGTCAGCAATCTGCAAGTGGTCGCGCCAGGCCTGGACGTCGATGGCGGTAACGATGAGCTGTTTGCCCGAGGCAAGACCGCCCACGCCAACCTGTCGGCGATTTACCTGTTGTCGCCCACCTCGTTCTGGGACGGCGGTTCCGCGCTGGCCGAACTGGCCTGGAACCGTACCTTGAGCGTGACCAAGAACGCGGCGGCCCTGGACTCCAATACCACCCGCGATGCCACGGCGTTGCGGGTACTGCTGGAACCGGCGTACTTCCAGGTGATCGACGGCATCGACCTGACCGTGCCGATTGGTATGGGCGTGGTACTCGATGGGCGTTCATCGGCCGTCAGCAAGGCAGGCTTCGGCAACACCCACTCCGGTGACTGGAGCGTCGGGGTCAAGGCAACCTACCTGCAGCGTTGGGACGTCGGCCTGAACTACGTGAACTTCTTCGGCGCACCGAAAGCCGGGCTGCGCGAGGACGGCAATTTCAGTTACGGACAGTCGTTGGCCGACCGCGACTTCGTCTCGCTCTACGTGAAAACCTCATTCTAATAAGGTGGATTCGCCATGCAGAACAACACATTGCTCAACACCTGCCTCCTGACGCTGGCCCTGGCCGGGGTGAGCCTGGCCCAGGCGGCGGTGTCGCCTGAACAGGTGGCACGCTTGAAGACTGAACTCACGCCCCTCGGCGCCGAGCGCGCCGGTAACGCCGATGGCAGTATCCCGGCCTGGGACGGTGGCTACACCAAGGTCGTGGCCGGCTACAAACCGGGCGATAAGCGGCCCGATCCGTTTGCCAGCGACAAGCCGCTGTACTCGATCAAGGCGTCGAACATGGAGCAGTACGCCGGCCAACTGGCGGAAGGTACCAAGCTTCTGCTGAAGAAATACCCGGACTACCGACTGGACGTGTACCCCACTCATCGCTCGGCGGCGGCACCACAATGGGTGTATGACAACACCGCCAAGAATGCCGGCCGCGCCACGTTGGATGTCGAGACCGAGAAAGTCAGCGGTGCCTTCGGCGGCATTCCGTTCCCGATCCCGGACAACGGCACGCAGGTGTTGTGGAATTACCGCTTGTCCTGGCAGGGGGCCGAGACCATCAGTGCGCCGTTCGATACGTGGCTGATGACCGCTGGCGGCAAGAAAGTCCAGGCCACCCGTGCCCTGTTCAGCTACCAGTTTCCCTACTATTCCGAGAACGGTAGCCCGGAACAATTCGCTGGCAAGTACCAGGTCGGCAAGTTATTGACTGAGCTGCCGTCCTCCAAGGCCGGAGAAGGCCTGATGACTCATTGGGACCTGGACCCGGGCAACCGTGCGGCCTGGCAATACCTGGTCGGCCAGCGCCGAGTGCGGCGGGCGCCGAACATCGCCTATGACACGCCGGACTTCGTCACCTCTGGCGTCGGTCTGTTCGACGAAGCGTTCATGCTGTTCGGCCCCACCGACCGCTACGACCTGAAGCTGGCGGGCAAGAAAGAACTGATCGTTCCCTACAACAATAATCGCGCCGGCCTGGTCAAGAGCGACGAGCTGGTCAAGCCGAACTTCCTCAACCCTGACCTGGTGCGTTGGGAGAAGCATCGGGTCTGGGTGGTCGAGGCCACGCTCAAATCCGGCAAGCGCCATGTGGTGCCGCGTCGGACCTATTACATCGATGAGGATTCGTGGCAGATCCTGTTGGTCGACGGCTATGACGCCCAAGGCAAGTTGGGACGGCAGATGTATTCGCTGACGCTGTTGGCCCCGGACATGCCGGTGCTCACTTCACAGGTCATGTGGGGCAGCTACAACCTCGATACCGGCGCCTATTTCCTCAATTCGTCGAGCAACGACCTGGCGGTCCAGTACCAGAAGATCGCCACGCCTTCGGCGTCCTTCTACACCCCGGATGCCATGGCGAACGAAAACATGCGTTGAACCCTGGAGCACCGCGGCGGGTGAGAGGCTCGTCGCGGATGCTGGCGATTTTCGAAGTGGGAAAAGACATGAACGTTGAACAATGCTTTGCGAGTTTTGCCCGGCGCTGGGGAGCCTGTGTCCTGGCGTCGTGCCTGTTGGCCAATAGTGCCATCGCGGCACCGGCCACGACGTTCGCCGCGCTCCAGCAATCGGCCTTACCGACGGCCAAGGCACCGCGTGCGGTGTTGCTTGGCTTGACCCGGGCCGGGGAGCGTCTGGTGGCGGTCGGTGAGCGCGGCATTGTGTTGCTCTCGGACGATTCCGGGACGACCTGGCGCCAGGCCCGCGTGCCGGTCAGTGTCAGCCTGACGGCGGTGCAATTCGTCGATGCCGAGCAGGGTTGGGCGGTCGGTCATCTGGGCGTGGTGTTGCACACCCAGGACGGCGGGGAAACCTGGCAAAAGCAACTCGACGGTCAGCGTGCCATCGCCTTGGCGGTGCAGTTCGCTGAGCGCGATGTCAATCAACCCGACGGTACCAGCCACTTGGCGCAGGCACGGCGCATGCTCGATGACGGACCGGATAAACCGTTTCTCGACCTGTACTTCAGTGACCGCCTGCACGGCTACGTCGTGGGTGCCTACAACCAGATCTTCCGTACCGACGACGGCGGGCGAAGCTGGCAGCCGTGGATGCGGCATGTGGACAATCCCCAGGGCTTGAACCTGTATGGCATCCGCGCCGTGGGCAACGATCTGTGGTTGGTGGGTGAGCGCGGTTTGCTGTTGCGTTCGACCGACGCAGGGCAGTCATTCCAGGCCTTGAAGTCGCCGTATGAGGGCAGCTTCTTCGGTCTGCTCGGCACCCGCGACGGGGCCTTGGTGGTCTATGGCCTGCGCGGCAACGCCTGGTGGTCCGGGGATCGTGGCAACAGTTGGCGCCGCCTTGATACCGGTATCGAATCGACACTGGCGAGTGCCCTCCAACTGCGCGACGGCGGCCTGTTGTTGGCCAGCCAGAGTGGTGAGCTTTTATTCAGCCATGACCAGGGGCGAAGCTTTGACAAGCGGCAGAGCCGCAGCGGCGGGACCCTCGCTGCCGTGCAGCAGGCGGTCGACGGCAGCCTGACCAGTGTCGGCTTGACCGGCGTGGCCGCTGACCAGGATCCGCGGGCCGCAGGTCAACCTTGAAACTTCACGGTGTAGCGCTATCGGGCCACGGCTCGTGCAACAGGAGTCAAACTTGAAAGACGATAAAACTCAAACCGTGATCGGCCGCCAGGAAGACTTTGACCGGGCGTCTGGCAACTTCGCTGAGCGAGCGATCTTCAACCATCGACCGCTGGTGATCCTGCTGTGCCTGCTGGTGACGTTGGTGCTCGGTTGGCAAGCCACGCGCATCGGCATCAATGCCAGCTACGAGAAGACCATTCCCACGGGGCATCCCTATGTCGCCAATTTCCTGGAGAATCGCAAGGAACTGAGCGGCCTGGGCAACTCGCTGCGCATCGCCGTGGAGGTCAAGCAGGGGAGTATTTTCACCAAGGACTACCTCGACACCCTGGCCAGGCTCAACGACGAGCTCTATCTGCTGCCGGGCGTCGACCGCCCCTACATGAAATCATTATGGACCCCGACCACGCGCTGGACCGCCGTGACCGAAGACGGGCTCGACGGCGGCACGGTGATCCCTGACGACTACGATGGCTCGGCCACCAGCCTCGAGCAGGTGCGAACCAACGTCGCCCGCTCCGGGGAAGTCGGTCAATTGGTCGCCGGCAACTTCAAGTCCAGCGTGATTTTCGTGCCGTTGCTGGAAATCAATCCGCAGACGGGCAAGGCGCTGGACTATGGCGAGTTTTCCCGACAACTGGAGGCGCTGCGAGACAAGTACCAGACCGATGACCTGCGGATTCATGTCACTGGCTTTACCAAGATCGTCGGCGACCTGATCGAGGGCATGACCCAGGTACTGCTGTTTTTCGTGGTGGCGGTGCTGGTGACGGTCTTGGTGCTGTTTGGCTACACCCGTTGCGCGCGAAGCACCTTGGTGGTGGTGATCTGTTCACTGGCGGCGGTGCTTTGGCAACTGGGGCTGCTGGCGCTGCTCGGTTATGAACTGGACCCTTACTCGGCCTTGGTGCCGTTCCTGGTGTTCGCCATTGGCATGAGCCATGGCGCGCAGAAGATGAACGGCATCATGCAGGACATCGGCCGCGGCACCCACCGGGTGGTCGCCGCGCGCTATACCTTCCGCCGACTGTTCGCCGCCGGCATCACCGCTTTGCTCTGCGATGCGGTGGGCTTCGCGGTGTTGCTGCTGATCAACATTCGGGTGATCCAGGACCTGGCAATCACCGCCAGCCTCGGGGTGGCGGTGCTGATTTTCACCAACCTGATCCTGCTGCCGATCCTGCTCAGCTATATCGGCGTCAGCCCGGCGGCAGCGCAACGCAGCCTGAGTGCGGAAACCACCGAGCAACAGGCGCAGATCAAGCATCCCCTGTGGCGTGTGCTTGATCTGTTCACCCAGCGGCGCTGGGCCACGGGCGCCATGTTGACTGGCTTGCTGTTGGCCGCGTCTGGTTTTGCCGTGAGCCTGCACCTGAAAATCGGCGACTTGGACCCTGGCGCTCCAGAGTTGCGTGCCGACTCGCGCTACAACCGCGATGCGTTGTTCATGACCCAGAACTATGCGGCCAGCTCGGATATTTTCGTGGTCATGATCAAGACCCCCGAGGATCAATGCACCCGTTACGCCAGCTTGTCCGCGGTAGATGCGCTGGCCTGGCAACTGGAGCAATTGCCCGGCGTGGAATCGACCACCTCGATGGCCGCGCTGAGCAAGATCGCCACGGTCGGTTATAACGAAGGCAACTTCAAATGGTATGAACTGATCCCCAATGACGGCGCACTGGGGGCCGTGCAAACCCGTGCCCCGCGAGAACTGTTCAATCAGGGCTGCTCGATGCTGTCGCTGTACGTTTACCTGGCCGATCACAAGGCTGACACCTTGAACCGGGTGGTGGAGGCCAGTGAGCAGTTTATCGCCGGGCACCAGATGCCGGAGGTCAAGTTCATGCTCGCGGCCGGCAGTGCGGGGATCGAAGCGGCGACCAATATCGTGGTGAAGAAGTCCATGCGCGAGATGCTGTTCTGGGTCTATGGCGCGGTCAGCCTGCTATGCCTGGTGACCTTCCGCAGCTGGCGCGCAACCCTGTGCGCGATGCTGCCGCTGATGCTCACCTCGATCCTGTGCGAGGCGCTGATGGTGGGGCTGGGCATGGGGGTGAAAGTCGCGACGCTGCCGGTCATTGCACTGGGCGTGGGCATCGGGGTCGATTATGCGCTCTATGTGTTGAGCGTGATCCTGGCGCGAATGCGGGCCGGTGACACCTTGGCCCAGGCGTATTACCAGGCGCTTCTGTTCACCGGCAAAGTGGTGTTGTTGACGGGCATGACTTTGGCTGTGGCGGTGTCGACCTGGGCGTTCTCGCCGATCAAGTTTCAAGCTGATATGGGGATTTTGCTGGCCTTCATGTTCTTGGTGAACATGCTCGGGGCCTTGATCTTGCTGCCGGCGTTGGCTTGGTTGCTGTTGCCGCAGAGGGTGTTTTTAAAAAAGCCTGAGTTGAGTCGGCAGGGGCGGTGGGTTAGAGGGTGATATGGCATTGCGCAATACCTGCGTTAAGCCCGCGTGGTGTGGTTCTTTGGTGATCGCGTTTACTCTGTGGGAGCGAGCTTGCTCGCGATGACGGTGGTCAGTCACATGCATGTCGGGCTTGCTGGCCTCATCGCGAGCAAGCTCCCACAGGGTGTTGTATCGGATTCAGGTAGTGTGAACACATCACCATCCCCAGAACTGTAGCCACCAGCCATAACCCACCAGGCTGCTGGCCAAGACCAGGCAGGCCATGGCTGGCCATCGTCGGATCGGTGGAGTCTGCGCCTGCTGCAGGCGTTTGCAGCCCAGCCATAAACTCCAGGCTATCGCCGCTATCAGCAATACGGCCCGAGCCGGTTGTACCCATTCCAGCAGTAGGCCTTCATAGCGCAGCAGCTTGACCGTGGTGGCCGACAAGCCGAGGAACAACCCTGCACCGCCAAGGGGCGTCAGGGTGATGGCTAAGGGCGGATATTGTGTGCTGTCACCCGAGAGGCGTGCCGCCAGGCGCATCAGCAGCATCAGCGAAGTGCCTATCAGTAGCGCACTCATGCCCAGGTACGCGACGATGCAAAAACCATCGAGCCAACTGAAACTGTCATTGAGTTGCGGATAGTGCGTCAACAGCCACCAGGGCGCGTTGTCCTGGAGTGCCCAGAGCCAATCATGACTGACCAGCCATTGGGCCAGGCTTTGCTTGAGGTCGATGAACCATGGGCTGACAGTCCACTGGAAGGCGCCCATGGCCAGGCCGATGACACCGAACAACAGCAAGCGAACATCCCAGGGCGAGAGGGTGTTAGCCGTCGAGTGCAGGATTTCCTCGCTGCTGGAGCGGGCAATCAGGCGCACCGCATCGCGCTGGCCGCTGCAGCGACCACAGGCGTGGCAATCGGCGGCGCCACGCATGCGGCGGATGTCCAGCAGGGGCGCGCAGTTGGGAGGAGGGCGACGCGGTGCGGGGTTTTCCAGCCAGCGTTGTTCGTCCACCTGAAAGTGCACCGGCGCCAAGCGAGCGAGCAGGGAAAAGACGCCGCTGACCGGGCACAGGTAGCGGCACCACACCCGCTTGCCCCGGGCGAACAACAGGCCGACGATCACCGCAGCGACGGTCGAGCCGCCCAGGATCAGCAACGCCGCCTGGGCGTAGTCGTAGACGCTGATCAGTTGACCGTAGAGGGTCGTCAGGCAGAACGCCAAGGTCGGCCAGCCAGCCCAGCGCAAGCCGCGCGGCACCCCTAAGCCCTTGCCGTACTGGCTGGCCCATTCGCTCAAGGCGCCTTCCGGGCACAGCACGCCACACCAGAGCCGCCCGAACAACACGATCGACAGCAACACGAACGGCCACCACAGGCCCCAGAACAGAAACTGCGCCAGCAGCGTGAGATTGTCGAACAGTCGTGCCTGGCCGCTGGGCAATGGCAGCAGGGCCGGCACCACCAGCAGCACCGCGTAGAACAGCACTACCACCCATTGCACGGCACGAATGGTTGCACCGTGGCGCCGCATGCCGTCGCCCAGGCGTTGGAGCCAGGGGGTCAGGTCGGGCATGGCAGGTTTTCCGCCTTGCGTGGCCGCAGCCAGCCCGCGACGACGCCCCAATAGCCCAGCCACACCAGCAGCGTCATCGCACTCGGGCTGGCCCGATACCCGGTGAAGTCCGCCAGGAACCCGCCGAAACCATGGCCGTCATCGAGTATCGCGCTGCTGTCCCACAGCGCGTCGCCAATGGCGCGATACACCGCCTCGGGCCAATCCATCGCGAGCAGTTGCCCGCCGACGCGCTCGATACCGCTGACCAGCAACGCCGCCCCCAACAGCAGCAGGATCGCTTCGCTGATGGCAAAGAAACGCGGCCATGAAATGAACCGGCGGCTGCTGTGCAGCAAGGAGACGGTCAGCAGCGACAGCACCAGCCCGGCCAGCGCGCCCACAGCGAACAAGCCCAGTTGCGGCCCTTGCAGGCGCCCACCGGCACCATACAAGAACACCACGGTTTCACTGCCTTCGCGACTGACCGCCAGCAGGGCCAGCACCAACAGGCCCAGGCCGCCCTGGCGGCTCAGGCGCTGGTCGGCGTGGCGCGCCAGGTCATGCTTGAGCGTCCTTGCGTTTCGATGCATCCAGCCGACCATCTGCACAATCAGCAGGCTGGCGACCAGTGCCAGCGACGCTTGGAACCATTCATTGGCCGTCCCGCTCATGGCCTCGCCGGCCAGCAGGATCAGGCCGGCCAGCACGCCCGAAAGCAACAGGCCCAGCGCCGCGCCGGTCCATACATAGCGCAACAGCTGGCTGGCCTGGTGTTGCCGGCTGACCCAGGCCTGGAGAATCCCGATCACCAACAACGCCTCGACGCTTTCGCGCCATACAATGAACATCGATTGAGTCATGCAAATGCCTCCTGCAGACCAACTACTGAGCGAGAATCCCGCCCTCGGGCAGTTGCGGATTGAATTCGTCGAAAAACGGATAGTGCCCTGGGCGCAGTGGGTGGATGACCACGAAGGTCGTGACACCGGGCGAGAGCACTTTCTCGACGCGCAAAGGCGTGCTTTCGAACTCCGCCGGGCCTTGGCCGATGTTCTTGAGCACGATCTTGAAGCGTTGCCCGGCCGGTACTTCCAGTTGCGACGGCGTGAAATGCCCGTCGCGTATGCTCAGCTCGTAGGTTGGCAGTTCGGCATGGGCGATCGAGGGCAGCAGCAAACCGGCCAGCGTCAGCCAGGCCAGGCGTCGATGAGGCGCGACGTGCCGTGGGCAGGATGAGTGGCGCATGCTCAGTACCCGCCTTTTTTACCGATCCCGGCGTAGACGAATTCGTAATGCAGTTCGCAACGTTCGAACCATGGCGCCACGCCGGTTTCCTTGTCGGTATGACGGCCGAGGGAGCCATGGCCGCCAGGTGGCAGGAGGGTGAACGTCAGTTGATATTTGCCAGGGCCGAGCAGCTTGACGTTGTCGCCATAGTGCGGCCCGTCGTTGGCGACCATGGCGTGGAAGTCACCCTTGAGTTCGGTGTCGTTGCCTTGTTTCTTCAGTTGGAACGACACATTGAGGTAGGGCACGAAACTACCTTCCTGGAAGCCCTGCTTATTGTCCGCCGTGGCGCGGATGTCGGCTTCCAGGTGCACGTCGGAATCGGCAGTGGCGCGCATCATCCCGGCCGGGGCCATTTCAATCGGCTGCAAATACACCGCACCGACCTCCAGTCCCGGGCACAGTTGCGGTTCGCCGATGGGGTATTCCTTGGCCTGGGCCAGCGGTGCGAGAAACAGCAGGGCCAGAGGCAGAGTTGCAAGTGTGCGCATGATGACTTCCTGGTTGGCTAAATGATGGCGCCGAGTCTAGGAAGCTTTGCTGCGAATAATAATGATTCTTGTCAATTTTCAGCGCGAATTTTCCAACAACGAGTGACGACTCGTTCCTGCGCGGTTGTTCTTGATCGCGATCAAGGGGCACGGCGCCCCGACGCGGTAGGGTGCGGGTACACCCATCCGTTATACGGGGTCGTCATGGCAAAGCCCTTTCCCATCAGTCCCAAACATCCCGAGCGCATTTGCTGGGGGTGTGATCGCTACTGTCCAACCAGTGCGCTGGCCTGCGGCAACGGTGCCGATCGAACGATGCATCCGGCTGAGATGATTGGGGAGGATTGGTATCTGCACGGGGATTGGGGGTTGGAGCTGCTCGATATCACCGCCAAGGTCATCGATCCAAGCGCCACTCACCCGAAGGAATGAAATAAACCTGTGGTGAGGGGCACCTGTGGTGAGGGGATTTATCCCCGCTCGGTTGCGCAGCAACCGCAAAATCTTGGGACTGCTGCGCAGTCCAGCGGGGATAAATCCCCTCGCCACATTTAGAACCCAGCAAACCTCGATGGCTTTACCAAGCAGGGATATCTACAACTTGGGCAACTGCCCGATCCGCCCCATCATCTCGGTCACGATCTGCAAGTCCAACAGGAACTGCTCGACCGTCTTGAACTCGTTGTCGTTGTGACCGGTGTACTTGACGTCGGGCATGGCCAGGCCGAATTGCACGCCATTGGGCAAGTCATGAACCGAAGTGGCGCCGGCAGAGGTGCCGTATTTGTGTTCCATGCCCAGGTTTTCACTTGCCACGGCCAGCAGTGCCTTGACCCATTCCCCCTCGGGGTTGCGGTACATCGGCTCGTCAATGGAATAGTCGAAGGCCACCGCGACGTGGGACTTCTTGCTCCAGGCGGCCAGTTTGTCGGCGATTTCAGTCTTGAGGGCTGCTGTGGTCTTGCCCACTGGCACTCGCAGGTTGACCGCCAACTTGAAGGTCTTCTCGTCCATGCCGACGTAGGTCAGGGACGCGGTCAGCGGGCCCATGAAAGCATCGGAAAAACCAATTCCCAGTTTGCTGCCCAGATAGTCCAGGCCCCAGTTGTCGGCGGCATAGCGGGCGGCGTCGGTGATGTGGTTGCGTTTGAGCGCGACCTTGCCGTCCAGGCCATGGATGAAGTCCAGCATCCTTGCTACCGGGTTGACGCCTGACTCGGGTTCGGAGGAGTGGGCGGACACGCCAGTGAAGGTCAGTTGGACATCCTTGCCGACAACCTGGCTGGCCACCTCGAAGTGACCGCCATTGCGCTTGGCATAGTCGGTACCGGCCTTGAGCAGGCTGGTAGCCAATTCGGCGGGCTTGTCGCTGGCGAAGGTGGCAACGGACGTCGACGGAATCTGATTGGTCGCCAGGCCGCCCGTCAGCGCGGTAATTTCTGCCCCCTTGCCCTGTGCAGCGCGTCGGGTAAAGTTCGCCATGATGGTGCCATAGCCTTTCTCGGCGATCACTACGGGGTAGCCGCCATCCAGCGCCAGGTTGTAGTTGGGCGTCGGGTTGCGTTCGAAGTAATAGGGGATGGCGTCGCCAGTGGTTTCCTCGGTGGTGTCGACCAGCAGCTTGAAGTTGCGCGCCAGCGGCAGTTTCTCTTCCTTGATGATTTTCATGGCATAGAGCGCGACCACGATGCCGTTCTTGTCGTCCTCGGTACCGCGGCCATACATGCGGTCGCCCACCAGGGTGACCTTGAACGGGTCGAGGCGGGTGCCATCTTTCAACACCCAGTTTTCCGGCGTTACCGGCACCACGTCGGCATGGGCGTGAATGCCGACGACTTCGTCACCGCCGCCTTCGAGGGAAATCTCATAGACGCGGTTGTCGACATTGCGGAAGTTGAGGTTGAACGCTTCGGCGAGGCTTTTGATCTTGTCGGCGATCTTGAGAAATTCCGGGTTCTCGTGCTGGGCGACGCCGTCCTTGCGAAAAGTCGGGATGGCGACCAGTTCCTTCAGCGTCTCGGTGGCCGCTTGGCCGTATTTCACTCGGGCATAGAGACCCAACAGGCGATGGATTTCATTCTGCTGTTCAGCGGAAAGGGTTTTGTTGCCTTGGAACGCGCTGATGGCCGGGCCGAGGTTCGCGGCTTTGCCCGGGTCGCTCTTGGCCACGTCGGCCAGGAACTGCCTGAAATCGGTGACAGAGGTGTTGGAGAAGGTTTTGACGATGGCTGCGCCCTGTTGGGCGGTGATGTTGGCGAATGCTGGTGTGGTGATCGAAGCGAGGCTGGACAGCAGCAGGGTGGTCACTGCCAGATGTTTGAGCGAGAAGTCCATTGCTGGGCATTCCTTTGCAGGCGGTAGGAGACAAGTGTCTGATTTGATGACACAAACGCTTGCAACCTAACACCGCGAGGAAAGGGTGGGGGAGTCCTGCAGGAAAATCTGTCGCACAGCGAAGCAAAAACGGCGCAGAAATAAAAAAAATGGCGCAGGGCCATCAAACACCCGAGAACCCATGTGGCAGCGAGCTTGCTCGCGAAGGCGGCGATACATTCAGCCTCAATGCAAGCAGGCCCACCGCTATCGCGAGCAAGCTCGCTGCCATAGGAGCGCATTGCTTAATGCGGTGCGCGGGGGATCGTCTTGAGCAGGTCTTCAGGGCTGATGTGGCCGACCACGGGCTGCGCCGTGCTGCCAGGCAACGGCAGGTCGAGGATGTGTCCCTTGATCTTGCCGACCACATGCATTTCGCAGGGTTTGCAATCGAACTTCAACGTCAGCACTTCATCACCGTGTACCAGCTGCATCGGCGCCACCTTGGTGCGCACGCCAGTGACCCCCTTGGCCTGCTTGGGGCAGAGGTTGAACGAGAAGCGCAGGCAGTGCTTGGTGATCATCACCGGCACTTCTCCCGTTTCCTCGTGGGCCTCGAACGCCGCGTCGATCAGCTTGACGCCGTGACGATGATAGAAGTCCCGGGCCTTCTGGTTGTAGACGTTGGCCAGGAACGACAGGTGCGATTCCGGGTACACCGGCGGCGGGTTGGTCTCGGCCTTGCGGCCACCGCGTGGGTGGGCTTTGATGCGGGCGCTGGTCAGGGCCTCGATGGCTTCGCGGCGCAAGGCCTTGAGCTGCGAGTTGGGGACGAAGAACGCCTGGGGCGCATCCAGCTCGATCGCGGTGGCGTGGTATTCGGTGGTGCCCAGTTGGCCGAGCAGGTCGTGCAATTGCTCCAGGGCCTGTTCCGGCTTGTTGGCCTGGCCGAACGGTCCGTCCAGGGCGACGCTGGCGCTGATGCCTTCTTCGCTGGTGGCGGTCAGTTCCAGGCGCTCTTCGCGCAGGCGCGCAACCCAGGCCAGGCCGACGCGGCGTTCGGAGGAGGTCTTGAGCAACGCTTGCTGCCAGTTGTGGTCCAGGTTGCGGCTCAACGGGTGGTTGGGGCGCAACTGGTACATGCCGGCCGGCATCTCGTTGGGTTCGACACGGTAGCGGTAACGCTTCTGGCCGTCCTCTTCGAACTCACCCTTGGGCTCGGCGATGTTGGCGCGGAAACCGACGACTTCGCGCTTGACCAGCACATTGAGGCCGTCGCCGTTGGACAGCGGATCGAAGGTCACCACTTGCAGGTCACGTTTGCCGACTTTTTCCACCACGCCCACCGGCACGCCCGTAAAGGTCGGCGAATCGAAGGCGCCGATGTCGACCTTGCGTTCGCTGACGAAATAGTCGGTGCTGCCACGGTGGAAGGTCTTGTCCGGGTCGGGGACGAAGAAGTGCGCGGTGCGGCCGCTGGACGCGCGGGCCAGGTCCGGACGGTCTTCGAGGACATCGTCCAGGCGCTGGCGGTAATAGGCGGTGATGTTCTTCACATAACCCATGTCCTTGTAGCGGCCTTCGATCTTGAATGAACGCACGCCGGCTTCGACCAGGGCGCGGATGTTGGCGCTCTGGTTGTTGTCTTTCATCGACAGTAGGTGTTTTTCGTAGGCGACTACCCGACCCTGGTCGTCCTTGAGGGTGTAGGGCAGGCGGCAGGCCTGGGAGCAGTCGCCACGGTTGGCGCTGCGGCCGTTCTGGGCGTGGGAGATGTTGCACTGGCCGGAAAACGCCACGCACAGCGCGCCGTGGATGAAGAACTCGATGGCCGCCTCGGTCTCGTCGGCGATGGCGCGGATTTCCTGCAGGTTCAGCTCACGGGCCAAGACCAGTTGCGAGAAACCAGCCTGGTCGAGGAACTTCGCTCGGGCCAGGGTACGGATGTCGGTCTGGGTGCTGGCGTGCAGCTCGATGGGTGGAATATCCAGCTCCATTACCCCCAGGTCCTGGACGATCAGCGCATCGACGCCGGCATCGTACAACTGGTGGATCAGTTGGCGGGCTGGCTCCAACTCATTGTCGTGCAGGATGGTGTTGATGGTCGTGAACACACGGGCGTGGTAGCGATGGGCGAACTCCACCAGCCGGGCAATATCGCCCACTTCGTTGCAGGCGTTGTGACGTGCGCCGAAACTCGGGCCACCGATGTAGACGGCGTCGGCGCCATGCAGGATGGCCTCGCGGGCGATGGTCACGTCGCGGGCGGGGCTGAGCAATTCCAGATGATGTTTGGGCAAGGACATTTGTTTTTAGTCAGGCTGGTCACGGTCGAAGCGAGCATTGTAGCCGCCAGGCGCCTTGCAGGCACCTGTGGACTTGGGTTAGCACGACCTTGACCGATACGCGGCGGTCCTGCTGGGGTCACCCAGGCGTCGAGCCGGCGCTGCACCAGCGGTTGCGCCCGGTGTTCTTGGCCAGGTACAGGAAGGCGTCCGCGGCCCTGATCAGCATGGCCGGGGTGACGTCCTCGCCGCTCGGCTGGCAGGTGGTGACGCCCGCGCTGATGGTCACGATGCCCAAGGGATGGTCGCCATGTTCAATGTTCAAGGCCCTGACCGCTTCGAGGATTTGCTGCACGACCCTGGTGGCGCCGGCGCTGTCGGTGTTTGGCAGCAGCACGGTGAACTCTTCACCGCCGTAGCGGACAGCCAGGTCGCCCGGCCGCTTGATGGTCTGCCTGAGCGCGGCTGCAATCGCCCGCAGGCAATCGTCCCCGGCGGCATGGCCGTATCTGTCGTTGAAACGCTTGAAGTAATCGACGTCGAGCATGATCAGGGCCAGGGACGAACCCTGGCGCCTGGCCAGGCGGATCTCATCGGCCAGGGCGATGTCCAGCCGCCTGCGGTTGCCCAGCCCGGTCAGGCTGTCGGTCAGCGCCATGTCGCGCATGGCCTGGTGGGCGCTGCGAATCTGCTTCTCCATGGCCATGCGGTAGCGCAGTTGGCTCAACACGATGAGCCCGAAGCCCACCAGTATCGCGATCAGGAAAATCAGCACCAAACCGGTCTTGAACAGGTCGCGGCGCCAGGGCGCGATGATCGATTCGCGGGACAAGCCGGCTTCCACCACCAGCGGGTAAGTGGTCAGCGCCCGGTAGCCGTATAGGCGCTCGGTGTCGTCGACGACGGCCTTGGCTTCGGCAACCCCTTGGTTGGAGGTGGGTAAATGTTCTCTGAAAATCACGCTGTTAACCAGGCTCTTGCCAATCACCGAAGCGACGAAGGGACGTCGGACCAGGATCGTTCCGCTGCGCTTGGCCAGGACCAGCGCGCCTTTGCCATCGATCTTGAAGTCGCCGTAGTAGTCGACGAAATAGCTCACCTTCACTGTTCCCAGCAATACGCCGGCAAACGAGCCATCGGGGTTGTTCAGGCGGCGGGAAATGGGGATGATCAGGTCATTGGTGGAACGGCTCTTGACGACGTCACCGATGCGCACGCCTTGATCCTTGTGGGTGCGGTGGTATTGGAAGTAATCGCGGTCGGCGTTGTTCGCCATTTCCGGGATCGTCTCCTTGTCCGTCACCAGCCATTGGCCGTCCGGGCCATAGATAAACAACCCGTGCAGTTGCGGCATGATGGCGGCCTGCTGCACCAATAGTTTATGGATGCGTGGGATATCCATGTTCTGCAGGCTATCGCCCTCCACCCGTTCGGCGAGGGCGGCGGTGACCACATCCACTTGTCGAATGGTGTCTTCAGCGTGCTGGGCCGTCGCCCGCGCCAGGTTCGTCACTGAATCCCGGGCAGATGCAAAAGCGGCGCGGTAGTCGCGCCAGGTCCGCCAACCTTCGACGGCCAGGAAGGCCACAACCACCACCAGCATGAAGCTCACGGTGAGCCGCAACGCCGCTCCGGCCTGGGCGCTCTGAGGAGAAAAGACCTCATCAGTGTTTTCAATCTTTGGCTCTGGCCGTTTGCGTCCGAGCATCAACATTTCCTTTTACGACGGGTCTGCACACTATTGATGCGCAGCCTATCTTATTCGATTTCAGCACGTTAGCTCGCTACGACGAGGCAGGTACAACCGGCGACACACGATTGGGGAGAGAGGTTTCATGAAAGTTGGCGTCATTTCCGACACCCATGGTCTGCTCCGCCCGCAAGCGCTGGCAGCATTGGAGGGGTGTGAGCGTATCATCCATGCCGGTGACATCGGCAGCCCCGAGATCCTGGATCAATTGGCGTCGATTGCGCCATTGCACGTGGTGCGCGGCAATAACGACCTAGGGGCAGATTGGGCTGGGCCGCTTGCTGACAGACTGCAATTCGACCTGTGCGGATGGCAGGTCTTGCTGGTTCACGACATTGCCGATGTACAGGACTCGCTCGACCCGGGCGTGAACTGGGTGATCAGCGGCCATTCCCACAAGCCGGGCATCGAGTGGCGTGGCGATCGGCTGTACCTAAACCCTGGCAGCGCCGGCCGGCGGCGGTTTACGCTGCCGGTGACGCTGGCGTTGGTCGAGGTGAGCGCTGGCGCGATCGAGCCGCGGCTGGTCCAGTTGCTGGAGTGATGGACACGCTTACTTGAAGTATTTGTCGACGTAGGAGCCAGCGTTTCCAGTGCCAGGAATTGTGTGAGCTGAGCTTTCGCTGTTATCTGGCCGTGCACTCCAGCGAATGGGAGCTGCTCGCGTCGCGCCTGACGCTGGAGGACGATGAGTTCGCGTATGGCAACACGCTGGATTTGCTCACCGCAGAGCCCGACCTGGTAGGGCTTTATGTGGCCGGTGGTGGTATCGCCGGCGTATTGCGGGCCTTGCGTAGCCTCCAGAAACAGAAGATTCGCTTGCCTGTGGTGGTGTGCCATGACCTGACGCCGTTGACACGCGAGACGTTGAAGACGGGGCTGGTCCAGGCGGTGCTGTCTCATCCCGTCGTGACCATGGCCGAACAGGCAGTCGAAGCCTTGGTCGAGGTAGCAACTACCACCTCGCCAGGCCCGGCGCCGAGGCGGGTGGTGCCGCTTCAGGTTGATGTAGCGGAAAGCGTATAGCTGCACTAAACCTGTACAAAATTAAAATTATGTACAATTATCAGGGTTCCCTTGATAAGCGGGTAACGCCTTCATGGCCCGGTCGTTCGCGCTCAGGAAAAGCCTGGTCGCCATAGCGCTTTGCATGTTTACGCTTTATTGCCCCCAAGCCTTGTCAGACTGGCGCGGCGTATTGGCAGGCACGCGCCTGATTGGGCAAGCCGATTTCGACTGGTATGGGTTCGACCTCTATCAGGCCAGGCTCTGGAGCGCGGCCGCTGCGCCAAGCCTGGAAACGGCATTTGCCCTGGAACTCAATTACCGACGTGCCATCGACAGAGAATCTCTGGTCGAAACGAGCCTGAAGGAAATGCAACGTCTCAACGGTGCGCCCTTGGACGCCAAGCGCCGGGACGAATGGGCCGCTCAAATGCGCCGTGCCTTTATTGATGTGAAACCTGGAAGCCGTATCACTGGCCTGTACCTACCGGGGCAGGGCTGTCGTTTCTACGTGGGTGAAAAACTGTCTCTGGCGGTCACGGACCCGCTATTCGCCCGGGCTTTTTTTGCCATCTGGCTCGATCCTCGAACTCGAGAGCCTGATCTTCGAAATCAATTACTTGGAATCCAAACCTCAAGTGAAAGGAGAGAAAATCAGTGAGGCATTTTTTGATGGCGTTGCTGCTGATCCTGGGCCTGACCAGTTGCGGGAATGTGAATGTCGAACGTTATACCGACCAGCAACCCCGACTGGATCTGGAGCGCTTTTTCAGCCAACCCGTCAGGGCCTGGGGGATCTATCAAAAGCGTTCGGGCGAAGTGATCAAGCGCTTTGAGGTGGACATTTCCAGTCGTCACGAGGGAGAGCACCTGATCCTTGATGAGCGCTTTCTCTATAGCGACGGCAGCCGTCAGCGACGGGTCTGGACACTGACTCCCGAGGGACCCGGCCTGTGGCGTGGTCGCGCTGACGATGTGATCGGCCTGGCGCGCGGAGAAGTGGCCGGCAATGCCCTGCGCTGGCGTTATCGGTTGAACCTGCCGGTTGATGGCTCGACCTACGAGGTGGAGTTTGATGACTGGATGTACCTGATGGATGAGGACACACTGATCAATCGCTCCAGCATGAGCAAGCTGGGTGTCGAATTAGGGCAGGTGACCCTGTTTTTCCGTCGTCAGGCCGTGGGCTCGCCATGAACTTGCATGCGCTCACGGAGTTGGCCGTCGACGGGCGGGTCCACGAACTGGAGTTGTTGTCACTGGAGGGTGGCATCTACGTATTGCGCGCCCGACTGGACGGTGGCCTGCGTACGTTGCTCGATGAGTCTGGAAAGACTTTGCCTATCCGTTCCACCACCCATCTGCGTGAGCTGCTGCGTTTCGTCCCGCGGCTGCCCTGCACGCTGGTGCAACAGGTTGTCCATGATGAGATGTGCGGCCAGCGCGAGGGGCCGATCGAGCCCCTGCGCATGCCGCTTTTCCTCGATGAGCCCTGGTAGCCACGGCGTTCTGGGGCCCATTCAGTTCGGCTCGGCCAGACGCAGCGCCAGGGGTAGCCATAGTGCCCATAGCGGTGCCAGGAACAGCGCGGTGCCAACGCTCCCCAGTGGCAAGGCGACGTCCGCCAGTGGTGCCCCCACGCAATAAGCCAGCGGGCCACCGACCAAGCCCAGCAATACGCCGCGCGATACTGGCCGCATGGCCCAGGCCAGGCTATGACGCAGGCCTGTGGCAAACACCAGCCAGAGCAGCGCCAGCCAGAGCGGCAGTGGGGTTTGCTTGAATATGAACAAGCCCTGCGTACCCAGGCTCCAGTCCAGCAGCATGCCACTGAGCCCGACACGCATCATCGCAAACAGCTCGGCCCGAGGAGCAGGACACAGCCACAGGTGGGCCAGCAATCCGATGACCACCAATAATAGCCACCACGGATCCCGTGCCCCGAGCACACAGCCCCACCAACCCAGTTGCAACCAGAGGGCATTGACGATCCGGCCGGTGCGGCTCATCACGTAGCCTGGTACTCCAGCAGGGCGGCTCGACGGGTGCCGGGCCCCGCGAAGAGCAGTTGGGCCACGCCGATGGCACGCTCGATGAATCCACCTTCGCAGTAGCACATGTAGAACTCCCACAGGCGCTGGAAGGTTTCGTCGTAGCCCAACTGCGCCAATGCCTGGTGCGATTGGCGAAAGTTGTCGTGCCAGTGCCGCAGTGTGCGGGCGTAGTGCGCCCCGAAATCCTCGAGATGCAGGAGGTTGAGTGGCGTCTGGGTGCTGGCAGTCTTCAGCAGGATCGACAGTGACGGTAACGCGCCACCGGGAAAGACATGGCGCTGGATAAAGTCGACCGAGCGTCGGGCCTGCTCATAACGCTGGTCGCGGATGGTGATTGATTGCAGCAGCATCAGCCCGTCGTCCTTGAGCAACGCGGCGCAGCGCCGGAAGTACTCGGGTAGATAGCGATGCCCGACGGCTTCGATCATTTCAATGGACACCAGCTTGTCGTAGCGCCCTTGCAAGTCACGGTAGTCCTTGCGCAACACTTGAACCTGCTGTTGCAGGCCCAATTCTTCGACACGTCGACAAGTGTGGGTGTATTGCTCCAGGGACAGCGTGGTGGTGGTCACCTTGCAGCCGTAATGGCTGGCTGCGTAGATGGCGAGGCTGCCCCAGCCCGTGCCGATTTCCAGCAAATGGTCGCCGGGGCGCAGGTCGAGTTTGCGGCAGATACGGGCGAGCTTGTTGAGCTGGGCTTCTTCCAGGCTTTGTTCGGGGCTTTCGAACAGGGCGGCTGAATACATCATGGTGGGGTCGAGCAGGCGCTCGAACAGAGCATTGCCCAAGTCATAATGGGCAATGATATTGCGCCGTGAACCCCGTCGACTGTTGCGGTTGAGCCAGTGCAGCCAGCGCAACAGCGGGCGGCCGATGCGTGCCAGGCCGCTGTCCATGGCATCGAGCACATCCAGGTTGGCAACGAACAGGCGCGTGACCGCCGTCAGGTCGCCGCTGCGCCAGTAGCCGTGGACATAAGCCTCGCCGGCCCCGATGGAACCGTTGCTGGCAACCATGCCCCAGACAGCGTCGTCGAGGATTTCCACCTCTGCCTGCAAGGGGCTGGCCAGGTCGCCGAAGCTCAATGGCTCGCCATTCAATAGCAGTCGCAGGTGGCCGTGACGCAGGCGGCGTAACTGACCCAGCACGGCTTGCTTGAAAAAGCCCCCGTTAAAGAAGCTGTAACTACCAGCCTTGGTAGCGCTCAGGGTCGGTTCGGGCATGATGGGGATCCTTATAAGCGGTTTGACCCAGACTCAGGCCGTCGTCGCTGGCCTGATGGGTGTAGAGGGGCGTGCGTTTGAAAAGCAGGCGCAGGGCTTGCCAGTAAATGGCGCTTACGGTGCGCAGGCTCATCCAGGGGAAAGCCAGGACATGTCGGCGCAGCGAAGAGGCGTCGAGGGGTTGGCGCTTGAGCGCCAGGTCCGCCTCGAACACCTTGTGGCCGTCGCGCCAGTTCTCCATGCGTATGCGGATGTGCGTGTCCTGGATCAGGAACGCCATGTGATAGTCCATCTCCCGTGACAGGAACGGCGATACGTGAAACGCCTTGGCCACCTTGAAGGCACAGGGCTCGCCAGGCGGTACCGGCAATACATAGTGATGGCGCTCGCGCCACGGCGTGTTGCGCACTTCACACAGGATTGCCGCCAGGCGTCCGTTGGTTTCATGGCAGAAATAGAAGCTCACCGGGTTGAACGACAGCCCCCAGCTGCGCGGTTGAGTCAGCAGGTGAATCGCCCCTTGGGGAGCGGCACCCAGGGCTTCGTCGAGGATCTGGCGCACGGCGTCGACCAGGGGTACCCCAAGGCGGGTGCGCGATGGCAGATAATCGTGCTCGCGCCAGCACAGGGGGGCCCAAGACCAGGTTCGCAGCAGGCGCGATAACCCCAGCATGTGTTCCTGTTCGGAGAGGTCCACGTAAAGCATGCCGATCCGATAGCGGAAGGCGTGGATTCGCGGCGTATGGCGCCGA
This sequence comes from Pseudomonas fluorescens, assembly GCF_001623525.1. Taxonomy (NCBI): domain Bacteria; kingdom Pseudomonadati; phylum Pseudomonadota; class Gammaproteobacteria; order Pseudomonadales; family Pseudomonadaceae; genus Pseudomonas; species Pseudomonas fluorescens. Next base: position 1,584,817 of record NZ_CP015225.1, on the reverse strand, counting down.
TGATCAATCCAGCCACGACACACACTGCTATTCAAAGCTGTTCTCCGAAATACTTCGCCACGTCGAGCGCACTGACCACGCCATCTTCATGGAAGCCGTTGGCCCAGTACGCGCCGCAGAAATAGCTGTGCTGATGGCCTTGCAGATCACCTTGGCGGGCCTGGGCGGCAATGGCTGCGAGGCTGTACTGAGGGTGTGCATAATCGAAGCGTGCAAGCACCTTGGCCGGATCGACCGCGTTGCCCTGGTTGAGGCTTACGCAGAAGGTCACCGGGGCATCCAGGCCCTGGAGCAGGTTCATGTTGTAGGTCACTGCGGCAGGTGCTTGCGCAGGGCCGCCGAGGCGATAGTTCCAGCTCGCCCAGGCCTGGGGTCGCAGGGGCAGCAGGCGGGTGTCGGTGTGCAGCAGCACTTCATTGCTGGCGTAGGTCAGGGCGCCGAGTACTTCACGCTCAGCCATGCTTGGCGCCTCGAGCAGGGCGAGGGCCTGGTCGCTGTGACAGGCGAACACCACCTTATCGAAATGCTCGGTGCCAGCGCTGCTGGTCACGCTGACCCCGGCAGCGTTGCGACTGACACACTGCACTGCACAATTGAGCCGGATATGTTCGCGAAAGGCTGTACACATAGGCTCGATGTAACCACGTGAGCCGCCGGCGATCACGCGCCATTGAGGGCGCTGATTGACCGACATGAGGCCGTGGTTATGGCAGAAGCGCACAAAGAACTCGAGCGGGAACGCCAGCATCCCGGCTGGCGACATCGACCAGATAGCTGCGCCCATGGGCACGATGTAGTGATCGATGAAACGTTGGCCATACCCTTGGCTGTGCAGGTAGTCGCCGAGCCGGGCGCTGCGGTCGATGCGCTGCGCCTGCAGGTCGGCGGTGGCCTGTCGATTGAACCTGAGTATGTCCCACAGCATGCCCCAGAACCCGGGCGAAAATAGATTGCGGCGGCGGGCGAACAGGCTGCGCAGGGTGTGGCCCTTATACTCCTGGCCGGTGGCCGGATCATGCACGGAGAAGCTCATTTCAGTGGGCCGAGACGCGACGCCCAACTGGTCCAGTAGACGGATGAAATTCGGGTAGGTCCAGTCGTTGTACACAATGAAGCCTGTGTCTACGCCATAGCGTTGCCCCTGCCAATCGACATCCACGGTGTGGGTGTGGCCACCGATCCTGTCGTCGGCCTCGTACAGGGTAATCTGGTGCCTGCGGGCCAACAGGTAAGCACATGTCAGCCCGGAAATGCCGCTGCCGATGATCGCGATGCGCATGCTTCAAGACTCCTTGGAAGGGCGTGCCAGGCGTTGGCCAAGGGCCAACCGCCAGCGGGTGGGCAAATGCCCGAGCAGGCGCAGGACCAGCGTAAAGGACCATGGAAACGTAATGCCCAGCGGGCGCGCCGGCAGGCGTCGCGCGATATGGCGGGCGGCTCGTTGCGCCGACCAGCGCATGGGCATGGGAAAGTCGTTGCGTCGGGTCAGTGGGGTGTCGACGAAGCCCGGACTGACCAGCGTGACATCGATACCCTCGGCGGCCAGGTCGATGCGCAAGGATTCGATCAGATAACGCAACGCGGCTTTGGACGCACCGTAGGCGCTGGCGCGAGGCAGGGCCAGCCAGGTGACCGCACTGCTCACCGCCACCAGATGTGGACGCTGGCCCCGGCGCAGCAAGGGCAGGGCGGCCTCCAGGCAATGGCAAGTACCCAACAGGTTGGTGTTGATGAGCCGTTCGACCAGGCGGGTGTCGAAGTGGCCTGGCTCCAGGTATTCGCAGGTGCCGGCATTGAGGATCACCAGATCGAGCGCCCCCCAATGAAGGTCAATCTGCTGGCAGATCGTGGCGACCTGATGTGGGTCGGTCAGGTCGCCCGGTAGCACCAATATCTGGTCTTGATAACGTGTGGCCAAGGTCTCCAGGGGTTGGGTCCGGCGCGCACTCACCGCCAGGAGATGCCCCTGTTCCAGAAGGACCGCCGCCAATGCCGCGCCAATGCCGCTGCTGGCGCCGGTGAGCCAGACACGGCTCATGCCAACCTCCGCTTGAGCCAGCGAATCACCGATCCGAACAGCGGCAGATGTTCGTAGAGCAGGGCGCCTGCGTCGAAAAAGTCTTGATGCAGGTAGACTCGATCATTCCAACGCAGATAGCTGCAGCCTTGCAGCGCGATGAGTGCTCCTTGCGCCAGGCGCGGATGGCTGAAATGCAGGGTCCAGCGCAAATAGCCCTCTCCGGGACCGACTTCATCGAAGGCGTGGAAGTCATAGCGCAGGTTGCTGGCGTTGGCGTACAACTGGGCAAAGTAAGCGCGCAGGGCCGGCAAGCCGTCGATCCGGTGCAGAGGGTCCTGGAACTGTATGTCGGCGCTGTAGAGTTCATCGAGCGCAGCCAGGCGACTGGCGTCCAGCTCGGCGAAAGCGTGGGCGAAACGCTGGAGGTAGACGGACATGCATAGGCTCCGATTGTTGTACAGGAAATTATTCCTGTACAAGTTTTCAGAAGCCTACTGCACGCGCTGTACAAATTAAAGTTTTTTGTATAAGTAATTTCACTATTTTGTACAAGTCCAGGCGAGGCACGCGCTGGACACTGGGCGTCAAGCCCCGGCCAAGGTCGGATAGTCCGTATAACCGCGCTCGTCGCCCTGGTAGAACGTCGATGCGTCAGGGGCGTTCAGCGCCTGGCCCCGTTTGAAACGCTCCACCAGGTCCGGGTTCGCCAGAAACGGCGTGCCGAACGCCACTAGGTCAGCTTCACCATTGCTGATGGCGGTGGCCGCGCGTTCGGCGCTGTAGCCGCCATTGGCAATGTACGGCCCGCCGAAGCGACGCTTGAGTTCCAGGAAGTCGAACGGGCCTTCGCCCAATTCCACGATGTGCAGGTAAGCCAGGCCGTAGCGGCTGAGCATTCTGGCGGTGTAGTCGAAGGTCGCTTGCGGGTTGCTGTCGCTCATCGAGAAGTAACTGAAGATCGGCGACAGGCGAACACCGACACGGCTGGCCCCGAAGACTTCGATCACCGACTCGACCACCTCCTTGAGGAAGCGGGCACGATTCTCGACCGAGCCGCCGTAGGCATCGGTGCGTTGGTTGGTGCCGTCACGCAAGAACTGGTCGATCAGGTAGCCATTGGCGCCATGGATCTCCACGCCGTCGAAGCCGGCCAGCTTCGCGTTGGCCGCGGCCTGGCGGAAGTCGGCGACCACACCGGGGATTTCATCGAGCTCCAGGGCCCGTGGCAGTTCATAGGGCTTGAGACCTTCGGCGGTGTAGATCTCGCCATCGGCCTTGATTGCCGAAGGGGCTACGGGTTGGGCGCCGTTGACCTGCACCAGCGGATGAGAAAGACGGCCTACGTGCCAGAGCTGCAGAAAAATCTGTCCGCCCTCGGCATGAACTGCGTCGGTCACCTGTTTCCAGCCGGTGATTTGCTCAGGGGTAAAGATCCCTGGCGTTCTCAGGTAACCCTTGCCCTGGGCCGAGACCTGGGAACCTTCGCTGATGATCAGGCCGGCGCTGGCCCGTTGGCTGTAGTACTCGGCCATCAAGGGCGTGGCGGCATCGCCAGCGCCTGCGCGGCTGCGGGTCATTGGCGCCATGATCATGCGGTTGTTCAGGGAGAGCTTGCCGACTTGAGTACGGGACAGCAGAAGATCGAGACCGATGTCAGTCATGATTCACCTCTAAGGGATCGGGTATGAATTAGGGATTGAGTCGAGAGTCGGCTAAGCCAGCCGGTCCTCTCGTTGCAAAAGGGCGCCGATGCGCTGGATTTCTTGCTCGCCTTTTTCCAGGGCTGCCTCGCTGGTGTGCACGGAGTAATAACCCATCACCAGGTCATGGGGATGCTTGACCGCCGAGCCGAGCACGAAGGAGGTCGCGCCCCGGGCAACGATGTCGATGGCTGCGCCGGACTCTTCGAAGACCACCATTTCCCCGGTATTGACGCGACCGCCGGCGTCGAGGCTGCCGTCGTTGACCGCCAGCCAGGCGACGGTGTGCCCGGCCGGAGGCGTATAGCGCCAGCGTTCTTGGTCTTTCAACTGCACGGCCAGGTAGTTCATGTCCGCGGGGGCTGCAACGCTGCTGCGAGCCGCGCCATATTGGCCGAGCAGCACCCGCACCGGACCTTCCCGGGGGATATCGGCGGGTGCCAGGTAGACGCTGTGGGCCGGAGCGTTTTCTTCAGCGGCCGGCAGCGCGACCCAAAGCTGGAAACCGTGGATCGACGAGCTGCCGACTGGCCGCGCGTTGTGCCATACGCCGTTACCAGCTTGCATCCACTCCATGCCACCGCTGGGCAGTACACCCGATTGCCCGGTGGTGTCTTCGTAGGCCACCTGACCTTCGATCATGTAGGTCAGCGTCGCGATCCCGGAATGTGGGTGCATGCCGAAACCTCTGTGCAGGGCGTCGGCGTTGAAGGCGAAGAGGTCGAGAAACACGAATGGCTTGCAGAGCTGGCCCAGGTCACCGGGACTCATGAGCCGGGTGATCGGCCCGTGGCTGTTGCCGGAGGTGCGATGGACGATGGCGCGGGGCGGTGCTGCGACGATGCTGTTCATGGGGTGCCTCCAAGTCTTGGGCGTTGGGCCTCGATGCGAGAAGGATAAGTGCCTGCCAATAGATTGATTAGCCGATACAATCGGATTGAACTCATCCATAAAACGAAGGAATGTCAGTGCCATGCTCGATCTCAACGATGTTGCGCTGTTCGTTCAGGTGGTCCGCAGCGGCAGCTTCGCCGAAGCCGCCAGACGCTTGGGCATGCCTTCCAATACCGTCAGCCGACGGGTTCAGCAGTTGGAGGCGCAGCTTGAATCGCGACTTTTGCAGCGCTCGACCCGCAAACTCACGCTGACTCATGCGGGCCAGGGGTTTTATGAGCGCTGCGTGGATGCGGTGGACGGCCTGATGGATGCCGGACAGGAACTGATGATGGGCAGCGAGGAACCCAGCGGCCTGGTGCGCATCGCGGCGATGGCGGATTTTTTCGATTTCTTCCCGATGCAATGGGTGGCCGACTTTTTAGCCGCGCATCCGCGAGTGCAACTTGATTTCGTGCTCAGCGACGCCCGGGTCGATCTGATTGCCGACCGCATCGACGTTGCCTTTCGCGGCGGTCCCTTGCAGGACTCGGGGTATGTCGGTCGCCAACTGCTCAAGAACGACGGTGACGGCATGGTCGCCAGCCCCGCGTACATTGCCGCGCGCGGCGCACCGCTTTCGTTGCAGGATCTGGCTCACCACGACGGCGTGAGTTTCGCTCATCCCGGCGGCATGACCCATTGGCGATTCGTTGGCCCGGACGGCATCGAGGAACAGGTGCAGATCGCCAGCCGATTCCACGCCAACACCGCCCAGGCGTTGCGCAGGGCGACCGTCGCAGGCCTTGGCATCGCCGTGTTGCCCGGGGCGCTGAGCAGCCTCGATCTGGAAGCCGGAAGGCTGGTGCGTGTCCTGCCACAATACCAACGCGTCGGCTTCGGTCTGAACGTGCTCTATCCGAGCCGGCGGCAGTTGCCGCTGGCGGTTTCGGCATTCATCGGGTTGGTGATGGAGAAGCTTGAGCTCAAGGCGTTTCCGGCGCGGATGCAGTGAGTGAGCCATCCAGGCCGGTGGCGTGGCGGGATAAGCCCGCTGTGCCGCACCTCAATACCGTGGCGAGGGAGCTTGCTCCCGCTGGCTGCGCAGCAGTCTAAAAACTGGACGCAGTCCGCCTGACAGACCTTGGTGATAGGTTTGGGGCCGCTGCGCAGCCCAGCGGGAGCAAGCTCCCTCGCCACAGGTTCCGTATGTCTCAGTTGCAAACAAGGCTCGCCTTGTTCCTTTGGGTATCACGCCCGGGCAGTAGCCCATTTTTTTCCTTCCCAGCAACGATAAAAACCCTCGTTTCGCAAATTCCCGCCTGCCAACACAATCGCCTCGACACCTCATCTCGATAACCGCAACCGCAGAACAACAAGAAAGCCGAACCCGAGGCGGCGCCATGCCCGCCTGAATCGAACCTACTGCCGGAAGTGCACAGACATGCCCGTTGAAACCCTACACATCGATACGCTCGTCATAGGCGCCGGCCAAGCCGGCATCGCCATGAGTGAGCACTTGAGCCGGCAAGGCGTGCCGCATCTCGTGGTGGAGCGAAGCCGCATTGCCGAAGCTTGGCGCACATCACGTTGGGATTCGCTGGTCGCCAATGGCCCGGCCTGGCATGACCGTTTTCCGGGGTTGGAATTCGAGGGACTCGGTCCTGATGACTTCGCGACAAAGGACCAGGTGGCCGATTATTTCGAAGCCTATGCCAACAAGTTCAACGCGCCGATCCGTACCGGCGTGGAGGTCAGGAAAGTCGAGCGCAATGTCGGCCGTCCGGGGTTCACCGTTGAAACCTCTGAAGGCTTGATCGAGGCGATCCATGTCGTCGTCGCCACCGGGCCTTTTCAGCGGCCGGTGATTCCACCGATTGCACCCGATATGGCGACGGTTACCCAGTTGCACTCGGCCCAGTACCGCAATCCCCGGCAATTGCCCGAGGGGGCTGTGTTGGTGGTGGGCGCCGGGTCGTCGGGGGTGCAGATCGCCGATGAACTGCAGCGCGCCGGCAAACAGGTCTATCTCTCGGTGGGCGCCCACGATCGTCCGCCCCGGGCCTATCGCAACCGCGATTTCTGCTGGTGGCTGGGTGTGCTGGGCGAGTGGGATGCGGAGGCGGTCCAGCCAGGCAAGGAGCACGTCACTATCGCGGTGAGCGGTGCCCGCGGTGGCCATACCGTGGATTTTCGCCGGCTGGCCCAGGAGGGCATCACCCTGGTGGGGCTGACGAAATCGTTCAATGGCAGCGTGGTGACCTTTGAACCGAATCTGGCCGAAAACATCGCCCGCGGCGACGAAAACTACCTGGCGCTGCTGGACGCCGCCGACGCCTACATCGCCCGCAACGGCCTGGACCTGCCGATCGAACCTGAAGCTCGTCATCGGCTGCCCGATCCGCAATGCCTGACCCAGCCGATCCTGGAACTGGACCTGGTCGCCGCCGGCGTGACCAGTGTCATCTGGGCCACCGGCTACTCGGTGGATTACTGCTGGCTGAAGGTCGACGCCCTCGGCGCCAATGGCAAGCCTCGGCATCAGCGTGGCGTTTCCAGGGAACCGGGCCTGTATTTCGTCGGCTTGCCCTGGCTGTCGCGACGGGGCTCGGCGTTCATCTGGGGCGTCTGGCATGACGCCCGGCATATTGCCGACCACATCGTGAAGCAACGCATTTATCTCGCCTATCAGGATGCTGCCCAGCGCCAGGCGTCGGCGCTCGACAGCGATTCACAGCGTTCGAAAACCAGTCTCACGGGAGTTCGTTGATGCCTACTCACACGCGTATTCGCATGTTCAATACCAAGGACACCTACCCGAACCAGACGCTGGACAACGATCTGTGCCAGGCCGTGCGCGCCGGCAACACCGTCTATGTGCGCGGCCAGGTCGGCACCGACTTCAACGGTCAACTGGTGGGCCTGGGCGATCCTCGCGCCCAGGCCGAGCAAGCCATGCGCAACGTCAAGCAATTGCTGGAAGAGGCCGGCAGCGACCTGAGCCACATCGTCAAGACCACGACATACCTGATCGACCCGCGTTATCGCGAGCCGGTGTACCAGGAGGTCGGCAAGTGGCTCAAGGGCGTGTTTCCGATCTCCACCGGCCTGGTGGTCAGTGCCCTGGGCCAGCCGCAGTGGCTGATGGAAATCGACGTGATTGCGGTGATCCCCGAATAAGGAGTGCGGCATGACTTTTTCCATCGTCGGGCGCTGCGCCGAAACTGGCCAGTTAGGCATCGCCATCAGTTCCTCGAGCATTGCCGTCGGTGCCCGTTGCCCCTGGTTGCGCGCCGGCGTCGGCGCGGTGTCGAGCCAGAACATTACGCTGCCGGCCCTCGGCCCGCTGATCCTGGATGAGCTGGCGGGCGGCCTGACGGCGCAAGAGGCGGTGGACCGCGCCCTGGCGCGCAACGGCTACAGCCAGTACCGCCAGGTGGCCGTGGTCGATGCCCACGGACACACGGCGATTTTCACTGGCAGTCACGCCCTGGGCATTCACAACGCACTGGCCGGTGATCAGTGCGTGGTGGCCGGCAATCTGTTGGCCAACCCGGGGGTGATCGAGGCCATGGTCGCGGCTTTCGAACGCAGCGAAGGCTGTCTCGCGTCACGCCTGCTGAGCGCGCTGCAGGCCGGGCAGGCGGCCGGTGGCGAAGCCGGGGCGGTGCACTCGGCGGCGTTGTCGGTGGTGGATGACCTGACCTGGCCCATCGTCGATCTGCGGGTGGATTGGGCCGAGGAAAGTCCCATCGGCGAGCTGGAAAAACTCTGGCTCGCCTATCAGCCGCAATTGCAGGATTACCTGACCCGTGCGCTCAACCCGACCCTGGCGCCGAGTTATGGGGTGCCGGGTGATGAGTGAGCTGCGCAGTCGCGCGCTGCTTGCCGAGCTGGTGAGCTTTGCCACGGTCAGCCGCGATTCGAACCTGGCCTTGATCGAGTTCGTGCGCGACTACTTGCAAGGGCTGGGCGTGAACAGCGAGCTGATCTACAACGCCGAGCGAACCAAGGCCAACCTGCTGGCGAGCATTGGCCCTGCGGTGCCCGGTGGCGTGGTGTTGTCCGGGCATACCGATGTGGTGCCGGTGGACGGGCAGGCCTGGACGGTCGATCCGTTCTGCCTGACCGAGATGGACGGGAAATGGTTCGGGCGCGGCACGGCGGACATGAAGGGGTATCTGGCCTCGGTGCTCGCGGCGGTGCCGGTGTTCTTGTCCAGCCCGCTTCGGCGACCGGTGCACCTGGCGTTTTCCTATGACGAAGAGGTGGGTTGCCTGGGCGTTCACAGCTTGCTGGAGGTGCTGGTTCGGCGGATCGCGCAACCGGCCCTGTGCCTGATTGGCGAACCCACCCAACTCCGACCGGTGCTGGGGCACAAAGGCAAGCTGGCGATGCGTTGTCATGTGCGAGGGGCGGCCTGCCATTCGGCCTACGCCCCTTATGGGGTCAACGCTATCGAACAGGCGGCGCGCCTGATCGGGCGGTTGGGCGAGATCGGCGCGCAGTTGGCCGAACCCTCACGGCACGACCCGCGCTTCGACCCGGCGTGTTCCACGGTGCAGGTCGGGGTGGTCCACGGCGGCACGGCGCTGAACATCGTCCCGGCGGACTGTCGTTTCGATTTCGAGGTGCGCGCCTTGCCGGATTTCGATCCCCTCGTGGTGGTCGAGCAATTGCAAGGTTATGCCGAGCAGACCCTGCTGCCGGCCATGCAGGCGGTGGCGGGGGATACGGCTATCCGCTTCGAACCGTTGTCGGCCTACCCGGGCCTGGCCACTTCGCCGGACAGCGCGGCCGCCCGACTGATTGCGCAACTGTGCGGCAGCGACGCGTTCGGCACCGTCGCCTTTGGCACCGAAGGCGGCCTGTTCCATCAGGCCGGGGTGCCGACGGTGGTCTGTGGTCCCGGCAGCATGGACCAGGGGCACAAGCCCGACGAATACGTGAGCGTTGAACAAATGGCCGCCTGCGACCGCTTGATGGATCGGCTGGCGAGCTATCTCTGTGAACCCAATGATTGCTGACCGCAAGGTGCCTGAGGAGCACGATTTCAATGGAAGGAGATTCCTCGTGGTCAGCCAGGCGACACCCATGAACAGGCCGACAAGAGCCTTTGCTGTAGACCTTGCCGCCCGTATTTACGGTCACTTTTGAGTCCCGTCACCGGCTCGTGCGGGCGAGCCGGTATTTTCGAGGAACCGCTTCATGTCCAGATCCTTGCGTTGCAATATTGCGTGTGCCCTGGCGTTGCTGAGTACCAGTGTCCTGGCCGCGCCACAGAGCCTGACCGTGATTTCCTTCGGCGGCGCCACCAAGCAGGCCCAGGACAAGGCCTACTTCCAACCTTTCAACGCCAGCGGTGCGGGAAACATCGTGGCTGGCGAATACAACGGTGAATTGTCGAAGATCAAGGCCATGGTCGCCGCCGGCCACACCAGCTGGGACGTCGTCGAAGTGGAGAGCCCCGAGCTGTTGCGTGGTTGCGAGGAGGGGCTGTTCGAGAAGCTTGACCTGGGGCGCCTGGGCGACCCGGCGAACTATGTGCCGGGAGCGCTCAATGAATGTGGGGTCGCCACCTACGTCTGGTCGATGGTCCTGGCTTATGACCAGAGCAAGCTGGCCAAGGCCCCCAAGTCCTGGGCGGATTTCTGGAACGTTGCCGAGTACCCGGGCAAGCGCGGCCTGCGCAAGGGCGCCAAGTACACTTTGGAAATCGCCTTGCTGGCCGACGGGGTCAAGGCGCAGGACGTGTACAAGGTGCTGAACACCCCGGAAGGCGTGTCCCGGGCATTCGCCAAGCTCGACCAGATCAAGCCGAACATCCAGTGGTGGGAAGCCGGCGCGCAACCGGCGCAGTGGTTGGTGGCGGGGGACGTGGCGATGAGTGCGGCCTACAACGGACGCATCGCGTCGGCGCAGAAAGAAGGCATGAAGCTGAGCATCGTCTGGCCGCAGAGCCTCTACGACCCGGAGTACTGGGCCGTGGTCAAGGGCACGCCGAACAAGGCCCTGGCCGAGCAGTTCATTGCCTTTGCCAGCCAGCCGCAGACCCAGAAGGTGTTTTCGGAAAACATCCCTTATGGGCCGGTGCACCGCAAGACGCTGGCGCTGTTGCCGACGGCGGTACAGGAACAGTTGCCCACCGCCGAGGCCAACCTGGCTGAAGCCCAAGCCGTGGACGCGGAGTTCTGGGTCGATCATGGCGAGGAACTGGAACAACGCTTCAACGCCTGGGCCGCTCGCTAGACATATCCCTTGTGGCGAGGGAGCTTGCTCCCGCTGGGCTGCGCAGCAGCCCCGACACCAGGCGCCTCGGTGTATCAGCCTGACCGCGTTCGGCTTGCATGGGGTCGCTGCGCAACCCAGCGGGAGCAAGCTCCCTCGCCACGGGGTTGGTGTTTTACTTACAGGCCGGGGCGGGCAATTGTGCCTGGCCTGTCGTGGCTCAAGGCAACCATTGCCTGAACTGTTCCTTGCAGTAGTCGACAAACAACTGCGCCGGCTTGGTAAGGTGCGCGCGCTTGAGCCAGCCTGCCACCAGTGCCGAACCGGTCACGTCCTCGGCGATGTCGACGCACACCAGGTGTTGCCCATCGTAGGTGCAGGTGGAGTGCGGGCGGGTCACCAGTACGGCAAAACCAAAGGACTGGCCGACCATGCCCCGCACCATCTCGATGGACGGCGAACTGAAGACAATGTTGGGCGTCAGGCCCAGCTCCTCGAAGATGCTCACGAAATAAGTGCGACTGGGCTGCACATCCAGCAGGATCATCGGTTCGAGGGCCAGGTCGCGCAGCGACACCTGGGCCTGGTCGGCGAAGCGGTGCCCCACCGGCAACAACGCGTAGGGGCGTTGCGGCGCCGTCAGTGCTTCGGTCTCGATGGTACTGTCGAGGTCGTGTTCATAAAAAATCGCCAGGTCGAAACGCCCCCCTGTGAGGCCTTGCACCAGCTCCTGTTGCTCGCCATCCTGCACGCGGATTTCCACCCCCGGGAAGCGCTCGCGAAAGCCCGCGATCAGCCGTGGCAGGTAGAGCGGGGCGACGGTTTCGAAGCAGCCGATGTCGATCTGTCCGCTGACCACATCGTTATCGGCCAGCGCGTTCTGCTCGAACTCCCGGGCCATGCGCAAGAGCTCCTGGGCCTTGCGATAGAAGCGCGCGCCGCCGGGCGTCAGCGATACCCCCTGGGCGTGATGACGAATGAGCAATTGCACACCGAAACTGTCTTCCAAGCCCTTGATGGCGGAAGCGATCGACGGCTGGGCGATGTACAGCTTGCGAGAGGCTTCGGCGACACTGCCACATTCGACGGTGGTGACAAAGTACTTCAGCTGACGCAAGGAATAGGACGCCACGGCACACCTCGATCCGGATGATTTCTGCCTACCTTACCTTGTGCACGGAGGGCGATGGGCGGGCATTGATGCGGATTTTGCTGGGCAGTGACGATATTCAGGCTGGCTTGGGGACGAGCACCGGAAAAAACGCCTGCCCAAGGATCGTTGGCAGGCGTCGGGAAAGACCGGCGAAGACCCGAAGGATATCGACGGTGTGCCAGGTTATGTCGAGCGGAGGGAACCTCACCGCAATGCTTAAATCGTTGCCCGCAATTCACGTGGCGACAGGCCATAGCGCGAGCGAAAGCGCACCGCAAAACGTGAGGCCGAGGCGTAACCGCAGGCTCCGGCAATTTCACCGATGGGACGAGACGTTGTTTGCAACCATTGCAATGCTGTCGCCAGTCGAACGCCCTCCAGGATGCTCCGGAAACTGTCCCCCTCATTCGCCAGTTGGCGGCGCAATGTCGACTCACCCAGGTTAAGTTGCTGGGCAACGCTCGCCACCGTCCAGTCTCTCTCCGGGCTGCCCATCACCATCTGCTGCACACGTTCGCAAATGGGATCGTTGCGCCCCATCAGCAAAGGTCCGATCTGGCCACCAAGGCACAGGCTCAGAAGAACCGCTTCCCCATAGAGCGTGCGTAATGCGTCCGGGGCGTTCGCATTGATGGAGGCCAACAGCTGATTCCATGCCTGTGTCGTGTGCCTGTCCAGAGGGACGCACAGATCGGTCTTCAGTGCACCGCGACGGCTCATGATCTGTTGGCTATATCGGCTGCTGAAGTTACGCAGTGTCGAGAGCGGAAAGGTGACCGCATCGGCGATGTAGTGACCGTGAGGGCCGGGGAAGTTCGAGATACCAAGCTCGCGTCCGGCCGGCATCAGAATCAGATGTTGCGGCCCCGCGCGCATCTCCCGGTCATCCCATTGCAACAGTTTTTCCCCCTGCCGCACTCGACACAGAGTGGTCGCGAACACCGGTACCCTTGACAAGCTAAGGGGTTGTCGCGCCTGTATGACACACGCATCGATAATGTTTTCCCGGTGCTGTATGCCGTCACAAGCGCGCATCGTTTTTAACGTCCGTAAGTTGAAGTGATCGTCGCTTTGGCCAGGACGTTGGCATTGAGCATGTATCCAACCAAGGCGCCACTGGCCTCACCGTCGAGGGGGAGCTTATCGACTTTCAATGCCCATACGGTGAATTGATAGCGATGGGGCTTATCCCCTACCGGTGGGCAAGCCCCGCCAAATCCTGGCTGGCCATAATCGGTTCGCCCTTGTACGGCACCGGCAGGCAGATTCGCTCCCACTCCGCTTGGCAAGCTATGGGTAGAAGCGGGTAGGTTGACCACTGTCCAATGCCACCAACCGCTACCCGTCGGCGCATCGGGATCATAGACCGTGATCGCGTAACTTTTGGTCCCCGCGGGGGCGTTTGTCCAGGAAAGCTCAGGAGACGTGTTGCCACCTTCGCAACCGAAGCCCTGGAACACTTCGCGACTGGTCAGCGGACGGTTGTCAGCAATATCCCGGCTGGTCAGTGAGAAATCGGCAGCGTATCCACTGAATGCTACGGCCATGGTGAGTGCAGGCAGGAGTGACCTGATTTTCATCGTGATTCCATCTGGGGCTTAAAAGTGAAGCTCGAGTCTAGGATGAACAAGGAGTGGTTACTGTGCCGAAACGCTCGGCCAAAGTGCCGAAATGCTCGATTGACTACCGACCTGTGTTAGCCAGGCGCCATTCCAGCACCTGGGCCATTTGAAAGCGGACTCGGTGGCGATGCCGATATCCAGGGACATCTCGTTCATGTTCGCTTCGCGCCGGGTGTTCGTCAGGGGAGGTCTGCAAGGTTATCAAGTGATCGTGCCCGTGAGTGCGGCTTCATAGGCTCGGATACTGAATATTTAGGTGCTATTTATATTCTATTAAGGTATTTAAATTAATATTCTTATAGCTTTAAAGTCGTGACCTTCAGTCTTTTCACCTACTGTGAGGTTCACCAGACCATGGCTTTCAAGCGTCCTGCGCTCACCTTGTTGGTTTCCCTGGCGGCCACTGCGCTGCTCAATCCCTTGGCCCATGCCGAGGGCAAGATCAGCATTGCCCAGCAATTCGGTATCGGCTACCTGATCCTGGATGTGGTGCGTGACCAGCAGCTCATCGAGAAGCATGGCAAGGCCCAGGGCCTGGATATCAAAGTGGACTGGAACAGCATTTCCGGCGCGACGGCGATGAACGAGGCCTTGCTGACCGGCGCCCTGGATGTGGTGTCGGCGGGCGTTCCGCCGATGCTGACGATCTGGGATCGGACCCGCGGCAAGCAGAACGTCAAGGCCATCGCCTCGCTGGGGTCGATGCCCAACTACCTGCTGACCAACAACCCGAACGTGAAGAGCCTCAAGGACTTCACCGACAAGGACCGGATCGCCGTCCCGGCGGCGGGTGTCGGGTTCCAGTCGCGCACGTTGCAGATCGAAACCGCCAAGGTGTTCGGCAACGATCATTTCAAGAAATTCGACGACATCTCGGTCAGCCTTCCGCACCCGGATGCGACGGCGGCGCTGATCGCCGGCCAGTCGGAGATCAATTCGCACTTCTCCAGCCCACCGTTCCAGTACCAGGCACTGCAAAGCCCCAATGTGCACAAGGTGCTCAGTTCCTATGATGTGCTGGGCGGGCCGGCGACGTTCAACGTGCTCTACACCACGGAAAAATTCCACGACGAAAACCCCAAGACCTACAAGGCGTTCTACGATGCCTTGGTGGAGGCGCAAGGCATCATCAAGGCCGACAAGCCGGCCGCTGCCCAGACCTACATCCGCGTTGAACAGTCCAAGTTGCCGCTGGCGCTGGTGGAAAAAATCGTCACCGACCCCGAAATCGACTTCATCGTCGTTCCGCAACGCACCTACATCTATGCCGAAAAACTGCATGAACTGGGCGTGTTGAAAAACAAGGCCGACAGCTGGAAGGACTATTTCTTCGAAGAGGCCCATGCCGACGCCGGCAGCTGAATCCGGGCCGATTATCCGTTTTCGGCACAATTGCCCGACCGGTCCACGGGGCGGAATGGAACTTGCCTGAGCTTTGACCCGTAAGCCCTGGAATCATCAAAGGTCGGGTCAATGAACAACTCCAACATGGCGCAGCCAGCGGTCTCGTCGGACCTGTTGCCGACGCTGCCGATCAATCGGTTCCGCACCGCTGACATCGATGAGCACGCCCGCAACATGGGGGGGTGGCAGGTCTGCTATGACCAGTTGACCCCCGGTCGCTTCGACGGCGAGTTGATCGAGTTCCGCTCGGATTGGATGCAGTTGGTGCGCGACCGCTCTAATCAGGCCCTGACCAAGCAAGGCATGGCCTGGGAGGGCGCCATCACCTTCAGCGTGCCACTGAGTGCGGATGGGCCGGTCTTTTGCTCCGGGCACCCGATTGTCGAACCGAGCCTATTGGTCGCCCATGGGCATAACCTGCCTGAGTTGCGCACGCCCCAGCATCTGGATCTGCTCGGTGTCGCCATCGACGAGCAGGCGTTGGAGCATGTGCTGGAGCGACAAGGCAGTCGCTTTCGAATTACCGATCTTCCCAAGTGTTACCGTCTTGGCAACTCGACGCTGCCCGCCGAGCTTGCGGCGTTGTTCGATGAGCTTGAAGGGGGCGAGCAGGGGCGTGACTCGTTGCTGGGGTACGAGTCGATTCGCCGGGGCCTGCGCGACACGGTGATGTTGCACATACTGGAACTGGTGGCGCCGGACGAAGCACCACCGCTCAGTCCCACGGCGCGCAAACGCATGGTCGACCGCGCCCGGGAGTACGCCTTGGCCCATGTCGATGAGCCGCTGTCGATCCTCGACCTGTGCAATCACATCGGTGCCAGCCGACGCAAACTGCAGTATTGCTTCCAGGAGACCCTGGGCATCAATCCGGTGGCTTATCTGCGGGCGTTGCGCCTCAATGCGGTGCGCCGTGAGCTGCGCAATGGCGATCAGGTGCTGGGTGTGCAGGAGGTGGCGGCACGCTGGGGGTTCTGGCATTTGAGCCGGTTTTCCAGTGATTACCGGACCCTGTTTGGCGAAACCCCGTCACACACCTTGCGTCGCACGCATCTGTGCTGAAAACGGATAACGGCTGACCGGCTGGCTCCCTAGGATGACCCCAACACCACATGGTCGGAGGGGCATTCGATGTACCAAAACAAAAAAACAAACGTCTGGCACTGTACGTGGTTAACCCTGGGGCTGCTCGGTGCCTGCACCGTTGCCCATGGCACCGAAAACGGCGCGCCGACCACGGCGGTCGGGGTCTATGATTTCGGCGCGGGCATGATGCCGCCGGCCACGCCCTTTGGCACCGTCGGCCTGCGTACAGCGTTCTATTCGGCCAACGTGCAGAAGGATCGCCACGGCAAGTCCGTGGACAACAATTTCTCCCTGGATGTCTTGTCCATCGGCGTCGCCTACATGCGCATGACCGATTACACGGTGCTGGGTGCCAAGTATGGCTTCGGCGCCGTCGTGCCGTTTTTCCAGATGGACGCTTCGCTACAGGTGCAGACGCCTGTCGGTCCGCTGGACCTTGCGGCCGACCCGTTTCGCCTGGCTGATATCCAGGTGTTGCCGGTTATCCTGCAATGGACCCTGTCGCCGAACCTGTTCGTCAATGCACAGTTCCAGATCCAGGCCCCCACGGGCGACTACGACAAGGATCGCTTGATCTCGCCGGGTCTCAACCACTGGACCTTCTCGCCGATCCTCAACGCCACCTACATCTTCGACAGCGGCTTCGAGGTGTCTTCCAGCTTTGAAGCCGACATCAACACCCGCAACCACGCCACCGACTACAAGAATGGCGTCGAGTACCGTCACGAATTTGCCGTGGGCCAGCACGTCGGGCCATGGACCTTGGGCGTGGGCGGGTACTACTACCGGCAGTTCACCGATGACGACGCGCCGGGGCTGGAAACCGGCAATCGCGCCCGGGTGTTGGCGGTCGGGCCGGCGGTGAGCTACTTCAAGCCCGGCATTCCACCCGTGTGGCTGCATGTCTACAAGGAGCTCGATGCGCGCAACCGCGCCGAGGGCTATACCGCGGCGCTGCGTATTTCCCACAGTTTCTAGAAGGGGCTCGTCATGAACCAATCAAGTTCCGTTTCAACGGCGGCCACCCCGTCGCGCCAGGCCAGTTGGCGCGAAGGCGGGGTGCTGATGCTGGGCAGCAGCCTGACGATCATGGGCGCGGTGATGGTCACGCCGATCCTGCCCCGGTTGGGGGCCGAATTCGGTCCCTTGGAACCGCGCGCCGATCTGCTGGTGCCGTTGGCGATTACCGGTCCCGCCCTGGCGATTGCAGTGTGCGCACCCTTGGCTGGCTGGTTGGCCGACCGGGTTGGACGCAAGGCGTTGCTGGTGATTGCCACGGTGCTCTACGCCTTGCTCGGCGCATTGCCGGCCCTGCTCGATAGCCTGCCTTCGATAGTCGGTGTGCGGCTGTTGTTCGGGTGTACGGAGGCTGCGGTGATGACCTGCTGCGCAACCTTGATCGCTGACTATTGGCAGGGCGAGGAGCGGTTGCGTTACGTCAACCGGCAGGTGGTGACCATTGGCCTGGTGGGGGCGCTGTTTTTCGTGGTGGGCGGTGTGCTCGGCGAGCACTCGTGGCGTGCGCCATTCCTGTTGTATCTGCTGCCACTGCTGCTGGTGCCGGCCATGATGAAAGTCCTCTGGGAACCGCCGGTGACGAAGCAGCAGAAGGTCGAGCAGCGCGTCGATGAGTCGGCTCCGGCCAAGGTCGCCGTGCTGCCACTGCTGGTCGGCTACCTGATGATTCTGGGCGGCATGGTCTTGACATTCATCATGCCTATCCAGGCGCCGACGTTGTTGGTCAGCCTGGGCATCACCTCCAGCACGCTGATCGGCCTGGCGGCGGGGCTGAGCCTGTTGGCGACCTTGGGCGGTTCGCTGATGTGGCCGTTGCTGCGCCGTCGCTTCGGCATCGCCGGTTGCAACGCATTGTTGCTCGGCTTGATGGGCCTGGGGCTGTGGTTGCTGATGCGCGGACAAAGCTACAACGCTGTGCTGGTGGCGGTGTTCATCCAGGGCCTGGGGGCCGGGTTGCTGGTGCCCAATGTGATGGCGCCGGTGATGAATGCCTTGACCGCCAACACCCGCGGCCGGGGTTTGGGCGGGTTTACCTCGTGCCTGTACATCGGCCAATTCGTCAGTCCGCTGGTGGTGGCGTCGGTGGTTGTCTTCGCCGGTGACCTGCGTCACGCCATCCAGTGGCTGGCCCTGGCCAGTTTTACCTTGGCATTGTTCTGGGTCATTGCCGGTCTGCGTGCACGGGGCCAGGGGCAGGCGAGCACCGTCGGATCACATCAATCGTCGTGACATAAGGAATCTGAAACATGGGTATGCAAGACATCCACCATTTGATGGACAGTGAAGACGCCACGGCGCTGGCCGAGTGGGTCAGGCGTGGCGAAGTCCAGCCCGGCGAACTGCTGGAAACCGCCATCGAGCGCCTGGAGCGGGTCGAGCCGCAGCTCAATGCGGTGGCAGAGCGTTTGTACGATTCGGCTCGGGAGGCGGCGCGTACGCCAGAGGTTGGCCAAGGTTTGCTGGCCGGTGTGCCAACCTTGATCAAAGACCTGTTTTCGCCGGTCCACGGCGCGGCGATGACTAACGGCTCACGCGCACTGGGCGACTTCCGGGCGGATTTCGAATCGGAAGTCGTGACGCGTCTGCGTCGTGCCGGATGTCAAGTGATGGGCACCAGCACTTCGCCGGAGTTCGGCACCTCGTACTCCACCGAGTCCGCGCGCTTCGGCGCCACCCGCAACCCCTGGAGCACCGACCACAGCGCCGGTGGCTCCAGTGGCGGCGCGGCGGCGTTGGTGGCGGCCCGGGTGGTGCCGTTCGCCCATGGCAACGACGGCGGTGGTTCATTGCGGGTGCCGGCGTCTTGCTGCGGTGTGTTCGGGTTCAAGCCCAGCCGTGGCTTGCTGCCGTCGGGGCCGATAGTGGGCGAGGGCTGGGCGGGGATGGGCACGCCCCATGCGATTACCTTGTCGGTGCGCGACAGTGCGGCGCTGCTGGACGCCACCGCCGGGATGGACCTGGGGGCGCCCTATGCCGCGCCGGTCCAGGCGTTGCCGTATGTGATGGCGGTGCAGGCTGATCCCAAGCCGTTGCGCATTGCCCTGGTCGAGCAACTCGAGCCTTGGCCTACGTCACCCCAGAGCCTTCAGGCGGTGGGCGAGGCCGCGCGGTTGTGCGAGTCCTTGGGGCACCGTGTCGAACCGGTGAGCCTGCCGGTGGGATTGCTGGAGTTTCTCGACCACGTGTTCACCATCATTGGCGCCAGCTCTCGTCACTATGTCGACCTGCTGGGCCAGATGCGTGGGTTTGCCGTGCAGGCCGAAGAGCTGGAGGTGCGCACCCGGATCATCTTGCGGGACAAGGGCAACGTCAGCGGCGCCCAATATGCCGCGGCGGTGGAATGGATTCATGCCCTCGGCCGGCAGTTGGCGGTGTTCATGCAGGACTACGACGTGATCCTGACCCCAGTCCTGACCCGTGAACCGGTGCTGATTGGCGAGTTGGATCTGCAGGATGTGTGCATGAGCCTGGATCAACTGATCGAGCGCTACCACAGCTATTCGCCATTCACTGCACTGTTCAATGCCAGCGGTCAGCCGGCGATGTCCGTGCCGTTGTCCTGGAGCGCCAATGGCCTGCCGATGGGGGCGCATTTTGCCGGTCGCTTTGGCGAGGAAAACACTTTGCTGGCCCTGGCCGCCCAACTGGAACGCGCCCAGCCCTGGCGCGGCCGAGTTCCACGGGTCAACGCCTGCCGGCGGTGAAACTGTGGGAGCGAGCCTGCTCGCGAAGGCGTTGGGTCAGTCGGCATCATGGTTGACTGAATAGTCCGCTTTCGCGAGCAAACCCGCTCCCACAAGGGGGATTTTTGCGGGTAGGGCTCTGGGGTTGTCACAGAGCCCTTGAAGGTCAGTAGCGGATCATCACCGACTTCAGTTCGGTGTAATCATCAATGAATGCACTGCCGAATTCACGGCCTATCCCTGAAGATTTACTGCCGCCAAAAGGCACCGCCGGGTCGAGCAGGGTGTGCATGTTCACCCAGACCGTGCCAGCTTCGATGGCGGGAACCATGCGCAGGGCTTTGCCCAGGTCGTTGGTCCAGAGACTGGCGCTCAGGCCGTAGGGAGTGTCGTTCATCAGCTCCAGCAGTTCCTCCTCACTGTCGTAAGGGAAGAACGTGGCGATCGGGCCGAAGGTTTCTTCGTTGAGCAGGCTGTCGTCGCGGCGATTGGCGAGGATGATGGTCGGCTCCACATAGCAACCCGGTCCATCGATCAGCTTGCCGCCGTGGACGATGGTGTTGTTCTGTGCGCGGGCCTTGGCGAAGAATTCCGCGAGTTTGCGCTGGTGCTGGCGGTTGGTCACCGGGCCGAATTCGGTGCGTTCGTCCAGGGGCGAGCCGATGGTGAGTTTGCTCAGGCGCTGGGCCAGTTTGTCCATGATCGACTCGATCTGCGACCGATGGACAAAAAACCGTTCCGCTGCGGCACAGATCTGTCCCGAATGCAGAAAGCCGGCCTCGATGATGCCGTTGACCGCCACCTCGGGATCGATATCCCGCAGGAACCCCGCCGCATTCTTCCCGCCCAGTTCCAAGGTTGCACGGGTCAACCCGGCGCCCATGGCCGCTTGGCCCACCGCCAGGCCGGTGGGCACGGAACCGGTGAATGAGACCTTGTTGGTGCCCGGGTGTTCGATCAGCCCTTTGCCCACTTGGCCGCCGCCGGTCAACACATTCAGGGCACCGGCCGGAAGGCCGGCCTCGATGGCCAGTTCTGCGATGCGCAGGATGGTCAGCGGGGTGAACTCGCTGGGCTTGATGATGATGCTGCAACCGGTCACCAGGGCTGAGGCCAATTTCCAGATGGCGATCATGGTGGAAAAATTCCACGGCACGATACCGACCACCACCCCAACCGGTTCGCGCAAGGTGAACGCGGTGTAGCGTTCGCCAGCGAAGGAGGGCAGTGATGGGGTGATCGTCTCGCCGTTGATCTTGGTCGCCCAGCCAGCGTAGTAACGCAGGAAATGAGCGGCCTGGTCGACTTCGAAGGCCCGGGAGATGTGGATGATCTTCCCCGACTGGCAGGTCTCGATCTGCGCCAGCTCTTCGCGGTTGCGTTCCAGCAGGTCTGCCAACTTGAGCAGCACATGGCCGCGGACCGCGGGTGCCGTTTGGGACCACTGCTTGAAGCCGCGGCGGGACGACTCCACCGCCACATCAATGTCGCCGGAAGTGGCGTCGCTGACCTGGGCGATGACTTGGCCGTTGGCAGGATTGACGACGTCAAGTGTCTGGCTGCTCTGGCTTTCGACGTAGCCACCGTCGATGAACAGGGCGTGATGTCTGCCGAGGAAGGCTTCGACCTGAGGCAGCAGGGCAATATCGCTCATGAGGGTTTCCTGATCACGAATAGGGAAAGCCCCGAGGGTAATCCCGGCAGGACCATCCAGCTTGACTGTGCCTGCCGCGCCGTATGTCTGTGGCTGCCAGCCTGGGTGGTTGGCAGCCAGGAGCAAGGCCTCGTGCAGGCAGGGACAAGCCAGCCTGGCCGGTTTGCGATCAGATCCGGGTTTCGACTTGATGGCATAGGGGCGGGCGATGTTTCTCCAGACCAACAAACAGAGACTGGCGTTGACTGCGCAGGTGCAACGCGTGCTGACCGGCGAAACGGAGGACACGCCGCAGCTCGACGCGTATCCGCAACTGCGCACCGTCCTTGAACAGCATGCACGGCAGGTGGCGAGCGCGACTGCACATCTGCATCAGGTCGAAGCACAAGTGCAGGCGCAAACCCTGCAATGGCAGCATTGCGAGCGTGAGATGCACAGGTTTCGCCAGCAATTGGAGCAAGCCCTTGAGCGCGAGCAGGCGCTTGAAGTTCGTCTGGGCGAACACCGCCAGCAGCTACAGCAACAACGCCAGGATGCGCAGATCTGGGAGTTGCTGCAATCGACCTTGACTGAAGGCTGCTGGGATATCACGGTCGTCAACGGTGACCTCCAGCACCCGGCCAGTGGTATGCGCTTTTCCAGTCAGTTCCGTTCGCTGCTGGGGTATGGGCCGGATGACTTGCCCGATGGCTGGGATGCCCAGGTCGGCATCACCCACCCGGACGACTTGCCCAAGATCATGGCCATTTTCGACCGGGAAATCCTTGGCTCCCAGGGCAGCGGTGAATACGTCTTCGAATACCGGATGCGCCACAAGACCCGGGATTACATCTGGTGTCGTGAACGCGGTCGGGCGGTACGCGACTCGCATGGGCAACTGGTGCGGGTCATTGGTGCGGTGCGTGATATCAGCGATGAGCGCTCGGCCCAGTCCACCCATCAGCGCATGCTCGAACAGAACCAGGTGACCTACGCCCAGATTGCCACGGTGGTGGGGGTGATCAAGGGCATTGCCGACCAGACCAATCTGCTCGCCTTGAACGCCGCGATTGAAGCCGCCAGGGCCGGAGATGTCGGGCGCGGTTTCTCAGTCGTGGCCGATGAGGTGCGCAAGCTGGCGCAGAGCACCCGGCAGGCGACCCATCAGATCCAGACCATGTTGCATCAGCACAAACAGTAAGCCGAGCGGGAGCTGCCGTCGGGGCAGCTCCCGCCACGTTCAGAACGGAACCGCCACCACCAACTGGCTGTAGACGTTGGTGCCGTTGCCGGCGACCTGATTGCCACCGCTGTCCGCGTCCTTCTCAGGCTTGTACAGGCCCACCAGCGGCGTGATGATCAGGTGTTCATTCACCGCCCATTCCACGTACAGGTCCAGCTCCTGCGCATCGAGGTTCAGCGCGTCACGGGCATGCAGGGTCTGGTAGTCGAAGAACAGTGCGCCAATGGTCACGGTTTCTGCCGGCTTGAGCTTGAGGCCCACGTGCTGGATGGCGGTATTGCTATTGAACGGGCCGGCATAGTTGCCCGCCACTTCACCCTGGAACCAGGTGCCGTAGCCGCGGTTCTGGCCGTTGAACATCGAGTCCCAGTCCTTGGAGTAACGGCTGTAGCGATAGGTCAGGTCCGGTGTCCAGGGCAGGTCGGCGAAGGTGTAGCCGGCTTCGCCGTACCAGGCTTTCTCCGGGCCCGCGTCCTTGTCCTGCCAGGCGTACTCGAAGGCGAAGTGGGCGTTTTCGATGCCAGCATTGCCGGCGCCGCGCAGGCTATAGATGTCCATGCCTTCGCGCTGTTTCTGGAAGTCGCTGGCGTAGCGGTCATCGACATCGATGCCATGGATATAGGTCAGCCCCAGGGTGCCAGGCGCGGCGGTGTATTCCAGGGTGCCGGCGGCCATTTCGGTGTTGGCTTGGGCGCGGTTGTCGGACTTGATCCACATCAGGCTGCCGTGCAGGCCTTCCTTGCCTCCCAGGCGCACGACAGCGGTCTCGTCGAAGGCATGCCGGGCCGCCAGGTAATAGGCGCCGCCCCGGTTGAGCTCGCCATCGGCCACGCCTTTGCCCAGGTTCAGGCCATCGTCGTTGATGATGAAACCGTCTCCCAGGGTGATCACTTGGCGGCCGTAGGACAGGTCGACACCGTCTTTGCCCAATGCCGGGAACAGGTCCCCCGAACGCCAGCCGGCAAAGGCTTCATCGAACTTGGTGGTGCGTTCGGAGCCGTCGCTCAAGCCGGCTGCATCGCCATCGCCCCAAGTGCCGGAGCTGACCAGGTTGGCCGTCCCGTAGACACTGCCCAGGCTGCCGAGTGTCTGGTCGATACTCAGGCCATACTTAATGAAGCCTTCGCGCCAGCTCGAACCACCGGCGGTGCCGTCGTAGTTCTTGCGGCTGTTGAACAGCCCGTAGACCGCCAGGAAGTTGCCGGTGACGGTGGTGTCTTCGTCGGAATAAAGCTCATAGGCCTGGGCCGATGAATCGGCGACCATCAGGGCAATGCCCAGGCCGATGGCATTGCGCAGCAAAGGTGTACGGCGTGTGTGCTCCATGGTGGATTCCCCAGTGCGATAGGACAGTAGAGCGCGCATTAAGGGGAGAGGTACCCAGGGAAGTCTTTCACCTGCCTGCCATGGAGTTGATCCAGGCCGCCAGCGCGGCGGTGTTGGCAGGCAGCAACAAAACCGGCGGCAGACATGGGCAAGACGCCCGGCGCGGCGCGGCGCAGAGTAAGGCTGCACGCAACGCCGTTTCGATCAGGGACTGGTTGGGGAAGGCATGATCGCCGGTTCCTGGACGGCTGTGGCATCCATACTAAAAATCCGCTTTCGAGGACCTTGCACCATGTCGATCAATGACAGGCTCACCGAGCACTTGAACCGGGGTTCGGTGGGCTTTCCCACCGCATTGGCCAGCACCATTGGCCTGATCATGGCAAGTCCCGTGATTCTCACCGCGACCATGGGCTTTGGCATTGGCGGCAGCGCCTTTGCCGTGGCGATGCTGATCGCCGTGGTAATGATGCTGGCCCAGGCGACGACGTTTGCCGAGGCGGCGTCGATTCTTCCGACCACCGGCTCGGTCTATGACTACATCAACTGTGGCATGGGACGTTTCTTCGCGATTACGGGCACCTTGTCGGCCTATCTGATCGTCCATGTGTTCGCCGGAACCGCCGAGACCATCCTGGCCGGCGTCATGGCCCTGGTGAACTTCGAGCACCTCAACACCCTGGCCGAATCGGCAGGCGGCTCCTGGTTGCTGGGCGTGGGGTTCGTGGTGGTCTTTGGCGTGCTCAACGCGTTCGGCGTCAGCGCCTTTGGCCGGGCCGAAATCATCCTGACGTTCGGCATGTGGACCACCCTGATGGTGTTCGGCGTGCTGGGCCTGATCGCCGCTCCGGCAGTGGAGTTGGAGGGCTGGTTCGGCGCGTCCGTGGTGGGCACCGATATGGTCACGGTGCTGTCGCTGGTGGGCATGGCCATGTTCATGTTTGTCGGCTGCGAATTCGTCACGCCGCTGGCACCGGACCTGCGCCAGTCCGCCCGGACCATGCCCCGGGCGATGATGTTGGGCTTGTTCAGCGTCGCCACCTGCATGTTCATCTACGGTGCGGCGATGAAGCGCCAAGTGGAAAACGTGCTGCTCGATGCCACCAGCGGCGTGCATCTGCTGGACACCCCCATGGCGATTCCACGCTTCGCCGAACAGGTCATGGGCGATATCGGTCCGATGTGGCTGGGCATTGGCTTTCTGTTTGCCGGTGCGGCGACCATCAACACCCTGATGGCCGGCGTACCGCGGATTCTCTACGGCATGGCGGTGGACGGTGCGTTGCCGAAAATCTTCACCTATCTGCACCCGCGCTTCAAGACGCCGTTACTGTGCATCCTGGTGGCGATGCTGATTCCGTGCCTGCACGCGTGGTGGCTGGGCGGCAATACCGACAACATCATGCACCTGGTGCTGGCTGCGGTGTGCGCCTGGAGTTTTGCCTACCTGTTGGTGACCGTGTCGGTGGTCAGCCTGCGGATTCGTCGCCCCGATCTGCCGCGGGCCTATCGCTCGCCGTGGTTCCCGTTGCCACAGATCCTGTCCAGTGTCGGCATTATGCTGGGCATGTGGTTCATCACGCCGCCCGGCATGAACCCGGCAGACATCTACGTGCCCTTCGCGGTGATGCTCGGCGGCACGGCAGCGTACGCCTTGTTCTGGACCCTGGTGGTACAGAAGGTCAATCCATTCAAGCCAGCGCCGGTAGAAGACGTGCTGGCCAAGGAGTTCTCCCATGAGCCAGGGCAACTTGCGGGCGAGTTTGTCGACCCTGCTGCAAAAACTGTCTGAGTCGTTCAGCGCCCAGCGCACCCCGGCCGGGTATCGGCCCGGGGTGACCCTGGAGCACCTGCGGCGCAACCTGGCGCTGGCGCAATTCGAGGTGACGGGCCCGACTACGGCGACGGCAGCCACCGACGATGGCAGCTTGCAGTTGGAGATCGTCGAACGCACCGAGTCGCAGTTGTTGATGCACCTGGTGATGACCGAGTTCGTCCTACGCGTGCCTGCCTCCCGAGAGGGCACGGCGCGCCTGGAGCTGCACCACGGCGGGGCTGTTCGGCGCAGTGGTATTCGCTGCCGGCAGCGGGACGGGCGCAGTGACCTGGCGGCCCGGTTGCAGGCGGCGGTGGAGCAGGATCTTGTGCTGTATCAGGCCCTCATGCCCCTGGATTTCAAACGGTTGCGCATCGATTTGCAGGGACGCCAGTGGTGCGTGCGCGTGGAACACATGGGCGGTAGCGAAGTGGTCAATCGCATGCCGGCCTTTCGTCGGTATATCCCGTTGAGCCGCGAGCAGCGCGGCGTCTTGCTGGCAACCTTGAGCGGTCTGCAGCGGGTACTGGCAACGCTCTGATTCTGTTGTGCTGCCCTGGCATCATTCCTGCTACTGCTCTGGCGATCAGGTACTTGTTGCGTGCATATAGATAACATGTTAACTATTGCCGCACAAAAACAATAAGCCACTGCGGAGAATGCCATGAGCATGCAACAGGTTGGGCAGGACGGTCTGGACACCTGGAACCGGGATCTGCGGGCGACTTGCGGCCACTTCGATACCGAGCTGGCCTTCAATCGTTCGCTGTTTATTGGTGAAGTGTCGAATTTCCATCGGGGTGGCCTTGCCCTCGCGAACCTGCGCACCAACGCCGGTAGCATCAAGCGTCACTTACCCAACGCGGATCACGACGATGACCAGGATTGCTTCCTGGTCAGCCAGCGCAGCGGCTATTGCCGCATTACCCAGAACGGCTTGAGCATTCAGCTGGCACCCGGTGAACTGCTGCTGATGGATTCCGTGGGGGCGCTTGAGATCAGCCCGTTCGGCCTGATCGAGCACGCGGTGCTGTCCTTGTCTCGCCAGGACGTGTCGCGACAACTGGGCGGGGAGACCAAGACTTTCGGCAAGGTTTCGTCCAGCAAGGCGTGTGGGCGGATGCTGCATGTCTTGATGGACCAGCTGTGCAGGGACACACCCGACGGCGAGGGCGCCGCGGGCGAGGGTGAAGCGTTGCAGAGTGCCTTCGTTTCACTGTTGGGCTCGGCCTTGGAGCACAGTAGCGATGCCCGTGATGAGGGGGTTGCGTTGCAGGGCAGCCATCTGCGCAGCTATGTACAGAAGGTCATCGATGAGTCACTGACCCAGCCCGGCCTCAGCCCGGTGGGCCTGGCCAATCGACTGAATATTTCGGTGCGGCACCTGTATCGATTGTTCGAAGAGCAGGATGACAGCGTTTGCCGCTATATCCAGCGGGCCCGGCTCAAGCGCAGCGCTGATGACCTGACCAATCCGTTCCTGCGGGACGAGTCCATTACCTCGATTGCCTACAAATGGGGCTTTACCGATTCGGCGCATTTCAGCCGTTCGTTCAAGAAGCAGTTCGAGCTGTCGCCCAAGGAGTTTCGTTCCAGCCGGCTGCAGGAGGGGCAGGGGGTGGCTTGAATGAGGTCGTCGCTGACTGGATGATCGCTATCGCGAGCAAGCCCGCTCCCACAAAGGGATTTGTGATGAACATGATTTTTGTGGGTGACACTGGAAAGTGTGGGAGCGAGCTTGCTCGCGATGACGGTGGTCCATCCACCCTCACCGCAAGCTGACTCCCCCCACTCAGGTTCAGACCTCCGGCAACGTCGAACCCCCGTCGACCACCAAAGTCTGCCCGGTCACATAACTGGCCAGGCTCGATGCCAGGTACAGCATGGCGCCGGCGATGTCACTCGGTTGGCCCAATCGACCCAGCGGCACTCGGCGGGCAATGTCCTGGTTGACTTCATCGTCGCCCAGGTTGGCCATGGCCGGTGTCGCGATCATGCCCGGCTCGACCCCATTAACGCGGACATTCTCGGCCGCCAGTTCCAGCGCGGCATTGCGAATGAAACCATTGACCCCGGCCTTGGAGGCCGCGTAGTGGCTGAGCCCTGGATACGCCACCCGCGGGCCGGTGACCGAGGAGGTCACCAGCACGCAGCCTTGGCCCTGGCGTCGGAACATCGGCAACGCGGCCTGGGTCAGCCAGAACAGCGCCGACAGGTTCACCGCCAGCGTACGATCGAGCATCGACGGGGTGATCTCGGCGAACGGTGTCAGCGGAAAATACCCGGCGTTGTGGATCAGGATATCCAGCCTCCCCAAGCGCTGCTCCAGCTCGGCCATCATCCCGAAGACCGCCGTTGCGTCGGCCAGGTCAACCCCCACCGCTTGTACCTGACAGCCCTCGGCGGTCAATTCGTCGGCCACCGCTTCGGCGCGCGCCAGGCCAAGGTCGGCGATGACCACGCGAGCCCCACGCAGGGCAAACGCTTCAACAATGGCCCGGCCAATGCCCTGGGCGCCGCCCGTGACCAATACGGTCTGGCCGCTGAAATCCAGATCCTCAGACATCGCTGGCCTCCATCCGGCTGAAGGCCAGTGTCGGTACATCGACAATGCTGGAGCCGCCATCGGCCACCAGCGTCGCCCCGGTGATGATCGACGCATCAGGGGAGGCCAGGAAGCGGCAGACGTTGGCGATTTCCTCCGCACTGGCCGGCCTGCGCAACGGCACGTCGGCGCAGACCCGGTCATACGCCTGTTGCAACGTTTCGCCATGGAACTGCATCAGTGCCTGCATTTCTTCATCGGCCATGGGGGTGCGGACCCAACCTGGGCAGATTGCATTGACCCGTACGCCGTGAGGCCCGTAATCCCTTGCCAGGGAGCGGTTGAGGCCCAACAGCGCATGCTTGGCGGTGGTGTAGCCGCACACGTGGGGGCCTGCCGCCAACGAAGCGATGGAGGCAATCAGCACAATGTTGCCGGCGCTTTCCTTCAGCAACGGCAGGCACGCCCGGGCGCTGTAGAAGGCGCTGTCGAGGTTGCTGCGCAGGGCCGCTTCCCAGGCCGATGGATGAGTCTCGGTAGCGCTGCCCATGCCCATACCACCGGCACAGGCCAGCAGCACGTCGAGTCGGCCATGGCGCTTGCGAATCTGCTCGACGAAGCCGTCCCAGGTGTTCGGACAGGCCGCATCGCCCACCAGCACCAGGCCGCCGATGTCCTCGGCGAGTGCTTCCAGGGGCTCGCGACGGCGGCCGATCAGCACCAGGTTGGCGCCTTCGGCGGCATACAGGCGGGCGCAGGCGGCGCCGATGCCGGTACCGGCACCGGTGATCACCACGGTACGTGATTCAGGCATCGGGATACTCCGTCTGATTGAGTACCTGGCAGTAGGAACTGACCGGGAAATTGGAGAACTCATCGAACGACGCTCCGGCGTAGCCGAAGATCTTGCCGTCGCTGCGGTGCTGTTGCAGGTCGATCAGCACCAGGCCCAGGGTCGGGATGATTTTTTCCCGCCACACGAACAGGTACAACTGATCGGCGATCTTGTAGGTGTCGCAGCGATCGGTGTCGCACAGGCCTTGCTCAACGCCCTTGAGACACTGCCACGAGTAGAACTGGTCGTTGAGGTAAATGTGTTCGTAGACTTCGCTCGGGCTGTAGCGATACAGGTTGCGCAGCCCCACCAGTTCGGTGGTCGGTGCGTGCGGGCACAGGCCAGGCTGCCAGGGACGATCGAGGCTGCCGTGCAGGAACTGCGCTTGAACCGAGGTCAGGGGCTTGCCGGCCAGCGCCCGGCTGTAGAGGCCTTCGCCGGTTTCCGGCTGGCTCGGCATGCGGCCGATCACGGCGGTGAAGGCGGCGCTGGCGGTATCGAGCACCAGGCTTACCGACAGCGTCAGCTCGCCTTCGCGCTTGATGAAGTCCACCAGGTATAGGCCCGGGCGTACGGATGTGGCCCGGTAGGTCGCGCTGCCGTTGGAGTGCCCGTCGGCGGCGTTCCAGGTCAGGGTGTCCTGCTCGAAGCGATGCTCGATCTGCCAGCCATTGGCGAAATGCAGGGTGAAGGTCTTGCCGTCCAGGTCGGCCAGGTTTGGCAGGATGAAGGCTTCGGGGGCAAAGCCATCGGCCAGGGCGCCGACGGTGATCCAGTCTGAAGATGTGCTCATTACAAGGCTCCGGTGGTTGAATTAGCCACTCGGATCATGCGGTGCCGGGTAACGGCGGCCTATCAACCAAATGGTTGATCAGAGGAACAGTGCGCTGACCAACTCGGTGCGGCTGCTCACGCCTACCTTGCGAAACAGGTGGATCAGGTGAGTCTTGATGGTCGGCAAGCCCACCTCCAGCTCCCGGGCCAATTGCTTGTTGCTGACGCCTTGGCGCAGCAGCCAGGCAATCTGGCGCTCCTTGGGCGTCAAGTCGCCCAGTGGGTCCTCATGGCTGGGCAAATGGGCCGCGGCCAGTTGCAGCAAGGCCTGCAACGCGCTGAGTTGGCTCAACTGCTGGCTGGTGAAGACACCTTGCTCGGCGGTGCGCAACAACGAAATCGCGGCTTGAGGCTGACCATCGCGATGGGCGAAGACTTCCACCACGTCGACCACGCCGTAGCGCTGCAGGAAGTCCCGATAACGATGGTTGTCACGCAGCGGTTGGCGGGTCATCGCCAGGCTCAACGGCACCACGGCCAACTCGCTGGACACGCAGTGGCGCGGGTGCAGCGGATCAAATTGGCGATAGTTGTCCAGATAGTCGCGGTGCATCTCGCCGCTCATCCTGTGCAGGCTGAAGTCGTGGACCTGCAGTTGCCGATCAACGCAGTAGAACGCCGCCCGGCTGACGGGAACGAGCTGGGTAAATGCGTGCAGGCACTGGCCGGCGATGTCCTGGGTGGGGATGAGGTTCATGGTCGCACCTTCGCCGAGAGGGCTGCCGGTCGGGCCGGCAGCCAAGTCCGATCAGGCTACCGCGAAGTAGTGTTTGACGAAACTCTCGCTGACCACTTCCCACAGCACTGGTGTGCCCTTGGTCACGAACCAGCTGTCGCCGGCCTTGTAGCGGGTGCTCTGGCCGGTGGCCTCGTCGGTGAGCACCACTTCACCGGTGACCACGGTGGCTTGTTCGGCGAAGGGATAGACCATCCGGAACTTGCCTTGGGTGGTACCGAAGTAGGCGCTGCTGACGGGGTCGGTGGGTGCGCCGAAGGTCATCTTGCCGAAGGCTTTGACTTCGCCTTCGAGAATCTGCGAACCGAGATCGGCGACGGTGCCCCAGGCGTCCAGGTCGGACAGCTGGATGTCTTTTTTGACGGTGATAAGGGGCATGGCAGTAACTCCTGATGATTAAAAAATAGCGAAGTTGGAAGGGGTTCTTGTGGCGAGGGATTTATCCCCGCTGGGCGCGCAGCGCCCCCTGAAAAAACCTGCATCTGCGCTGCTTATGGGGCTGCTTCGCAGCCAGCGGGGATAAATCCCCTCGCCACAGGGTGTATGTTCAACCACACATCTCAGCGACGGCCGTTCCAGTAGCCCGACAGCTGGTGCCAGGACTTGCCAGCGGTCAGCAGCAATGGACGAATGGCGTCTTTGCCGATGATGGTCGGGCGCTGGATCGAGCTGACCAGGTCGTAGCGCGCCGAGCCTTCGCTCATGCCTTCGGCCAGCACCTTGCAGATGATGTGGCTCGGCGTGACGCCAAAGCCTGAGTAACCCTGGACGAAAAACGCGTTGCTGCGCCCGGGCAGGGTGCCGATCTGCGGGAACAGGTTCGGGCTGCACGCCATTGGGCCACCCCAGGCCAGGTCGATCTTCACGTCCTTGAGGTAAGGGAAGATCTTCAGCATCAGGCGTCGGTTCCAGGCCTTGAGATCCTGGGGGATGTGCTCCACCAACGGCGTGGCGGCACCGAACAGCAGGCGGTTTTCGTTGGTGACGCGGTAGTAGTCGATCACCGGGCGAATGTCACTGTAGGCACCGCGAATCGGGCTGATGCGCTGGATCAGTTCGTCCGACAGTGGCTCGGTCATCATCTGGAAGGCGTAGGTGTTGATGGTCGAGCGATGCAGCTCCGGTTCCAGCTTGTTGAGGAAACTGTCGCAGGCCCAGAGCAGCTTGCTGGCCCTGACCGAGCCACGCCCGGTACGCACGGTGATGCGCTCGCCATAACTGACTTCCAGCGCCGGGCTGTTCTCGAAAATCCGTACGCCGTGGCTGACCAGGGCCTTGGCCTCACCCAATAACAGGTTCAGTGAGTGCACATGCCCGCCACCCATGTGCAGCAAGGCACTGCCATAGGCCTTGGAACCGATGATCTGCTGCACGTCGGAGCCGCCGAGAAACCGGATCTCGTGTTTGCTATTGACTGACTTGAAGTCTTTTTCCCAGGCCCGCAGGGTTTTCTCCTGGCGCGCGTTGAAGCCCATGTAGCCGTAGCCGTGGCAGAAGTCGGCATCGATGGCGTACTTGGCGATACGGTCCTTGATGATGTCGGCGCCCAGGTCGCTGATCTCGAAGATCTGGCGCAGGCCGTCTTCACCCACGTCCTTCTTGATCTTTTCCAGGTCATGACCGATGCCGGCCATAATCTGCCCGCCATTGCGCCCAGTGCCGCCGAACCCCAGGTAACGCGCCTCCAGCACCACGATGTTGGTGATGCCTTTTTCGGCGAGCTCCAGCGCGGTATTGATCCCGGAGAAACCGCCGCCAATGACCACAACATCGGCGTCCACGTCCTGTTCCAACGTGGGGAAGCTGAGGTTGTATTTCTTGGTGGCCGTGTAATAGGTGGGCGTTTCGATATTGATCATGACGCAACCTGACAAAGTGAAAGGAAACTCCGTTGCCACGCCTTCGCAAGGCATTGCAGGGGATGGCCCTATTAAGAGCCTTGGCGGGGCGCTTGTCTTGATCATCCGTGCCGGGGGATTTGACCGAGCGCGCCATGGCGCCGAAAGCTGCCCCATGAAAAGTACAATCTTGGATCTGGAAGGTGCATTTTTCACCCGCCTGTGATTGCCCATACTGGACCGGCCTTAATCACTGATCCCGCTGTTTGTGCAACCTCAGGTTGCCGGGCAGAGACGGGATTGGCAGATGCCAATAATAAAAGAGCCTGTCCATGAAAAAGCCAAACCCGCTGCTCGAAGACCTCAAGCCCCTCCTGCCGGTCATTGCCGCCAATGCCTTCCAGGCGGAGAAGGACCGTAGCGTCCCTGCCGAGAATATCGCCTTGCTCAAAAGCATCGGCATGCACCGGGCCTTCCAGCCGAAACCCTACGGTGGCCTGGAGATTTCCCTGCCGCAGTTCGCCGATTGCATCGCGCTGCTGGCCGGCGCCTGCGCCAGCACGGCCTGGGCCATGAGCCTGTTGTGCACCCACAGCCATCAGTTGGCAATGTTCCCGGCCAGGGCCCAGCAGGAAATCTGGGGCGATGATCCCGATGCCACTGCCAGCAGCAGTATCGCGCCGTTTGGCCGCACCGAGGAAGTCGAGGGCGGTGTGACGTTCAGCGGTGAAATGGGCTGGAGCAGCGGCTGCGATCATGCCGAATGGGCGATCGTTGGGTTTCGCCGTAAAAACGCCGAAGGCGTCCAGGACTATTGCTTTGCGGTGCTGCCGCGCAGCGACTATGAGATTCGCGATGACTGGTTCGCGGTGGGCATGCGCGGCAGTGGCAGCAAGACGTTGATCATCGACAACGCTTTCGTGCCGGAACACCGGATCCAGAAAGCCAAGGACATGATGGAGGGCAAGTCCGGCGGATTCGGCCTGTACCCCGATAGCAAGATCTTCTACTCGCCATACCGCCCTTACTTCGCCAGTGGTTTTTCCACGGTCAGCCTGGGCGTGGCCGAACGCATGCTGGAGGTCTTTCGCGAGAAGACCCGCAACCGCGTGCGGGCCTACACCGGTGCGGCAGTCGGTGCCGCTACCCCGGCGTTGATGCGCCTGGCCGAGTCGACCCATCAGGTGGCCGCGGCCCGTGCCTTTCTGGAGAAAACCTGGCAGGAGCACGCCGAATACGGTGAGCGCCACGAATACCCCAGCCGGGAAACCCTGGCGTTCTGGCGGACCAACCAGGGCTATGCCACCAAAATGTGCATACAGGCTGTCGACCGCTTGATGGAGGCGGCTGGCGGCGGCGCCTGGTTCGAGAACAACGAGTTGCAACGGCTGTTCCGCGACGCCCACCTGACCGGCGCCCATGCCTATACCGACTACGACGTTTGTGCGCAGATTCTCGGTCGTGAGTTGATGGGCCTTGAGCCTGATCCGTCCATGGTTTGACCGCCTGTTCGTTGTACCCCTAGAACAATAATCGAGGCCGTCGCTCGAGGCGGCCGGGAGTCTTGCATGTCCAGTCTTTGTGATACCGCTTTCGATACCCGCGCATTCCGCCGGGCCCTGGGTAACTTCGCCACCGGCGTGACCGTGGTCACCGCTGCCACTGAAGATGGCCGCAAGGTCGGTGTGACAGCCAACAGTTTCAACTCGGTGTCCCTGGACCCGCCATTGATCTTGTGGAGCATCGACAAGCGTTCGAGCAGCCATGGTGTGTTCGAAGCCGCCAGCCATTTTGCGGTGAACGTGCTGGCCGCCGACCAGATCGACCTGTCGAACAACTTCGCACGACCCAAGGAGGACCGCTTCGCCGAAATCGAATTCGAAACCGGCGAAGGCGGCGCCCCGGTGTTTGTCGATTGCTCGGCGCGTTTTCACTGTGAAAAATTCCAGCAGGTCGATGGCGGCGATCACTGGATCATGATCGGCAAGGTCGTGGCGTTTGATGATTTTGGACGCTCTCCATTGCTCTATCACCAGGGCGCCTACTCGATGGTGCTGCCCCACACTCGCATGACCAGACGGGAAGAGGGCCAGTCCCCCAGCAGTCACTTCCAGGGGCGCTTGAGTCACAATCTGTATTACCTGATGACTCAGGCGCTGCGGGCTTACCAGGCCAGCTACCAGCCGCGTCAGTTGTCCACTGGCTTGCGCACCAGTGAGGCACGAATGCTGATGGTGCTGGAGAACGACGCCGGGCTGAACCTGTGTGACTTGCAGCGGGAAGTGGCGATGCCGGCGCGCGAGATCGAAGAAGCCGTAGCCAACCTCAAGCGCAAGGGCCTGGTGACCGATGAAGGCGAACGGGTACGCCTGACCGCCAAGGGCATCGATGAGACCGAAGGGCTCTGGGGCATCGCCAAGGAACAGCAGGACAAGGTGTTCGGCCAGTTCGGCGAGGCCCAGGTGGAGCATTTCAAAGCGGTGCTCAAGGGTGTGATCAAGGGCGCTTGAACTCGCATCGATACGTGTGGCGAGGGAGCTTGCTCCCGCTGGGCCGCGAAGCGGCCCCAACACTCCAAGCTCAGATTGCCTGACACTCCGCTGCGACTGATCCAGGGGCTGCTGCGCAGCCCAGCGGGAGCAAGCTCCCTCGCCACAGAGGCCTCGCTTGATCCAGATTCTGTGAACGGATGGTCCGACATGGGTTGGAAGCTGTTAAGATTTAGTTAACTCATTAACTAACTCTTCTCGCGAACCCCACCCATGCCCAAGCTGCGCCAATCCTTGACCCTGACCCTGCTCCAGGCCCGTGAAGCGGCCATGGGCTTTTTCCGGCCTTCCCTCAATCAACATGGCTTGACCGAGCAGCAATGGCGAGTCATCCGCATTCTTAGCCAGCACGATGAGCTGGAGATCAATCGCCTGGCCGAATTGGCCTGCATCCTCAAGCCCAGCATGACCGGCGTGCTGGTGCGCATGGAGGCGGCAGGCATGGTGGTGCGGCGCAAGGCTGAACAGGATCAGCGCCGGGTGCTGGTGCGCCTGGCGCCGCAAGGGCAGGCGAGCTTCGATTCGATGAGCCAGAGCATGGAAGCGAACTATCAGCGTCTGCAGGACAAGTTAGGGGAGGAAAAATTGCAGACGTTGCTGGGGTTACTCAATGACCTGAAGGCGATCAGGCGCTGAGGCTGGTCTGCTTTTGTGGCGAGGGAGCTTGCTCCCGCTGGACTGCGCAGCAGGCCCAAAAGTCTTGAATTCACTGTCGGAATCAAGGGGCCGCTTCGCGACCCAGCGGGAGCAAGCTCCCTCGCCACGGGGTTTGTGGTGCTGTCAGTACACACCGCCAGCCGCAGGCTTTGGTGTGTCCTTGAACGTCGCCGCCAATGTCTGCAAGCCCCGCATCAACACCGTCGTATCCACGCCCACCGCGACAAACGCCGCGCCGAGTTCGATATAGCGCCGGGCCAGTTTTTCATCGGCACTGAGAATCCCGGCTGCCTTGCCGGCCTGACGGATGCGGGCGATGGCGTCTTCGATGGCCGCTTGTACCTGCGGGTGGCCGGGGTTGCCGCGAAAACCCATGGACGCGCTCAGGTCCGCCGGGCCGATAAAGACTCCATCGACACCGTCCACCGCGGCAATGGCGTCCAGGTTGGCCAGGCCTTCGCGACTTTCGATCTGCACCAGCAGACACATCTGTTCGTCGGCTTTGTCGAGGTAACCGGGGATGCTGTTCCAGCGTGACGCCCGGGCCAGTGCGCTGCCGACACCACGTACGCCATGGGGCGGGTAGTGGATGGCGCGCACCAGTTCGCGCGCCTGGTCGGCGCTTTCCACCATCGGCACCAGCAGGGTCTGCACGCCAATATCGAGCACTTGCTTGATCAGCGCCGTGTCACCGATCACTGGGCGTATCACCGGCTGGCTGGGGTAGGGGGCCACGGCCTGGAGCTGGCCGAGCAAGGTGCGCAAGTCGTTGGGCGCGTGTTCACCGTCGATCAGCAGCCAGTCGAAGCCGGCGTTGGCCGCCAGTTCCGCACAGTAGGCATCGGCCAACCCCAGCCACAGGCCGATCTGCGCCTCGCCGCTGCGCAGGCGTTGCTTGAAGGTATTGATGGGCATGTCCATGAAACGGTCTCCGATCAGACGAAACGGCAGGCGATGGCGCCGAGCATGTCGTAGTCGACATGGAAGGTATCGCCGGGGTTGGCTGCCACGGGGCGGGTGAAGGAACCACCGAGGATGATCTGTCCCGGTTGCAGGGTGACGTCATAGGCCGCCAGCTTGTTCGCCAGCCAGGCCACACCTTTGGCCGGGTGATTGAGCACCGCCGCCGAGACGCCAGACTCCTCGATCACACCGTTGCGGTACAGCACCGCCGGCACCTTGCGCAGGTCGATCTCGGTCGGGCGTACGGCGCGACCGCCCATGACCACGCCGGCATTGGCGGCGTTGTCGGAAATGGTGTCGAACACCTTGCGGGTCGCCTTGGTCTGCGGGTCGATCTGCTGGATGCGCGCATCGATGATTTCCAGCGCCGGAATCACCCATTCGGTGGCGTCGAGCACGTCGAAAACCGTCACGTTCGGGCCTTTCAATGGCTTGCCGAGGATGAACGCCAGCTCCACTTCCACCCGCGGCACGATGAAACGCTCGAACGGAATATCGGTGCCTTCGTCGAAGAACATGTCGTCCAGCAGCGCGCCGTAGTCCGGCTCGGTGATGTTCGACGACACCTGCATGGCCCGGGAGGTCAGGCCGATCTTGTGGCCGACCAGCTTGCGCCCGTCCTTGATTTTCTGCGCGACCCAGGCGCGCTGAATGGCGTAGGCATCCTCGATCGTGATGTCCGGGTGATCGAGGGAAAACTGCCGCACCTGCTCGCGGGAGCGTTCGGCATGGTCGAGGCGGGCGGCGGCTTGTTGGATGAGGTTCTGGTCAAGCATGGCAAGGGTCTCTTATTGAGGGTTGACGATGGCGGCATGTGTGCGCAGCACCAGCAAGCCACCAAGGGCGATGAGCAGGGCGAGCGCATACAAGGCGAGACTGGCGCTCTGGGTGGTGTCGCGCATCCAGCCGATCAGGTAGGGCGCGAAGAATGAGGCGATGCTGCCGAAGGAGCTGATCAGCGCGATACCGGCGGCCTGGGTGCCGTTGGACAGGAAGGCTGGCGGCAGTTGCCAGAACATCGGCAACGCCGCACTGGCGCCCATGCCGGCGACAATCAGGCCGCTGAGCACCAGGATTGGATTGCCGGGTGAGAGCCCGGTGACCGCAATGCCCAGCGCGGCCATCAACAGCGGTACGCACAGGTGCCAGCGACGTTCGCGATGGCGGTCGGAGGAGCGCCCGCAGCCGATCATGAAGAAACAGCCGGCCAGGTAGGGCACCGCGCTGAGCAGCCCGACCTTGCCGTCGCTGCCGATGCCGGCGCCATGGATCAGGGTGGGCATCCAGAAGGCCAGGGTATTCACCGCCAACATCACGGCAAAGTACACCGCCACCAACAACCAGACCTGCGGATTGTTGAGAATCGCCGAAAACGAGGTAATGGATTTGCGCTGTTCTTCAAGGCTCAGTTGTTCGCGCAGCTGCTGCTTGGCGTGCGGTGTGAGCCACTTGACCGTCTCGAAATCGTCCGGCAGGCACTTGAGCACAACAAGGCCGAGCAGGATCACCGGCAGCCCTTCGATGACGAACATCCACTGCCAGCCACGCAAACCGCCAACATCATGGAAGTGCTCGAGAATGCCGCCGGACAAAGGCCCGCCAATCACCCCGGCCATCGGCACGGCGATGGCGAACAACGCGGTCACCTGGGCCCGGCGCCGGGCCGGATACCAACGGTTGAGAAAGACCAGGATGCCAGGAAAGAAACCGGCCTCGGCCACGCCCAGCAGAAAGCGCAACACGTAGAAACCGGCGGCGCTGTCGATAAGGAACATGCCGCTGGACAAAGCGCCCCAGACCACCATCAGCGTGGCGATCCAGCGCCGCGGACCGACCCGGTCCAGGGCCATGTTGCTGGGCACCCCAAACAGCGCATAGGCGATGAAGAACAGCCCCGCGCCGAAGCCGTAGACGGTGTCGCTGAACTGCAGGTCGGCGCTCATCTGCATCTTCGCGAAGCCGATGTTGATGCGATCCAGGTGGGCAAAGAGGTAACAGACCAGCAGCAGCGGCATCAGCCGCCAGGTGATGGTGGCATGGGTGCGGTCGTGCGCGACGGTGCCGGCGGTGTTGGCGGTATGGGCTGTGCTCATGATCTTGTACTTTTTGTCAGAGAGGCCGATGGGGAACGCGAGGCAGACGGATTCAGGTGGCCTGGCCCTTGAGGAAGGCGTGGACGTTGTTGGCCTTGAAATTGAGCTGTTCGTGCAGCTCGATCATCTCGAACGACAGGGCCAGCAGGCGCTGGGCCTGGAGCTCGGCAAAGTGCGCGGTGATCACCTCGAAGAGTTTTTCCGCGACTTTCTGGCGCGTGGCCAGGTCGCGGCCGTGGCCGACTTTCAAGGTCATGTGTACGAAGGCGTAGTCGTGCTTGCCGTCGGCCATGCGCCAGGTGTCCAGGCGCACGCCCCGGCTGCGGATGCCGCCCTGGGGGAACACGCCGCTGTCGCCCAGCAAGGCGTGGACCTTTTCAAACAGGCCGGGCAGGTCGGCTTGTTGTTCGATGTTGTCGGTGTATTCGGCGATGAAATGCGGCATGGGGGCCTCCTGCGTCGGCAGCTTTGAGTGGAGAGCTACAAGCGACAAGTTGCAAGCGATCAGCTTTTAGCTTGCGGCTTGCAGCTGCTGTTCAGACTGGAAAAATGGCGTTGATCTGTCCGGTGCCGGAGCTGCCGAAAGGCTCGGTGATGATTTCGGCAGGCTTGTCGTAGTCCGGCCCGCCGAGCAACCCCAGCAGCATCGCCGTGTCATGCATCTTGCCTTCGCCGAAGCAGTGTTCGGCGTAGTCCGGGAGCATGGCGCAGAACTCTTTCCAGCGGCCCTGGCGCCACATCTCGACGACGTGCAGGTCGACCTGCTTGTCGAACTCCCGCGTCCAGTTGTGGATGTTGGCTTCAGCGTTGCGATCGTCGGAGAAACGGTGCGACAGCGAGCCGGACGCGAGCACCAGGACCTTGCGGTCGCTTTTTTCGATGGCCCGGCGCACGGCGGCGCCGAAGGTGAAGCTGTCTTGCAGGCGGTGCCAGGCGCACCAGGCAGCAATCGATACGACGTCGAATTTCTGTTCCTGAGGGACGTCCATGTGCATGTAGCGCATCGGCACCAGCGTGCCGTATTCCAGTTCAAGGCTTGGGATGTTGTGGGCCAGGGTGCGCACATCGGCGGCATTGGCCTCGGCGGCGATCAGCTCGCCCAGTTCCGGGGCGCCTGAGTATTCGTACTCCATGTTCTTGATGAAGTGCGGCAGCTCGTTGCTGGTGTAGATGCCCTTGAAGTGCGCGCCGCTGTTGACGTGATAGGCGCTGTTGACCAGCCAGTGCACGTCGAACACCACGGCGGTGTCGGCCCCCAGCTCACGGGCGCGACGGCCGATTTCCTTGTGGCCGGCAATCGCGGCGGCGCGGCAACCGTGGTGCTTGCCGGGCAGCTCCGACAGGTACATCGAGGGAACGTGGCAGATTTTCGCAGCCAGGACGACTTCGCCCATGATGATTCTCCTGAAAAGATTGTTCTTGTTGGATCTTGGATAATCGGTGAATCGGGTCTTGATGATGAGTTGTGGCGAGGGAGCTTGCTCCCGCTCGATTGCGCAGCAATCGTCAGGAAAAGCGGGGCTGCTTCGCAGCCCAGCGGGAGCAAGCTCCCTCGCCACAGGGTTCATCACTTACCTTGGGTTAAACACCCCATCGCGGTATGTGATGACTGCCCATGGAGATGCAAACGTTCTTGATCTCGGCAAACACTTCAAAGCTGTACTGTCCGCCTTCGCGGCCGGTTCCGGAACCCTTCACGCCGCCGAAAGGCTGGCGCAGGTCGCGCACGTTCTGGCTGTTGATGAACACCATGCCGGCCTCGATGCCATGGGCCAGGCGATGGGCCTTGCCAATGTCCTGGGTCCAGATGTACGAAGCCAGGCCATATTCGGTGTCGTTGGCCAGATGCAGGGCCTCGGCTTCATCCTTGAACGGGATCAGGCACACCACCGGGCCGAAGATTTCTTCCTGGGCGATGCGCATCTTGTTGTTGACGTCGGCGAACACCGTCGGCTGGATGAACTGGCCGCGGCTCAGATGGGCAGGCAAATTGGCCGGACGCTCCAGGCCACCGGCCAGGAGGGTGGCGCCTTCTTCGAGGCCGATCTTGATGTAGCCAGTGACCTTGTCGTAATGGGCCTGGGTGATCATCGAACCGACCTGGGTTTTCGGGTCCTGCGGATCACCGACGATCAGGCGCTTGGCGCGGGCGGCGAACTCGGCCACGAACTGCGGGTAGACGCTTTCCTGGATGAAGATCCGGCTGCCGGCGGTGCAGCGTTCGCCGTTGAGGGAAAAAATCGTGAACAGCGCGGCGTCGAGGGCGCGTTCCAGGTCGGCGTCTTCGAAAATCAGTACCGGCGACTTGCCGCCCAGTTCCATCGAGTACTTTTTCAACCCGGCGGTCTGCATGATTTTCTTGCCGGTGGCGGTGCCCCCAGTGAAGGAGATCGCCCGTACATCCGGGTGGCGCACCAGCGCATCGCCGGCGGTGGCGCCGTAACCCTGGATCACGTTCAATACGCCATTGGGAATGCCGGCCTCGACGGCCAGGCGCCCCAGCTCGTTGGCGGTCAACGGCGACAGTTCGGACATCTTCAGCACGGCCGTGTTGCCCAGGGCCAGGCACGGTGCCGTTTTCCAGGTCGCGGTCATGAACGGTACGTTCCAGGGCGATACCAGCGCGCAGACACCCACCGGTTGGTACAGGGTGTAGTTGAGCATCTGGTCGTCGACCGGATAGGTGTGACCGTCCATTCGCGTGCAGACTTCGGCAAAGAAATCGAAGTTGTGGGAGGCCCGCGGGATCAGCACGTTCTTGGTCTGGTGGATCGGCAAGCCCGTGTCGAGGGTTTCCAGTTCGGCCAGTTGCGGCACGTTCTGCTCGATCAGTTCACCGAGCTTGCGCATCAGCCGGGCGCGTTCCTTGGCCGGGGTATTGGCCCATTTCGGAAACGCTTCCTTGGCTGCCGCGACCGCTTGGGCCACTTCCTCGGCGCCGCCGCTGGCGACTTCGCCGATGGCCTCGCCGGTGGCGGGGTTGTAGTTGACGAAGACGTCTTTGCTTTCGACCTCACGGCCGTCGATCCAGTGTTTGATCATGCTGCTCAAGCCTCTTTACGGGATGCGAAGAACTCGGCTTCGCTGACAATTCGATTGACCAGGCGACCGACGCCTTCCACTTCCACCACCACTTCATCACCGGGCACCACGTCCGCCAGGCCTTCCGGCGTGCCAGTGGCGATCATGTCGCCGGGCTGCAAGGTCATGAAGCTGGACAGGTATTCGATCAGGTACGGGATATCGAAAATCATGTCCTTCGTGCTGCCTTCCTGGCGCAACTGGCCGTTGATCCAGGTGCGCAGCTTCAGGTTGCTCGGGTCCGGCACATCGGCCACGTCGACAATCCATGGGCCGACGGGCGTTGTCGCGTCACGGTTCTTCACCCGCAGGTTGGGGCGGTAGTAGTTTTCCAGGTAATCGCGGATCGCGTAGTCGTTGCACACGGTGTAGCCGGCCAGGTATTCCAACGCATCCTCGCGCTTGACGTTGCGCGCCGCTTTGCCGATGACCGCCACGAGCTCGCACTCGTAGTGCATGTAGGCGACGTTGTCGGGACGCCAGGTCGCCTGGTTGTGGCCGGTGTAGGTGCCGGGGGACTTGATGAATGCCAGGGGCTCGGTCGGCGGCTTGAACGCCAGCTCGGCGGCGTGATCGGCATAATTCAGGCCCAGGGCGAACATGCTGCCGGTGGCCGGTGGCAGCCACTGGACCTGGTCCTCGGCCAGCAGCCGGCCGTCCGCCAGGCGTACCGCGTTGTGAGCTTCAACGGTGACGGCTTGATCCTGGCCTTCAAAACGAATGCGCGCGTGTTTCATGAACCTGCTCCTGTTTCCTCGGCCACGATGATATTGACCAGACGCCCCAGGCCGCTGATGTCTACTTCGACGCGGTCACCGGGCAGTACGTCGACCCGGCCTTCAGGCGTGCCGGTGATCAGCACGTCGCCAGCATGCAAGGTCATGAACTCGCTGATCTCGGCGATTAGTTGGGGAATGTTGCGAACGAAGTTGGCGGTGCTGTTCTGCTGGCGAACCTCGCCGTTGACGTACAGCGTGATCGCCAGGCTGTGAGGGTCGGACACCTGAGTGGTGGGCACCAGCTCCGGGCCCATGGCGCAGAAGCCGTCCCGGCACTTGGCCTTGACGACGGGGCGGTAATAGCTGTCTTCCGGGAGGCTGAATTCATTGATGAGGGTGTAGCCGGCCACGTAGTCCAGGGCTTCGGCGGCGCTGACGCGACTGGCTGACTTGCCCATGACCACGCCAAGCGCCGGCCCTGGTTGCAGTGTTTCGCTGCGACCGGGGTGAACCACCTCGGCACCGTGCCGGTTGCGGGTGTTGGGGGTCTTGATGAACAGCACGGGCTTGAGCGGCGGTTTTTGGTAGGGCGGTTGCTCGAACTCGGCGAGGCGCTGTTTCAGCAGCCCCTGGTAGTTCAGCGCGACCCCGAACAGGGTGCCGGTCGCGACGTCATGCAGGGCACGGCTCATGCTTGTCTCCTGGCGATGCAGAGGGTGAGGGCTCTGCGGTTATTGTTAATGTGTTAACAGTTATAATTAAGATGTTAACTATCGTCAAGCGTGACAGAATGAGCGGGCACTGGTTGCCTTGCCGGATTCGGTGCAGGATGAATGCGGCAGGTATCTGGACCAGAATAAGAAAATGAGTACTGCGTGATGACTGACCGTCAGCCGATCCCCAACATCAACATTGGTCAGGTGTACGACCAGCGCTACAGCGATGCCGAAGTGCATTACGACCGACTCGCCAACCTGGCGGATTTTTTTGGTCGCAACATGCCGGTTCATCGTCACGACCGGTTCTTCCAGGTGCACTACGTCAAGAGCGGCACCGTGCGCGTATATCTCGATGACCAGCAGTACGTCGAATCCGGGCCGATGTTCTTCCTCACGCCACCGACCATTCCCCATTCCTTCGTGACCGAGGCCGACAGTGACGGGCATGTGCTGACGGTGCGCCAGCAATTGGTGTGGCAGTTGATCGACGCCGACCCAGGCCTGGCGCCGGCGGGCGTGCAAATGCCGGCGGCCTGCGTAGCGCTGGCGCAACTGGGGCCTGGGCAGGCGGGGGAGGTGCGGCGGTTGGAGTACCTGTTCGAGGAGTTGAGTGAGGAGGTGACGGCCGGGCGCCCGGGGCGCAGCGCAACACTGGACGCGTTGACGCGGCTGATCATGATCAGCCTGCTGCGGTTATGTTCCAACTCCCTGGAGGCCAGGCCGGCCCGGCATGAAGATCTGAAGATCTTTCACCGCTTCAACGAGTTGATCGAGGCCCACTACCTGCAGCATTGGCCGTTATCGCGCTACGCCGAAGGCATCGGCGTGACCGAGGCGCGCCTCAATGACGTGTGCCGACGCATCGCCGACCTGCCTTCCAAGCGCCTGATCATGGAGCGGCTGATGCAGGAGGCCAAGCGCCTGTTGCTGTTCACCGGCAGCTCGGCCAATGAAATCTGC
Source organism: Pseudomonas fluorescens (assembly GCF_001623525.1). Taxonomy (NCBI): domain Bacteria; kingdom Pseudomonadati; phylum Pseudomonadota; class Gammaproteobacteria; order Pseudomonadales; family Pseudomonadaceae; genus Pseudomonas; species Pseudomonas fluorescens. The sequence continues at coordinate 1,540,483 of NZ_CP015225.1, read as the reverse complement.
TACCAGCTCGGGTTCAAGGACCCGGCGTATTTCAGTCGGTTTTTCCAGCGTTACGCCCAACTCACGCCGGGGGAGTATCGCCAGCGGCAATCAGGGTTGCGCTGAGCGCTTGCAGCCCTGTGATAGCGACACTAAGCTGCCGACTCGCCCATCCACACAGTTCGAACATGGCCAACCCCAGACCCTCATTGACCCTGACGCTGTTGCAAGCCCGCGAAGCGGCGATGGCTTTTTTTCGACCTGCGCTGAACCAGCATGACCTCACGGAACAACAATGGCGGGTGATCCGCATCCTGCATCAGCAAGGGGAGCTGGAAAGCCATCAGCTCGCCCACCAGGCGTGCATCCTCAAACCGAGCATGACCGGTGTACTCAGTCGCCTGGAGCGTGACGGTCTGGTGCGGCGGCAGAAGTCCAGCCAGGATCAGCGGCGGGTCTTTGTCGGGCTGACCGAGCGCGGCCAGCAGTGCTTCGTGTCCATGAGCGAGGGCATGGAAGGCAACTATCGACGGATCGAAGAGCAGTTTGGCGAGGAAAAGATGGAGCAGTTGCTCGGATTGCTCAATGAGCTGAAGAACATCAAACCCTGAGGTTTGAGCCACAAGCCATGAGTCGCCATCCGCTTCTGTGGCGAGGGAGCTTGCTCCCGTTCGACTGCGAAGCAGTCGCAAAACCAGCCGACCGGTGACTAAACGAGTGGGAGGGGGCAGGGGGCTGCTACGCAGCCCAACGGGAGCAAGCTCCCTCGCCACAAAATCGCTTCACACCGCGCTACGTTCACGCAACTCCTGCAACCGATCAGCCCCGCCTTCAGCCACGCGATTCTCGATCAAGCGATCGGAGCCGCCCTCGGCCACATGATTCTGGATCAAACGATCAGACCCGCCTTCAGCCAGTTGATGCGCAGCCTGGGCCGGGGCGCTCTTTGCCGAGGCAACGTTCGACAGGCCGACGCCGCCAACCAGTGTCAGGGCGATTGCAAGAGACGAAAGTTTCGAGAAGTTGAACATGGTGATTCTCCTTGCGCTTGATTGAGTGGGCCGGTGGCAACGAACGTGTTGCTGTCCGGTGATCACAGTTAAACGCGCAGATGTATCGACGATGTGTGCCAAGAAGGGACGAAATCCATCATTTCGTATCAGGCCGCGTTTCCTATACAAACCGATACAAATCTTGTTGGTGTGGCAGCTCAATGCGATGAAAAACGCCAATTGTCTGGTCGATAATCGCACGCTTTGCAGTGTGCGCCAGCCTGGGATATTGACCAAACTAACCGGGTGGTACATTTTAGCGACAGCTGTCTCGCCCGACGAGGCAAAGACCATAATAAAAATAGAGGAACACCCATGCCTACCCGAGCACCGCAAGCTTTCTCCTTGATCTGTCTTTGCAGCGCATCTTCCAGTCTCCCAGGTTCGATCCTATAGCGACCCCATGCTGTTGCGGTTTTATCGCGCCAGTAGAGTGTGGGCGCTCGACAAGCCTCTGAGGCCTTCAAGATGACAAAAGTGGTGAATCTGTATTTCAAGCTGCTCAAGCTGCTGATCGTGCTATGCATGGTCGCGATGATCTTGCTGGTGTTCGGCAATGTGGTGCTGCGCTATGCCTTCAACTCGGGCATCAGTGTGTCGGAGGAGCTGTCGCGCTGGTTCTTCGTCTGGATGATTTTTCTCGGTGCCCTGGTGGCGCTCAAGGACCGTGCTCACCTGGGCATGGACAGCCTGGTCAAGCGCTTGCCGCCGACAGGCAAGCGTATCTGCCTGGTCATCAGTCATCTTTTGATGTTGTACATCTGCTGGCTGATTTTCAGTGGCAGTTGGCAACAGGCTGCGATCAACCTGAATGTCGTTGCTCCGGCGTCAGGATTGTCCATGGCGCTGTTTTATGGTGCCGGCCTGGTGTTTGGCGCCAGTGCCGCAGCGATCCTGCTTTACGAACTCTACCTGGCGCTGTTCGGCAAGCTTGGGGATGACGAGTTGGTGATGGTCAAGGACAACGATGCCGAGGTGCTCACCCATGACCCCATTACCCATAACCCTACAAAGAGTACCCGCCCATGACGCTGGTTATTTTCCTCGGGTCTCTGGTGGGCAGCATGGCACTGGGCATGCCCATCGCGTTTGCCTTGCTGGTGGTCAGTGTGGCGTTGATGTTCTACCTGGATCTGTTCGACGCGCAAATCATCGCCCAGAACCTGCTCAACGGCGCGGACAGCTTTCCGCTGATGGCCGTGCCGTTCTTCATGTTGGCCGGCGAAATCATGAACGTCGGCGGCCTGTCCAAACGCATTGTCAATATCGCCATGGCGCTGGTGGGGCATAAGCGCGGAGGCCTGGGTTACGTGGCGATCATCGCTTCCTGCCTGTTGGCTTCGCTCTCCGGTTCGGCCGTGGCCGATGCGGCGGCGCTGGCGGCTTTGTTGGTGCCGATGATGGTGCTGGCCGGGCACAACCGAGGGCGCTCGGCCGGGCTGATCGCCGCCGGTAGCATCATCGCACCGGTCATTCCGCCGAGCATTGGTTTCATCGTCTTTGGTGTGGCGTCCGGGGTGTCGATTTCCAAGCTGTTCCTGGCCGGTATTGTGCCGGGCCTGATGCTGGGGGCTTCGCTGGCTGTTGCCTGGTGGTACATCTCCCGCAGCGAGAACGTCGAGACGCCGCCCAAGCGTTCCCGTGCCGAAGTGCTGCGCACGTTGCTCGACGGCAGTTGGGCGATGGGCCTGCCCTTGATCATCATCCTGGGCCTCAAGTTCGGCATCTTTACCCCCACGGAAGCCGCCGTGGTCGCGGCAGTCTATTCGCTGTTCGTGTCCTTGGTGATCTACCGGGAAATGAAAGTCAGCCAGTTGTACGAAGTGATTCTGTCCTCGGCCAAGACCACCTCGGTGGTGATGCTGCTGGTGGCGGCGGCCATGGTTTCATCGTGGCTGGTGACCATCGCCGATCTGCCGGGCCAGTTGGCGGAAATGCTGGCGCCCTTCATGGACAACCAGACCCTTCTGTTGCTGGTGATGATGACGCTGATCATCCTGGTGGGAACGGTGATGGACATGACCCCGACCATCCTCATCCTCACCCCGGTGCTGATGCCGGCGGTCATCCAGGCGGGGATCGACCCGGTGTACTTCGGCGTGCTGTTCCTGATCAACACAGCCATCGGCCTGATCACGCCTCCCGTGGGCACGGTGCTCAACGTGGTCTGCGGGGTGGCGAAGCTGGACTTCGAGGAAATCGTGCGTGGGGTGTGGCCGTTCATGTTTGCGCAGTTTGTGGTGCTGTTCTTGTTGGTCCTGTTTCCGCAATTGGTCCTGGGACCGTTGAAATTCTTCACCGGATAACACCGGTGCTGGCTAGCTCGACCTTAAAACAATAATGATCGGAGAGTGACATGGGACAACTGATGAAAACCCTGTTGGCCGGGGCTTGCGCAACGGGACTGCTGCTGGGTAGCGTGGTCAGTCACGCAGATGAAATCCGCGAACGCACCTTGCGATTCGCCTTCCAGAACGTCAAGGAGCATCCGCAAGGCCAGGGCGCGCAGAAGTTCGCCGACCTGCTCAGCGAGAAGAGTGGTGGCAAGATCAAGGTCCGCCTGTTCCCAGGCGGTACGCTGGGCGGTGATGTGCAAACGGTGTCGGCGTTGCAGGGCGGCACGCTGGACATCACCGTGCTCAACTCCGGCATCCTGGCCGCCCAGGCACCGGATTATGCCATGCTCGATTTCCCGTTCCTGTTCAACAACGTCGAGGAAGCCCATGCGGTCATCGATGGGCCGGTCGGACAGAAACTGGCCGTGCAACTGGACAGCAAAGGGCTGGTCGCGCTGGGTTATTGGGACCTGGGTTTTCGTAACCTGACCAACAGTAAGCACCCGGTGACCAAGCTTGAAGACATGCAGGGCTTGAAGATTCGCGTCATCCAGTCGCCGATCTACCTGGAGACCTTCTCCGCCCTGGGTGCCAACCCGGTGCCGATGGCGTTCCCCGAGGTCTACACGGGCCTTGAGCAGCACACCATCGACGGTCAGGAAAACCCGTTCACCGTGATTGAGGGCAACAAGTTCTACGAGGTGCAGAAGTATCTCTCCGTCACGGGCCACATCTTCAACCCGCAGTCGTTGATCATCAGCCAGAAAACCTGGAACCGCCTCAACGACGATGAGAAGGCGATGATTCGCTCGGCTGCCACTGAGGCACAGAAGTTCCAGCGTGAAGTCACGGCGGCGAGCATGGACAAGGCCAAGGTGACGTTGGCCGGCGCCATGACCGTGAACGAAGTCACCCCGGCGGAGAAAGATCGCTTTCGTGAGCGGGTGAAACCGGTAGTCGACAAGTTCGCCAAATCCTTGGATGCCGACCTGGTGAAGACGATGTATGAGGAAATCGCCAAGGTGCGCGCGGCACAGTGAGGCGAATGGGCCTGTCCGGAGCAGACCCCGTCACAGGTCCCCTGTGGGAGCGAGCTTGCTCGCGATTGCAGTGTGTCAGTCGACATCAATGCGGCTGACCTGACGCCATCGCGAGCGAGCTCGCTCCCACAGGTTTTTTTGTTTTCTCAGCGAACGGTCATTGGGCGGCAGGAACGGCCAACCACTGCCCAATCACTTTCTGGTAGCTGCCATTGGCCTTGCTCAAGTGCAGCCACTGATCGACGTACATCTTCCAGGTGTTGTCATCCCGAGGCAGCAGGTAGGCCTTCTCGCCATATTGCAGGTAGCGGGTCGGGTTGACCGCGCACAGGCCGGGCTTGAGTTTTTGCTGGTAGAGCGCTTCTGACGCGTCGGTAATCATCACGTCGGCCTTCTTGTCCAGCAGTTGCTGGAAGATGGTCACGTTGTCGTGGAAGTTCAACTGGCCGTTGGGCAGGAACGCCCGGACGAAGGCTTCGTTGGTGCCGCCGGCCGGTTCGACAAGGCGCACCGAAGGCTGGTTCATCTGCTCGAGGGTCTGGTAACGCTCCTTGTCTTCGCAACGCACCAGCGGGATCTTGCCATCCACGTCCAGGGTGTCACTGAAATAGGCTTTCTTCTGGCGCTCCAGCGTCACCGAAATCCCACCCATGCCGATGTCGCATTGACCGGCAACCATATCCGGCATCAGGGTTTTCCAGGTGGTCTGTACCCATTGCACCTTGACGCCCAGGCTGGCGGCCAGCGAGCGCGCCATGTCGATGTCGATGCCTTCGTATTCGCCGGTTGCGGTTTTAAAGGTATAGGGCTTGTAGTCGCCGGTGGTGCACACCTTCAGTTCGCCGCGTTGCAGGACCTGGTCCAGTAGCGAAGGTGTCGGTTCGGCCAAGGCGCCGCAAGAGAGCGCCAACAGGCCACAGAACGTCATCGAGCTTGTTATGGTTTTCATCGTGAGGGGACGTCTCGTAGCGGAGGGAAACAAGATCAGGGAGTGTAGTAAAAGTGTTGGCAGGCTGTCACTGGAGCATGGCTGACGAACCGTCAGCAGGCAGCGGTCTCAAAGGGGGCGCTGCAAGCTTGCAAGGTAGGCGCAGAACATATCGGCCATGGCATCGCTGTAGATGGCAACGTCCGCAGGAGAGCGGGGCGCTGATGAGAAGCGCTTACCCACGGCACTGAGCGTGCTGATGACCAGGTCACCTGCCAGGTTGCGGGTTTGTGCCGGGGCGTCTGGCAATGCTTGCAGCATGAAAGCATCCACCGACTGCTGCACCGACATCCGCGCGGCCTGGTGCTCGGGCGCGTCGCGGTAGAGCGGGGCGGCGTCGTTGAGGGCGACGCGTATCTGGGCTTCGTCACATTCGGACTGGATGAACGCCTGCACCAGGGTACGCAGGCGCTCGAAGGGCGGCTTGAGGTTGTCTTCAAGGATCTCGCGCAGCATATCGCTGGTTTGTCGCCATTCATCACTTTGCAGGCGGAACAGGATCGCCGCTTTGTTCGGGAAGTACTGGTACACCGAGCCGACGCTCACGCCAGCTCGCTCGGCAACCCGGGCCACCGTGAAACGTGCCGCGCCCTGGGTCGCCAGAACCTGAACAGCCGCTTCCAGAACCGCGGCGACAAGCTCGGTGGAGCGTGCCTGTTGCGGCTGTTTACGCGAGGAAATCTGCGGGCTTGAGCGTTCGGACATGTGGGCATGAACCTCGGCAGGGAATGCGAATAGGAAATGCGACGGATTGTTCGTATCTTGAATGCGACGAATTGATCGCATTCTAGTCGGCTCCACCGGCAGCGTTCAACGTCATATCGCATCCTTTCCGTGGGTAGGGTTATGACACAAGACAATATTCATCTCGGCGCTTCTTCGGCGCCTAAGGCAGCCGTCGAGGCCAATCCGGCACTCAAGCTGTCGCCGCTCACTCTGACCGTATTCATCGGCTTCCTCACGATCGGCATGCAGTTGCCTGTCTTGCCCCTCCATCTGCACGACGCGCTGGGCATGGGCACGCTGGTGATTGGCCTGGTGGTCGGGGCGCAGTTCGCCGCTGCGCTGTTGTCACGGGCCTGGGCCGGCAACTTTGCTGACATGCGCGGTGGGAAACGCGCCGTCATGACCGGGCTGGTGACAGCCGCGGTTTCAGGGCTGGTCTATCTGCTTTCCCTGGCGTTCGTTGCTGCGCCAGTCACGTCGGTCTGGCTTTTGTCTGGCGGTCGGGTGCTGCTGGCAATTGGCGAAAGCCTCATTGTCACCGGTGCGCTGGGGTGGGGCATCGGCCTGGTGGGGGCGCAGCATGCCGGCAAGGTCATGGCCTGGAATGGCATCGCCATGTACGGCGCCTATGCCCTGGGCGCTCCGCTTGGCGTGGCGTTGAATGGCGGCTGGGGATTCACGGGCATTGCCATGGCCTCGATGTTCATTCCTCTGTTGGCCATGGCGATTGTCGCGGGCGTGCGCGCTGTCGCCCCTACGGCGACCCGGCGTACACCGTTCTACACGATGCTCGGTGCTGTATGGGTTCCCGGCATGGGGTTGGCGTTCTGCAGCGTCGGCTTTGGTGTCGTCACGGCGTTCATTGCCCTGTTATTCGCGGCCAGGGATTGGGGCAACGCTTCCTTGGCGTTCACGGCGTTCGGTGTGGCTTTCATCGCTGCTCGCCTGCTTTTCGGGCACCTTCCGGACAAGATTGGCGGCGCTCGCGTCGCGCTGGTCTGCGTATTGATCGAAACCGTTGGGTTGCTGCTGATCTGGAGCGCCGACACCGCGACCATGGCTTATTTGGGGGCGGCTTTCACTGGCTTCGGTTATTCCCTGGCGTTTCCCGGCTTCGGCGTGGAAGCGGTACGGCGTGCGCCACCGCAGGCACGCGGTCTCGCCATGGGGGCCTACGTCGCGTTTCTTGATATTTCCCTGGGCATCACCAGTCCGCTGGCCGGTTTGTTGGCGAGTGGCTGGGGTATTGGTGCGGTTTACCTGGGCGGCGCCATTGCCGTTGGGCTGTCTTTCGGGGTGGCCCTGATGTTGCTGAGAGGACGGCATGCACAAGTTCAATACAAATTCTGAGTCTTCGATGGGTTATAGAAGATTTTCGGTCTTGGTTTTTTTAGAACAGGAGCGTTGCATATGCACGTATTCGTTACCGGTGCCACGGGCTGGGTTGGGGCGTCCGTGGTACAGGACCTGATCGCCGCCGGGCATCGGGTCACGGGCCTGGCCCGATGCGAAGAAAAAGGCGCAACACTGGCTGCGACAGGCGCGAAGGTGATTTCAGGCACTTTGGATGATCTTGAGATCTTGCACGGCGCAGCCTCGGCGGCGGACGCGGTGATTCACACGGCGTTCAATCATGACTTCTCGCGATTTGCCGAAAATGCCCAGCAGGACCGCCGCGCCATCGAAACGTTGGGCGACGCGTTGCGAGGCTCCGACCGGCCGTTGCTGGTGACGTCGGGCCTGTTTGGATTGACGCGGGGTGCGAGTGAACTGGAAGTGGTGAGCCCGGCCTCGCCCCGCAAGTCCGAAGCCGCCGCCCGGGACCTGGCCGAGCGTGGGGTGCGTGTGGCGACGGTGCGACTGGCGCCCTCGGTCCATGGCCTCGGCGACCATGGGTTCGTGCCGATCCTGATTCGCCTGGCCCGGGAGACGGGCGTTTCGGCCTATCTCGGGGACGGCGTCCATTGCTGGTCGGGCGTGCATCGACTGGACGCCGCACGGGTCTATCGGCTGGCGCTGGAGCAGGGCGTGACGCAATCCGTCTACCACGCCGTCGCCGACGAGGCCGTGCCGTTCAAGGACATTGCCCAGGCGATCGGTCGTGGCCTGGGGTTGCCGGTCGAATCCCGCGAGCGCGAGCATTTCGGCTGGTTCGCCCACATGGCGGGCGCGAACATGGCAGTGTCCAGCGCGTACACCCGTGCCTTGCTGGGCTGGATGCCAAGCGGCCCGGGGTTGTTGGATGATCTTGACCAACCAGGCTATTACCACGCCGATTGAAATGAACGATCTGTGGCGAGGGAGCTTGCTCCCGCTGGGTTGCGCAGCGACCCCGATATTTTACGGTCGCTGCGCAACCGAGCGGGAGCAAGCTCCCTCGCCACAAAGGCTTAGCGCGAAATGATCCCGTGGTCGATCGCGTATTTCACCAGGGCTGCGGGCTTGTCGATGTTCAGCTTGCGGCGAATGCTCAGGCGATGGGTTTCGACGGTGCGTACGCTGATGTCCAGTTCACGGGCCATTTCCTTGTTGTTCAGGCCCTGGACCATTTTGGACAACACCTGGCTCTCGCGCGGCGTCAGCTCGTTATCGGTGTGCGGGTCGGTGGCGAGCCGCTGGGCGATCTCAGCACTGTAGAACGTGCCGCCGCTGATGATGGCTTCGATGGCCGCGACGATTTCCCGCGACGGCGCGTTCTTGAGTACGTAGCCGCTGGCGCCGGAGCGCACGGATTCGCTCACGTACTCGTAATTGTCATACATGCTGAGGATGAGGATCTTGAGGCTGGGGTATTGCTTGCCCAGCAGCCGGGTCAACTCGAGCCCGTTCATGTCCTTGAGGCTGATGTCCATCAGCAGCAGGTCCGGTTGGCTGCGACCGACCATTTCGATCGCTTGCGCGCCGTTCTCGGCTTCGCCCACCACGTCCAGTCGGGGCATTACGGACAGCAGCGCCTTGATGCCGTCGCGGACCAGGGAATGATCATCGACCAGCGCGACACGAATCACTGGAGGCAGGTTCATCGGCAGGTGCTCTTGTTGGAAGGGGTGCGCATCAGTTTTCCGTTACCGAGAGGTTCATGGGCAGCAGGATATCCAGTTCGCTTCGTCCCGGTGCCGAGGTCACTTCCAGGCGTCCGCCGAAATGCTCGACCCGTTCCCGGATATTGCGCAGGCCGATGCCGGCGTGGCCGCGTTCTACTTGCGGGACGTTGAAGCCCATCCCGTCATCCACGACCGTCAGACGCAAGGACTGGCTGGAGCCGAACAGGGTGATGCCGACACTTTTCGCCCCGGCATGGCGCTCGATATTGGTCAGGGCTTCCTGGGCGATGCGGAACAGCGAGACAGGGGCGCCATTTTCCAGGCGGCAATCGAATTCGTTGCTTCGGTAGGACACCTCAAGCCCGCTGCGCTGCTGGAACTCGGTCGCGAGCTGGCCGATGGCGGCGGGCAGGCCCAGGGTGTCGAGCAGGGACGAGCGCAAGTCGTGGGAGATGCTACGGATCTCGCCGATGGCTTCGCCCAGCCGGTCGGTCGCATTCTTGAGGATGCCCAGGCCGTTTTCCTGGCCGTTTTCCAACACATGGCTGGCCAGTTCAAACTGGAATTTTATCGACACCAGCAGTTGGCTGATGCCGTCGTGCAACTCGCGCGAGACCCGCGAGCGTTCTTCTTCCTGCAAGCTGACGATACGCTGGTTCAGTCGCTGCAGCTTTTTATCGGCCAGGCGATGTTCGCTGACGTTGAGGGTCATGCCGCCGGCAAATACCAGCAGGACCGCCACCAAGGCGATCGCGGCGATGGCTTGCATGGTGCTGTGGATGCCATGGGCAACTTCGTCGCGGGCTTGCTGGGTGGCGCGTTCGACATCCTCCAGGTAAATCCCGGTACCGAGCATCCAGCCCCATTGATCGAGCATCACGACATAGGCCAGCTTGTCGGTCACCTGGCCGGAGGAGGGCTTGTTCCAGGCGTAGCGCTGGAACCCTTCGCCTGACTCGGCACTCTTGAGCAATGCCTGGATGACCGGCAGGCCGTGGGGATCCTTCATATCCCAGAGGTATTGCCCCACCAGTTCCGACTGGCGGGCATGCATGAGGCTGCGGCCCTGGCGGTCATACACGAAAAAATAACCGTTTATGCCGAAGCTGAGCTTGCGCAGTTCTTCCAGGACCTGCTGTTGCGCGCGCTCGTCTCCCCGGCCGTTGTCATACAGCGGGGCGATCAGGCTCTGCGCCATCTCGACATAATTCTTCAGCTCCGCGCGCTTGCTCGCCAGGATGCTGTCTTCGATCAGTTGCGCCTGTTGATCGCCCAACTGGCGATTGAGCGAGATCACCAGGGCACAGATGACCGCGATGGCCAGGACCAGCGGCAAAATCCCGAGGGCGACGATTTTGTGTTTGAGCAGCATCTGTACTCCTGTCCGGACTCGGCGGGGAGGCGAATGGCGGCATCATATGCCAAACCCATGGATGAGGCATAAAACCTGTGGCGCAAGACATGTGGGAGCAAAGCTTGCTCGCGACGCTGGCGCCGCGGTGTATGAAAGACCGTATTGACTCTCTCGCGGGCAAGCCTTGCTCCCACAGGGGGAATTGGGGTTCTACGTAGTACTACGGATTTATTTATTGACCCGTTGCAGGGATATTGGGCCGGCTCCGAATAGCCGGGGCACACTATAAAAACAATCGCCGCAATCCACTGGATATCGGCAGGAGACACGCAATGACAACCCGTCTGGTTAAACACCTCGCCTGGTTTGCCGTCGCCGTTCTGGGGGGCTGTGCGTTGAGTGTCGTGGCCTTGCGCCGCGGCGAACCCATCAACGCCCTCTGGATCGTCGTCGCAGCCGTGGCCATCTACCTGGTCGCCTACCGCTACTACAGCCTCTTCATCGCCAACAACGTGATGCAACTCGATGCGCGCCGGGCCACCCCCGCCGTGCTCAACAACGATGGCCTGGACTACGTCCCGACCAACAAACACATTCTCTTCGGTCACCACTTCGCGGCCATTGCCGGCGCGGGGCCGCTGGTCGGGCCGGTGCTGGCGGCGCAGATGGGCTACCTGCCCGGCACGCTGTGGCTGATCGCCGGCGTGGTGCTGGCCGGTGCGGTGCAGGACTTCATGGTCCTGTTCCTGTCCACCCGCCGCAACGGGCGCTCCCTGGGCGACATGGTCCGGGAAGAAATGGGCCGTATCCCCGGCACCATCGCGCTGTTCGGCTGCTTCCTGATCATGATCATCATCCTCGCGGTGTTGGCGCTGATCGTGGTCAAGGCCCTGGCCGAGAGCCCGTGGGGCATCTTCACGGTGATGGCGACCATCCCGATCGCGATGTTCATGGGCATTTACATGCGCTATATCCGCCCGGGCCGCATCGGTGAAATCTCGGTGATTGGCGTGCTGTTGCTGCTGGGCTCTATCTGGCTGGGCGGGCAGATCGCTGCCGATCCGGTCTGGGCCAAGGCCTTTACCTTCACCGGAATCCAGATCACCTGGATGCTGATCGGCTACGGTTTTGTCGCGGCGGTGCTGCCGGTGTGGCTGATCCTGGCACCGCGGGACTACCTGTCGACGTTCCTCAAGATCGGCACCATCGTCGCCCTGGCGATCGGCATCCTGGTCACCATGCCCGAGCTGAAAATGCCGGCGCTGACCCAGTTCACCGACGGCACGGGCCCGGTGTGGAAGGGCGGTCTGTTCCCGTTCCTGTTCATCACCATCGCCTGCGGCGCGGTCTCGGGTTTCCATGCGCTGATCTCCTCGGGCACCACGCCCAAGTTGCTGGATAACGAAACCAACGCTCGCTACATCGGTTACGGCGGCATGCTGATGGAGTCCTTCGTGGCGATCATGGCCATGGTCGCGGCGTCGGTGATCGAGCCGGGCGTGTACTTCGCCATGAACAGCCCGGCGGCGATCGTCGGCGGTGACGTGGTGGCCGTGGCGCAAACCGTCAGCAGCTGGGGTTTTGCAATCACCCCCGAGGCCCTGCAAGCGGTGGCCAAGGACATCGGCGAGACCACCGTGCTGGCCCGTGCCGGCGGTGCACCGACCCTGGCGGTCGGTATCGCGCAGATCCTGCACTCGGTGCTGCCGGGTGAGAACACCATGGCGTTCTGGTACCACTTCGCGATCCTGTTCGAAGCGCTGTTCATCCTCACTGCGGTGGACGCCGGCACCCGTGCCGGGCGCTTCATGCTGCAGGACTTGCTCGGCTCGTTCGTGCCGGCCCTCAAGCGTACCGAATCCTGGACCGCCAACCTGATCGCCACCGCCGGCTGCGTGGCGCTGTGGGGTTACCTGCTGTACCAGGGCGTGATCGATCCGCTGGGCGGCATCAACACCTTGTGGCCGCTGTTCGGCATCTCCAACCAGATGCTGGCCGGTATCGCCCTGATGCTCGCCACCGTGGTACTGATCAAGATGAAGCGCCAGCGCTACGTCTGGGTCACGCTGCTGCCGGCGAGCTGGTTGCTGATCTGCACCACCACCGCGGGCCTGATCAAGCTGTTCGACGCCAACCCGGCGATCGGCTTTTTGGCCCTGGCGCGCAAATACAACGATGCCCTGGCCGCCGGCCAGGTCCTGGCCCCGGCCAAGAGCATCGAGCAGATGCAGCACGTGGTGTTCAACGCCTACACCAACGCAACGCTGACGGTGTTATTCCTGTTCGTGGTCTTCAGCATCCTGTTCTACGCCCTCAAGGTCGGCATCGCCGCCTGGGGCACCAAGGAACGCACGGACAAGGAAGCGCCATTCCAGGCCGTGCCGGACGCATGATAGAGGATTGCAACGATGTTCAATGACTTGAGTCGCCTCGGTAAATACCTCGGTCAGGCCGCGCGCCTGATGGTCGGCATGCCCGACTACGACAACTACGTCGAGCACATGCAAACCAAGCACCCGGACAAACCGTTGATGGACTACGAGGCGTTCTTCCGCGAACGCCAGGAGGCCCGTTACGGTGGCAAGGGTGGGCCCAAGTGCTGTTGAGTTGAGGTCGCCTCAAACCCCATGTGGGAGCGGGCTTGCCCGCGATGGCGGTGGGTCAGTTACGATCATGTTGACTGACACTCCGCCATCGCGAGCAAGCTCGCTCCCACAGTTGTTTTTGGGGCGCTCAGAATTTGTATGCGCCACAAATCCCTTGTGGCGAGGGAGCTTGCTCCCGCTGGCGTGCGAAGCAGGCCCCGGCGGTCCTTCAGGCCGACCGTATCAGCCGGTTTTGCGACTGCTGCGCAGCCGAGCGGGAGCAAGCTCCCTCGCCACAGGGTAGTGTTTGGTCCGGGGACATGGTTAGTTGTCTGGCTTGATTGCGCTGTTGATCACTCCGCCAACAACACCGCCGCATCGAAGCCCACCCGCAAATTGCCCCAATGACGGCCGCCGAAGAAGAACGGTACGTCGATCTCGGTCATGATTTCCCCGGTATCGCGCAGGTAGGTCTGCAGCAGGAAACGCTGGACGTTGCCCGCCGCACGCAGGCCGATCGGGTCGTTGAAGATTCGCTTGTTGCGGCACACCGGCAAATCCACCGCGCGGTCGCCGGTTGGCGGCTTCGAGACCCAGCTGTTGTTCACCGGGCAGTAGCCCTTGCTGTCGACAATGAACGAAACCTTGCCACCCGGCGTGCTGCGGGTGAGTTTGTCGCATTCTTCCTGGCAGACCTGGGCAAAGCGTTCGGTGTAGCTGGTCATGTACTGCTTGGGGTCGGTGCCGGGAATCGGTTGGTAATTCTGATCGAACAGGTTCAGGCCTTCACCTTGCAGCGCCTCCAGGCGAACCTGAAGCGTGTCGCGGCACTCGCTGGCCCGGGTGATGGCGGCGTCCAGCTTGCCGTGGCCGAGCACGAAGCGACCCAGCAGCGCCTGGACCTTTTCGGCCACGCCGGACAGGTCGCGGGTGGCCGTTGCCGAATGCTGCATGCGCTGGTCGATCAACTGGCTGTCGGCGTGGATCTGAGTGACTCGGTCGTTGATCCCCGTGTTGCTGTCGGCGAACTGCTGGATATGGGTCGCGATGTCCGCCAGCTTGCCGTTGGTGGATTCGAAATCGCCGATCATGCTCTCAAAATGGCCGGAGGCGCGCTCCACCACTTTCTGGGTTTCCCGGGCGCTATGGCTGATCTGGGTGGTCTGTTCGTGGGTGGAGCTGACTTCCTCGAGCATGGCGTCGATGTTGCGTGAGATGTCATCGGTGGCCCGGCTGACGTTTTGTGCCAGGGTCCGCACTTCATCGGCGACCACCGCGAAGCCCCGACCGCTTTCGCCGGCCCGGGCGGCTTCGATGGCGGCATTGAGGGCCAGCAGGTTGGTCTGGGCAGAGATCTGCTGGATCAACCCGACGATCGACTTGATGCTTGAGGAACGCTGGTTCAAGGCGCTCACCAGCGTGGCAAATTCACCGAGGCTGCTGGATATTTCGCTGATGTTGCCAGTCACTTCCAGCAGCTCGGCGTAGGAGTCGCGGGCCATGCTCAGGTTTTGGGCAGTAGTGCTGGAAATGCCCTGGGTCTGGCGCGAGACTTCTTCGATACGGCCCACGGCGGTGTTGCTTTGGTCCATGACTTCCTTGGCGAAGCGAGCCTGGTGGGTGGCACTGTCGCTGGAGTCGCTGATGTTCTTCAATGAGCGGGCCGATTCGACGGCGATGTGCACGGTCAGTGCCTGGACGTTGCTGATGATCTCCCGCTGCTTGGCCAGGAAACGGTTGCAAGTGCCGGCCAGCACGCGGATTTCGTCGTGAGTCACCAGCGGCAGGTCTCTGGACAGGTCGCCTTCGCCGTTGGCGATCTCTTCCAGGGCTTTGGTCATGGCGGTGACGGGGCGCACGATGAGGTGACGGAAATACCAGACCATGAAGCTGATCATGCACAGCGTGAGGAACGCGCCGAAGAGCAGGGCATGGGTGAGGCTGTCGAGCCGACCTTCGATCTGCCCAAGCAAGGCGCCGTCCAACTGCGCATTGCGCAACTGCAGCACGATCTGGGCGCGGGCGCTGAGGGCCACCCAGTACAGCAAGCCACTGACCAGCACCAACAGGAAAAGGCTCGAGAGTTTTTTGGTGAGGGTATCGAAAAACTGCATCTCGATAGACTCGTACAAGGCCTTTAACGTCTGCATGCCGCTGCTCCTGGGCAAAAAAATCTCTCAATGGAATACATTCGACCGCGCACGCCAAAGCTTTAGGGTGATAGGGCGATTTGATATCACCGTTCGCGAAATCTGTGGGAGCGAGCTTGCTCGCGATGGCGATGGGTCTGCTGCATTGATGTTGGAAGTACCGCCGCTATCGTGAGCAAGCCCACTCCTACAAGGGTTTGCGGCAATCATCATTTGATACAAAAGATTTACTGGGAATGATTCTCAAAGTATATTTGCTCTCATTAACGTCCCTTCAATGAGTGCGCGTCTTGAAACGTTCCACCCCCCTCGCTAATCGCAACGTCTTTATCAAGTGTGTGTTACCAACGCTGTCCTGCTGTTTCATAGCGAGCCCATTGTGGGCGCAGGACGCTCTCGAACTCCCGGCCACGGACATCCAGGGCAGTCGCGTCACTCAGGACGAGGGCTATACGACGTCGCAAGCCAGCACGGCGAGCAAGAGCGATGTACCGATCAAGGAAGAAGCGCAATCGATCAACGTGGTGACCCAGCAGACCCTGGCCGACTATCAGGTGCGCTCGCTGGCCGATGCAATGAAGTTCGTCAGCGGCGTCAGCCAGGGCAACACCCTGGGCGGCTCGAGGGATTCGCTGGTCAAGCGCGGGTTCGGCACCAACGACGACGGCTCGATCCTGCGCGACGGCGTGCGTTCGAACCTGGGCCACAACTTCAGCGCCACCACCGACCGCGTCGAAGTGCTCAAGGGCCCGGCCTCGATGTTGTACGGCGCGCTGGAGCCCGGCGGCCTGGTCAACGTCATCAGCAAGAAACCGGAATACACGCAAAGCACCACGCTGAGCGGCTCGGCCTACAGCGAAGGCGGCGGCACCATGGCCTTGGACACGACCGGGCCATTGGGAGACACCGGCCTGGCCTATCGCTTGATTGCCGAGCGTGGTCACGAGGATTACTGGCGCAACTACGGGGTCAACGAGAGCACGCTGGTCGCGCCGTCCCTGGCTTGGACGGGGGAGCGGGCTTCGTTGAATCTCAGCTATGAGTACAACGAATATTCCAATCCATTCGATCGTGGGACGGTGTTCCGCAACGGGCATCCGGCGGACATCGACTACGACAAGCGCCTCGACGAGCCATGGGCCAAGAGCGTGGGAATTCGTGAAACGGCCACCGCGCGGTTTGAGTATGAACTGAGCGAGGCGTGGAAGACGCGGGTCACCTATGGCTGGAACAATGATCGGTACAGTCTTTCGATTGCGCAGCCTGGCACCCTGACCGGAAATATGTTGAGCCGAAGGGCCAACGGCGCTCATTACGATGATGAAACCCGCTACGCGAGCTGGGATTTCATGGGTAAGCAGCAATTGTTTGGCCAGCGTCATGACCTGCTGGTTGGCGTTGATAACCAGGTGTCCGATCAATACCGTGGCAAGACCTACCGTGGGACGACACAAGGGCGCATCGATATTACCGCTCCGGTATATGGTAGCCTGGCAGAACCCAGCGTAATAAACCCGACCCAAAGCAACTTGAGCAACCAACTGACTTCCAGCTCGGTGTACCTGAAGGACAACTGGCACCTTGATGATCGTTGGATTCTGGTCGTGGGTGGCCGCTACCAACATTACGATCAATACACCACGCAGGGACTGGTCCCGGCACCGCCGGTTCGCGACGACAATGGCGATGCGTTTGTTCCGTTCCTCGGGCTGGTCTACAAAGTTACCGACGCCCTGTCGCTGTACGGTAACTACAGCCGGTCATTCAAGCCCAACGACGTCGTCGACAAGGACAGTCGTACCTTCAAACCGGAGGAAGGGCGCAGCTATGAGGTCGGCGCCAAGTACGATCCGCTGCCGGGGCTGAATATCAATCTTGCCCTGTTCGACATCGTCAAGAAGAACGTCGTGACCACCGTTGATGAAGTCTCCGAAGCCGCCGGCAAAGTCGGCTCCCAAGGCCTGGAGCTCGACATCACCGGCCGCCTGGCCGAGCGTTGGGACTTGATCGGCACTTACGCCTACACCCACACAGAAATATTGGACGATCCGGACGACGAGGGTCATCGTCTCTCCGACGCGCCTAAACACACCGCCAGCCTCTACCTGTCCCACCACCTGAACGTACCCGCCGAATTCGGTGCCTGGCATGCGGGGGCCGGCGCTCGTTACGTCGGCGAACGCGCCGCCAACAACGCCAACGATTTCTGGCTGAGCAGCTACACCGTCGCCGACGCCTTCCTGCGCTGGGACGCTCCAATGTTCGGGCACAAGACGTCGCTTCAATTGAACGTCGACAACCTGTTCGACAAGCAGTACTACCCCTCGTCCACTGGCAGCCAGTTGCAGGTTAATGTCGGCGAGCCGCGTACCGCCCGTTTGAGTGCCAGCGTGACCTTCTGAGGACATCTCAATAAGAGTGCCCGGATGACTTGCGGACGTCTTCCAGTCATTGCTACCGAATCTGCTCCACTGGGGAGCAGAAGGTAGAGTCGGCTTGCGGCAGTTTTTTCCTGCTGGCAGCCTTGCTGGCCTGGACCGGTGAGCTTGCCCGTGGCGAGGGAGCTTGCTCCCGCTCGGCTGCGCAGCAGTCGCAAAACCGGCTGATACGGTCGCCCTGAAGAACCGCCGGGACCTGCTTCGCACGCCGGCGGGAGCAAGCTCCCTCGCCACAAGGGATTTGTGGCGCATACAAATTCTGAGCCCCCAAAAACAACATCCAAGCATGATCTAGAAGGCGCTCCCCGCAGGAACCAAGCGTTTGGCATCAGCTGTGAGTAAAAATTTCCCCCTTTCAGGGCATTGAATCCCTGGCACCTGCCTTTTTGCACCTATTCGACCCGTTCCAGGGTTCGCTGGAGAAGGCTGAAATAAACGTTTCAGCCTTCTTACGGTGTTTTGTCGTATAAATGAAAACAAATTTCGCTTTTAAACAACTTTGCGATGGTTTTTCTAGCGCAGTCTTGAGGCATCGCGCTTAGGCACAGCCTTTGCTAGACCTCAACAGCGAAACCACCGAACCGTTGGATTCAGTACAGGAGTGACCACGCAGATTTAATCAGGGGGCGCACGTCATCCAGACGCAAAGGCCAGATCAGAGACCACTGCTATCGAGGTATCACGGAGAAACAGGGTTCATTAAAACAAAGCAAGGCCAGACCATTGGAATGACGAAGTGATAAGAAATGCCGTGTAGAACGCGGCTGGGAGTTGGCTATGCCCCACGCTTTTTTTAATGAAATGTACGACGCAAAGGGTGACTGCCGCCCGCATTACCAAGCCTTCTCGCGCTGGCTGGCGGACACCCCGCTTGAACTGCTTGAACAACGCCGCCGCGAAGCCGACCTGCTGTTCCATCGAGCCGGTATCACCTTCACCCTCTATGGGGACGAGCAGGGCACCGAGCGCCTGATCCCCTTCGATATCATTCCCCGCAGCATCAAGGCCAGCGAATGGCAGATGGTCGAGCGTGGCTGCATTCAGCGGGTCCAGGCCCTGAACATGTTCCTGGCCGACATCTACCATGGGCAGCACATCCTCAAGGAGGGCATCATCCCGCCCGAGCAGGTGCTCGCCAACGAGGGCTACCAGATCGCGATGCAGGGACTGAACCTGCACCGGGGCATCTACGCCCATATCGCCGGTGTCGACCTGGTTCGCGACGGTGACGGCAGCTACTACGTGCTGGAGGACAACCTGCGTACCCCCAGCGGCGTGAGCTACATGCTCGAAGACCGCAAGATGATGATGCGCCTGTTCCCCGAGCTCTTCGCCGCCCAGCGCGTGGCCCCCATCGATCATTACCCGAACCTGCTGCTCGACACCCTCAAGAGCTCAAGCCCCCTCGAGAACCCCACCGCCGTGGTGCTGACCCCGGGGCGCTTCAACAGTGCCTATTTCGAGCACGCGTTCCTGGCCCGTGAAATGGGCGTGGAACTGGTGGAGGGCGCTGACCTGTTCGTGCGTGACGACCACGTGTACATGCGCACCACCGCCGGCCCACGACAGGTGGACGTGATTTATCGTCGCCTTGACGATGCCTACCTCGACCCGCTGTCGTTCAACCCCGATTCGATGTTGGGCGTGCCCGGGCTGATCGCCGTGTACCGCGCGGGCAATGTGGTGCTGGCGAACGCGGTCGGCACCGGCGTGGCCGACGACAAGTCGATCTACCCCTACGTCGACGAAATGATCCGCTTCTACCTCACCGAAGAACCGATCCTGAAGAATGTGCCCACCTGGCAGTGTCGCAAGCCCCAGGACCTGTCCCATGTGCTGGCCAACCTGCCGGATCTGGTAGTCAAGGAAACCCAGGGCTCCGGCGGCTACGGCATGCTGGTCGGGCCGGCCGCCAGCGCGGCGGAGATCGAAGATTTCCGCGCGCGCCTCAAGGCTCGGCCTGAAGCCTACATCGCCCAGCCCACCTTGAGTCTGTCCACGTGTCCAACCTTTGTCGAGAGCGGCATCGCACCGCGCCACATCGACCTGCGTCCGTTCGTGCTGTCGGGCAAGGAAACGCGCCTGGTGCCTGGCGGGCTGACCCGCGTGGCGCTGCGCGAAGGCTCGCTGGTGGTGAACTCGTCCCAGGGCGGTGGCACCAAAGACACTTGGGTAGTGGAGGACTAAGACATGCTTTCAAGAACTGCTTCGGACCTCTATTGGATGTCCCGCTACCTGGAGCGCGCCGAGAACCTGGCGCGCATGCTTGAAGTCAGCTATTCGCTGTCGCTGATGCCCCAGGCCGGGCGCAGCGATGGCCATGCGGAACTGGCGATGTCGCTGCTGGCGGCCGGTACGCTGGACGACTACAACGCCCGTTATGACGCGCTCAACACCGAGCGCATGCTGCATTTCTTCGCCTTGGACGAAACCAACCCCGGCAGTATCTACAGCTGCCTGCGAGCTGCGCGGACCAATGCCCATGCCGTGCGCGGGCGCATCACCGCCGACATGTGGGAAAACATCAACGCCACTTGGCTGGAGATGCGCAACATCGCCAGCAACGGCCTGGGGCGCTACGGCATCAGCCATTTCTGCGAGTGGGTCAAGGAGCGTTCGCACCTGTTTCGTGGCGCGACGTCGGGCACCATCATGCGCAACGATGCCTACTGCTTCATTCGCCTGGGGACCTTTATCGAACGGGCCGACAACACCCTGCGCCTACTGGATGCGCGCTATGAAATGTTCGGCGAGGAATCGGAGGAGGTCAGCGACAACTCGGCCCGTGGTTACTACCAGTGGAGTGCCTTGTTGCGCGCGTTGTCTTCGTTCGAGGCGTTCAACGAGATCTACCGCAATGCGCCCAATGCCGAGCAGGTTTCCGAGATGTTGCTGCTGCGCGCTGACGTCCCGCGCTCGCTGCATGCCTGCATCGAGGAGCTGGACCACATTCTCGCCAGCCTGCCGGGCAACAACGGCCGGCCAGCGCAACGCCTGGCCGCCGAACTGAATGCACGCCTGCGTTATTCGGGGATCGATGAGATCCTGGCGTCGGGCCTGCATCAATGGTTGACCGACTTGATCGGGCAGATCCGCCACTTGGGCCAGACCGTCCATGAGTCTTACCTGGAGGTCGTATGAAACTGTCCATACGCCACGACACGACCTACAGCTATGCCGATGAAGTCTGCACCAGCATCCAGTTCCTGCGCCTGACGCCCCGGGACACTCAGCGCCAGCGTATCCTGCAATGGCACCTGGAACTGCCGCGACTGGTCCGCAGCCAGCTTGATCCCTATGGCAACATCTTGCATGTGATGACCATGGACGAGCCCCATGGTGCCTTGATCCTGACAGCTTATGGCGAGGTGGAAATCCATCAGTCCATCGAGATGGAACCGGACAACCAGTCGCCGCTGCCTTTTCTGCGCACCAGTCGCCTGACCCAGGCGGATGAGACCCTCAGCGCCTTCGCCGTCGAGCAATGCGCCGGCCGGCGTGATCGTTCGGCCTTGACCGATCTGATGAACGGTTTGGCGGCGCGGATGCCCTACAGCCCCGGCACGACGGCGGTCAACAGCACGGCCGCCGAGGCGTTTGCCGGTGGGACGGGGGTTTGCCAGGACCATACCCACGCGTTCCTGGCCTGCGCTCGCAGCCTGGGCATTCCTGCGCGCTATGTTTCCGGGTATTTGTGCACCGAGGATGAAAGCCACCTGGCGAGCCACGCCTGGGCGGAGGCCTGGCTGGATGATGGCTGGTACAGCTTCGACGTGACCAACCGCCTGACCCTTCCAGACCGCCACCTGAAACTGGCAGTCGGCCTGGACTACCTCGACGCCTGCCCGGTACGCGGCATGCGCCGGGGGGGCGGGGCGGAACAGATGCAGGCGCGGGTGCAGGTGAGTTCAATGGTGCAGGTGCAGCACCAATAGCCCGCGGAACCTGGCGGCCTCATCGCGAGCAGGCTCGCTTCCACACTAGGAGATTGACGGTGGACGTCATTGTCGTGAACACCCGAGAATCTGTTGTGGGAGCGACCTGGTCGCGATAGGGCCGGTACTCATTGCCCCGTGGCGAGGGAGCTTGCTCCCGCTGGGCTGCGCAGCGGCCCCCAAGGGATTTTCCTGACACACCGCGTCGGCAGGTCCCGGGGCCGCGTCGCGCCCCAACGGGAGCAAGCTCCCTCGCCACAGGGTTCGGTGTCGCCCATCACTTGGTTGAACACTCCCACAAGATCCCACCCCTCCTTGCCCTCCAAAATGAAGCTTTCATGACAAAAGTTCGGTAGCACATCGCCATTCCCGTCATGCCTGTGTGACGTGTTCAAGGGGACCTTTCAGGTCGTTTTGGAGCCGGGGCGCGAAGCCGGGAGTGAGGCGATGGGGACTATGGAACGTTATTCGAAAGTGGGCATGCAGGAGCTTGACCAGCGGCTGTCGAAGATCGTCGAGGCGGCGCGCAAGCAGCCGGTCTCGGTGTATCGCTACGGCGCGCCGTGGGTCTGGATTGTTTCCCAGGATGACTGGCAGGTCGCGCTCAAGGAAGTGTCCAGCTACATTCCGCAAGGCCATTCACTGGTTTTGCTACGCCCGCAGATCGACGACCTGCTGGATGACCATCGCGATGTGTTGCAGGGGCTGAATGCCGGCGCCCAGATGCTGATCGCACCGCAAACCGCCATGCATATCCTCTTGCTACAACTGCTCTATTCAGTGCCCAGCGAGCAGCAACTCTACGAACAACTCAACTACAACCTGCTGTTTCGCTGGTTCGTCGGCCTGGACCTGAACCAGAAGGTCTGGAGCTTCAACGTCCTGAGCAAAGACCTCGCCACACTGCTGGGCGACGCGCGGGCAGTGCGGCTCATCCAGAAAATCATCGGTGAAGTGTTCTGTGGCGCCTTGCTGCAAATGCCGGAGTTCTCCTTGAACTTCGCGCTTTTGCACACCTGGCTGGCCCGGCACGCCACGACATCGACCGCAAGCAATTGAGCCGTACTTTGAATTCAGGGGGTGGTGTGGAGCATTTCTTCAAATCGCGGCCGGCGCTGTGGGGCTGGTTGCTGCTGGCGGTCGGGGGGCCGTCGGCAATCGCTGCAGAAGGAGGGCAGGAGGCCGAAGCGGCACCGACGCGCCTGGTGGACGTGAACGAGTATTTCGTGCGGGGCAACACCGTGCTCGATGCCCGGGCCATCGAGGAAGCGGTGTACCCGTTCCTCGGCCCGCAAAAGGCCTTGAGCGACATCGAAGGTGCCCGGGAGGCCTTGCAGAAGGCCTATCAGGCCCGGGGTTATCAATCGGTGTTCGTCGAACTGCCAGAGCAGAAAGTCGAAGACGGCATCGTCTACCTGCAAGTCAGCGAGACCAAGATTGGCCGGGTGCGGGTGGTGGGGGCCAAGCATTATTCCCCCGTCGAAATTCGTGATGACGTGCCAGCGCTCAAGGAAGGCGAGGTGCCCGATTTCGCCCAGGTCCAGGCAGAACTAGCGCTGCTTAACAAAACCCCGGGGCGCCAGGTCATGCCGCTGGTGCGCGAAGGCCAGCGCTCCGGCACCATGGACGTGGATTTGCAAGTCGAAGACCAGGACCCCTGGCAGGCCAGCCTGGGGGTGAACAACGACTACAGCGCCGACACCGAGAAGCTGCGCACCGTCGCCAGCCTGGGCTACAACAACCTCTGGCAACTGGGCCACAGCGTTTCGCTGACCTTCTTCACCGCGCCCCAGGACACCGAGAATGCCAAGGTCTGGTCGGGCTCCTACACCGCGCCGCTGAGCGAACGCTGGAGCGTGCAGTTCTCGGGTTACCAATCCGACAGTAACGTGGCAACGGTGGGCGGTAGCAATGTGTTGGGCAAAGGTCATTCCTATGGTGTCTCGGCGATCTACACCCTGCCGTCCAGCGGCACCTGGGCCAACACCTTTTCCGTCGGAGTCGATTTCAAGGATTTCGAGGAGGAGCTCAACCTCGGCGGCGCCAGCGACAAGGCACCGCTCAAGTACGCGCCATTCACCTTCGCCTACAACGGCTTTCGCTACACCGAAACCAGCCAGTTGGGCCTCGGCCTGAGCCTGGTGGCGGGTACCCGCAGTCTGCTGGGCTACGGCAGCTCCGACGAAGAATTCGACTACAAGCGCTATCGCGCCAGCCCCAGCTTCGCCGTACTCAAGGGCGACGGCAATTACACCTTCACCTTCGCCAATGATTGGCAGACCGCCTCCAAGGCCGCCTTCCAACTCGCCTCCGGGCCACTGGTTTCCAACGAACAATTCTCTGCCGGTGGCGCGACCTCGGTACGTGGCTACCTGGCCGCCGAGCGCACCGGTGATGACGGTTACCTGCTGTCCCAGGAGCTGCGCACACCGTCCCTCGCCAAATTCCTCGGCAGCTACGTCCAGGAGTGGCGTTTCTATGCCTTCGCCGAAGGCGCGCAGTTGTACCTGCGCGACGAACTGCCCGATCAGGAAGCCGACTACAGCCTCGCCAGCGTCGGCCTCGGCACCCGCGCGAGCCTGAGCAAATGGCTGTCCGGCAGCCTCGATTGGGGCTATCCGCTGCTCGAAGGGCCGAACACCTCGAAACAGGAATCGCGCCTGCACTTCAACCTGCAAGCGACGTTTTGAACCCAGGAGTCATGTCCATGCAACGCTTACTGTTATCCCTGTTTATCTGCCTGGGGCTGGTGCTTCCGGCGACCGCCAATGCCTGGTGGCAGGACGATTGGCACTATCGCAAACAGATTTCGGTGGACACCACCCCCCAGGGCGCCGCCATCGCCCAGGCTTTGGGACGCACGGCGTTGCTGGTGCGCCTGCACACCGGCAACTTCACCTTCGACGGGGTCAAGGAAGACGGCTCGGACCTGCGCTTCGTCAGTGCCGACGACAAGACCGTGCTCAATCACCAGATCGAAAGCTTCGACCCGCTGATGGGCATGGCGCTGATCTGGGTCGATGTGCCCAATGTGGAGGGCGGTCAGCGTCAGGACATGTGGATGTATTACGGCAACCAGAAGGCGCCGGCCACAGGCAGCGGCCAGTTGACCTTCGACCCGGACTACACCGCGTTGTATCACTTTGAAGGCGCCACCGGTGTACCGCCCCGGGATACCACGGCCTACGGCAACAATGCCCAGGGCGCAGCCGGTGTCAGCATCGACGGCGTGATCGGGCGTGCCTTGCAGTTCAACGGCCAGCCGCTACTGTTGCCCGCCAGCCCTTCGTTGCAACACAGTGCCGGTGCGGCGTTCACCTTCAGTACCTGGCTGCGTCAGGACCAGGCCAGTGGCGAACAGATCATCCTGGCCCGTCGCGAAGCCACCACCAGCCTGTTGATTGGCGTGAACCAGGGTGTGCCGTTCGTTGCGATCAATGACCAGCGTGCGGTCTCGACCCAGCCGCTGAATCCTGGCCAGTGGCAGCACCTGGCGTTGACCGCCTCGGGCGACCGGGTCGTGCTCTACGTCAACGGGCGTGAAACCGCGAGCCTGGCGGTGGCGATGCCCGCGTTCAACTCGCCGATGGCCTTGGGCGCAGACGTGTCCGCCGGTGCCTTCGCGCCATTTGGTGGGGCCATGGACGAAGCGCGCCTGTCCAAGGTCGCCCGCCCGGCGCCACTGTTGTTGGCTGACGCCAATGCCCAGGGCGCCGAATCGAAACTGGTGGCCTACGGCGTCGATGAAGAGCAGTCCGGCTTCGGTTTCGGCAGCCTGGGTTTCCTGCTCAACGCCGTGCCGATGGACGCCTGGGTGATCATCGGGGTGCTGGTGCTGATGATGTTCCAGTCGTGGATCATCATGATCCGCAAGAACCGCATGGTCAGCCGTCTCAGCGCGGCCAACGAAGCCTTCCGTGAACAATTCGCCAGGATCGGCACGCGCCTGGAAATGTTCGCCGACGACCAGGACCTCGCCCAGCGCCTGCAACATTCATCGCTGTGGCGCTTATACCTGGTGGCCGTCAAGGAAATCCGCACCCGTCGCGAGCAAGGCGCCGACACTTCGTCGGTGTCGGCGGCCACCATCGAAGCGATCCGCTGTTCCATGGACGGCGTGCGTACCCGGGAAAACCAGCAGCTCAGCTCGAAGCTCTCGACCCTGTCCAACGCCATTGCCGGCGGCCCGTACATCGGCCTGCTTGGCACCGTGCTGGGGATTATGGTGGTGTTCCTCGGCACGGCCATGGCCGGTGACGTGAACATCAACGCCATTGCCCCGGGCATGGCCGCGGCATTGCTCGCCACTGCGATGGGGCTGTTCGTCGCGATCCCTGCACTGTTTGGCTACAACCGCCTGATCACCCGTAACAAGGAAGTCAGCGCCGACATGCGCGTGTTCGTCGACGAGTTCATCACGCGCCTGGCGGAGATGCACGGCGAAGGCCAGTCCGGTGAAGCGGCGCATCGGCGCAATCATCACGCCCCATCGTCCGTTCCGGCCTGAGGAAATCGCCATGGCTAGCGTAAACGCCTCACATGATGACGACGATGATGCCGCAGTCGACAGCATCAACATCACACCGCTGGTGGATGTGCTCATGGTGGTGCTGGTGATGTTCATCCTCACCGCCACGGCTCAGGTGTCGGGTATCCAGATCAACCTGCCCAAGGCCAGTGCCTCGGTGTCGTTGTCCGAAGCCAAGACCAAGGCGATTTCGGTGAACGACGGCGGGCAGGTTTTCCTCGATGCCTATCCGGTGACCCTGGTCGAGTTGGAAGAGCGCCTGCGCATCGAAAAGGCCCAGAGCCCGGACTTCCCGGTGATCGTGCGCGGCGACGCGACGGTGCAGTACCAGAAAGTCATTGAAGTGCTAGACCTCTTGCGGCGCCTGGAACTGTCCCAGGTCGGTCTGGTGACCGGCAAACCGAGCCGGGGCTGATCATGACCGCCAGACTTCCCATCGATCCGCCCCCGGTGAAGACTTCGCCGCTGCGCCTGCTCAAGTGGGCCGCCGGCCTGCTGCTGGGCGCCGTCGCGGCCTGGCTGCTGTGGCAGTGGGCCAACGACATGAGTGGCGTGCGCCGTGAAGCACCGAAGGTGCCGACCATCATCCCGTTGCCGCCTCCGCCCCCACCACCGCCGGAGAAACCCAAGGAGCCGGAGCCTCAGGTCGAGGAGAAGGTGGTCGAGCCAGAACCGACCCCGGAGCCCGAAGAGGTCAAGCCCGAGGAAGAGGCACCGCCGTCGCCAGTCGATGACCTGGCGAATCCGATGCAGATGGACGGCGATGCCCAGTCCGGCAATGACGCCTTCAACATCGGTGCCGGCAAGGGCGGTGGCATGGCCGGGGCAGGGGGCGGACGCCTCGGCAATGGCACTTACAGCCAGTTCCTGGCGTTCACCTTCCAGCGCTTGCTGCGGGAAAACCCTGACCTGCGCAGCCTGGCGTTCTCGCTGCAGGCCGATGTCTGGCTCAGTGCCGTGGGCGAAATCACCCGGGTCGAGCTGGTCAAGTCCAGCGGCAACCCGCAGGTGGACGAACAAGTGATTTCCGCCCTGCGTGCCGCACCCCATTTGAGTGAACGGCCACCGGCCTCCCTGACTTTACCCGTGCGCCTGTCCTTGCAGGGACGGCGGCCGGGTTAACCGACTATTTGAAAGTTTGCCAACAGGAGTTGTGTGCAGATGATTTCCAATGTGAATCGATTGTCGTGGGCAGTCGGCCTGATCGTTCTGGGCCTGTCCGGGCACTCGTTGGCCGCCCCGGCGCCTTCGGAAAACGCCACGATCAATCTGATCCGCCTGCTGGTGCAGCAGGGCGTATTGAAGCAGGAGCAGGCCGACGGCCTGATTGCCCAGGCCGAACGGGAAGCCGTGCAGGCCCGCCAGGCGGCCACGGCGGTTGCCGCAGCGCCGGCCGGTGCGCCGGGGGACGTGCGGGTGCAATACGTGCCGAACATCGTGCGTGAGCAGATCCGCGACCAGGTCAAGGCTGAAGTCATGGCCACCGCCAAGCAGGAAAACTGGGCCCAACCCAATACTTTCCCGGACTGGGTTTCGCGCATCAGTTTTGACGGCGACATTCGCCTGCGGGATGAGTCGCGCTATTACTCGGGCACCAACAGCAACGAAATCGTCGACTTCGCCCGGCTCAATGACAAGGGGCCCTACGACGTCAACCCCAACAGCAGCTCCAGCCTGCCGCCGTTGCTCAATACCCGTGAAGACCGCGAGAACCTGTTCCGCCTGCGCGCACGCCTGGGCATGAAGGCCGTGATTGCCCCGCAATGGACGGCGGGTATCCGCATCGGCACCGGCTCGGACAACAACCCGGTGTCCACCACTCAGACCCTCGGTGGTGGCTTTGGCAAGAAAGACATCTGGCTCGACCAGGGCTACCTGACCTGGAAGCCTTCGGACGAATTGACCCTCACCGGCGGGCGTTTCGCCAACCCGTTCTTCTCCACCGACCTGTTGTATTCCGGTGACCTGAACTTCGACGGTGTGGCGGCGAACTTCAACCACAAGCTCAATCAGGATTGGGGCGTGTTCGGTACTGTTGGCGCGTTCCCGGTGGAGTACACCAACGACACCAGCACCAGCAATGGCAGCGACAAGGAAGAGAGCGACAACAAGTGGCTGTACGGCGCGCAACTGGGGGCCAACTGGGCCATCAACGACAGTAACCGGATCAAGGGGGCCATGGCCTATTACCGCTTCGACGACATCGAAGGCCAGCGCTCTTCGCCGTGCCAGCCTTGGGTCGGTGATCCAGGCTGCGACAGCGACGGTTCACGCGTTGCGTTCATGCAAAAGGGCAACACCGTGTTCCTGTTGCGCGACATCACGCCCAATCCCCTCAACCCGTCCACCACGCCACAGCCGCAATACGTCGGCCTGGCCTCGGAATTCAACCTGCTGGACCTGAATCTGGCCTTGGACACCGATCTTCCCGAAGACCTGAAACTGCGCAGCCAGGCCCACTACGTCCACAACTTGGGCTACGACGAAGGCGAGATGCGCAAGCGCTCCGCGGGGCAGTTCGCCAACAACCTGGACAGCAATGGCGAGGTGGAAAGCGGCGCCAACGCCTGGATGCTCCAGTTCACCCTTGGCAACTCGCTGGAGCTCAAGCGCGAGGGCGACTGGAACCTGTTCGCCGGCTACAAGTACATCCAGCCCGATGCCTTGCCGGACGGCTTCAACGATTCGTCATTCCATCTGGGGGGCACCAACGCCAAGGGTTATTTCCTGGGTGGCAACTATGGCCTGGCGAGCAACGTCTTCGCCACCGGTCGCTGGTTGAGTTCCGAAGCGGTGTACGGCGCGCCGTACGACATCGATGTCTTGCAGCTTGAAATCAACACGCGCTTCTAAGCGCAGGGAGGCCTCATGAAAAGGCGAGCCAAATACCCATGCCCGGCCGCGTTATTGGTGCTGGGCCTGCTGCTCAGTGGCGTGGCTCATGGCGAAGGCCTGGAAGAGCGGCTGCGGGCACAACTGCGCAGCACCACCGCCCAGTTGCAGGCCCTGCAAAGCGAGCAGGCCCAGGCCAGCGCCGCTCGCCAGGCTGCCGAGAGCCAGGCCAGAGAAGCCCAGGCGCAGATCAAGCAATTGACCGCACAACTGACCAAGGCCCAGGGCCTGAATGAGCAACTGGCTGGGCATCAGCAAAACCTGCAAAGCCAGGCCCAGGCCCAGGTGGCGGCCAGCAACGAGCAAATGGGCAAGTTCAAGAAAGCCTACGACGAGCTGCTGGTCCTGGCTCGCGGCAAAGAGACCGAGCGCGCTCGCCTGGAGGCGCAATTGACCGAGCGTGACACACAAGTGCAGCAATGTTCGGTCAAGAATCAGCAAATGTACGAAGTCGCCAAGGCGCTGCTGCATGCCTACGAAACCATTGATGTGACCGACATCGTGAAGATCCGCCAGCCGTTCGCGGCCAAGGCCCGGGTACGTTTCGAAGAGCTGGCCCAGGGGTTCGGCGATGATCTCTACAAGAACCGTTTCGATGCCCCCCAGGCCTCGATCACTCACTGAACAGAACAAGGAAGAAGCGAACATGACCTCAATGATTGAATACGTTGGTGCAAAATCCCTGACCGAGTGGTTGCAGGCCGCGGGCTATCGGGTCAATGAAACCGAGCAGAACGGTATCGTGCAGCTGCTCAGTGCCAGCCAGGGCATCGGCTTCGCGGTGCGTTTGGGTAATCCTGCGCCAACAGCGGGCCAGTACCTGGACTTCACGTTCAGTTGTGCCTTGCGGGTACAGGGCGAGTTGCCAGTGGGGTTGGTAGCGTTGTGGAACGCCTCGCGCCGCTTTGCCCGGTTGTCGCTGCAAGGCGAATTCCTGGTGATGGAAATGGACGTCGTGGTTGCGGCGGGCGTGAGTGCCGATCATCTGCGCAGCCACCTGGAGCTGTGGGACCGCCTGTTGCAGGAGTTCATTGTCTACCTGCGTGAGTACAGCCAGAACGCGGCGCACCTGCAAACCCCGGCCGAGCCCGTCGAAGCGCCATCGGAGGAGGCCGTCGCATCGTGAAAAAGCCGACCTTCGTCATCAGCGCCGCCGCACTGGGGCTGATTGCCGTGGCGCTGGTGCTGGGCCTGCGGCCGGGCAGCGATCCGGTCGCCGCGGTACAGACCGCCAGCGTTGTTTCGGCCGACACGCCGAGTTTGGCCCGACTGGGCAACCAGCAGGTCAGCCCCGAAGAGCTCAAGACCTTGCTGGCCGCACTGGCCCCGGAGGTTCGCCAGCAAATGCGTGGCAATCGCGCTGCACTGGAAGGCTGGATCCGTGCGCGCCTGGCGGAAAAGGCCGTGTTGGAGCAAGCCGACGCCCAGGGTTGGCGCGAGCGGCCCGAGGTGCAGCGGCAGACGCGAGCGGCGGCTGAGCAGATTGTGTTTCGCGACTACATGCAGTCGGTCAGTCAGGTGCCGGCCGGGTATCCCAGTGACGAAGAACTGAAGCAGGCTTACGACGCCGGGAAAGCCAACTGGACCGCACCGGCGTTGTACCGCGTCAGCCAGATTTTCCTGGCAGCCACCGAGCCGCAAACCGTAGAGGCGGTGCGCCGGCAAGCGTCGGAACTGAGTAAAAAGGCCCAGGCGTCACCTGTCGAGTTTGCCGCCCTGGCCAGCCGTTTCTCCCAGGACCGCACCAGTGCCGAACGCGGCGGTGACAGCGGTTACCAGCCGTTGCAGCAACTGGTCCCGCCGGTGCGTGAGGCGGTGGCACGCTTGAAGGTCGGCGCGGTATCGGACCCGGTGCAGAGCCCGGCAGGGTTCCATGTCATCAAGCTCACCGATCAACAGCCGGCCCGGGAAGCGACCCTGGACGAAGTCCGCGAACGCCTGACCCAGGCCCTGCGCGCCCAGCGCCAGGAACAGATCGCCAAGGCCTACCTGGACGGCATGCTCGACACGGCCACATTGAGCATCGATGGCGCGCAGTTGAGCAAGGTGCTGGAGGAGGGGCTTTAGACCGTTCACACCAGACCTGTGGCGAGGGAGCTTGCTCCCGCTGGGTTGCGCAGCAGCCCCCTCACGAACTGACCGCAGTCCTTCAGTGAGAGCCCGGCAGAGCTTTTTGGGGTTGCTGCGCAACCCAGCGGGAGCAAGCTCCCTCGCCACAGGGTGTTTGTGCTGAAGACTCGCGCAGCACCACGTATTCGTACAACCGACAGGGAGTCACCCATGACCTTCACCGAGCCCGCAGGACGCCAGGCTGTCACCGCATACCGCACGCCGTTGCGTGTCCCCGATCCCTGGCTGACATTGGCCGGCGGTATTGAACCGCAGGTGGCGCAGTGTTTCCTGGTCAGTGCCCGTTGCGGCTGCTTCATGCAAGCGGCCCGTAGCCTCAACGTCAAGGCAACCTTTCTGCGCAAGCAGTTGGCGCAGTTGGAGACGCGGCTGCAACGCTCGTTGTTCAGCTTCCAGGGCAGCGCCTTGACCCTCACTCGCGAAGGCCGGCAGTTGCAGGCGCGATTGATTACTCTGGCCCACGAAAGCGCGCCGCCGTTGAACGAACAACCCATGATTCGCCTCGCCGTGGCCGAGTCGATTCTGCATGACATCCTGGGACGCGACTTGATCTCGTTGCTACGGCGCAATGCCCGCGTGCGACTGCAGATCATTACCCTGGACAGTGACCTGGCGCTGCAAGCCGTCAGCGCCGACCTGGTGCTGTGGTTGAGCGATGCCCACACGTTGGGGCCGGGGCCGAGTTTCGCCACGTTGCCTGCGGATCGCCTGGCGCGGCTGGACTATGTGCCGCACATTGCCAAGCGTTACTCCCGCTCGGCCACGCGCCCGGACTGCCTGGACGACCTGAACGATTACATGCTGGTGCAATGGCAGGCGGACCGACACGTGGACGGCTTCGCCCCGTGGAACGCCCTGATAGAACAACGCCGGGCCGGTGTGGTGCAGGTGCAATCCTACGAACTGATGCTGGAAATGATTCGCTGCAGCGCCTGCATCGGCCTGTTGCCGCAGTACATGAGCCGTTTCGACCGAGGCCTGGTGGCGTTGCCGCAAGTGTTCGGCTTGTCGATGCAGCGGCACTTGTGGATGGCCGTCAGTGTCCAGGCCGAAGGCTCGCCAGAGGTGCAGATGCTTCGTGAGCTGATCCATCACACGCTGGATGAGCGCCGGGATTGGTTCCAGGCATAATCGAAAAAAGGTGTCTCGCCCTTGTGGGCGCGAGCTTGCTCGCGATAGCGGCGTCCAACTGAACCACCGCTCCCACAGGTTCCCCGTAGTGCCTGGTGCGGCTTATAGTGATCGGCCTTGTACCGTCTCCAGGGAGGAGCCGCATGTCCGAATCATCGATCACCCTCGTACGCTTCACTGAAACCCACATCGCCGGTGTCACCGCGCTCTACAACGATCCGGCGGTGACTCGCCAGGTGCTGCAGATGCCTTTCCAGTCCACCGAAGTCTGGCGCAAGCGCCTGGCAATGGACGACGAGCGTTTATTGAAACTGGTGGCCCTGCACGAGGGTGAAGTCATCGGCAACCTGGGGCTGGAGCAGTTTTCCCGCGTGCGTCGTGCCCATTGCGGCAGCCTCGGCATGGGCGTGGCGGTCGCCTGGCAGGGCAAGGGTGTGGGCTCGATGTTGCTGGCCGCCGCGTTGGATGTCGCGGACAACTGGATGAACCTGCGGCGGGTCGAGTTGACGGTGTACGCCGACAACGAAGCGGCCATCGGGCTGTACCGCAAGTTTGGCTTCGAAACCGAAGGCCTGATGCGCGACTACGCCGTGCGTGACGGACGCTGGGTGGACACCCTGGCCATGGCACGGTTGCGCTGAAAGGCCCAGCTCGCAGGCAAAGAGGGCTTTTACGTACGCCAACGTCTTGAACCTGTCATCATCGCTCTTCGCAGTACTCCCTTAATCGAGGACCGGCCCATGGACGATGTACAGCAATTGGGCGAGATGCTTCGTCACTACGCCGACAGCGAAGCGCACAAGAAACAATTGCACCAGGCCCAGTCGACGGTTTGGGCAGAGCAGATCAAGGCGTTGTATGGGCAAATCGAGCAATGGCTGGCGCCTGTCATGGCGCTCGGTCTGCTGGAACTGAGCCGTGAGACGTATGTGGCGCACGGGCCGAGTGAGCCGGTAGAGACGTCCGGTTTCAAGACTGAAAAACTGACCTTGACCATTACCGGTAGGCCGGTGGAATTCGTACCGGAGGTGATGGGCGTAGGTGGGTTGATTTCATTGTCGATCATTGGCCTGGCCGCGACCCGTCACGGCAGTATTTCCCTGGTTTGCCAACCTCCATCGGTGCAATGGCAATGGCGCCGGACCAACGGGTTGAAGGACCCCGACACGTTTGCCTTCGATGCCAACTTCCTCGCACAACAGTTGCAGAGCCTGATACCGCGCGAGCGCGGCTGAATCACGCATTCTTTTCAGAGCAGGCAAAAACCTGTCCATTGGCTATACCTGTAGTTCCGGCCCCGCCTCGTGTGGCTTACAGGAGTGACAGCATGAAGTTTTCGTCGATGATCGGCACTGTTTGCATTGCCTCGCTCGCCTTGGCGGGTTGCTCCAGCAAAGTCACACAGCCGGATGAGTACTCCGGGTTCCTGGGGGATTACAGTCGGCTCAAGGAAGAAAAGTCGCCGTCGGGGGCCGAGGTGATGCGTTGGGTCGATCCGAAGATCGACCCAGGCAAGTACACCAGTCTCTATATCGAGCCGACACAGCTTTACCCCAAGCCGCAGCCGACCGAGAAGATCCCTCAGGCGACGCTGTCGGGTATCACCGCTTATTACGATCAGGCCCTCAAGCGGGAAGCAGGAAAATCCTTGCCCCTGGCGACAGCGCCTGGGCCGGGTGTATTGGTGATGCGGGCGGCCATCACGGCTGTCGGCAGCAAGACCGAAGGCTTGAAACCGTATGAGGTGATCCCGATTGCGCTGGTGGCGGCCGCTGTGAGCACGGCAAGCGGCATTCGCGACCAGGAAACCACCCTGGGCACCGAAGCGGTTTTTCTCGACGGTGGCAACAACGCGGTGGTCGCCCAGGTGGTGCGCAAAGGCACGGGCAAGCCGTTGTCCAACGAGTCCCAGGTGATGAAGCCCGATGACGTCAAAGGGGTCATCGATGGCTGGGCGTCGGATTTGCATCAGTCGTTTCTGAAATTCAAGGCTGAATAGCCACCGCCGCAACCTCACGCGCCGGCGTCCAAACCACGACTTTTTATGTCCAACCATAGGTCGCGCAAGCATTTCGTGGTTAACTCCGGCCTTCACCTTTTTCAAACCTGTCAGAAGGAATCCGTTCATGGCTCAAGTCACCCTCAAAGGCAACCCGGTCCAAGTCAACGGCCAGTTGCCACAAGCCGGTAGCAAGGCGCCAGCCTTTTCCCTGGTTGCCGGCAATCTGTCGGACGTTTCCCTGAAGGACTTCGCCGGCAAGCGTAAAGTGCTGAACATTTTCCCAAGTGTCGACACGCCGACCTGCGCCACCTCCGTGCGCAAGTTCAATGCCCAGGCCAACGGCCTGACCAACACTGTGGTGCTCTGCATCTCCGCCGATCTGCCGTTCGCCCAGGCGCGTTTCTGCGGCGCCGAAGGCCTGGAAAATGTCCAGAACCTGTCGACCCTGCGCGGTACCGAGTTCATCCAGGACTACGGCGTGGCGATCGCCGATGGCCCACTGAAAGGCCTGACCGCCCGTGCCGTGGTGGTGCTGGACGAAAACGACACCGTGCTGCACAGCGAGCTGGTCAAGGAAATCGGTGAAGAGCCGAACTACGACGCTGCGCTGGCCGTTCTGAAATAAGGTATTTATTACAATTGTTAACGGCCTGGCCCTGTCCAGGCCGTTTTCTTTTGTGCTTCAAGGCGTTAGCTGACTATGTGCCAGGTAAGCCCAACGTAAATTGCCGGTAAAGGCGCTTTGCTAAACACCCGCCAGTGCTTATCGTTCAGCCTCCCGTAAAAGAAGTCCACGCGTCCAATGGTTGATCACTCCATGCAATCCTCTGTTTCCCGCAATTCCCGTCGCTGGCTGTTCGGCCTGTTCATCGTATTGGTCGTCGCGGCGCTGACCTGGAAGTTCTGGCCCAGTGGCTCGGCGCAGAAGCCTGGGGCAGGGGATAAGGCCGCGGCGGGGCACATGGGGCGCTCGGGTGGCATGCGGCCAGGGTTCGGTGGGGCGACGGGGCCGATTCCGGTACGGGTGGCGCCGGCGGTGACCGGGGATTTCCCTCTGTACTTCAAGGCGCTGGGCACGGTCACGGCCCTCAACACCATCAATGTGCGTAGCCGCGTGGGGGGCGAACTGGTCAAGATCGCCTTCGAAGAGGGACAAATGGTCAAGGCTGGGGACTTGCTGGCAGAGATCGACCCACGCCCGTACCAGAACGCCTTGCTCCAGGCCGAAGGCACGCTGTTGCAGAACCAGGCCCAACTGAAAAATGCCCAGGTAGACTTTGAGCGCTATCGCGGCCTGTACGCCGAAGACAGCATTGCCAAGCAAACCCTCGACACCGCCGCGGCGCTGGTGGGCCAGTACCAGGGCACGGTCAAGACCAACCAGGCGGCGGTCAACGACGCCAAGCTCAACCTCGAATTCACCAAGATCCGTGCGCCCATCTCCGGGCGGGTCGGTTTGCGGCAACTGGATATCGGCAACCTGGTGGCGGCCAACGACACCACGGCCCTGGCAGTCATCACCCAGACCCAACCCATCAGCGTCGTGTTCACCTTGCCGGAAAACAACCTCGACACGGTGCTCGCCCGTTATCGCAGCGGGGCGAAACTGCCCGTCGAGGCCTGGGACCGGGGCGATGTGAAGCTGCAGGCCAGCGGCGTGCTGCAAAGCCTGGACAACCAGATCGATGTCACCACTGGCACCTTGAAGTTCAAGGCCCGCTACGAGAACCGCGACCAGTCACTGTTTCCCAACCAGTTCGTCAATGTCCGCCTGCTGGCCGACACCCTCAAAGGCGTGACCCTGGCGCCGACGGCGGCCATCCAGTTCGGGACCAATGGCACCTTCGTCTATGCCCTGGAGGGCGACAAGAAGGTCACCATCAAAAAGCTGAAGATCGGCGCCAGCGACGGTGCGAATACTGTGGTCACCGAAGGCCTGGCCGCCGGTGACCGGGTGGTGCTCGAAGGCACCGATCGCTTGAAGGAAGGCAGTGAAGTGGAAGTGGTCAGCGACAGCCAGGAAGTGCCCACCACGCCGACCGAGCACCTGCAGGGCAAGTCCGCAGCGGTGCCCGCAGAGCCAGTTGCGGCCGACAAGGCGAAAAAGGGCGGCGCATGAATCTCTCGCGGCTGTTCATCCTTCGCCCGGTCGCCACCACCCTGAGCATGCTGGCGATCATCCTGGCCGGCCTGATCGCCTATCGGCTGCTACCGGTGTCGGC
This sequence comes from Pseudomonas fluorescens, assembly GCF_001623525.1. Lineage (NCBI taxonomy): Bacteria > Pseudomonadati > Pseudomonadota > Gammaproteobacteria > Pseudomonadales > Pseudomonadaceae > Pseudomonas > Pseudomonas fluorescens. The sequence goes on along the minus strand of NZ_CP015225.1, from coordinate 1,503,951 downwards.
CTTGCCCCAGGTCGATTACCCGACCATCCGTGTGATGACCCTGTACCCGGGCGCCAGTCCCGATGTGATGACCAGCGCGGTGACCGCGCCCCTGGAGCGCCAGTTCGGGCAGATGCCGGGGCTGACGCAGATGGCCTCCACCAGTTCCGGTGGTGCGTCGGTGATTACCCTGCGCTTCAACCTCGACATCAACATGGACGTCGCCGAGCAGCAGGTGCAGGCGGCGATCAACGCGGCCACCAACCTGCTGCCCAAGGACCTGCCGGCACCGCCGGTGTACAACAAGGTCAACCCGGCCGACACCCCGGTGCTGACCTTGGCGATCACCTCCAAGACCATGCTGCTGCCCAAGCTCAACGACTTGGTGGACACCCGCATGGCGCAGAAAATCGCCCAGATCAGCGGCGTCGGCATGGTCACCATCGCCGGCGGCCAACGCCAGGCCGTGCGGATCAAGGTCAACCCCGAGGCCCTGGCGGCCAACGGCATGAACCTGGCGGATGTGCGTACGCTGATCGGTGCCTCCAACGTCAACCAGCCCAAGGGCAATTTCGATGGCCCGACCCGGGTCTCGATGCTCGACGCCAACGACCAGTTGACCTCGCCCAAGGACTACGCCGAGCTGATCCTGGCCTACGCCAATGGCGCGCCGTTGCGGCTCAAGGACGTGGCACAGATCGTCGACGGTGCCGAAAACGAACGCCTTGCCGCCTGGGCCAATGAAAACCAGGCCGTGCTGCTGAACATCCAGCGCCAGCCGGGGGCCAACGTCATCGAAGTGGTGGACCGGATCAAGGCCCTGCTGCCGAGCATCACCGACAACTTGCCGGCCGGCCTGGATGTCACCGTTCTGACCGACCGCACCCAGACCATCCGAGCTTCGGTCACCGACGTGCAGCATGAATTACTGATCGCCATCGCCTTGGTGGTCATGGTGACCTTCCTGTTCCTGCGTCGCGTCAGCGCTACGATCATTCCGTCGGTGGCCGTGCCGTTGTCGTTGATCGGCACCTTCGGCGTGATGTACCTGGCCGGTTTTTCCGTCAATAACCTGACCTTGATGGCCCTGACCATCGCCACCGGTTTCGTGGTGGACGATGCCATCGTCATGCTGGAGAACATCGCGCGTTTCATCGAGGAGGGCGACAGCCCGCTGCAGGCCGCGCTCAAGGGCGCGAAGCAGATCGGCTTCACGCTGATTTCCCTGACGCTGTCGCTGATCGCCGTGTTGATCCCGCTGCTGTTCATGGCCGACGTGGTCGGACGCTTGTTTCGCGAGTTCGCCATCACCCTGGCGGTGGCGATCCTGATTTCCCTGGTGGTCTCCCTGACCCTGACGCCGATGATGTGTGCCCGCTTGCTCAAGCGCGAGCCCAAGGAAGAGGAACAGGGCCGCTTCTACCGCGCCAGCGGCGCCTGGATCGACTGGCTGATCGCCGCCTATGGGCGCAAATTGCAGTGGGTGCTCAGGCACCAGCCGCTGACCCTGCTGGTGGCGGTGGGTAGCCTGGTACTGACGGTGGTGCTGTACCTGGCCGTGCCCAAGGGGTTCTTTCCGGTGCAGGACACCGGGGTGATCCAAGGCATTTCCGAGGCACCGCAATCGATCTCCTTTGCCGCCATGAGCGAGCGGCAGCAGCAACTGGCGAAAGTGATCCTGGCGGACCCGGCGGTGGAGAGTCTGTCATCCTACATCGGTGTGGACGGCGACAACGCCACGCTCAACAGCGGTCGCCTGCTGATCAACCTCAAGCCCCACAGTGAACGGGATGACAGTGCCACCGAGATCATTGCCCGCTTGCAGCCGCAATTGGATCGGCTGGTGGGCATTCGCCTGTTCATGCAGCCAGTGCAGGACCTGACCATCGAAGACCGGGTCAGCCGGACCCAGTACCAATTCAGCTTATCGTCGCCGGACGCCGAATTGCTCAGCCTCTGGAGCGGGCGCCTGGTCGAAGCCCTGGCCCAACAGGCGGAGCTGACCGATGTGGCCAGCGACCTGCAGGACAAGGGTTTGCAGGTCTTCCTGGTGATCGACCGCGACGCCGCCTCACGCCTGGGCGTCTCCGTGTCGAACATCACCGATGCGCTCTATGACGCCTTCGGCCAGCGGCAGATTTCCACCATCTACACCCAGGCCAGCCAGTACCGGGTGGTGTTGCAGGCCCAGGCCGGGGAACGGATCGGGCCCCAGGCGCTGGACCAGATTCACGTCAAGACCACCGACGGTGGGCAGGTACGGCTGTCGAGCCTGGCTCGGGTCGAAGAACGCCAGGCGCAACTGGCGATTGCCCACATTGGCCAGTTTCCGGCGGTGATGATGTCGTTCAACCTTGCGCCGGGCGTGGCCCTGGGGCATGCGGTGGACGTGATCGAAAAGGTCCAGCGGGACATCGGCATGCCGGTGGGCGTGCAGACCGAGTTCCAGGGCGCAGCCCAAGCATTTCAGGCGTCGCTGTCGAGTACCTTGCTGCTGATCCTGGCAGCGGTGGTGACCATGTATATAGTGCTGGGCGTGTTGTACGAAAGCTACATCCACCCGATCACCATCCTTTCCACCTTGCCCTCGGCGGCCATCGGCGCCTTGCTGGCCTTGATCCTCAGCGGCAATGACCTGGGCATGATCGCGATCATTGGCATCATCCTGCTGATCGGCATCGTCAAGAAAAACGCGATCATGATGATCGACTTCGCCCTCGACGCCGAACGCAACCAAGGTGTCGACCCGCAGACGGCGATCTATCAGGCTGCATTACTGCGCTTCCGCCCGATCCTGATGACCACCCTGGCGGCCTTGTTCGGCGCAATACCTCTGATGTTCGCCACCGGTTCCGGCGCTGAACTGCGCCAACCCCTGGGCTTGGTGATGGTGGGTGGGTTGTTGGTGAGCCAGGTATTGACGTTGTTCACCACGCCAGTGATCTACCTGTATTTCGATCGCCTCGGACGCCGCTTCGCCAAGCCAGAAGGGAAAGAGGTGCGGGCATGACGCTTAGCGTGGGCCGGACGTACACCCTGTGGCGAGGGAGCTTGCTCCCGCTTGAGTGCGCAGCACTCACAAAAAGGTCTGCTGCGCAGCCCAGCGGGAGCAAGCTCCCTCGCCACAAAAGTGCCTGCCACAAAAGTGCCTGCCACAAAAGTGTGTGCTGCATGACGCCTGATGGCTGGAGCGCTCACCCATGAATCTCTCCGGCCCCTTCATCCGCCGCCCCGTCGCGACCATGCTCCTGAGCTTCGCCATCACGTTGCTCGGCGGCGTGTGCTTCGGGCTGTTGCCGGTTTCACCGCTGCCACAGATGGATTTCCCGGTGATCGTGGTCCAGGCCAACTTGCCAGGGGCCAGCCCCGAGGTGATGGCTTCGACGGTGGCTACGCCCCTGGAGCGTTCCTTCGGCGCCATCGCCGGGGTCAACACCATGAGCAGCCGTTCCAGCCAGGGTTCTACCCGCGTCATTCTGCAATTCGACCTGGACCGTGACATCAACGGTGCCGCCCGGGAAGTGCAGGCGGCCATCAATGCGTCGCGCAACCTGTTGCCCAGCGGCATGCGCAGTATGCCGACCTATAAGAAGGTCAACCCGTCCCAGGCGCCGATCATGGTGCTGTCGCTGACCTCGGATGTGTTGAAAAAAGGCCAGCTCTACGACCTGGCTTCGACCATCCTGTCCCAGAGCCTGTCCCAGGTATCGGGCGTCGGCGAGGTACAGATCGGCGGCAGCTCGTTGCCGGCGGTGCGCATCGAACTCGAGCCGCATCTGCTCAACCAGTACGGCGTGGCCCTCGATGATGTGCGCACTGCCGTTGCCGATAGCAACGTGCGCCGGCCCAAGGGCTCGGTGGAGGACGATCGGCGCATGTGGCAGGTCCAGGCCAACGATCAACTGGAGAAGGCCAAGGACTACGAAACGCTGATCATCCGTTATCAGGATGGCTCGGTACTGCGACTCAAGGACGTGGCGAAAGTCACCGACAGCGTCGAGGATCGCTACAACAGCGGTTTTTTCAACAACGATGCGGCCGTGTTGCTGGTGATCAACCGCCAGGCCGGGGCCAACATCATCGAGACGGTCAACGAAATCAAGGCGCAACTGCCGGCGTTACAGGCCGTGCTGCCGGCCAGCGTCAAGCTGAACCTGGCGATGGACCGCTCGCCGGTGATCAAGGCCACCCTGCATGAAGCGGAAATGACCTTGCTGATCGCCGTGGCCCTGGTGGTGCTGGTGGTGTTCCTGTTCCTCGGCAACTTCCGCGCCTCGTTGATCCCGACGCTGGCGGTTCCGGTGTCGCTGGTGGGTACGTTTGCGGTGATGTACCTGTACGGTTTCTCCCTGAACAACCTGTCCTTGATGGCGTTGATCCTCGCGACCGGGTTGGTGGTGGACGATGCCATCGTGGTGCTGGAGAACATTTCCCGGCATATCGACGAAGGTGTTCCCCCAATGACGGCGGCATACAGGGGGGCCGAAGAGGTGGGTTTCACCTTGCTGTCGATGAACGTCTCGCTGGTGGCGGTGTTCCTGTCGATCCTGTTCATGGGCGGGATCATCGAGAGCCTGTTCCGTGAGTTTTCCATCACCCTGGCGGCGTCCATCGTGGTCTCGCTGGTGGTCTCGCTGACCCTCACACCGATGCTCTGCGCCCGCTGGCTCAAGCCTCACGTGCCGGGGCAGGAGAATCGCTTGCAGCGCTGGAGCCTGCGGCTCAATGAGCGGATGGTCCGTGGTTACGCCACCAGCCTAGACTGGGTGCTGCGCCATCGGCGCCTGACCTTGTTGAGCCTGCTGGTGACCATTGGCGTGAACGTCGCGTTGTATGTGGTGGTGCCGAAAACCTTCATGCCGCAGCAGGACACCGGCCAGTTGATCGGTTTCGTGCGTGGCGATGACGGGCTGTCGTTCAACGTGATGCAGCCGAAGATGGAAATCTTCCGCCGCGCCGTACTCAAGGACGAGGCGGTGCAAAGCGTCGCCGGTTTCATCGGTGGCAACAACGGCACCAACAACGCCTTCATGCTGGTGCGCCTCAAGCCGATCAAGGAGCGTAATATTTCTGCACAAAAGGTCATCGAGCGCCTTCGTAAAGAAATGCCCAAGGTCCCCGGCGCTCAGTTGATGTTGATGGCCGACCAGGACCTGCAGTTCGGTGGCGGTCGCGAGCAGACCACCTCGCAGTATTCCTACATCCTGCAAAGCGCCGACCTGGCGTCGCTGCGCGCGTGGTACCCCAAGGTCGTGGCGGCCTTCAGGGCCTTGCCGGAGCTGACCGCCATCGACGCTCGTGACGGCGGCGGGGCGCAGCAGGTGACGCTGGTGGTGGACCGCGACCAGGCCAAGCGCCTGGGCATCGACATGGACATGGTCACCGCGGTGCTCAACAACGCCTACAGCCAGCGGCAGATCTCGACCATCTACGACAGCCTCAACCAGTACCAGGTAGTGATGGAGGTCAATCCCAAGTATGCCCAGGATCCGAGTACCCTCGAGCAGGTCCAGGTGATCACCGCCGATGGCGCGCGCGTACCGCTGTCGGCCATTGCCCACTACGAGAACAGCCTGGAGGACGATCGGGTCAGCCATGAAGGTCAGTTCGCGTCCGAGGGCATCTCCTTCGACATGGCCGAAGGTGTCACGGTGGAGCAGGGCACCGCGGCCATCGAACGGGCACTTGCCAAGCTCGGGTTGCCCGAGGATGTCATCGTGAAAATGGCCGGCACCGCCGATGCGTTCGCCGCCACCCAGAAAAGCCAACCGTTCATGATCCTCGGGGCGTTGCTGGCGGTGTACCTGGTGTTGGGTGTGCTCTATGAAAGCTACATCCATCCGTTGACCATCCTGTCTACGTTGCCATCGGCCGGGGTCGGCGCGTTACTGTCGATCTACGCGCTGGGTGGCGAGTTCAGCCTGATCTCGCTGTTGGGGCTGTTCCTGCTGATCGGCGTGGTGAAGAAAAACGCCATCCTGATGATCGATCTGGCGCTGCAACTCGAACGTGCCGGGCAGACGCCACTGGAGTCGATCCGCAGCGCTTGCCTGCTGCGGTTGCGGCCGATCTTGATGACCACGCTGGCGGCGATCCTGGGTGCCTTGCCTCTGTTGCTCGGCGCCGCCGAAGGCTCGGAAATGCGCCAGCCATTGGGCCTGACCATCATCGGTGGGTTGGTGTTCAGCCAGGTACTGACGCTCTACACCACCCCGGTGGTTTACCTTTATCTCGACAAGCTGCGCCATCGCTTCAATCGCTGGCGCGGTGTGCGCACTGATGCTGCCCTGGAAACTCCGCTATGACCGACCGTTCGCCTTTCAATCTTGCCGCAACGCTGGCCACCGCCCGTGGTTCGCGGGTGCTGAGCCTGGTGCTGTGCGTGGCGATGCTCAGTGCCTGCGCCGTCGGCCCGGATTATCAACGTCCCCAGGCTGCCGAGCCGGTGCAATACAAGGAGGCCCAGGGTTGGCGCCAGGCCAACCCCAGCGATGCGATGGCCAGGGGCGCCTGGTGGGAGCTGTATGGCGATGTGCAACTCAATGCTCTGGTAGACCAGCTCAATGCGTCCAACCAGACCGTGGCCCAGGCCGACGCCCAATACCGGCAGGCCCGGGCGCTGGTGCGCAACGCCCGTGGCGCATTTTTCCCCACCGTGGACCTGACCGTCGGCAAGACCCGCTCCAGTCAGGGCACGGGTAGCAGCAGTTCGAGCCTGAGCAGTTCGTCCAGCGGCATTCGCGACACCTATAGCGCCCAGGCCGGCGTCAGTTGGGAGGCGGACGTATGGGGCAAGTTGCGCCGCACCCTGGAAGCCGACGAGGCAAGCGCCCAAGCCAGTTTTGCCGACCTGACGGCGATGCGCCTGAGCCAGCAATCGGAACTGGTACAGAACTACCTGCAGTTGCGGGTGATCGATGAACAGAAGCGCCTGTTGCAGACCACCGTCGACAACTATCAGCGCTCCCTGAAAATGACCGAAAACCAGTACCGCGCCGGGGTGTCCGGCAAGGACGCGGTGGCTCAGGCGCAAAACCAGCTCAAGACCACCCAGGGCGACCTGATCGACCTGATCTGGCAACGGGCCCAGTTTGAAAACGCCATTGCCGTACTGGTCGGCCTGCCGCCGGCCGAGTTCAACCTGGCCGAGACCCAGGACATTCCGTCGCTGCCGCAGATCCCGGTGGCCCTGCCGTCGCAACTGCTCGAACGCCGGCCGGATATCGCCTCGGCGGAACGTTCGGTGATGGCCGCCAACGCCAACATCGGGGTCGCCAAGGCCGCGTATTACCCGGACCTGACCCTGAGCCTCAGTGGCGGCTACAGCAGCAGTACCTACGACAACTGGGTGAGCGTGCCGAACCGGTTCTGGTCGGTAGGGCCACAACTGGCGATGACGCTGTTCGATGGCGGCCAGCGTTCGGCAGAGGTCGACCGTACTGTCGCGGCCTACGATCAGACCGTCGCCACCTATCGCCAGACCGTGCTCGACGGCTTGCGCGAGGTGGAAAATTACATGATCCAGCTCAAAGTGCTGGAAGACGAAGCCCGCGTGCGCCAGGAAGCCCTCGACGCCGCCCGCGAATCCCTGCGCTTGACGCAGAACCAGTACAGGGCCGGGTTGATTGCCTACCTCGATGTGGTGACCGTCCAGGCTACCGCCCTGAGCAACGAACGCAGCGTGCTGAGCCTGCAACAGAGCCGGTTGATCGCCAGCGTGCAGTTGATTGCGGCATTGGGGGGTGGTTGGGATGGGCAGCTAGAGACGGATGAGTAATCCGTCGAGCCGGTAACGCTGCACGGTATTAAGAACCGGGATGCTTTTGTGGCGAGGGAGCTTGCTCCCGCTGGGCTGCGCAGCAGCCCCTCTCATGCTCACTCAATCAACCTGATCCACCGTGTCGCCGGGTTCTAGGGCCGCTGCGCGCCCCAGCGGGAGCAAGCTCCCTCGCCACGGGTCGATCTTCATGAAAGGCGAGCAGTCCCGCTTTTGGCCGATGCACTGCCTACGTCCTGTCGCGCTGGCTTGTTATAGTTCAAGCCTCTTTTCAGCCGGTAAAGGATCACTGCCATGTCGCAATACCAAGCGTTCAACGTCGAACTTGTAGACAACATTGCCCATGTGCAGATCAATCGCCCGGAAAAGATCAACTCGATGAACGCCGCGTTCTGGAGCGAGATCATCGAGATCTTCCAATGGATCGACGACACCGATGCCGCACGGGTGGTGGTGCTGAGCGGCGCCGGCAAGCATTTCTCCTCGGGGATAGACCTGATGATGCTGGCGGGCGTGGCCAACGAATTGGGCAAGGACGTAGGGCGCAATGCACGCCTGCTGCGGCGCAAGATCCTGCAACTGCAAGCCTCGTTCAACGCCGTGGACAACTGCCGCAAACCCGTGCTCGCCGCGATCCAGGGCTACTGCCTGGGCGGGGCCATCGACCTGATTGCCGCCTGCGACATGCGTTACGCGGCCGAGGACGCCCAGTTCTCCATCAAGGAGATCGATATCGGCATGGCCGCCGATGTTGGCACACTGCAACGCTTGCCCCGGATCATCGGGGACGGCATGCTGCGTGAACTCGCTTATACGGGGCGCACCTTCGGAGCCGACGAAGCGCGCAGCATCGGCCTGGTCAATCGTGTCTACAGTGACACCGCCAGCCTGCTCGACGGTGTGATGGGCATCGCCCGGGAAATCGCCGTCAAGTCGCCGATTGCCGTGACCGGCACCAAGGAAATGATCAGCTACATGCGCGACCACCGCATCGACGACGGCTTGGAATACGTCGCCACCTGGAACGCCGCCATGTTGCAATCGACCGACCTGCGCGTGGCCATGGCCGCCCATATGAGCAAACAGAAACCTGATTTTCAGGATTGATTGACCATGATTTCACGCTGGACCACCGCAGTACTCGATACCGCTCTTGCTGGCGGCTGGGCCGTCGCCCGCAGCCCTGAGGGCTTTCTGTTCGATGACAACGGCGCGCTGTTTCCCCGCGAATGGCTCAAGCGCCAAGACCTGTCGGTCCTCGCCGAGCACGGCATCGGTCACCTGGATGGCGAGCCGGTCTACCTGCTGGAATTGCACAGCTCGCTGGACATCCCAGGCTGTAACTGGAAAGGCCTGCGGGCGTTCATGCTCGAGGATGACCACACGCTGTACAAAGTGTTGGGCTATGCCGCGCAGATCGGCACCTGGGCCCGCGAACATCGTTTCTGTGGCAGTTGCGGCAAGCGCATGGGTCAGATTCCGTTGGAACGAGCCATGTATTGCGATGCCTGTGAGCTGCGGCACTATCCGCGGATATCACCGAGCATGATCGTGTTGATTACTCGCGGCGATGAAGTCCTGCTGGCCCGTTCGCCGCGTTTCGTCCCGGGCGTCTACAGCACCCTGGCGGGGTTTGCCGAGCCTGGCGAATCGGCCGAGGATTGCCTGGTGCGCGAGGTTCGCGAGGAAGTCAGTATCGAGGTGAAGAACATCCAGTACATGGGCAGCCAGTGCTGGCCGTTCCCCCATTCGATGATGCTCGGTTTCCACGCTGAATATGCTGGTGGCGACATTGTGCCCCAGGAAGATGAAATCGAGGACGCCCAGTGGTTCAACGTCCATGACTTGCCACCATTGCCGGCCTCGCGCTCCATCGCCCGCTACCTGATCGATCTGTATGTGGCGCGGCGCTTAGGCCACGCTGAACCAGTGCTGCCAGGCTAGGCGCACGGTCAAGCCCAGCACCACGGTGATGAACACCGGTCGGATGAACTTCGCACCGCCGCTGATGGCGGTGCGAGCGCCGAAGAACGCGCCGATCATCACCGACAGGCCCATGCTCAGGCCGATGACCCAATCCACTTGCCCGGAAAAGATGAACACCGACAGTGCCGCGATGTTGCTGACGAAGTTCATGCTACGGGCCACGCCACTGGCCTTGACCAGGTCGATGGGGTAGAGCAGCAGGCTGCTCACAGTCCAGAACGCCCCCGTACCCGGCCCGGCCACACCGTCATAGAAACCCAGGCTGAAGCCCTGGGGCGACTGCCATGTCTTCTTGATCGGTGCATCGCTGTCCAGCGGTGCCTTGGGCGTGCCGCCGAACAACAGATACAGGCCGCAGGCGAAGACGATCACCGGCAGCATCTTGTTCAGCCACTCGGCGGGCAAGTAATGGGCGACGATGGCGCCGGTCAGGGCCCCGACCAGAGTGCCGACGAGGGCATGAGTCCACTGCCTTGGGTGGAACAGCTTGCGCTTGTAGAAGGTGAAGCTGGCCGTCGCCGAGCCGAAGGTCGAACTGAGTTTGTTGGTCCCCAGGACCAGATGAGGCGGCAAGCCTGCCGTCAGCAGGGCTGGCGTGGTCAGCAACCCACCGCCACCGGCAATGGCATCGATGAAACCGGCAATGAATGCGACAACAGCAAGAATAGCGAGGGTAGAGAGGTCAACGCTGAGTTCAAAAGGCATGGAATAGGCTTATTTAGCAGGTCGCAGAAGGGCTGCGGGGAAGGGCGGTATGTTACCCATAATGGTGCAGGGCTGCGACAGCCGGTTGGGCGGTGCACCGTAGACCTCACAACCCCGCAAATCGCCCGTGGCGAGGGAGCTTGCCCACCCAGGGCTGCGCAGCCGTCCCAAAAGGCTTCTGATATCTGCCTGGCACACCGAGACCGCTGGACGATTTTTTTTTGAAATCAAGGGGTTGCCAGCCTAGGCAAATGAGTACATAATTGCGCCCATCGAACGCACTGAGACGTAAAAAATCTCAATGTTTTCAAGGAGATAGCGCTGAGTAAGTGGCTTGTTTCCTGATCAGTTTGTACTGCGGTTGATGTGGCAGCATCGCATCAAGCGTTCTGAGGCCGAATAGCAAAATGGTTATGCAGTGGATTGCAAATCCACCTACGCCGGTTCGATTCCGACTTCGGCCTCCACTTTTAAAAAGCTCTGTAGATCTATGATTTACGGAGCTTTTTTATTTCGAAGCATTGAAAGCTTTTGTATTGAAAAGGACATGAGCTGCCTTGCTTCGCGGGGGAGGGATGTATATATTCCCCCTCTTGCTGCACCAGCCAGAACATCGGCCATTGGATTTTGCCGATATTTCCATGGCTAACCGCGCTACCGCCCGAATGGCGAAACTGGTAGACGCATGGGACTTAAAATCCCCCGCTCGTAAGGGCGTGCCGGTTCGATTCCGGCTTCGGGCACCAATAGTATGATTTCAGATGTTCCCGTAAACATCTGAAACCTAGAGAAACCGGCCTTGTAGCCGGTTTTTTTGTGTCTGAATATCCCCGTATGTTCCTGTACAGCCCCACGATTTAGGTATACGTTTAGGTATATATCGGTTCGATATCGAGGCGTATACCTATGGCGCGCACCGTAACCCCCCTTACTGACCCCAAATGCGAGGCCGCCAAACCCCGCGCAAAGGACTACACCCTGTTCGACGGGCAAGGGCTTTTTTTGCTTGTAAGGGCCACCGGCACCAAGGTCTGGCGCTTCAAGTATAAAAAGCCAAGCGGTAAGCCTGGTCTGGCAACGTTCGGCAACTACCCGGCTCTCGGTCTGAAAGCCGCCCGCGCGCGTCGAGCCGATGCACTCGAGTTGCTGGCGCATGGCCAAGACCCCATCGAGAGCGCTAAGCAAGCAAAGATCGAGGCGGCCAATGAGGCGGGGAACACCTTTGAGGCGCTGGCCCTGGAATGGCACGCCAGCATGGCCGGCAAATGGTCGAAGGATCACGCGGTCAGGGTGCTGAAAGAGATTGAGGTTGATCTTTTCCCCATGCTGGGCAAACGTCCCGTATCCGACTTGAAAACCCGCGACCTGCTGGCCTGTCTGAAGACGGTAGAGAAGCGCGGCGCGCTTGATGTGGTTGGGCGACTGCGTCAGCGCATCGCCGGAATCATGCGAATCGCCGTTCAGCGCAACTTCATCGTATACAACCCGGCGCTTGATCTGGTGGGGGGGACTGCCACCCGCAAGACCAAACACCGCCCGGCCTTGCCCCTTGAGCGGTTGCCGGAGTTGTTGCAACGCTGCGAGGCTGACACCGGACGACCGCTTACCTGTCTTGCTGTAAGCCTCGCTTTACTGGTGTTCATTCGTTCTAGTGAGCTGCGTTTTGCTCGCTGGTCGGAGTTCGACTTTACCCGGAGCATGTGGACGATTCCCGGCGAACGGGCACCAATCGAGGGCGTCAAGAGGTCGCACCGAGGAGCCAAGATGGGGACTCCGCACCTTGTCCCGTTGTCACGCCAGACGCTTGAAGTGCTAGAGCAGATACGCCGGCTAAGCGGGCGTTTTGATCTGGTGTTGCCTGGCGATCACTACTACTGGCGGCCAATGTCGGAGAACACCGTAAACAAGTCACTGCGCCGTATGGGGTACGACACCAAGATAGAGGTTTGCGGGCACGGTTTCCGCACTATGGCCTGTTCCGCGTTGGTCGAGTCCGGCCTATGGTCGCGTGACGCGGTTGAACGGCAAATGAGCCACCAAGAGCGCAACGGCGTGCGCGCGGCCTATATCCACAAGGCTGAGCACCTGGAAGAGCGTCGGCTGATGATGACGTGGTGGGCTGACTACCTGGACGCCAACCGGGAAAAGCACATCACGCCCTATGATTTTGCACACCGGAACACTGATGTGGTGAGCGTGGAGAGGGGGCTACAAGCATGGAAATAAAAAGGGGCAAGCGATCAAAGGCACTTCCAGTATTCGACAATCAACCCGAATGGGGTACAGGTGATTTGGTCGATGAAAGCCTGTCTGATGCTGCGCGGGCAATTATCGCTGACTTGGCCGGACATCACGACGGCGATCTTCAGGAATGGTTCAAGGAAAGGCTTGGGTCCTACAGAGCGGTCATCCGCGAAACGGAAAAAGGCCCCGCGCGCCACGAAGAACTTCGCCATGTGCGGCAGGTGCAACTGCATCTTCAGGAAACGTTACGGGGGCTAAACAATCTCCCTCCTTTCGCCGAGGGTTACATCAACGACGCCTGCTGGCGAAGCCATGGGTGCTTTTTCAGCGGTGGCTTGCTTTCTGACCTTATGGCGAAGGCCGCCATGGTGTCCGATGTGTTGGACATTACCGAGCAGAAGTTGGAGGCGGCTCCAACTATTCGTGGCGTGAAGCCGAAGTATCCGCGAGATGATTTGTTGGCTGATACCGCGGACAAGCTACGGCAGTCTTCCTTAGCGAAGATGACCAAACGCAAAGCAGCAGAGCTCGCCCGAGAGCTTCTCGTTGCTGCAGGAGTCGAGGTGCCAGCGGACATTGTCGAATATGAAAAATTGATCCGACGTGCAAAAAGGGGGGAAATAAGCCTCTAACTAATCTCTTTTGAGCACTGCGACAGCAATCGGGGGTTCAACAAAAATGACTCTGTACCCGATACGGAGTCACTCAAATGCAGCCAGCAACAATTCCCCCGAAAGCTCTCATCCGTCAGCCAGCGCTCTGTCTATGGCTGGACCTGTCCCGCTCTGGCCTAGACAAACTCCGCAAGAAAGACCCGACGTTCCCGAAGCCAATTAAGGCCAACGAAAGCCGACAAGCCGCGGCTTATTACGTCTTGGCTGAGGTGGAGGCTTGGTTACGGACCAAGATTGAAGCGAGAGACGCAGTATGAGCCATTCATCATCGCTTACAGCTTCCTGGAAGCTTCGCGTAATGGCCGCCCTGCACGTTGATTTCTTCCCGTCTCCTTCTAATTGGTCCTGGCGCAAAGCCAAGCAGCGCGGGGTGTAACCCATGAAAAGTCAAAACGGCGCCCATGCGCCGGCGGGATCGGCTTGGCTGAAATCCATGATTGGGCCAGTAGCCCGGTACCTTCTTGGCGAGCCAAATGCCGCAATGAGCAAGCCGACCGAGTTTCGATTCGGAGCGCATGGCTCTTTATCCGTCGATCTGGAAAAGGGGGTATGGCACTCGCACGAAGACGGGCGCGGTGGCGGCGTATTGGATTTGATTGCCTGGAAAACCGGCATCACAAGTCGGGCTGAGCAAATGGGCTGGCTTGAGCAGCACGGCTTAAAAGAAAAGCAGCCGGCGCCCTGTCCTGAAAGTCCTAATGTCCTACCGGCCAGCCGTCGCATGTCGGCTTGTTATGACTACACCGACGAAGACGGCAACTTTCTGTTTCAAGTTGTTCGCTACGAGCCAAAGGACTTTCGCCAGCGCCGCTCGGACGGAAAAGGCGGCTGGGTGTGGTCTGTGAAGGGTGTGCGTCAGGTTCCCTACCGTCTGCCGCAGTTGCTGCACGCACCCTTGGGTAAGCCAGTGTTTGTCGTGGAGGGCGAGAAGGACGTACTGCGCTTGGAATCGCTGGGGCTGGTCGCAACCTGCAACGCCGGCGGCGCTGGCAAGTGGCCTGATGCGCTCAACGAATTCTTCGCGTGTCGCCGCGTAGTGATTCTGGCTGATAACGATGAACCGGGACATAAGCACGCCGCCAAGGTTTGTCGGGCTCTAAGTCTGGCAGAGGCCGGAGTTCGCGTGCTCTGCCTTCCTGGGCTGCTGCCGAAGGGCGATGTATCCGACTGGCTGGACGCGGGCGGCACCGGCGAGCAACTCCTGCAAATGGTGGACGCTCCCGGTAAACAGCAGTTCGAAGACGACGATCAGCAGTCAGACGAGGAACACTTCGAGCCCGGTGATGATGCTGACGAAAAACAGAGCCAGGCTTCTCTGCTGGTCAAGTTCGTGGAGCAACGCTTCGAGCTGTTCCACGATCAAAACAAGGACGTCTTCGCCAAGGATCGCACGACGGGCGAAGTGCGTAATCTAGCCGCGCGCCAGTTCCGAGATGCACTGGTCGCCGGCTTTTACTCCGACAGTGGAAAGGCGCCCCGAGATCAATCGGTCCGGGAGGCGCTGGGCACCCTGGCCGGCCTCGGCCGATTCCATGGAGACTGTCAGGAGGTACACCTGCGCACTGCCGGTGCCGCTGGTGATTACTTTCTCGACCTGGCTGTACCAGGCAGTAGTCGAGCGGTTCACATCCGGCCGGGTAAGTGGGAGATCGCCGAGTCACCCGAGGCCATGTTCGTTCGACCTGAATCCATGCAGCCGATTCCGGCTCCCGCTCCGGGTGGATCGATCGAGCAACTTTGGCACGTGGCGAACATCCCGCGCGGCTCCCGTCTGCTTGCCCTGGCTTGGCTGATCGAATGCCTGCGTCCTGATACGCCTTATCCAGTGCTAGAGCTGCTGGGCGAGCAGGGGAGTGCGAAGAGCACGACACAAACAGCACTGCGCCAGCTCATTGATCCGAACTCCTGCCCATTGCGCAGTGCACCGAAGTCGTCGGAAGACCTATTCGTTTCTGCTGGTGTGTGTGCGGTAGTGAGCCTGGAGAACGTCTCGCACTTGCCCGCAGCAACTCAGGATGCCATGTGCGTATTGGCAACCGGAGGCGGCTTTGCCAAGCGCAAGCTGTACTCGGATGCCGACGAAAGTGTTATCAGCGTGAAGCGCCCTGTCGTGCTGAATGGAATATCAGCGGCAGTCACGGCGCAAGATCTGGTGGACAGAACGATCACTATCGAGACGCCGGTTATCAGCGAGCGGCTGGAAGTGACAGACCTTTGGCGGGAACACGAAGCCGAGCGTCCGTGTTTGCTGGGGGCGCTGCTGGATATTTTCGCCAAGGCGCTGGAGTTAGTTCCGCAGATGCACATCCCCGCTGACGAGCGTCCGCGGCTGGTTGAATTCGCTCGCCTGGGTATGGCTGTCGCCGCCGCAGCGGGACATGAGCCCAAGGATTTCCTGCACGAGTTCAATTCCAGTCGGCAGGAAAGTCTGGCTCGCACCATTGACGCTAGCCCGGTAGCTGCTGCCGTAGTGGAACTGGTCGAGGCGCGTCCGCACGGAGTTACCGCCCCGGTAAAGGAGATTCTACGTACCCTGGAACAGTACCGTCCAACCGGCTGCGATTCGTGGCCGCGTTCCGCGAAGGGGCTAGGGGACGCCCTGCGACGTGCCGCTCCAGCTCTTCGGCAGATAGGCATCGAGTGCAAGCCCCTGGGTAAATCTGGGGGGACGGTGAAGTGGGGCATCGGGAGAAAGTTATCGAAGCAATGTCCTGCAAGTCCTGATGTCCTGCCAGACGATCACCCCGAGCAGGACATTGGGACTTGCAGGACTTCGAGTCGGCAACTATCCCCCGACAACACCGGTACTTCGCCGGACATGGTCTTCGATGAATCCGACGCGGAGGCCTTCTGATGAAAGTTATCGACTATCTCCGTGATCGCGGGTTCAGTGCCAAGGTGGTGGGTAACCGCTTAATCGTCTGGCCATCTATCAGGCTGACACAGGAGGAGCGCCGCTATATCAAGTTGCACCGTTTGGAGCTGATGGTCGAAGTGGCGGCCAACGATGGTGAAGCCCGACGCAGTCACTGGACAGTGTCCGTGACAGGGTACGGTCCCTTCACAATGATCGGTGAGCCAATGACTCATGCCGAAGCCTTGGTTGAAGCCCGAATGCTGTGGCCTGGCGCGCAGGTCATGTAGTGCTGAGCCCGGACAACTACCGGGCTTTATTCTTTTACGCAGTTGATTGGTGATGATTTCGCCTGCATGGGTGTCCGGGAATACTTGACCAGTTCGGGTTGCCTCCAGACTACTTGATCACTGCTTTTGTTTTGGCATAGATTTGCTCTTGTCGTTCCCTTAAGGGGGCGATGTTGGGCCGGTTCGAGTGACTCGACTGGTACCGTTTCTTGCCTTATTAGGCGCAGCGGACCTCCATTTACATACAGGAGGCCGCCATGGCCCATAAATCTGTTATCAAACATCGTTTCGCTGCGTTCGATCGCCAAGGTGGCCGCTGCTATTACTGCGGCTTCCAGATGTGGCGGGATACTCCGGAGGCCTTCGCCCGCCGCCACGGCCTTTCCCTTCGGCAGGCTAGGCACTTCCAGTGCACAGCCGAGCATCTAGTCGCCAGGCAGGATGGCGGAAGAGATACCCAGTCCAATATTGCTGCCGCCTGCCAGTGGTGCAATCAGCGCCGTCATAAGCGCAAGGACGCGCCTGAGCCGCAGGAGTACAAGGCTCTAGTGGAGAAGCGGCTGAGCAAAGGTGGCTGGCACCCGCTCCAAACAGGTCCCCATTTGTTCTGATCACCAAGGTGGCCTTGGCTGCTCTGGAACGCGTCTATCGGGAGCCGATCACCCGGCCCAAAGCTGAAGGTGGCAACAGACAGAAATCGGCGGATTCTGTTGAGAAAGTCGGTCCGCCCAAACTGCCTGATCATTGACTGGTGAAACGCCTTTTTTGCACGCTGCTAAGTGAAATCCGAGTCCGGATGCCTCTGCATAAAGTAAAGATTTCAATCTCAGACGCGCACTTTTCTGCAGAGCAAACCATGGCCGACTTTTTCAACAGAATCGGCTAATTGCCGCCCTTCGCCACATGCAGCAATCGACCCAGATGGTTATTCGATGCTGCCCTGCCAAAAGCATCGAGACTGTTTGAATTGCACTGAGCACGCATGGGTGAAAGGCGACTCGTCAGAGAAGAACACCTGATGGCTCATGGTCGGCAGATAGCGGAACAGAACCTTGGTGCGTTCCTAGCCTGGGTGGTGGGAAACACTGATCTGGACTCACAGGCGCAGCGGGGAAATGGCGTGGCACGACTTGATGGCACGCGGCCATGTGCTACAGTCGCGAGTAAGGTGATGGAGTCAGGGGACCCGGCAACGACCGTTCTGGTATGCCGATACGCACGCAAGCGAAGCGCGCAGGCCTGAAGCTGGAAGTCGGGCCGTAGGCGCCAGGAAAGCTCAGGAAACTGCACGGAGGCGAAAACATGCACGAGATTATCTGTCCGCATTGTGCAAAGGCGTTCAAAATTGATGAGGCTGGATACGCAGATATCCTGAAACAGGTTCGAGATACCGATTTCGAGAAGCAGCTGCATGAGCGACTTGAACTGGCTGAGCAAGATAAGCGGAATGCCGTTGAGCTAGCGATCGCCAAGGCCGCTACCGAAATGCAGAGGTCAGCGACGACCAAGGATGCAGAAATTCAAGAACTGCGGTCCAGGATTGATACTGAAGAGGTCGCGCGAAAACTCGCCGTCAGTGAGGCGTTAAGCGTTGTAGAGAGAGAGCGTGACACGCTTGCTTACGAGCTTGAGCAGACACGCCGCGAACAAGAATCTGCCTCAAAGTTGGCTGAAGCGAAGCTTCTAAATGAATTGCAGAAGAGCGCAGCGACCAAAGACTCTGAAATTCAGGAGTTAAAATCTAAGCTCGAGTCTATAGAGATCGGCAAAAGGCTTGCGATTACTGAGGCCATTAGCTCTGTCGAGAAAGAGCGAGATAAGCTGCACAGTGCTCTCGAAAAAGCAGAACTAGAAAAGCAGCTTGCAGAAAAATCGCTCAAGGATAAATACGAAACGCAGATCAAAGATCGTGATGACGCTATCGAGCGTCTCAGAGATATGAAAGCACGCTTATCGACAAAGATGGTTGGTGAGACCCTCGAGCAGCACTGCGAAACAGAGTTCAACCGTATTCGAGCCACAGCCTTTCCAAGAGCATACTTCGAAAAAGACAATGATGCACGAACCGGAAGTAAAGGGGACTATATATTTCGCGATTCGGACGAGGCAGGAACAGAAATCGTTTCCATTATGTTCGAAATGAAAAATGAAAATGACCGAACTGCAACTAAAAATAAGAATGAAGATTTCTTAAAAGAGCTTGATAAAGATCGCATTGAGAAAGGGTGCGAGTACGCTGTATTGGTATCCCTTCTGGAGCCTGAGAGCAAACTGTACAACACGGGAATCGTTGATGTTTTTCACCGATCTCCAAAAATGTATATCGTTAGGCCTCAGTTCTTCATTCCAATCATAACGCTGCTGCGAAACGCGGCTATGAACTCCCTGAAGTACAAGTCTGAGCTTGCGCTTATGAAGGCGCAAAACATCGACATCACAAATTTTGAAACTGAGCTTGAGGGGTTTAAGTCAGCATTCGGAAAAAACTTTGACCTGGCCTCAAAGCGATTTCAAACGGCGATTAGTGAAATTGATAAGTCAATCGACCATCTCCAAAAGACGAAGGAGGCATTGCTAGGTACCGACCGAAACCTTCGTCTAGCGAATGACAAGGCGCAGGATGTTACGATAAAAAAACTTACCCGCGGCAACCCAACTATGGCTGCGAAATTTTCCGATCTTAATAGCAATGTCGCAAATCCAGGAAAATAGTATCTATTCAATCAATCAGGGTCGTTGAATTAATATATTAGGTAAAAAATGGAAAATACCTCGCACAACCCCGATCAGCACATGTTTGGATTTCGCCAGCTTGCTACAAACGGAAGAAAGAGAATAGGAATACTGCTAGGTGCAGGGGCCCCCCGTTAGCATAAACATAGGTGAGGCAGGCACTTGGAAGCCGTTGATACCAAATATCGCCGGCCTTGAGAAAATTGTGTTAGATAAACTTTCGGAAAGTCAGCGGGGAGTTTACAATCAAATAAAATCCTCATTTTCGGACTCAAACTTAGAGAAGGTGCTATCGCGTGTCAGAATGCTTGCAGAGGTTGTAGGCGATGGTAAGCTCTTTGATTATACGGAAAAAGATTTCTCCGGTTTATCCGAGGCAATATGCAATTCGATTCGGGAAGTGGTTGCGCAGGACTTGCCATTGGGCGCAAATCCATACTCTGAACTTGTATCGTGGATTAACGGTATTAATAGAAAGTATGCGATTGAAATCTTTACAACAAATTATGATCTTTTAATTGAAAATGCCTTGGAGCGGGCTCGAACACCCTATTTTGATGGGTTCAGCGGTTCCAAGAGCGCTTTTTTTGATCCTTCAAGCATTTCAAAAAATGATCTTCCCCCCGCGTTGGGTAAGGCTTTGGAAACTTCATGGCTCCATTGGCTGGGAATCAAATGCTAATGGAGAGGTTGTACGCGTACCGAATGCTAAAAGCGCCAATATGGTTTATCCATCGCACATAAAGTACGATCAAACGCAAGCAGCCCCATTTTCTTCTCTTTTTGATCGTTTGAAGAACTTCATCCTTGAACCAGATACATTAATTTTAAGCACCGGGTTTTCTTTTGCGGATGCCCACATTTCATCAAGGCTGCTTGAGTGCCTAATGGCGAACCCCACCGCCGCGTTATTTGCCTTTCAGTTCAATGGTCTGGCAGATGAAAAGGCCGCCAAGGAATTGGCGCTAAAGTGCCCGGGAATAAGTGTTTTTTGTAGCGATGGCGCTGTGATTAATGGAGTAGAAGCAAAGTGGAAAATCGGAACCCCTCCAACCAAAAGTTGGCATGAAATTCGAGCAGAATACTATAAAGACAATAAATTTCTGCTTGGAGATTTTCTACGGCTAGCTCGTTTTCTGGCAACTGCTGGTAGCGATATATCTCAAGATGCAGTTCCTCCGGTACCACAGGAAGTGCAAGAGGAGATAATATGACAATCATCCAGCCAACGTTTCTGGGCCTTGTAAGCGCCGTTTCAAGCTCTTCGGTGGCCGTTGAACTCGCGGCCTCAGTGGAGTCTGGAATTGTTGTTTTGGAAGGACGCAATTATCGAATCGGGCAAGTCGGAAGCTTCGTGAAAATTCCTTTGGGGTATAACCACCTATACGGAGTTATTTCCGAATCTAGTGAAACCTCAACTGTCGACGCCGATTCCAAAATGTCTTCGGAGAGAAAATGGATCAAAGTGGAGCTAGTGGGAGAATCCATCGGTGGAAATTTTGATCGCGGCATAAGCGAATACCCAAGCATCGGCGATCATGTCCATTTTGTCGTCGAGAGCGACCTGAAATTAATTTTCAGAAAGCACTTGAATAGTCACTTCCAAGTTGGCCGCCTATCTAGTTCGGAAGGAATTGAAATAAGCTTGGATCTGGATAAGCTTGTCGCTCGCCATTCCGCAATTTTGGGGTCTACCGGATCTGGGAAGTCAACCAGCACGGCAAGCATTCTTCGATCGATGGTGATCAAGCCTGATGAATCCCCCTTACCATCTGCGAGGGTTTTGCTGATAGATATTCATGGTGAATATGGTCCAGCACTTAGCGATGTCGCCAAGACCTTTTCAATCATGCCTTCGGGCGAAAATCAGTTGTACATACCGTTTTGGTGTATCTCGCCAGAAAAGCTTATTGAATTTCTTTGCAATAATCCAAACGATTCTCAGCGATCACTTTTTATGGATAAAACCGTTGATGAAAAGAGGTTTGGCACCATTGAGAATGATATACCAAACATTGATGTTGATAAAATAACAAGTAACACGCCGCTTCCTTATAGATTAAAGAAGATATGGTATGAGCTTTGCCATGAAGACGGTGTTAATTACAGTGATGCCGCCATGACTACGCCAGCATACTCTCCTGGTGGGGAGGGGGGCTTTTGATGATTTGATCGCCCCTAAATTTCTCCCTCCTGGGGCTGGTGCATCACTACCGAAGAAGGGCGGAACTGGGGCAATGAAGAGGCAGCTTGATTTGATGAAATCAAGGCTGCTTGATACGCAATACTCGTTCTTGCTGGAGCCAGGCGATTGGAATCCAGACAAAGAGGGCAAGATCAAGAAAGATTTAGATGGGCTTCTGGAGAATTGGCTTGGGCATGATAAACCTATAACGATATTTGATTTGTCCGGCATGCCCTCGGCACGGTTGACGCTTCTTTTGGGGGGCAGTTCTCGATATTATTTTTGAGTCAGCTATTTGGGGGAGAAATGTCAATGAGGGGATGCGTGAGCGTCCCCTTCTTATCGTCCTTGAGGAAGCCCACCGTTATCTTGGGAAGTCAGAGAGTGGGCACGCAAAAGAAATGGTGCAGCGGATTGCTAAAGAAGGTCGCAAGTTTGGAGTCGGCGCCATGATTGTTAGTCAACGTCCATCCGAGATAGATGAAACTATTTTATCTCAGTGTGGAACAATTATATCGCTGCGTATAAATAACTCGACGGATCGTGGGATAGTCAAAGCAGCTATGTCCGATGGCTTGGCCGGGATTGTTGACTCACTACCCATCCTTAGAACAGGGGAGGCTATTATAGTAGGAGAAGCAGCACAGCTCCCTACCCGGTGCAGATTCAATGTTTTACCAGATGATAAATACCCTAACAGCGGAGACCCAAAAATTGGCGAAAAGTGGAACGCTGCACGCGGTGATGAAGATTACTCCAAGCTTGTTCGGGCATGGAGAAACCAAGATAGTGCGCAATAGGAGAAATCATGGAACGTGTATCTGTTAGCTCTTCAAATATCGCCTCGGTTGGACATGACGAGTCATCGCAAATTCTCGAAGTGGAGTTCTTGAATGGGGCGGTATACGAATATTACGATGTGCCTGAACATGTCTACCAGGAGTTGATAACCGCATCTTCCGTGGGAGGTTATTTAGCGCACCGGGTAAAAAATGTGTACAGTTTCTCCCGTGTTGGATAGGACTGTTACATGATACATGTTTTTTTGGTTTGACTTTCATGGATCACGCTTTGTTCAGAGGAGGTTCGCATCGTGATGCAACCTCCTCGGTGAATCACGGCTCTAGATCACTGATCTTTAGGATTTGGCTCAGCAAGAATGCGCACCAAACTTTTAGTCTAGTCAAAATAATCCATGCTCAGCAACGACATCGTGGATGAACAACCTGGGTGGTCCAAGTCGTATCCATAGGGTGACGCGTCGGATATCGACGGGTGAACTCTGTGGGAGTTCTTCACCACACGGCATTATTTTTAAAGTTTCGTCCTAAAAGCAGTCTAAATTTTACGTAGTTCTTTAAGTTTTTCTGAATAATTCGCAGGGTTGTTGGGGCGTATGGTCATTCATCTTGTTGATGGTGTTCATTACCGTTCTAGCGAATGGCCGTATTAAGGGACTGAGCAGCCTCTGGCCACCGACTGACTGCTTCTGGCCGATTTCTGCCCGGCTCAAAGGGCTACAACCGACCGAGGCTGTGTGAAAACGCATGCGCCGTTTTGAAGTCTGCGTTGCTACGTAAAATCTGCCAGCGTTTGGTTCATCAGCCAGATCGGAAATTTGCGTAGGAGCGCGATTTTCATTCCAGTCCTGACTGTAAAACCTGCTCCAAAACGTTTTCATTCATCCTAGACCCATAGCGGACACTAACTACGTAGTCAGGCGCTACGTGACAAAGCTAGGTTTTCGGTTTGACATAGACAATAGGCTCCTTGCGTTGTTGAACCATTTTGAAATCTTGGAACGACGGGCGCACTCGTTTGAGCGAGACCTGATGCGGTACTTTGCCAACCGCACGCTTAACTGCTTGCAGAGTCCAATCGCAACGACTGCCTAGAATTACTTCTTTTAACGTAAGGAGTTCATTGTTGAACGGCAGGAAGTGCATTCCATTGGGGCCTGACACTGCATTGTCGAAGCGAACGATCAAGCGATGTTCTTTCTCATAGGACCACTCCGCCGATTTGGTTGTGAGTAGCGTGTTCAGTACTTCGGCAGTCACATTGCCCAAGCGGGGATTTTCCCCAAGAAGTTTGTTAAGTCTTTTGGGTTCATAGGTGACTTCGCGGAGCCCGTGTTCGATCACCTCAAAGCCTAGGCATACGCCCTTGTGTTTGTCGCCGTAGTGCGCCCACATCACCGGACTCTGCCAAGTCGTGCTCATGCACACCAAGCCGAACGTATCGGCGACACGCCCTTGGACGTACCTAAGAACTTTGCGTGCAGCAGGTTCTCCTATTGATGCACCGAGTAACTCAAAAGGATCATTTAGCTCTGCTATGGTCGATAGCTTGAGGCGCCGCTCATGCAGAATGACTTTCGCCCACTTCTCTGAAGTTAAGTAGTACAGCTTCATTTTTTCCCTCGCTTGTGCACGGAGCGTTTCCTTGTCGCTATCTTTGAGTACCTAACGTCCAGGGCAAGCGTCCGCTTGACCGACCAGTTAGGCGATTTTCTAGGCGCGTTCATGGCTTGTGTTGCGTGCTCAGTTCAACGAACAATTCCTCTCTGGCTTTCGCTTCCATTTTTTCGGTGTAGCCATAACGACGAGCAATTGGCATTGTTATGGTATCGAGTTTGGCGGTGACCTCACGGAATAGATCGGTTATGCCTTGTAGCTCTTCGATCATTCCCGCTCGACCTGCTTCGTGCGTGAGCTAGACGGCGTGATGGGAAAAGTAGCTGTGCGCTAGCCAGTTGCGCTTCTCTAAAGTCGTGGACAGTAGTGTGGAGACTCCGATTGTAGGTTGCCCTTCATCCTTCATCCTTTGAAGCAACCGCCCCATTGTTTTACCAAGTTCTTTCTCTTCATAGGCATCAAAGTCTGAAGCCCACTTCTCTGAGTCCTTAAAGTTCTTCACGTTCTTGGGGAAGAAGTCCAAAAACGTAAGATGAGTGAACATGGACTACTCCACGCACTGTGCCCAGTACATGGCTAGTCCATAGAAGGCCCACACGTCACGTACGTGGTCGTCCTCGTCCATTGCTGATCGCCTAATGTCTAGAGTGTGCGAAACGAACGACCTTAAACCGTTTTTTTTGCATTTTCACGGTTCCAGTTGGCGGATTTATTTTTTTGGATTAATTCTTCTTCTAAGTAATTTCGCAAGGATTCGGGTTTTATTGTGAGCCACGATATTTTTATGCTGCCGCCAGACTCCACGTGCTGTATTACGCTGGAGAGCTTTGATCCGGTTGCTTCATGCTTTTTGAAAAGATGATTTCTGACCCGCTGTCGGGCTAATTTTCTAGTGCTCTTTCCTATATAGCGTAAAGAGTATTCATTTGAACCTTTGGGAGCTGTGAATATTGCGTAGATATTTGCCGAGCCGGACACTAGATCAAGCAGTTCGCTATTCTTTGATTCAAGCTCCGAACTATTCCATGGTGAAGTGTCTTCTTTGGGGTACGCAACAGGTTGCTGCCTTTCTTCTTTCAGAAGCTCTGCTTCAACAAGGCCTAAGTAGGCTTCAAGAGTTTCTAATTCCTCATACTTCATGTATGGCAAAACCTTATTGGGTAATATTGTGCGTATAAACGAACCATGTGGTAGATAACATGACGAGATGAGACCAGCAGACCGCTCTGGGATAGACAGGACGAGGTAGAAGCATGGATTGAATACACCATTCCTGCGGTTCCCTTAGCTGGTGGTGTTCGGGTTAGCACAAGACTAACCTCGGAGAGAGCCGCTCACAATCCCAGCCCCATCGATTTAATACGATTGACTGCTTTTGGCCGAAACTGTGTAAAAACGTTTTTGAGCGCGATAGGTACTCAAAATCGGACTGGAAATCGCGTTTTTACGCGAAATCCACATTTGCTGACGTCCCGATAAATTTCAGATGTAACGTAGATGTTCACACTTCAATTTTTGGCGAAGTGTTTTTACACACTCTGGGCCGAAAGCTGTCGGTTTGCTTTCACTCCGGCGTCATCATCACCGCGAGCGTCATCTTGATGAACTCCTCATACTTATCGATGGCTTCCAAGGCGCCGCGCACGTTGTCGTGCGTCGTCGGCCGATCTGCGCTGCTTGACCCAATTTGAAAGCTCCAGGATGGCGGCCTTAAGGGCGAGTTGGTTTTCGATGATCTTGAATAGCAGGGAAGGGAGCAGGTCAGAGTTTGGTATCGTGAATTCTCCGTAAGAAATCAGCGTAGCAGTGATGATTGAGAGTAAGCGTCCAGCCAACACAGCTTCCAGTCCCAACGGTTAGGAGGAAAGTGGATGATTACGGTGTAGCCTGCTTAATCACCGTTTGGTTGAGTGAGGTTTCATCTCCGAATTGGGCCTTTTGTTTCGAGTGGACACCGCAATGGACTCTGACCATGAACCTTCGTTTGAAGGTGCTAAGACAATAGATCTCATTTACTACGCCGGCGATGAGGCGCGTCCCCGAGCGCGTGAACGGCTGGTAAACGAACGCATGTGCGCATTATTTGATGATGTTGAGGTATATGACGGCTACGAAGTCTCAAGACAGGTATATCGAGAGAATATGTTCGGAGGCGGGATGTATTGGGAGCAACATCGCCCTCCATCCCTAGGCCCATTCGAGTTACAACCTTCAGCTTTTTTGGCCAAAGCGCGTGCCATGCGACCCGAATGTCCAGAAGCTACGGCATCGGCCTTCGGGAGTTGGGTGTATAGCCTCTATGGCCGACCAGGCAATGATGAAGATGCGTTGAAGCGCGGCCTGGAGGCGGAAAAGTTGATCTTCGAGCTTGGCAACCGTGAGTACATAGGCGCGAGAGAGGTGTGGACTATCGCCAATGCCAACATGCTGGCGAGGCGAGGCGACGGTTGGCGCCTGATGCATCAGGGCCTGCACCTAAATAGCGATACCGTCCCGTTCGTCGAGTTGGATGAACTGCTCGTGCGCGGCCAACCGCTGCGAGCATCGCCGGACTTGGTCTTTCGCAATGCAAAAACCGGGCATGTGCTAGTGGTGGAAATCAAGCTATCCCGGCAGTCCCTACCATCCAATCTTTGGCCCAACGTTTGGGCGCAGCTTTGGTGTTATTCGCACATTCCTGTGGCACGACAGGCGCCTCGGGTAACGGTCACGGGCGAAGTCTGGGGTGAATCCATCCGGCAAGGTTCGCGACGGAGGCCATCTGTGCATTCGCTCTATCTTCGAGCGGTGGTGCGGCGGGACCCGCGATCTGCGGCCTACAACCGTTTTTTTTGCGAGCTGTTCGACATTTATCGTGGCGAGTCGTGATGCCTTGAAGGCCTTGATGCTAAAGGCCTTGATTGATTCCAGGGAGCTGCATTGAAAAAACAAATAACTCAGCAGGCACCGAACATTTTTTAACCGTTTCTGAAAATAATAGTGGGGCAAAAGGAGTCGCAACTGTAACAGCGTCAGCTGTTCCGCCAAGGATATTCAATATTTTGAAACCGTCATATCAGTGAGACGCTTAGAGCAGTTGCAGCATCTTTGCGCCATTTTTCGATGGCTGCATCCACCGAAAGCTGGTCGGCCAACTCAGCCAAGTCGATACTATTGGAATACACGCGATACCCTGGAACGGATTCGGTGGTACCCACTTCGCCATCCTCAGGATAAGGCAGTGGATTCCAGACTTTGTTATACCAGTTTCCTGGGTTGTCGTTTGGTTTGTCACAAATTACAACAGATAGAACGAGGATGCTTTTAGATACCTCGGCTGTTTCTTTAGTGTAGATACCTTGATATTTATCGAATCCGGTATCACTGCGAACCCACGCACCAAACATCAAATCGCCGGGTAGGTGATTGTCCCAAAACTCATCCTGGTTTTGGTGACGCAGCCAGATCGCAGATATGTCCAGGAAGGGCAGGAAACGCAACCCGGCACTGGCTTGGTTTTCCAATCCGCGCAGGTCGCCTTGGCGAGAAAATGCATAATCTTGATAGTAAGATACGGCCTCCAGTTTGTTGCGGACGTAAGAAAGCAGATCAAATTGACGTTTCTGGTAGTTGGCCAGTAAACGATAAGCGCGGCGGACATCGAGCAAGGCCGCGTTAAGATCTTGATTCATTTTAGATTCCACTTGTCGAAGATACTTGGGTTTGTAGTTAAATGGATTGGCTTTAGTGCGCTTAGCCATAACATGCGATGAGTGTGCAAACCATGCCAGGAATAGCAGTCGGAGACGTCGGAAAGCATCCGTTGCAGTCCTGGCTCAGAGTCTTTCTTCAGCTCGTCTTCCAATATGCAGAACAGCCGCTGCCAGCTACAGCAGACCAGTTTGAATCGGGCGTCATTGCCAACAGGTAGGGCTGTGATGATGTTTTGATACAGCTCCTTATGTGTGCTGTGGCTTATATCGGTCAAGCCGCCGAGAGTCAGCAATATACAGTTTTCGGCAAGCTTGCCCTCAGCCCAACCGGCTTGCAGCTCTGCCGCCAGCTGCCCTGCATATTGTTGCCGAGAATAGTCATGACGCTTGGCCTCCACCAATAGCGACTGTTGCCCATCGCTTATCACTACATCGGGTTCGACGCGACGACCGTCAGGCAGGTACCACGATGGCCAAAAGTCGATCTCTTCAATTGCACCAAAGGCTACGCCCAACAACGTGGTTAACGTGGAACTGAATAAATCGTCTGGCAAGTAAGAAAGACGTTCGAAGACACTCGCCGTGATCACATCTTCCGAGCCCTCTGCTTGGCCGAGTATCAACCGGGCACCTTCAAGCCCAGTGCCTCGTTTCTTGCCAGAAATGACGGCATTCAACATTGTTCACTTCCTTGTGGTAGCGAGTTCATGAGTTATGCTTTGTATACCATGTCGATTTTCTTGGTGTAAAACTACACATTGAATTTGCCGTGAACACAAGGCAAATCTTCTTCATGAGCACTAGAGCAGGTCGCTTCAAGCAGCTGATACTAATGCTAGTAAACAGGTGCGGTCTGTATCACGCCCCCGTGGGTTGGGGGGGGCTTCTGCCGACGTCCGTTTCTGGCCGTTCTCGGTCAATAATCAAAGCGGACTCCGATCACGAATCGTAATCGCTCCTAGCGGGTAATTCGAGACCCGGCGCAGGGTCGCATACGACGGCGCGTGCTTGATTGGTTGTTTATCCGTAATTCGCCATCGGGCAACGCAATTAGGGCAGTTGGTGCTGCTCGATATTGACATTGGGTAGGGGGAGGTCAAAAGTCTGGAGTCTTCGCCCGAAGGACCGATCCCCGCCTGTTTCAATCATTAATTCGTAGTTTTTTACGAAATCGCCGTCTTGGGCGAATTTGGGGGAATGTTGGGAGGTGCTGCGTCAAAAGGATTAGCGATTCGCAGAATCGGCTCCTGCGGCCAAACTATTTTTCCATCTCTTCAAAACGTGCATTCCTAACCACCATCCCTAAACGGGGAGACAATGATGATCACAAGCGCTACCCGGCGACGGCAAAACGGGGGAGGGCGTCGGCATAGGCGACCGACTGGAGGCGGAGAAGATAAGGGTACTTCCTGTTTTAGGTATACGTTTAGGTATACATGTCGATCTTAATAATGCATACGTCCAGTAATTTAGCGTTCTTTAGGTGGTATGTTCGACCCCGGCTTCGGCACCATATAAAACAAAGGGTTGTATGAAGTTTCTCATGCAACCCTTTTTGTTTTGCTTGTTTTGCTTGTTTTGCTTGTTTTGCTTGTTTTGCTTGTTTGCGAATGAAGAGTTACAACCGCCGCGGAAATGCTTCCAGGATCTCACAGTGCTCCTTCGAGTGCTCCGTACAGCCAGAAATTTCAAGCCTTCGGTGCATGCATCGAGTCATGATCCTGTCTTGCTCAGGCTTTTCCGCCCAGCATGGCCACGGTCTCTTCGGTCGTCCACAACGCATTTGCCATGAAACGGTAGTTGACCAGCGCCGACGCGTAACCATCGCCTTCCGGGAGTTTCGGCCCCGCCACGGCATCTCTGACTATGGCGACTTCGAAGCCTTGCTCCAGCAGATCGCGCAGATGTGATTCGACACACAGGTTGGCCAGCATGCCGACCAGGATCACTTGGGAAACGAGCTGTTTACGCAACTGCAAGGTCAGGTCGTTGACCTGCGGTCCATACAGTTTGTGTGGTGAGCAAACAATGGTCTTGTTGTCTTCGATGTAAGGTTTGAATTCGGGCATGAAGTCACTGCCTGAACCGACGAATCCTTCCAGGCTCAAGGCACTGGGGCGATTGAAGATCTTGATGTCGTGCTGGAATTGCTCGGCAGGGCCCTGGACCTTCCACTTGTGATCATGTGGGTAGTAATAATGCGGAGAGATGGCCACGGTGATATCCGCCGTCTTCGCCGCCTTGAACAACCGCAGCAGGTTCGGCACAAGGTTTTGTTCGGTGACGCTTTCACCGACGACGCCCCAGGCCTTGCCCTTGTCGCTCATGAAGTCGATTTGCGGATCGATGACCACCAGCGCCGCGCGGGTAGTATCGAGCTTCATCGACGACTTGGGCAGCGCCGGGTCTTTGGGGTCTGCATACTTTTCCCGAGCTGAGGCGACAGGCTTGTCGGCGGCGACGACAGGCAGCGCAGTGGCTGCGGTAGCAGCCATGGCTCCGGCCACGAAGGCGCGTCGACTTACGGGGCGTAACTTGTCGGACATGGTCTTCTCCAATTTTCAGCTGCTGTGAATTAAAAAAAGTTACCCGGCCTGGCCGATCCGGTGCTTGATACATGGACCCTCAAACACTGCCGAGCTCCCCTGAGGCGGCAGTGTTGGGCTACATATCGAGGTTGATCCAACCCGGTTTTGCCTCTTCTGGTGCCACCGCATTCACGACCTTGCCGGTGGCCAGCTCCACTCGCCGTGCCACTTCCGGATCATCGGCGAAGGGAATCAGACTGGCCTCCTGAACGCTCTGCTTAGTCTGCCGTTTCAGGCAGCACTGAACCGTCATCCATACGCTTACGACGAGCAAAATCTCGAACATCTCAAGCCCCCTCATACAAGGCAATCTGCGCTTAAGTTGTAGGCCGGGTTATTGGTTACTGTGCTCATCGTGAACATCAATCAAGTCATTGGATAGTCACGGTATTGACCGACGCGCGCTCGTTAAGAGTTGTGAATCGTTGTTATTTAGACTTGTGGCGAACGGTGGGGGAAACCGCCTTGTCAGCCGAACCCCTTATCCCAAATCGCTCGCGCATAAGGGCCATGTACGACTCTTCTGTGGTGCCACGGCGCGCCTGCACCATTGATTCGATGTCCTGCGTCGCTAAATAGCGCAGACGGTCGGTGCCATCGCTCGCCGCATCGAAAATCACCCGTGCTACGTCATCGGAGGTTGACAGCCTTTGTTCACGCAAGCTCTCGAATAGTTTGGCCGTGTGGCTGATAAAAACGTCGTAATCCGTGGGAGGTGATACTTGCGCCAGCTCGCTCGCCGAACGAACACCGAACCCAGTGCTGATCACCCCACCCGGCTCAACGATTTTCACCACGATGCCTTGGGATGCCAGCTCATACGACAACGACTCTGAAAAACCTTCCAGGGCAAATTTGCTGGCGGTATAGATCGAAAGCATGGGCAGTCCGAACACCCCGGCGCCGGACGTGACGTTGATGATCACACCGGACTGACGCTCGCGCATAGATGGCAGTACGTGCCGGATGACATCCATGGCGCCGAACAGATTAACGTCAAATTGTTCTCGAATTTTTTCATTCGAGGTGCCTTCGAATACGCCGAACAGACCGAATCCGGCGTTATTGACCAAGACGTCGATCTGGCCAAAGCGATCGATACCGGTATTGATCGCGGCCTCGATACTGGCGGGGTCCTGCACATCAAGTCGCGTGACCAGCACATTCGCGGGCCCCGCAAGTTCAGCGCCGGCAGCTACGTTGCGCATGCTGGCAATGACATTCCAGCCTTGAGCCGCAAAGTGCTGTGCGGTGGAACGACCGAATCCGGTAGAGGCGCCGGTGATGAGCACGGTTGAAGTCATAATTTGATTCCCGATTGGTTTGATGTTCGCCCCACGCTGACGTACATCGCGCATGGGTTTCGGATACACCATAATCCTCGGCAATCGTTCAAACAATCAGGCTAATATGGCATGAACTAATGCAAGAAACAGCACAATGCAAAAGACCGGATTGCTTGAACTCAACGCTGTAGTCGCCTTGGCCCACCACCGGAATTTTCGTCGGGCTGCCGCCGAGCTCGGCCTGTCCCCATCGGCAATGAGCCACGCGATTGCAATGCTGGAACATCGAATGGGCGTGCGTTTGTTCAATCGCACGACTCGCAGCGTTTCATTGTCCGAAGCCGGGGAGCAATTTTTGGCGCGAGTCCGGCCGGCGTTGGCAGACATCTCCAGCGCTATGGAGTCGGCCAATCAGTTTCGTGATACCCCAAGCGGCAATTTGCGTATCAATGCTTCCGAAGGCGCAATTCAAATGATCATGACACCGGTGATCGTAGAGTTCCTTCGGCGCTACCCCGACATGCGTCTGGAGATCGTCACCAGTACGGCGTTGGTGGACATCGTCGCCGAGGGCTTTGATGCCGGGATCCGAATGGCCGAAAGCGTGCCATTGGACATGATCGCAGTACCTTGCAGCCCACCATTACGATTTGCTGTAGTTGGTTCACCCGTCTATTTTACCCGGCGCCCAATGCCGAAAACTCCGGGCGACCTAGCCAGGCACAACTGCATTCGCACTCGTTTTGCCAGTGGGACACTCTACCGCTGGGAATTTACGAAGCGAGGCCAGCAGCAGGTTATCGACGTTGAAGGGACCTTGACCCTCGACAGTCCGCACTTGATTGTCGATGCGGCACTTCAGGGGATCGGTATCATTTGTGTAAATGAATCTTCAATTGCCGAGCATTTGAATGCTGGACGCCTGGTTCGTACGTTAGAGGACTGGACGCCGGCGTATCCCGGACTATGTGTTTTTTACCCGAGCAACCGCCATATGCCGGCCGGTCTGCGGGCATTTATTGATCTGGTTCGAGAGATCATGCCTGACTCCCGGTGAGCCATGATCGAACCGGTTACCCTGTTGCAAGCTAAATGGTGTCAGTGCTAGTTCATGACAAGACATACATTCTGGTCAGCGTAATCGCCGCGCGGCGTCTCCCTGCCGAGGGCAAACGGGATTGACGCCTTTACGCCAGTCCCGTTCTACTTCTCAATTGGGCAGCTTGACCTGTCTGCTTGCGTGTTGCGGCTGGGGTTCAAGCCACGACGGGAATCAACGGATCGGCCGCCTGGAGAGCGATTTCCCGATCCGTTGCCGGTGGGTAGATCCACTGGGTGTTGATTTGGACTTTCAGCTCTTTGCCTTCCTGGCCGGTCAATACCACCTTGCGCTCCCAGCCCTCGGTGTAAACCGCACCCCAGCCCCCCAGATCCAGGCAAGTGACGTACTTGGGCTGGCTATAGGCAATCGGCTCGATGCCAAGCAGATCCGCCGCTGCGTTGTTGCCGGCGGAGCGGCCCAAGGCGATGGCGTGCTGGCAGGTCATCAGGGCGTGGTTGCCCTGGTCGTCCACGGCCGCATATGCGGTATCGCCCGTGGCGTAGATGGCGTCCTGGCCGAGCACCTTGAGGTTACGGTCAACGTGCAGCCGTCCATGCGCGTCGCGTTCGCCAGGTATTTGCCGGGTCAGAGATGACGCTTTTACGCCGACGGCAAAGATCACCGTATTTGAGGCGATTCGTTCGCCGTTGGCGAGATACACACCGTACTCATCGACCTTGGCAACTGGGCTGCCCAGGCGCCAGGTGACGCCCAGACTGGTACTTGCGTCAGCGACGACCTTGGCGATCGCTTCCCCCATGGCTGCGCCAATTTGCTCGGCCATATCCACCACGACCACACGGATATCGGCCTGCTCGCCAAGGATGGCGCGTAGACGTGCCGGCATCTCGGTGGCGGTTTCAATACCGGTAAAGCCACCGCCGACGACGACCACTGTATTGCGGGCAGCACTCTCCGGCTGCAGAACCAGTTGTTGCAGATGCGCTTGCAATCGCTGCGCCGACTCCAGGCTATCGACATCGAAGGTGAAGCGCTCGATACCCTCCAAAGGAGGACGGGCCACTTGGCTGCCAGAGGCCAGGATCAGACGATCGAAGTACAGCTCGGCGTCGCTACCTGAGGCGTCGCGATAGCTGACGCGCTGGCCGTCGGTATCAATCCGCGTGGCGCTACCCTGCACAAAGTGCACGCCTACGGCATCGAACAACGGACTGAGCGGAGCGACAGTGCTGGCCAGGTCCGCTTCATAAAAGCGTGGGCGTACGCGCAGTTCCGCTTGGGGGGCAAGCAGGGTCACACTGATGTTCTGGCGTTTCTGTTGATCGAGCAGGCGCATGGTGCTGAGCGCGCTCCACATCCCGCTGAAGCCGGCACCTATGATCAGAATTTTTTGTTTCATATATGAGTTTCCGTAGTGTGTTAGCGCTGACTGAAAGCTGAACTAGGGCAAACTGCCGATCTTGCCTGCAATGGTTCGTAGCGGATGGTTTCCTTTGGACTTCTCAAGCCCCTAGTATCAGGCAACCCTCGCTTCACGGTCCGCGAGGCGTACGTCCGCCGCCCGCACGGTGCGCCAGACGTTGTAGGTCATCAGTAGCATGCCGCTGAGGAAGAAGACGCCACCGGTAAAGCGCACGACAAAGCCTGGATGACTGGCCTGCAACGATTCGACGAAGGAGTAGGTGAGCGCGCCGTCGTCGTTGATCGCGCGCCACATCAGGCCCTGGGTGATGCCGTTGACCCACATCGAGGCGATGTACAGCACGGTACCGATGGTCGCCATCCAGAAGTGCAGGTTGATCAGCGGCGCGCTGTACATCTGCTCGCGACCGAAGACTTTCGGCACCATGTGGTAGGTTGCGCCGAAAGTGATCATTGCCACCCAGCCCAGGGCGCCGGCGTGGACGTGACCGATGGTCCAGTCGGTGTAGTGGGAGAGGGCGTTGACGGTCTTGATCGCCATCATCGGGCCTTCGAAGGTCGACATGCCGTAGAACGCCAGGGACAGCACCAGGAAGCGCAGGATCGGATCGCTGCGCAACTTATGCCAGGCGCCGGAAAGGGTCATCATGCCGTTGATCATGCCGCCCCAGCTCGGTGCAAGCAGGATCAGCGACATCACCATGCCCAGGGATTGTGCCCAGTCCGGCAGCGCGGTGTAGTGCAGATGGTGCGGACCGGCCCAGATGTACAGGGTGATCAGGGCCCAGAAGTGCACGATGGATAAACGATAGGAGTACACCGGCCGGCCCACTTGCTTGGGCACGAAGTAATACATCATGCCGAGAAAACCGGTGGTGAGGAAAAAGCCTACTGCGTTGTGTCCGTACCACCACTGGACCATGGCGTCGGTGGCCCCGGAATACACCGGGTAGGACTTGAACCAGCCGACCGGGATCGACAGGTGATTGACCACATGCAGCATGGCGATCACCACTATGAACGCGCCGAAGAACCAGTTGCCAACGTAGATGTGCCGGGTCTTGCGTTGCACTACGGTGGTGAAAAACACGATGGCGTAGGCGACCCAGACCACCGTCATCCACACCGCGCCGGTGAACTCGATCTCGGCGTATTCCTTGGTGGTGGTGTAGCCCAGCGGCAAGCTGACCAGCAGTATCACGATCACTGATTGCCAGCCCCAGAAAGTGAAGGCAGCGAGGGTGTCCGAATACAGCCGGACCTGGCAGGTACGCTGCACCGCGTAGTAGCTGGCAGCGAACTGGGCACAGCCGGCGAAACCGAAAATCACCAGGCTGGTATGGAGCGGCCGCAGACGCCCGAAGGTGGTCCAGGGCAGGTCGAAGTTCATCTCGGGCCACACCAGTTGGGAGGCGGCCCACACGCCCATCGCCATCCCAACGACACCCCAGAACACGGTCGCGATGACGAATTGGCGGACGATCCTGTAGTTGTAGGCCGTGTTACTCATCACTGCGCTCATCGTACATATCCATCCATCAAGTCACTGGATGATCATGGTATTGCTCGGTGCGCGCTCGTTAAGAGTTGTGAATCGTTGTTATTGACACTGGCGTGGGGCGTGAGGCTGAGCAATTTTTGCAAAAAAATCAGCAATATTTGCAAAGCCAGGGGCGGAAAATTTGTTGATATTGAAGCGCTGTGGGCAATTAAGTGGTTGATTGAGCATGCATTTCTGGCTGCCGACGGGTGATGGCGTGGTTGTGTAAGTCGCGAAGACAGAAGTCGTCAGTGGCAGAAGGATCGTAGGGAGCTTGCTTCATGACTACGGAGGTATACGCCTTGAATGCAGCAGCAGAAGACGGTTTCGATGTTGTTCTGAGTTTCGGACCCTTCCGTTTATATCCAGTAGAGAGACGCCTGGAGCGCTCCGGGGAATCCATTGCCATTGGCAGCCGTGCGCTGGATATCCTAGTTGTCCTGGTGAAGGAGGCGGGGAGTGTCATCAACAAAAGAACACTAATGACCAAGGCCTGGAAGAACATTGTCGTTGATGAAAGCAATTTGCGCGTCAACATCGGGCTGCTGCGTAAAATTCTTGGAGAGGGGGAAAATGGAGCCCGGTATGTCGCCAATGTCCCGGGGCGCGGGTACAGCTTTGTGGCGAAAGTCACTCGCCTGAATGTGATGGCCCGCCTGGAACTGAAGACCGACCAACGTTCCTCGGGCGACTCCGTACCTCGTTGTTCAGGTCAGATGGTCGGGCGAGCCAGCGACCTTTGTTTACTGGCGAACGCGATCCAGCTGCACCGCTGCGTATCGGTTATCGGCTCAGGCGGCCTGGGCAAATCGATGCTGGCCACGGCGTGTGCCAACCATCTGCAAGCCGAGTTCTCTACCGCTGTGCATTACCTGAATCTTGATTCGCTCGACCAGGCGCAGCCCGTGGTGTCGGAGCTGTTGATGATGTTCGGACTTGAGCAGGACGGTGCCGATCCGGTCACGGCCATCTCGGCAAAATTCGTCGGAAACCGTGCTGTCCTGATCCTGGACAATTGCGATGGTTCTCTCGAAGACGTCGCGACCCTGGTCGAGGCTCTCAGCGAAAGCTGCACCGAGTTGCATGTGCTGGTGACGATCCGTGAAGCCTTGCGGGTCGATGGTGAATTCGCTTATCGCCTCGGTCCGCTGGATGTGCCACCCCGGGAACTGAAACTGTCAGTAGTCGAGGCGCGGGCCTATTCGGCGGTCGAGCTTTTTATGGATAAATGCTTGGCGAACGGCCACTTGTGCGAGCTGCCTGACGAGGAGGTGGGGCAGATGATCGAGATATGCTCTCGACTCGACGCCAATCCACTGGCAATCACCCTGGCGGCTTCGCGCGTGGCGACCTTCGGGCTCACCGGCACCCTGGCATTGCTCGACAGCAACTGTCGGCTGCACTGGACCGGACGACGCAATGCTGTCTCCCGGCACCGTACGCTGGAGGCGCTGCTCGATTACAGCTTTCATGCCCTCAATGCCCAAGAACAGGCGTTATTCCTGCGCCTGGCGGATTTTGCCGGAGTGTTCAGTTTGAGTGATGTTCAGGCCATGGATCATACCGAGTTGCCGGATTTCGCCATGCTGGTGGGCGTGCTCGATGCGCTGGTCGGCAAGTCACTGTTGGTGCCTCAAGCCAACGCTAGTGGCACCATGGATTTTCGCTTGCTGGAAACCGTTCGGATTTATGCGCTTGAGAAAATCATCAAGCGCGAGGGCTCAAAGCGCGAGGCTACGCTGCTCTACGAACATTCCGGTCATGGCCAGGGTCCTTGGTGCAGTGCCGTCAAACCAGATTTGGAGCTGGAACCGTTCAGCCTTTTCGACAATACAGCCTTGTAAAACATGCGGTCCGGGGAGTGATGCCTTGTGGCACGAGCCGGCTCGCACCGCAAGGCAATCCAGGCTTGGCGACGGGCGTCGTCAGCGCCTTAGCCGAGCGCCGCCAATGCGCTCGCGATGCCTGTACCGTAACCGACATCAGCCTTGTTGCAGTTGGCTATGTGGCGCAGCTGAACTTCCCGGGTCACCGATTGCAGTGAGCGTGCAGTGTTCTCGAACAGCGCTTGTTTCTCCTGGTCATTCATCTGGCGGAACAGATTGCCGGGTTGTTCATAGTGATCGTCGCCAACGCGGTGGTCCCAATGTCCGGCGGCACCGTACAGCTCCAGTGGCGGCTCGCGCCATTCCGGCTGGTCCAGCCATTCGCCTTGTCCGTTGGGTACGTAGGACAGCGTGCCGCCATGGTTGCCGTCGACACGCATGGCGCCGTCACGATGGAAGCTGTGCACCGGGCACTGTGGTTGATTGACCGGGATCTGGTTGTGATTGACTCCCAGGCGATAGCGTGCAGCGTCGCCGTAGGAGAACAGGCGTGCCTGTAGCATGCGGTCCGGCGAAAAACCGATGCCGGGCACGATATTGGCCGGGCTGAACGCGACTTGTTCTACGTCGGCAAAGACGTTTTGCGGGTTGCGATTGAGTTCGAAGAACCCAACCTCGATCAGCGGATAGTCGCCATGGGGCCACACTTTGGTCACGTCGAACGGGTTCACCGGATGGGTCTGTGCCTGGTCGGGCGTCATGATCTGGATGTACAGGGTCCAGCGTGGAAAGTCTTTCGCCTCGATGCTGTCGAACAGGTCGCGGTGATGACTTTCACGATCCTCGCCCACCAGCTGTTTGGCTTGTTCATCGCTCAGGTTGGCAATACCTTGCTGAGTCTTGAAGGTGAACTTGACCCAATGGCGTTCATTGTTGGCATTGATCAGGCTGAAGGTGTGGCTGCCAAAGCCGTGCATGTGCCGATAACTGCGGGGGATTCCGCGTTGGCTCATGACGATGGTGACTTGGTGCAGCGCTTCGGGTAGTGACGACCAGAAGTCCCAATTGTTCTGGGCACTTCGCATACCGGTACGAGGGTCACGTTTGACCGCGTGATTGAGGTCGGGGAAACGCAGCGGATCACGAAAGAAAAAAACCGGGGTGTTGTTGCCCACCAAATCCCAGTTGCCTTGTTCGGTGTAGAACTTCATGGCGAAGCCGCGGATGTCCCTTTCGGCATCGGCCGCCCCGCGCTCGCCCGCTACCGTGGAGAATCGAGCGAACATTGGCGTTTGCTTGCCTACCGAACTGAACAGGTCGGCCTTAGTGTAATGGGTGATGTCATGGGTCACGGTAAACGTGCCGAAGGCCCCCGCGCCCTTGGCGTGCATGCGCCGTTCAGGGATTACTTCGCGATCGAAGTGTGCCAGTTTTTCCAACAGCCAGACGTCTTGTAGCAAGGCAGGCCCGCGAGGACCGGCGGTCTGGGTATTGAAGTTGTCAACGACGGGAGCGCCGTTGGCCGTTGTCAGTTTGTGATTCGACATGGCGTGTCTCTCGAAGATGCAATAAAAAGAGCTACGGATAACGACGACAGATCGCAGGCTGATGTGATCACCAGGAACCATCTGAATCCCTCGGGTTCACCCGGCAGAAGCGAAACGAATCTGGCGTTACCCGCAGCTAAAGAGGAGGAAGCGTGCTGAGGATGCGTTCGTTAAGGTCAGCTGTGCAGGAAGGCCAGCAGGTCTTGGTTGCACTGATCCTTATGGGTCTCGGTCAAGCCGTGCGGGGCACCCGGATACACTTTCAACAGGGCGTCGGGGATTAGTTTCTTTGAAGCCCGGCCCGCGGCGTCGATTGGCACGATCTGATCATCATCGCCGTGGATGATCAGAGTTGGCTTGTCGAATTTTTTCAGGTCGTCGGTGAAGTCGGTTTCCGAGAATGCCTTGACCGAGTCGAAAGTGTTCTTGAACCCGCCCGTCATGCCCTGCATCCACCAGGCGTCAATCATGCCCTGGGAGGTCTTGGAGCCCGGGCGGTTGAAGCCGTAGAACGGCCCGGCCGGAATGTCTTTGAAGATTTGCGAACGGTCGGCCAGCATGCCATTGCGAATACCATCGAAGACGTCGATTGGCAGGCCGCCCGGGTTCTTCGCGGTTTTGAGCATCAGCGGCGGTACGGCTGAAATCAGGCCGATCTTCGCTACGCGGGAGGTGCCATGGCGACCAATGTAGCGGGCGACTTCACCGCCTCCGGTCGAGAAACCGATCACGGTCACATTACGTAGGTTCAGGGTGTTGATAACCGTGGCGAGATCGTCGGCGTAGTGATCCATGTCGTTACCGTCCCAAGGCTGGCTGGAGCGGCCATGGCCGCGACGGTCGTGGGCAATGACACGGAAGCCGTGGGATGCCAGGAAATACGCTTGGTAATCCCAACTGTCAGCGTTCAGTGGCCAGCCATGGCTCAAGGTAACGACAGGACCATCCTTAGGGCCCCAATCCTTGTAATAAAGCTCAACACCTTCTTTGGTCACAATGGTTGTCATGTTCTTTGTTCCTTTTGCATTGGGCGATACGCTCTTTTCAGATATCTGGGCGGATGCAGACACTGGCAACGCAGCCACGACCGCCGTCGCCAAGCCCCCCAACAACAAGTTTCGACGTATTGCTTCGTCAGATGAGAGTGAGGAATCGTCTGCCATGGGAAATGCTCCTGATTAATCCAGATCAAGCTGAACAATTTGCCCGCTGACTATGGTTTAGTTTGTTGTAATGCGCTGTTAAAGAGTGCAAATAGTTGTGATGGCTTGTTGGCTTCAAGTATTTTTTCGATGTTTTGGTGATAGGGTGTTAATTGCTATATGGGCAGTATTTTCAATGTGAATATCGTTTTGCCGTGATCGCTGAAAAAGGCCCTGCACCGAGGATTTTACTAAATGGACTCACCTGATTACTCGGGTTTGTTTCGAGTAATGGGTTCGTGCGCGCCTTAAATAGCGGTATCCAAAGATAAATATAAATAAAGCAACAGTCCGTACGGATGCATGAGAGTAAATGCATGTCTTGGCATTCGACCGTATTGGCAAATTGAGGTGACATATGGGTGAGTATCGAAAGTTGTGGTGGTGCCTGATCGGGATATTAGGCGTGACTTTTTGCCTGCTCGGTTGGTTCGGGCGTGAGATCTATCGCCAGGCTCCGCCTGTTCCCGAGCGAGTGCAAAGTGCCGGCGGGCAATTGTTATTTCAGTCCGTGGATATTCTTGATGGCCAAACCGCCTGGCAAAGTATCGGCGGTATGCAACTGGACTCGATCTGGGGCCACGGTGGCTACCAGGCGCCTGATTGGACCGCCGACTGGCTGCACCGTGAGCTGCTCGCCTGGCTGGAACTGGCCGCACAGCAGGGCTATGGCAAAGCATATGGCGACATCGATGGCGATCAGCAAGCCTTGCTGCGCTATCAACTCAAACGTGAATACCGCGGCAATCGACTGGTCGATGGCACCCTGGTGCTCAGTGAACGCCGCATCCAGGCGATCCGGCAGACGGGCGATTATTACGATGCTCTGTTCGGGGGTGACCCATCACTCAGTGGCAGCCGCCAGAGTTTCGCGATGAAGGAGGTGACGATGCCTGATCCGGCCCGGCGTCAGCAACTCACTCATTTTTTCTTCTGGACCGCCTGGGCCGCCGCCACTGAGCGTGACGGGCTGAACACGACCTATACCAACAACTGGCCGCATGAACCACTGATCGACAACAATGCCACGGTCGAGAACATGGTCTGGTCGGTCATCAGCATTGTCGTGTTGCTGGCGGGTATCGGCTTTTTGGTCTGGGGCTGGGCGTTCCTGCGCAGCCACGAGGAGGGCGCGCCCACAGCTTCGACGCAGGATCCGTTGAGCCTGATCACCCTGACGCCGTCGCAAAAGGCCCTGGGCAAGTATTTGTTGCTGGTGGGTGCACTGTTCGGCTTTCAGGTCATGATGGGCGGGGTGACGGCGCACTACACCGTAGAGGGGCAGGATTTCTATGGCTTGCCCCTGTCGAAGTGGTTCCCGTACTCCTTGACCCGCACCTGGCATCTGCAGAGCGCTATGTTCTGGATCGCCACCGGCTTTCTCGCTGCCGGGTTGTTCCTGGCGCCGTTCATCAATGGCGGCAAGGACCCCAAGTACCAGAAGTTGGGTGTTGACCTGCTGTTCTGGGCCCTGGTGTTGGTGGTCGCGGGCTCCTACACCGGCAACTTCCTCGCGATCGCCCAACTGATGCCCGCCGAGTGGAGTTTCTGGCTGGGTCACCAAGGTTACGAGTACGTCGATCTCGGTCGCCTGTGGCAGATCGCCAAGTTTTCCGGCATCGTGTTCTGGCTGGTGTTGATGCTGCGTGCGATGGTGCCGGCACTGCGTCAGCCCGGCGACAAAAACCTGCTGGTGTTGTTGGCCTGTTCGGTGATTGCCATCGGCCTGTTCTACGGCGCGGGTTTGTTCTACGGCGAACGGACCAACCTGTCGGTCATGGAATACTGGCGCTGGTGGGTAGTGCATCTATGGGTCGAAGGCTTCTTCGAAGTGTTCGCTACCACTGCGCTAGCCTTCATCTTCACTAGCATGGGGCTGGTGTCCAAGCGTCTGGCGACTACCGCGACGCTGGGCTCGGCTTCGCTGTTCATGCTCGGCGGTGTGCCTGGCACCTTCCACCACATCTACTTCGCTGGCACCAGCACGCCAGTGATGGCAGTGGGTGCGACGTTCAGTGCCCTGGAAGTGGTGCCGTTGATTCTTCTGGGGTACGAGGCCTGGGAGAACTGGCACCTCAAGGAACGCGCGGCATGGATGACGAACATTCGCTGGCCGCTGCAGTTCTTCATCGCCACTGCGTTCTGGAACATGCTCGGCGCCGGCGTATTCGGTTTCCTGATCAACCCGCCGATCTCGCTGTATTACATTCAGGGCCTTAACACCACGCCCCTGCACGCCCACGCCGCTTTGTTCGGTGTCTACGGCTCGCTGGCACTGGGTTTCAGCCTGTTGATCCTGCGTTACCTGCGTCCGAACCTGCAGTTTAGCGAGCGGTTAATGAAAACCGGTTTCTGGTGGCTCAACGGCGGCCTTGCGTTGATGATTTTTACCAGCCTGTTGCCGGTCGGCATCCTGCAATTCTACGGCAGCGCCAGCCAGGGTTTGTGGTACGCCCGCAGCGAGGCATTCATGCAACAGGATCTGTTGCAAACCCTGCGCTGGATCCGCACCTTCGGCGACATCGTGTTCCTGGTCGGCGCGTTTGCGGTGATCTGGCAAATCACCAAAGGCTTGCTGGGAACCTCCGAAAGGGCAGGAATCTCTACGGTGGGAATCATCAGCCGGCCATAGCAAAGACCCAGGACTGAAAACGCCAAGCGTATCGAACCGCCTGGCCTTTTTTTGCATCGGCCATTCGCCTGCCAGTTGTCAGGAAGGCGCTCGGAATGTGAGACTTCGCCAGACCCTTTAACGACCGGGCCCAGAGAAACCTCGATGCCGCTCCTTCGTTACAAACTCGAAAAATACAGTTCATCCGGCTTGTTGCTCTCGTCGGCAGACCGTAACTGGAATGGTCTGGTCGCCGAAGTGCGCAGCCATAGCGATGGCGTGATCGCGAAAAATACCCGCCAGCCCACCACCGAACTGGTATTCGATGCCCGCGGAGACAGCGGCTCGGTGGTGACACGCAAGGCCTACGATGTCATCGAGCAGACACCGACCCGGCGCGGGATGGCGTGGATCTGCCCCAAAGGCATCCAGGAAGACCTTGTCTTGCTTTCTGCGTGCATGCCCGACCTGTTGCACGTGCACCTGGGGGCGGAGCATTTTTCTGCCGAGGCACTGGGTGAGTGCTTCGATGGTAGCGAGTATTTGACGATGCGCTTTGAGCGCGGTTTTGAAGACGATCTGATCGCCAGCATCAGCAATGCCATTCTCCTGGAGTTAAAGAACTCGACGCCGTCGGGAAAATTGCTAGTCGAGTCGCTGGCGTGCAGCGCCGCTGCTCGGCTCATTCAGCGGTTTACCAGTGCCATGCCGTCTCGCCTGGCGTCACTGGAGCGTGTGCCCAACGCGGGAGTCAAGCGCATTCGCCAGGTGATGGATTACATCGAGGACAATATCGAGTCGAACATCAGTCTCGATGACCTTGCTGCCGTGGCGTATCTCAGCCGCTTTCACTTCGCCCGTTCTTTCAAGTCCGCAACCGGAAAGACCCCTCAACGCTACGTCAACGAGCGGCGTA
Organism: Pseudomonas fluorescens; assembly: GCF_001623525.1. Classification (NCBI taxonomy): domain Bacteria; kingdom Pseudomonadati; phylum Pseudomonadota; class Gammaproteobacteria; order Pseudomonadales; family Pseudomonadaceae; genus Pseudomonas; species Pseudomonas fluorescens. The sequence goes on along the minus strand of NZ_CP015225.1, from coordinate 1,460,414 downwards.
TGGAGCGTGCCAAGTACCTGCTCACCCACAGCACTCATTCCATCGCCGAGGTGGCGATGATCCTGAGCTTCTCTTCCCAGGCAACCTTTAGCCGGGCTTTCCACCAGCACACTGGAAAGACGCCCAACGAGTTCGCCCGAGAGTCACGGGCCTGGCGCCAGAACCTTTCCTGAGTCTGACACTTTGCTCGATGTATTCGACTATCTTCTCGTAACGGTGTGTCGGTTCGACTCCGAACTCGATCACCATATAAAACAAGGAGTTGCATGAGGTTTTTCATGCAACCCTTTTAGTTTGCCGATTTGCTGGTGGAGAACCTTACAACCGCCGCCGAAACGCTTCCAGAATCTCACGTGTGCCTTTCTTCATCTGCACCTGTGCAAGGGAATCCAGCGGGCACCAGAAACAATCGCTGATTTCATTTTGCGGTCTGGCCGCACCGATGTTGCTGACTGAAGCCTCGAAGACATGATGTTCTGTGTCGCCATCGTTGATACGCATCAGGTAAAGCAGATTCTCGGCCCCGAGCCCGGTTTCTTCTTCAAGCTCCCTGATAGCTGCGCCGGCATGGGTTTCTCCACGCTCGACGGTCCCGCCCGGTAGTGCCCAGCGGCTATTGGCTTTGCGAACCAGGAGGATATGGCGATTTTCCTCGCAGATGACGGTCGCTCGAATTTTCATGGCCGTGCTCGATCTGTGACTGTCATTAAAGTGAAATATATCTGCAATATTTGCGCCTGGCATTAGCTGCTTCGTTCAAATATCGAGTTTTTCAAGGTCTTATCCAATACGACCGCGACGGAGCGGAGAAGACTGAGCTTATTCGTGCCTGCCATCGCTCCAATCCATCTCTCCGACCACTAGCACTAGGTTTTCGACCGGTTATCGCCTCAAATGAATCAGCTTCAAAAAAATGAATCCATGTTGGGTGCATTGGCCGGCCCCGATAGGGGAAGGAAGCGAGAAATGACCACCGTTGAAGACTTCAAGATCAAATCCCATGAGCTCCTGGTGGAGCTCGACACGGCGACATCGGAAATGATGAAGCTCATATGTGTTCATCAAATGAGTGGATCGACTTGGGATGAGGCGGTCCAGCGTCAACATGAGGCCTATGAGCAGTGGGTCGCTTATCTGAACGAGCGGGGATAGCCGCCAATGCGCATCTTGAGGGTGCAAATTCTTTGAACGGCGCCTCAACGGCTCTGCCTAATCCTTGAACCGACAAGAGGATTAGGCCATGTCTGAATTAGCCAGTTATTTCTGGATCGCTGTTGCGGTGCTTTTGCTGCTCGTCGATTTGTGGGCGATCGTCAGTGTCTTTCGAAGCGACAAGTCGGCCGGCACCAAGGCTGGCTGGGCCCTGCTGCTGATCATCTTGCCAGTGCTAGGCCTGGTCATTTGGGGCGTAGCCGGGCCTCGCGGGGTCAAGGAAGGTCCTTCATCGCCGGAGCACAGCAAGGGCTAGCCAGGAAGGGGCTGTGGGAGCCACCTCAATGGTTTATCCAATTGCCGCCGGTGGTTTCGCAGTCTTCCGGGGCCTGCTGCAACTGCTCGATACCGTAGTAGTACCACGTCAATTTTGCATTATCGGGAAGAGTGGCCGACCCACCGCGCTTGTCCTTGCTGGTTGAGTGCGGGTTGGCCAACGCTTCCTGGGTCGGCTTCGCCTGGCATGTCGCCACGTATCCTTCGGCACAACGCTCGACTTTACGCTTTTGGGTCGTGAGCGTTCCTTTGCTTTCATTGCTGCAAGACCAATCGAGGGTTTCCGCGGGCATGCCTTTATATTCATAGCAGCTGTGGCTTTCGATCACTGGAACGGCCTGGCTCTGGGATCGAGTGATGACATCGCAACCTTGGGCCAAGACGGCGGCGGGGCTCGCACAAACGATCAATAGCAGGATTCTGGCATTCATGAGTTTCTCCCTTTGCGGTTTCTGCACCGGTGCCTATCAATTTCGAGGTGCAGAAAAAGCCCGCGTTCCATCGATTTTCCAACCGGTAGAACTCAGGGAGAAACAGGTCTGGCGCAGCGCGTCAGCGAAACTTGGGCAGAGGGGGTTCAGCAGGCTTGAGCGACATTAGCGCGCTTTGGATCGACGGGGCATCTTTGTCGATGTCGTTGAGCCGGTCCCGGATGCGCACTGCGGTGGGATGCCCGCCCTGGTGGTCGACCCAGTCGGCGATTTCCTTGCAGGCTGCCGTGAGCCGGGCCTGACGCGATTCGAGCAAGGTGAGCAGGGTGGTGATGGACTCTTTTTCGGACATGTCACACCTCCATTCAGGGGTTGATGAGGCAGCACAAAACCCGCCAGGGGCGGGCTGTGCCGTGGTTTAAGCGTAGTTGAGTTATTTCAGGTCTGTCGAAGAATCCGGCGTCCGGCTAGACAGCCGGTGCGTCGCAAACAATGCCAATGATGTCAGCTGGACTCCTTGACCCAGGACGGCGTGACGCTCGCCCGCCAGCGCACGTCGGTAATACCGTATTTTTCAGCCAGGGGCTTGGAGACCCGCTTGACCTTCTCTCTCCCGAATTTCGGTATGCGCCCGACCCCCGCGTCGCAACTGGCCCAATGCCAAGCCTCGGAGTTATTCATCGCTTCTGCGCGAATAATGAATGACTTGGGTTCGCCATGGAGCATGTAGTCGATGATGTAAAGCGATGGCCCGCCCATAAATCCTCCCTAATTAGTCCTATACGGATGGATACAAAGGCATGCGGAAAATTCCATCGAATTTCCAGACGGTCAAATTAATACCGCCCAGGCTCGAGCACGGAGCAATACCAAAGCGGTCGGAATTCGCGGCAAGGAACCAAACCCGGTTACCCTTCTCCAAGGTGAGCTTCAACACCGTAGGCCAGGGATCAAAGGCGACGCAGCGCGGCATCAACAAAAGGCAAGACATGAAAAACATCGCCAGGGTGCTGTTCGTCGCAGCCCTCACCATCGGTTTGTCGGGTTGCATTGGCGCCCCCATCGAACTGACGCCGCAAACCGAGCAACGTTTGCGCGAACACCCCCCGATCCGTTTCCTGCTGACATTCGATGATGGTCCCAGTGCCTCGTCTTTCTGGAACCCTAGCCTGGAGGTGCTCGACGCACTCGCAGACAATCCGGTACAGCCCGGCATCAAGGCGGTATTTTTCCTGCAGACTCGCGCACCACGTGCTGGTGGCAGTGATATTGGCCGCTCGGTCATGCGCCGTGAACAGCAGGAAGGCCATGTGCTGGCCTTTCATACGGCGACCCACTGGCACACCAATCACCGGTCGCTGAGCCCTGATGAGCTGGAGCAATCGCTCAACAATGGTGGGAGCGACATCGCTGCCATTAGCGGTGCGGCACCGATTTTGGTGAGGCCGCCATTCTGGAGCTTCGACAAGCGCACTGCGGCCGCCTACCGACAGCATGGCCTGCACATCCTGTTGACCGACCTGAGTGCTAATGACGGCAAAGTCTGGGGCATCACGATGAGCCCGCGGCGGCGGATCAACCTGACCCGGCAACTTTCCGAAGTGCGCGAGCGCATCGCCGCCGGGCAACTGCCAGCGGTGGATGGGGTTATTCCAGTGGTGGTGACGTTTCACGACATCAATCGTTATACCGCCCGGCATGCTCGCGAATACCTGCAAATCCTGCTCGAGAGTGCCAAGGCTACCGGCGTGAGGACCGACGCCAAGCCGTTCTATGATGACCACCAGGCGCTGGAGCGAGCGGCCTTGGCTCGGACGGTCGATCACAGCGCTGGGCCCGTGCATTTGCCGGGGCTGTGGGACTGGTTGTGGGATTCGGATTCCCACTGAGAGCGCCACGAATGCGGCGGGTGTCGCGACGTTCGGTTGGCCGCCCAGCGCAATCCGCGTGTATGGTAGGCCGTGCACCCTTGGTTAAAGTCGGAGGTGACCAATGAGTACTGCAATGCTGACGAAAATGCACATCAACGGTTATGACGTGCTTAGCGTAAACAGCGGCCCGTGGAGGGTCTGCACCCAGGCTGACCGGTTGGGTTCCTTTGCTTCCCGTGAGGAAGCGCTGGCCTACGCCGCCGCGTTGCCGACCCGAAGAGCCCGTAGTGGCCGGCCTGTAAACACGAAATAGAGGGGGCCGGTACATCCACTCTCTCGGTGACAGGTACACCGCTATCGCGAGCAAGCTCCCACAGTTTTTCCGGCTGTTCACCAAAAATCCCCTGTGGGAGCAGCTTGCTCGCGATGCCGGCGGGCCAGCCCGCGCCCGTCACGATGATCAGGCGCGGGCCAATTCCAACGGGACTTCCAGGGTAAACAGAGCACCTTGCCCCGGTCCGTCGCTATGGACATAAAGGCGGCCATTCATTTCAACCGCCGCCAGGGCGCAGCTGTGCAAGCCAAACCCATGGCCGTCCTTGCGGGTCGTGAAACCGTGATTGAAGATGCGGGCCAGGTTCTCCGGGGAAATGCCTTCGCCTCGGTCCTTGACGCTGAGGCATAGTGTCGTTTCGTCGAGGATGCGGATCCCCAGGGTCATCTCCCGTGGGTGCTCGCTGGTGTGTGACATCGCGAATTTGGCGTTGCTGATCAGGTTGATCAGGATCAGCAGCAACCTATGCTTGTCGCCCATGATCGCAGGAACGTCCTGATACTCCTTGATGACGGTGACGTGATGCCGACTGAGCGCGCCCGAGTTCATGCGTAGCGCATCTTCGAACAGATCGCTGACATTGAGCGGTTCGATCAGCCTGGCTGCCCCTGCGTAGGTTTGTTGAGTGGTGACGATTTCCTTGATGTGATCGATGCTCTTGGTCAACTGCGCCAGCTCATCGATAAGCACGGCTTGTTCTGCGGCGATGGAGTCGACCAGTTCGTTGAAATAACGCGGCAGCAACCGACCTTTTTCATCATGGGTGATGAACTGGCCGAGATCTTCGGCATGTTCATTCATCATTTTGACCGCCTTGGTGAGCCCGATCGTCTTGCTGTTCCTCAACTTGCGGGTGACGAGTTCGGCTGAAATATTCACGCTGTTCAGCACATTCCCGACGTTGTGCAACACATTCGTGGCGATTTCGGCCATGCCCGCCATTCGGGCCGCATCCACCAGTTCGCGTTCTGCCTCCATCAGTTCTCGGGTGCGCTCCTGCACGCGCTCTTCGAGCCGCTCATTGGACGTTTGCAGTTGCTGGTTGATCTGGTTGATGACGGCGTAACTGCGAACCAACCGCACCGCCAGGTAGATCATCAACAGCGCCATGAGGCTGGCACACGCGCCCAGGTAGATATGGTATTGACGGTCCGCAGCGGCGGTCCTGCGCTGGGTCTCGTTCAATAGCTCGGTGATGCTGTCCAGTTCCTGGGCCACCGGAATCACGCTGATGCGATCCAGCAGGTCATTGACGATCGGTTGTTCCTGGATAATGGATTTGACGTGCTGGGTCAGGGCAATGAAAAGGGGCTGGCTGGTTGCAGGCAGTTGATCGAGGTATTTTTCCAGATCACTCAATTGGCGCTGCACTTCCTCGGCTTTGTCCGAGGTGACATAAAGTGCGTACTCCAGCGTCGTCAGCGTCAGCTCACGAACATTGGAAGCTGTTGCCAGATGTTCCGTCGGGCTTTCGGCGCTCATCCCGTCGAGCAAGGTTTGAATACCATCCTCGACCATCGGCAACGCATCCAGGGCGGTGCGTAGATTGGCGTTGTGTTGCTGGAATTGATCGACCAGCACCGTTTTGTTCTTGACCGCCTCCACGTAGCCGTTGCGTCTGGATGCCCAAAGAACGGCCAGTGGGCCAGCGTTATTGAGCTGCTCCAACTGCTCCCATCGACTGCCGGCCTCGAGTGGCGGTGTCAACGACAGGTTGTTGTTCATGCCGATCTTTTTCCTGAGGATCTTGACGTTCCAGTTTGCGTCGGCTTGCTTGAGCTGGCGAATGAAGTCGCGGGATTCGAAGTAGGTCGATGAGTCGTATGTGTATGACTTGATCAAAAAGAATATCAGAGCCGAAAAAACAACAAGCGCGATGGCCAATAGGGCGGGCCATTTATATTTTTTGATAATAGTGGTCACGCTATTCTCCTGTTCAGGGCGCTTATCGAAGGAGTCGGTGAATGCTCGAGGGCGGAGAGAGGCTCGAGGGGGAGCCGGAAGGGGGAAAGGTAAACGTCGTGCGGGGGTGGCGTGCCGGTTTGCTTTGGCCTGGGTACACGTTGAGCTCCCTGCTAACGATGAACGTCGGTTTCATGGCTGAGTGTAGCGCTAACGAGAGGGGCGATGTTTGCTGCGCAGCGCGCCGCAGTGAAGCAGGCGCGGCCGGATAGCCGCGCCGGTGGCATTACTTGATGTCGATGAAGGGCAGGGCGCCGTTTGGCAGCACGGTGGTTGGCAAGACACCATTCCAGCGTTCGGCCTTGGTCAGTTCCACCAGGTTCTGGTTGCTGGCCAGGGCCTGGGCCCGTGCCTTGATGGCTTCGGCCTCGGCTTTGCCGCGCAACTCGGTCGCCAGTGCGTCTGCCTTGGCCTGCGCGACTTGCGAATCGGCCTCCGCCTGGGCCTGAGTCACGCGAATCTGTGCTTGCACCTGCTCGGTGGCGAGCTGTTGTTCGCGGGTCTTGACCTGGACTTCCGCAGCCATGCGCGCTTCGATGGCTTTTTCGTAGGCGTCACTGAAGTCGATGTTCTCGACCTGGACGCTGTCGATGATCACGGGGCCGGTAATGGTCGCCTTGATGGCCGTGGAAATATCGTTGACCAGTTGGACGCGGTTCTGCACGGCAGCCACGGCGTTGAACTTGCCGAATACGTTTTCCACCTGGGTTGGCACCTGGCGGCTGATCATCCGGTCGCGGATACCTTCCAGGTCCTTGAACTGCGTATAGACCTTCGCGACATCGGAAGGCGCGATGTGCCAGGACACGGACACCTTGAGCTGGGCGGACTGTTGGTCCTTGCTGTAGGCCTGGAGGTCTTCATAAGCCGTCACTTGGCTCTGGACGCTGATCAGGCGTACCGACTCGATAAAGGGCGTCTTGAAGGACAGTCCCGGTTCAATCACCCCGACCAGCGCCCCGTTGCGCAGCAGTACGCCACGCTCGGTTTCGTCGACCGTGTACCAACTGCCAAAGAACACGCACAACAGGACGATGCCCGCGATTGCAGCAACGATGGAGCCGATGGTTTTACTGGTCACTTTTCTTTCCTTGATTGGCTTGGGAGGGTTTGCCATAGCTGTGTCCAATGTCGAAGCTGCAATTGGCGTTCTGAATGCCAGACACGAAAAAGCCCTGAATAATCAGGGCTTTAACGTTAAAAAATGGCGGAGGCGATGGGATTCGAACTCATGGACCTGTTACAGTCGACGGTTTTCAAGACCGTTGCCTTAAACCACTCGGCCACACCTCCGTACTGCGTTGCGGGCGCCATAATACCCGAATGAAACACACTGTCAAACTCTCTACGTAGCTTGTTACAGAGCGTCTGTTATGATCCTTGCCACTGAATGTTTCAAAACCGGAGGAGTGTCGCCATGCGCGAACAGGATTACGCAGTGAACAACAGCGTGCAGGCTGAGCAGCTAGAGGTTAGCCGCGTCCTGCGCAACACTTATGGCTTGCTGGCACTCACGCTCGCTTTCAGCGGTGTGATGGCTTATGTCGCACAACAGATGCGGGTGGGTTACCCGAACATCTTCGTCGTGCTGATCGGTTTCTACGGCCTTTTCTTCCTCACCAACAAACTCCGTGATTCGGCCTGGGGCCTGGTGTCGACTTTCGCCCTGACCGGCTTCATGGGCTTTTTGCTCGGCCCGATCCTCAATCGCTACCTGCAAATGCAGGGCGGCGCCGAAGTGGTCAGCTCTGCCTTCGCAATGACCGCACTGGTATTTGGTGGCCTGTCGGCCTACGTGCTGATTTCCCGCAAGGACATGAGTTTCCTGGGTGGCTTTATCACCGCAGGTTTCTTCGTGTTGCTGGGGGCGACGCTGGCCAGCTTCTTCTTCCAGATCAGCGGCCTGCAACTGGCGATCAGCGCCGGCTTCGTGCTGTTCTCCTCGGTCTGCATCCTGTACCAGACCAGCGCCATCATTCACGGCGGCGAGCGTAACTACATCATGGCCACCATTAGCCTGTATGTATCGATCTACAACCTGTTCGTCAGCCTGTTGCAGCTGTTCGGCCTGATGGGTCGCGACGACTGATTGCATGGATGATGAGGTGACCAGCCCGCTTTGGCGTGATGCTGTTCACCTAGAAACAACGGCGTTTTTCAGAGATGAAAAGCGCCGTTTTTTTTGGTTTTCCGTTTTTAGGTGCATTTTTTTGGGGGGATATCCATTTCTGCGGCAACGGATATACACACCAAGGCAAGTAAATCCCGAACCCCTCTCAAAAAAAACGGCACCACCCTTGGAAAAAGGGAAGTGCCGCTTTTGGAGCCTGGGTAAACGGTATTGCCACATGAAGTGGACTTAAGAGGCAAACCGCCGCAACCCCACCGGTGGTACAAAGGCTTCCAGCTCGGCCTCCACGGCCTCGATTATTCGTTCAACATCCGGGGCATTCATCACCGTCGCGCAGGGGATACCCGCAATGGCGATCATGGTCTCGCCGCTGGCACGGTCAAACAGCCGGGCAACCATGCTGCCAGGCGCATCCATGCTTGCTTCGAATCCCATGGGATGGAAGTGCCAGCGCATTAACTGGCAAGCATTAGGGAACGTAACCTTGCTGAAGGATCCTTTATTCATGTGTTGCCCGCCTTCTTCAATCGAGCGCTTCCTTTTGCTCATGTCAGGAAGGAAGAGCCATCATGGCTCTACCAGTGAGAACTAAAAATAGCACCTGAAAATGAAGCTCATGTGGATTTTTTCAGTCCGTTTTGCGATTGGTTCACTTTTTTTGATCTGGATCACGACTTAAGCGGCAATGCCCAGAATGCCATCACGCTTGGCTGGGGTTGTCCCGAGGCTTGGGCAATGGCTCTGGCACGCGGCTTTTCCAGGCGATGAACAGGGCCAGGATCACCATCGCCAGGGCGACGGCGAAGGTCATGTGCAGACCGTTCGTCACAGCCGCGGGGCTGGCACCGGTAATGTCATTCGTCGCCGCCGCGGCTGCAAACACCGCGCCGAGCACGGAGGCTCCGGTGAAAAAACCCAGGTTGCGCGACAAGTTGAGCAGCCCGGCGATGACGCCTCGCCTCTGGGCTGCTACATCGGCCATGACTGCCGTGTTGTTGGCCGTCTGGAAGAACGCATAGCCAAGGGTCGTCACCACGATAGCCGCGAGGTAGCCGACGGTGCCAAGGGTAGGGGGAACCAGTGATAGCATCAGGCAGCCGAGCACCATGTTCGCCAGGCCGGCGACTCGCATGGGGTGCACGCCGAAGCGATCCACCAGGCGCCCGGCAGGTACTCCGGCCAGCGCCGCAACAGATGGGCCTACGGCCAGGGCCAGTCCCACGAAGGCCGCCGGCAGTGCGAGGGTGATGGACAAGTAAAAAGGCCCGACCAGCAGCGTCGCCATCATGACCGTCGCAACCAGGGCGCTCGTCACCAGGCCTGATACCAATGATCTGTCGCGGAACACTTTCAAGGGAATCAACGGCGATACGGCCCGGGACTGGGCCCGAATGAATAGCCCGCCGCCCACGAGGGCGATCAGCAGCAGCGCAAGATTCAATCCGCCAAAGCTCCCGCGTCCGGAAGTCATGGACAAGGCATAGGTGGCGAGCGTCACTGCCAACAGCAAGGTACCGGTTACATCGAAGCGGGTTCCTTCGGGCTTCGGCGGCACTTCACGCACCGGTAGCGAATACCACGCCAGCCCTAGCGTCAACAGGCCCAGAGGGATGTTGACCAGGAACAAGGCCGGCCAACCGAACCCGCTGATCAGCATGCCGCCAAAGGACGGTCCGAGGGCTGTGCCCACTGCCGACAGCGTTGCCAGTAGCCCCATGGCGCTGCCGGTTTTTTCCTGGTCGACCGTTTCGCCCACCAGCGCCAGGGTCAGCGCCATCATGATGGCGGCCCCCAGGCCTTGCAGCGCCCGACCGGCGACCAGCAGCCAAAGCGAGGGCGCCAGGCCGCATACCGCTGATGCCAAGGTGAACAGGGCGATACCGGCCAATAGCAGCTTGCGCCGGCCCATCAGGTCTCCCAAGCGGCCGACACTGACAATCAGCGTGGTGATTGCCAGCAGATAGGCCAGCACCACCCATTGGACCTGCTGGAAAGAGGCCCCGAGCGCCTCGGCCAGCGTCGGCAGTGCCACCGCAGCCACACTGGCGCCAAGGGAGGCCAGCAGCGTCGAGAGCGCAAGGCTGGCCAGGGCCCAGCGAGGTGAAAAGAGCCGGTGTGCGGGCGCGGTTGCCGGCCGGTTTTGTTGCGTGTTGACGGGTTTCATCGTGTCACCTGTATCCGTGGCGCTCGAAACGGAGCTGTCAGAACGTTACGCCTGGGCATAACATGGCGGAAGACGCAGCATTTGCACGTTATAGCTGCAGCAAACGCCATCTGTTCAAATCGAGATACCGCCATGTCCTCGCCTGACCTCAATCTGCTCGTCACCCTTGATGTGCTGCTCTCGGAAGGCAGCGTGGCCCGGGCCGCCCGGCGCTTGCAGCTCAGCCCGTCGGCCATGAGCCGGGCACTGGCACGGTTGCGTGAAACCACCGGTGACCCGCTGTTGGTTCGGGCCGGGCGAGGGTTGGTGCCGACACCTCGTGCGCTGGAGTTGCGCGAACAGGTCAGCCATTTGGTGCAGCAGGCCCAGGCGGTGCTGCGGCCAGTGACGACCCCGGATCTTGGGCGCTTGAGCCGAACCTTCACGTTGCGCACCCGAGAAGGGTTCGTGGAAAACTTTGCCATCGACCTGATCACTCGCATCCACGAGCAAGCGCCCGGCGTGCGCCTGCGCTTTGTGGAAAAGACCGACCGGGACAGCACGACGCTTCGCGAAGGCACCGTGGACTTGGAGACCGCCGTCGTGGACAAGGACACCAGCCCGGAACTACGAACCCAGGCGTTGTTCAGCGACCGCTTGATTGGCGTTGTGCGCGCGGGACACCCGCTGAGCCAGGCAACGGTGAGCGCCGCCGGTTATGCCGCAGGCGGGCATGTCGGTGTGTCGATGCGCGGCCTGGATCATGGCCTCATCGACCAGGCCCTTGCGGCTCTGAATCTGTCCCGCGAAATCGTCACCACGGTGCCAGGCTTTTCCTCGGCGCTGGGACTGGCCCGCTCCAGTGACCTGATCGCCAGCGTGCCCGAACGCTACACCGCGAGCCTGCGGGTCGGCCTGCACAGTTTTACGCTGCCGTTTTCCGTACCTGGGTTCACGATCGCCATGCTCTGGCATCCGCGGATGGACGCCGATCCTGTGCATCGTTGGCTTCGAAGTTGTCTGCGGGAAGTGTGTGCACGTAAACCGTAGAGATTTAGTAGATATTCGTTAATAGCATTTCGCTGGCACTTAGTTGGCGAAAGTGCGACGCCGTACGCAAATTGCTAGTTATCGATATTTAATATTTAAATAGTTTTTTGTCCGACAATCCGCAACTCGGGTGGTTTAGTTGGGGTACTAGCGAGGCAGAACCCTATTGTTTATGGGCGTTACGGGCAGGGCGTGAAATTGAACGAAAAAAAATTGCTAGACGTTTGATTTCCAATTGTGTCAGGTTTCTTACGTCCTCATTGGGCGAGTGATAGGACGATCTCGCCAGAGATTGTCTGTCTGACTAAAACTGTTCCATTTGCAAACAAGGAAGTGTGTTTATGTCGAAAGTCAAAAGCAGCGCTATTGATTCTGCCGAACAACTCCTCTGGGCGCCGCAATCATTGGCGGCTGCCAGTAATGCGTTCAACCAGATCAATAGTTTCAGCCACCAATACGACCGGGGCGGTAACCTGACCGTCAACGGCAAACCGTCGTACTCTGTCGACGAAGCGGCCACTCAGTTGCTGCGCGACGGCGCGGCTTACCAGGACCGGGACGGCAGCGGCAAGATCGAGCTGACCTACACTTTCCTGACTTCCGCCTCTTCCAGCACCATGAACAAGCATGGGATCAGCGGCTTCAGCCAGTTCAGTGCGCAGCAGAAAGGCCAGGCCGCCCTGGCCATGCAATCCTGGGCGGACGTGGCCAATGTCACCTTCACCGAAAAAGCCAGCGGCGGCGACGCTCACATGACCTTCGGCAACTACAGCAGCGGCCAGGATGGCGCGGCGGCGTTTGCTTATCTGCCAGGGACGGGGGCCGGCTATGACGGGACCTCCTGGTACCTGATCAACAGCAGCTACACCCAGAACAAGAACCCGGACCTGAACAACTACGGCCGCCAGACCCTGACCCACGAAATCGGTCACACCCTCGGCCTGGCCCACCCGGGTGACTACAACGCTGGCGAAGGCAGCCCGACCTACGATGACGCCACTTATGGCCAGGACACCCGTGGCTACAGCGTCATGAGCTACTGGAGCGAAAGCAATACCGACCAGAACTTCAGCAAGGGCGGCGTCGAAGCCTACGCCTCCGGTCCGCTGATGGATGACATCGCGGCCATCCAGAAGCTCTACGGTGCCAACACCACGACCCGTACCGGCGATTCGACCTACGGTTTCAACTCCAATACCGGTCGCGATTTTCTCAGTGCGTCATCGTCGTCGGACAAAGTGGTGTTTTCGGTATGGGACGCAGGTGGCCGCGATACCCTGGATTTCTCCGGTTTCACCCAGAACCAGAAAATCAACCTCAATGACGCCTCGTTCTCCGATGTTGGCGGCATGGTAGGCAACGTCTCCATCGCCAAGGGTGCCGTCATCGAAAACGCCATCGGCGGCTCGGGCAGCGACTTGCTGATCGGCAACACGGTAGCCAACGAGCTCAAGGGCGGAGCGGGCAACGATATCCTTTGGGGGGCCGGCGGCGCAGACAAACTCTGGGGGGGCTCGGGGTCGGACACGTTCGTGTTCGCCGCCAGTTCCGATTCGCGGCCTGGAGCGACGGACCAGATCCTCGATTTCGTCAGCGGCCTGGACAAGATCGACCTGACCGGTATCACCAAGGGCGCGGGCCTGCACTTCGTGAGCGCGTTCACCGGTGCGGCGGGCGATGCGGTGTTGTCGACATCGGGTGGCAACAGCCTGCTGTCGGTGGACTTCTCCGGGCACGGCGTGGCTGACTTCCTGGTCAGCACCGTTGGCCAGGCTGCGGTCTCGGATATCGTGGCCTGATGTCCCTGTCCCGTAGGGGCGGCTGCTCCTGCGGGACCCCGGCCAGGATGAAAAAAATGCGTAGAAAATTCATGTCCAGTAGCGTTCGAGCAACCGCCGGGTTGCTCGCTACGCTGATGATGTTTTGTGGAGAAGCCGCCATGGCGCGCAGCCTGTTGTTAGCAGAACCCTCGCAGTTGGCCGGTCAGTGGCAGGCTGTTTTGTCGAGCCCGCAGGACAACGCGCAAACCCAGGCGATGCAGGACAAACCGTCCAACAGTTGCCTCGTCGAACTCAAGGCGGATCAGACCCTGGGCGGGCAAACCGATTGCCTGGGCCAATGGCTGGGGGATGAGCCGGTTCGTTGGTTCACTGAACCCGACGGACTTTCCCTGATTGGCAAACAAGACTCCAGGACACACTTGGGCCTGCGTCAGGGAGACTATTATCAAATGACGTTGAAGTCCGGTTTGATACTCAGGCTTGAACGAAACAAGTCCCAGAGTGCTCATTAACGAATGAGTACAGTTGAGTCTTGAACGAAGTGCGCTTGTTTGAACAGGCGTGCTTTTCGATGTCGGCCGAATCGAAAAATAAAGATTGGCAAGTTGAATAACGGCCAGTTCGCTGGCGAAGCCAACAACAAGGAAGATCATGAATAGGCTAAGGAGCGCTGCTGCGGCGCCGCTGTTTAAAGCGCTGGGCGATTATAAAAATATTTTGATCAGTGTTGGATGTTTTACCGCGCTGATCAATGTCCTGATGCTCGCACCTTCGATTTATATGCTCCAAGTGTATGACCGCGGGTTGTCATCACAGAACGAGACCACGCTGGCGATGTTGTCATTGATGGTCGTCGGCTTCTTCGTATTCATCGGGCTGCTGGAAATGGTCCGCAGCTTCGTGGTCATCCGCATCGGCAGCCAGTTGGAAAGACGCTTCAATCTCCAGGTGTACAAGGCCGCGTTCGAGCGCAATCTGCGCCAGGGCGAAGGCAACGCCGGGCAATCCCTGGGCGACCTCACGCATATTCGCCAATTCCTCACCGGGCCGGCGCTGTTCGCTTTCTTCGACGCACCGTGGTTTCCCATCTATTTGCTGGTGATCTACCTGTTCAACGTGTGGCTCGGCGTGTTTGCCTCCGTCGGCACGCTGCTGCTGATCGGTTTGGCCTGCCTGAACGAGGCCATGACCAAAAAGGCCTTGGGGCAGGCCAGCGTCTACTCGCAACAATCCAGTCAACTGGCCACCAGCCATTTGCACAACGCCGAGACGATCCAGGCCATGGGCATGCTCGGCGCGCTACGCAGCCGCTGGTTCGCCGTGCACTCACGGTTTCTCGGCCTGCAGAACCAGGCCAGCGACACCGGCGCGGTCATCAGCTCCTTGAGCAAGACCCTGCGCCTGTGCCTGCAGTCGCTGGTGCTGGGTTTGGGCGCACTGCTAGTGATCAAGGGCGACATGACCGCCGGAATGATGATTGCCGGCTCGATCCTGATGGGCCGGGTATTGAGCCCTATCGACCAGTTGATCGCCGTGTGGAAGCAGTGGAGCGGCGCCAAGTTGGCTTACCGGCGTCTCGACGCGCTGTTGCAAGCGTTTGCGCCCCAGGACGACGGCATGACGCTGCCTGCGCCTGAGGGCCAGGTGAGTTTCGAACACGTCAGCGCCGGGCCGCCAGGGCAACGCAACGCGACGCTGCAGCAGGTCAGCTTCAGCCTGGCCGCGGGGGAAGTGCTGGGTGTGCTGGGGGCGTCCGGTTCCGGCAAGTCCACCCTGGCCCGGGTGCTGGTGGGCGTGTGGCCGACCCTGGCGGGTACGGTGCGCCTCGACGGGGCCGATATTCATCGTTGGAATCGCGAGCAACTCGGCCCGCACATCGGCTATTTGCCACAAGACATCGAGCTGTTTTGCGGCAGCATCGCCGAGAACATCGCCCGGTTTCGCCAAGCCGATCCGCAAAAGGTCGTCGCCGCCGCGCAGCAGGCTGGGGTCCATGAGCTGATCCTGCGCCTGCCCCAGGGCTATGACACGGTGCTGGGGGAGGACGGCGGTGGTTTGTCCGGCGGACAGAAACAACGGGTTGCGCTGGCCCGGGCGATGTACGACCGGCCGAGCCTGGTGGTGCTCGATGAACCCAACTCCAACCTCGACACGGTTGGCGAAGCGGCGCTCGCCAGTGCCATCGCCCAGATGAAGGCCCAGGGCACCAGTGTCGTGCTGGTCACTCATCGTTCCTCGGCACTGGCCCAGGCCGACAAGTTGCTGGTGCTCGACGAAGGCCGGCTACAAGCCTTCGGCCCAAGCCAGCAAGTGTTGCGCGCGCTTTCCGGCCAGTCGAGTTCACAGGACAACGCGCCACGCAGCTCACCGCCGAACAGTCCCCAGGTGGCCCCCACCGGACTGAGCATGAGTCGCCAGTACCAGGCCGCCAGCAAACCCGGTGGCGCATGAGCAAGGAGCTCGACATGAATCTCGAACATACGCAGGACGTTGAGCGGCCGGAGCGCGACGCCCACTTTTTCACGCGCGTGGGCTGGGCACTGGCGCTCGTTGGCGCGGGCAGTTTTTTCACCTGGGCCAGCCTGGCGCCGCTGGACCAGGGCATCCCCGTGCAGGGCACCGTGGTGGTTTCAGGCAAGCGCAAGGCGGTGCAGTCGATGAGCAGCGGTGTGGTCAGCCGGATCCTGGTGCGCGAAGGCGAAGCGGTGAAGCAGGGCCAGCCGCTGTTTCGCCTGGACCAGACTCAGGCCGCCGCCGATGTGCAATCGCTGCAGGCGCAATACCGGATGACCTGGGCGAGCCTGGCGCGCTGGCAAAGCGAGCGGGACAACCTGTTACAGGTAAGTTTCCCGGCTGAGCTGAGTCGCGATCCCGATCCACGCCTGGCCCTGGTGCTTGAAGGCCAGCGGCAACTGTTCAGCAGCCGCCGCGAAGCCTTCGCCCGGGAGCAGGCGGCGTTGCGCGCCAACATCGAGGGGGCGGCGGCGCAATTGGCGGGTATGCGTCGGGCCCGCAGCGACCTGACCGCCCAGGCCGAATCCCTGCGTCTGCAACTGGGCAACCTGCAACCCTTGGCCGACAACGGCTATATCCCGCGCAACCGCTTGCTGGACTATCAACGCCAGTTGTCGCAAGTGCAGCAGGAACTGGCGCAGAACAGCGGCGAAAGCGGGCGGGTGGAGCAGGGGATCGTCGAGTCGCGGCTGAAGCTGCAGCAGCACAACGAGGAATACCAGAAAGAGGTGCGCAGCCAGTTGGCCGACGCCCAGCTCAAGAGCGAAACCCTGCAAGAGCAACTGAAATCCGCCGGCTTCGAGCTGCAACACAGCGAGATCCTTGCCACCGCCGATGGCATCGCCGTCAACCTGGGGGTGCACACCGAGGGCGCCGTGGTGCGCCAGGGCGACACCTTGCTGGAAATCGTCCCCCAGGGCACGCGGTTGGAAGTGGAAGGGCATCTGCCGGTGCATCTGATCGACAAGGTCGGCGCGCATTTGCCGGTGGACATCCTGTTTACCGCCTTCAACCAGAACCGCACGCCAAGGGTGCCAGGGGAAGTCAGCTTGATTTCTGCCGATCAAATGCTCGATGAGAAGACTGGCGCGCCGTATTACGTCCTGCGCAGCAGCGTCAGCGACGTGGCGATGGACAAGCTCAACGGCCTGGTGATCAAGCCCGGCATGCCGGCCGAGATGTTCGTGCGCACCGGCGAGCGCTCATTGCTCAACTACCTGTTCAAACCGCTGCTCGACCGAGCCGGCTCTGCGTTGACCGAAGAATAAGGATGTCCGGCGGTATGAAGCGTTTCTATTGGGTAGCCGTGCTGGCCGCTTCCGTGTGCAATAACGCCTGGGCCATGGGGCCCTTCGAGTTCTACGAGCGGGCCCTGCGCAATGATCCGGTCTACCTGGGCGCGATCAAGGAGCGCGATGCGGGCCTGGAAAATCGCGCCATTGGCCGCGCCGGGCTGCTGCCGCACCTGGGCTACAGCTACAACAAGGGTCGCAACCAGTCCAAGGTCACGTACCTCAACGATCGCGGCGCCAGCCAGCATGATGATCGCAACTACAGCAGCTACGGTTCCAGCCTGACGTTGCAACAACCGCTGCTGGACTACGAGGCGTACGCGGCCTACCGCAAGGGCGTGGCCCAGGCGTTGTTCGCTGACGAAAATTTTCGTGGCAAAAGCCAGGAGTTGTTGGTGCGGGTGCTGAGTCATTACACCCAGGCGCTGTTCGCCCAGGACCAGATCGATATTGCCCAGGCCAAGAAAAAGGCCTTCGAGCAGCAATTCCGCCAGAACGAGCATCTGTTTCGCCAGGGCGAAGGTACGCGCACCGACATCCTCGAGGCGCAGGCGCGCTATGAACTGGCAATCGCCGAAGAGATCGAGGCGCGAGATGAGCAGGATGCCGCCTTGCGCGAGCTGGGCTCGCTGATTGGCGTCCCGGCCCTGGATATCGGCGACCTGGCGCCGCTGCATGACACCTTCCAGACCTTTGCCTTGCAACCGGCCAGTTTCGACACATGGCACGAGCTGGCGGTGAGCAACAACCCCAGCCTGGCGTCCCAGCGCCAAGCCGTGGACGTGGCGCGTTTCGAGGTGGAGCGCAACCGCGCCGGGCACCTGCCCAAGGTCAGCGCCTACGCGACGATGCGCCAGAACGAATCGGAAAGTGGCAATACCTACAACCAACGCTACGACACCAACACCATTGGCCTGGAAGTCAGCGTGCCGCTGTACGCTGGTGGCGGGGTCTCGGCGTCGACCCGCCAGGCCAGCCGCACTATGGAGCAGGCCGAATACGAGTTGGATGCCAAGACCCGCGAGACGCTGATCGAATTGCGTCGCCAGTTCAGCGCCTGCGTGTCCGGGGTGAACAAGCTGCGCGCTTATCAGAAGGCCCTGAGCTCCGCTGAAGCGCTGGTGGTCTCGACCCGGCAAAGCATCCTTGGCGGCGAGCGGGTCAACCTCGATGCACTCAATGCCGAGCAACAGCTCTACAGCACCCGCCGCGACCTGGCCCAGGCCCGTTACGACTACCTCATGGCCTGGACCAAGCTGCATTACTACGCCGGCACCCTCGGCCCGCAGGACCTGGCGAAGGTGGACGAGGCGTTTGTGTCCCGGGCGCCCATTCAATGACCTGTGGCGAGGGAGCTTGCTCCCGCTCGAGTGCGAAGCGCTCGCAGGCTTTTTTTGGGGCCGCTACGCAGCCCAGCGGGAGCAAGCTCCCTCGCCACAAAGACAAAAGCAAAGACAAAAGCAAAGACAAAAGCAAAGACAAAGGCAAAGGCAAAGGAAAAGGCAAAGGCAAAGCAAGCCACTAGGCCAGGACAGGTCCCATCAGGCCGCGCAACCCCAGGATTCTTGCAACAACTAAGGATGGTTCGTGATGAAAATCGATAACAAAAAACAGCCCGGACAGACAGGGCGCCTGTTCCTGCCCAAGGCCCTCAACCGCGCCCTGCTCTGTGCACTGGCGACCTTGGGCGCGGCCCAGGCGGCGCCTTATGTCGAGAGCGGCAGGGCGGGTAATCCAGACAGTTGGCGCAGCAGCGAATTCAACGCCGAATGGGGGTTGGGGGCAATCAACGCACAGCAGGCCTACGCCGCCGGGTATACCGGCAAGGGCGTCAAGCTGGGGATCTTCGACCAGCCGGTCTACGCGGCGCACCCGGAGTTCTCCGGCACTGGCAAAGTGGTGACCTTGGTCACCAGTGGTATCCGCGAGTACACCGATCCCTACATCCCGGTGAAAGCCGGTGATCCGTTCCGTTACGACGGCTCGCCCACCGTTGGCTCCGATGGCAAGCTGGGTTCCCACGGCACCCATGTCGGCGGGATCGCTGCCGGCAGTCGCGATGGCAGCCCGATGCACGGCGTGGCGTACGATGCGCAGATCATCAGCGCCGACAACGGCGACCCGGGCCCCGAAGACGGCATCATCCTGGGCAACGATGGCGCAGTGTACAAGGCGGGTTGGGACGCGTTGATCGCCAGCGGCGCACGCATCATCAACAACAGCTGGGGCATTGGCATCACCGATCGCTTCGACCAGGGCGGCCGCGATCCGGCGTTCCCGCACTTCACGGTGCAGGACGCGCAACTGCAATTCGATCAGATCAAGCCGCTGCTGGGCACCAAGCCTGGCGGCGCCTACGAGGGCGCCATCGCCGCGGCCCGCAGCGGTATCGTCACGATCTTCGCCGCCGGCAACGACTACAACCTCAATAACCCCGATGCCATCGCGGGCCTGGCGTATTTCGTGCCGGACATCGCGCCGAACTGGCTCACCGTGGCGGCGCTGCAAGTCAATCCGGACACCGCCAGCGCCGATCCGTACACCATCAGCACCTTCTCGTCGCGCTGCGGCTACACCGCCAGTTTCTGCGTGTCGGCCCCCGGCACCCGGGTCTACAGCGCCGTGATCGGCGGCACCCGTGCCGACGACCTGACTGTCGGCTACGCCAACAAGAGCGGCACCTCCATGGCCGCGCCCCATGTTGCCGGCAGCGTGGCGGTGTTGATGGAGCGTTTTCCGTACATGACCGGCGCCCAGGTCGCCAGCGTGCTACGCACCACCGCCACCGACATGGGCGCGCCGGGCGTCGATTCGTTGTACGGCTGGGGCATGATCAACCTGGGCAAGGCCATCGACGGTCCATCGATGCTGGTGACCGAGCAGGACATCCCCGCGGAGTTTCGCATCGATGGCGCCTATGGTTCCGGCCAGTTCGTGGTGGACCTGCCGGGCATCGGCGCGATCATCGATGCCGGCAAACCCACGGAACGGGTGTGCAGCGGCATCCAATGTGGCCTGGACGTTTGGCGCAACGACATCGCCGGCCACGGCGGCCTGACCAAGGAGGGCATCGGCACCCTGGTGCTCACCGGCGCAAACACCTACAGCGGGCCGACCCTGGTCAATCAAGGGCGACTGGCGATCAATGGCTCGCTGGCCTCGGCCGTTACGGTCAACGACGGCGGCATCCTCGGTGGCAACGGGCGCATCGCCAGCCTGACCGCCAGCCGCGGCGGCAGCGTGGCGCCGGGCAACTCCATCGGCACCTTGCAGGTGGCCGGCGACGTGACCTTTCAACCCGGTTCGAACTACTCGGTGGAAGTCTCGCCCACCGCCAGCGACCTGATCGTGGCCGACGGCAAGGCGTCCATTGACGGGGCGACGGTGTCGTTGTCCCTGGAAAACAGCCCGACACTGCTGACGGCTGGCGAGGTGAAAAGCCTGCTGGGCCGGCAGTTCAATATCCTGCAGGCCGCCGATGGTATTGACGGGCGCTTCGCTGGCGTCTTGCCCAACTATGCGTTTCTGGGGGGCGACCTGGCGTACAGCACCAGTGGCATTCAACTGGCGGTCGAGCGTAACGACGCGTCATTCGCCAGCCTCGGCCTGACGCCTAACCAGCGCTCCGTTGCCTCGGCCGCCGAACGACTGGGCGCAGGCAACGGACTCTACGAAGCCTTGCTGCTTTCGCCCAGCACCGCCGTGGCGCAACAGGCATTCCAGCAACTGTCCGGTGAAATCCATCCGGCCATTGGCACACTGTTGATCAACGACAGTCGTCAGTTGCGCGACGCCGTGGGTGATCGTCTGCGCCAGGACGCCCTTTACGACGCCGGTACGCCGACCGATGCCAGCAGCAATGCCTGGTTCAAGGTGCTGGGCGCTTGGGGCAAAAACGATGGTGGAAATGATCACGCCAGTACGACCAGTTCCATCGGCGGGCTGCTGGCCGGTGTCGACGGACTGATCAGCGACCAGACGCGACTGGGCTTCGTCACCGGCTACAGCGACAGTTCGTTGAGCATGGGTGACGGCACCCATTCATCGGCCAAGGCCGACAGCTATCACCTGGGGGCCTACCTGGGACATGAAATCGACGCGCTGCGCCTGACCGTTGGCGCTGCCCACAGTTGGCATCGCGTCGACGTCAAGCGGGACCTGCAATGGGGCGACGTCAGTGGCCGGGAGAAAACCAAGCGCGATGCCCGGACCACCCAGCTCTTCACCGAAGCGGCGTATCGCCTCAACTTGCAACCGGTAGCCCTGGAGCCGTTTGCCAACCTGGCCTATGTGCACCTGGACAGCGACAGCTTCCATGAGAAAGGCGATAACGCGGCCCTGCACGGTGGCGACGATCGCCGCGATGCCGTGCTCTCGACCCTGGGCGTGCGGGCCAACCATACCCTGGCCCTGTCGGATCGACAGCAACTACAACTGTCCGGCTCCCTCGGCTGGCAGCACAACCTGAGCAGCACCACGTCCGAACAGGACCTGGCCTTCGCCGGCAGCAGCAACACCTTCGCGGTGCAGAGTGTGTCCATGGACCGCAACGCCGCCGTGATCGGTGCCCGTGCCGGGCTTGCGGTCGCCAAGGATGTGCGGCTCAACCTCGATTACAACGGCCTGATCGGCTCCCGGGATAAAACCCACGGCGTGGGCCTGACCCTGGATTGGCAGTTCTGACCAAGAAGAAGAGCTGGATATCCCCCCGTGGCGAGGGAGCTTGCTCCCGCTGGAGTGCGAAGCGCTCCCCAGGGCGACTGCTATGCCCCCGAGCGGGAGCAAGCTCCCTCGCCACAAAAAGCTGTACCTCCCGGTTCTAGCATTCCAACAACAAAAGAGAGCAACAACCATGGGTATCTACGACTACAAGAACCTCGGCACTGCCGAATCCAAGGCTCTGGTCAGCGACGCGATGGCGATCATGCTGTATTCCTACCATAACCTCGACAATGGCTTTGCCACCGGTTATCAGCACAACGGCTTCGGTGCCGGCCTGCCGGCCACCCTGGTGACCGCGCTGCTGGGGGGCACCGATTCCCAAGGGGTGATTCCCGGCGTGCCGTGGAACCCCGATTCGGAAAAACTGGCCCTGGAGGCGGTACAGAAGGCCGGTTGGACGCCCATCAGCGCCGCGCAACTGGGTTACGCCGGCAAGGTGGATGGCCGCGGGACGTTTTTCGGTGAAAAGGCCGGCTACACCACTGCGCAGGTAGAGATCCTCGGCAAATACGACAGCGCGGGACACCTGCAGGAAATCGGCGTGTCGTTTCGCGGTACCAGCGGCCCTCGGGAAAATCTGATTGGCGATTCCATCGGTGACGCGGTCAACGACCTGATGGCCGCGCTGGGACCCAAGGACTATGCAAAAAACTACGTCGGCGAAGCCTTTGGCAACCTGCTGGGGGACGTCGCGAAATTTGCCCAGGCCCATGGCCTGACGGGCAACGACGTGTTGGTCAGCGGCCACAGCCTGGGTGGGCTGGCGGTCAACAGCCTGGCGGACTTGAGCACCAGCCAATGGTCGGGGTTCTACTCCAGTGCCAACTACATCGCCTACGCCTCGCCAACCCAGAGCAGTACCGACAAGGTCTTGAACATCGGTTACGAGAACGATCCGGTGTTTCGCGCCCTGGACGGCTCGACGTTCAACCTCGCCTCGGTGGGTGTGCACGATGGGCAACAGGAATCGGCCACCAACAATATCGTCAGCTTCAACGACCACTACGCTTCGGCGACGTGGAACGTGTTGCCGTTTTCCATTCTCAACATCCCCACCTGGATTTCCCACCTGCCTACCGGCTACGGCGATGGCATGGGCCGGATCATGGGGTCGGCGTTCTACGACCTCACCGAAAAAGACTCCACCATCATCGTCGCCAACCTGTCGGACCCCGCGCGGGCCAATACCTGGGTGCAGGACCTCAATCGCAACGCTGAACCCCATACCGGCAGCACGTTCATCATCGGCAGCGACAGCGACGACCTGATCCAGGGCGGCCAGGGTAACGACTACCTGGAAGGCCGCGCCGGCAATGACACTTTTCGTGATGGCGGTGGCTATAACGTGATCCTGGGCGGGCAGGGCAGTAATAGCTTGCAGCTGCAGCAATCGATCCAGGATTTCAGCGTCGCCCATGACGGGGCCGGAACCCTGTATGTCCGCGACGCCCATGGCGCGATCAGCATCACCCGCGACATCGGCACGCTGATCAGCAAGGAGTCCGGATTGTTCTGGGGGCTGCTCAAGGATGAGGTGAGCCACAGCGTCACCGCCAATGGCCTGGTGGCCGGCGCCAACCTGACGGCATATGCCTCGTCGATCAAGGGCAGTGTGGCCAATGACACCCTGGTGGCGGGAGCGAAGGGCGACTGGCTGTTCGGCCAGGACGGCAACGATGTGCTGGTGGGCGGCGCGGGTAACGACACCTTCGTCGGTGGTGCGGGCAATGACCAGATGCAAGCGGGGGCCGGCAGTGACACCTTCCTCTTCAACGGCGCTTTCGGCCAGGACCGGATCAGCGGCTACGACGCGGGGGACAAGCTGGTGTTCCTCGGCGTGCCGGGCGCCGGGGCTGGTCATGACTACAGCCAGTACCTGTCACAGGTGGGCAATGACACGCTGTTCAAGGTCGGCGACAGTTCCGTGACCCTGGTGGGCGTTGGTCTGGGTCAGGTGGGGGGCGAAGGGATCGTGTTCGCCTGATAGCGCCCTCGCGAGCAAGCTCGCTACCACAGTGGATCTCGGGTGTATGCAGTAGTTGTATTCACCACCGAGCCTTTGTGGGAGCGAGCTTGCTCGCGATGGCGGCATTCCAGGCGAGTCACTGGAAATCAGTCTTCCTTGCGAATGGTTGCCACGTCATCGGCGCGGACCCGGACTTTCCTGCCGGAAATATCCTCGAACTCGTAGAAACCGTCGGCGGTGCGGGTGTTGGGGGTGTCCTTGGTCAAATACTGGGTACCGTTCTGCAAGGTCACCACGGTTGGCGACGCGCAGCCAGCCAGAGCCAGAAATGCCACGGCGACCATGGGCAGGCCCAGAAACCTGATGTTCATAACCATAACCTCTCAATCAAAAGGACACGGAGCAGCTGATTCGACCGCGCCATCACGTTAGTCAACCGCCATTGGTCTCGCTTGCCGTAGGAAAGTTCATCGCTGACTGAAGGATTTCACCTTAAATATAGGAGACCGTTCATCTTTTGCTGTTGCCTGGCCGGTTTACAGCTGTTATCTGTATGCATAACCAGTGCTTAATATCCTTGGCGTTCTTTCCGTGGCAGTCCGTTCCCTCGACGATCCGTTTTACTATCTGAACAACTTCCAGCAGGTGCTCGCTTGGTTGACGCAGCGTTATGCCGATGTGCTCAGCACCGACGAGCAGCGCTTCATCGAGCACTTCGCAGCGCTGCCGCGTGGCGCCCAGGGCTTGCTGGTGCGGATGGTGATGCGCAAGGGGCTACGGTTTCGCCATAGCAAGCTGCATTACCCGGAAATTGGCGACATCAGCGCCGCCGTCGCGCCACTGTTGGCGCTGGGTTGGGTCGAGGAACAGGCCCCCATCGGGCTCGTCGAGCTGTTCGAGGTGCTGCTCAAGCCGGAAATCCTCCTGTGCCTGGGCCATCTGATCGAACACCCCAAGGCGAAAAAGACCGAATGGCTCCACGCCTTGGACGAACACCTCAACCAGCCCCAGCCGTTCGATGCCTGGTGCCCGCAGTTGGATGACCGGCTGTACAGCCTGACGATCATGAGTCTGTGTGACCGGCTGCGGTTGATGTTTTTCGGCAACCTTTACCAGGACTGGTCGGAATTCGTCCTGGCGGACCTGGGCATCTTCACCTACGAAACCGTCGAGTTCAGCGCCGAGTCACGGGGCTTGCGCAGCCGCGAGGACGTCGATGCCTGCCTGTTCTTGCACGACTGCCAGCAGCGCTTCGAAGCTGGCGAGCCCCCGGAAGAGATCGTCGCCCAGGTCAACGAACTGTCCCTGGACAATCCGTGGCTGGAGCGGCGCCGGGGCAAGTTGTTGTTCCAGATTGGCCAGCATGGCGAGCGCATCGGCGACTTCGCCTTGGCCTTGGGCATCTATCGCGATTGCACCTACCCGGGCGCGCGGTTGCGGATGGTCCGGGTACTGGAGCGCATCGGCGAATACGGCCTGGCCCTTGAACTCGGCGAGGTGGCGATGCAGGCACCGCAAAGTGCCGCCGAAACCCAGGCCTTGCTGCGGATCGTGCCCCGTCTTCGGCGCAAGTTGGGCGGCCCGCCGGTGCCACGGGGCCTGGCCCGGGAAGTGGAGCGCCTGGAGCTGCAACTGCCTCGCGTCGATCCGACCTTGTCGGTGGAGTACCACGTCCAGGCCCACCTGCACGACGACACCGCACCAGTGCATTACGTCGAGAACAGCCTGATCAATTCGCTGTTCGGCCTGCTGTGCTGGCCGGCGATCTTCGCGCCGTTACCGGGCGCATTTTTCCACCCGTTCCAGCGGGGGCCGGCGGACCTGCTCAACGAAGATTTTCATGCCCGTCGCGCCGAGCTGTTCGCAGCTTGCCTGGTAGAGCTGGACGATGGCCGCTATCGGCAGACCATCAGCCGTCGCTATGCCGAAAAGTGGGGCGTGCAGTCGCCTTTCGTATTCTGGGGCGCGCTGTCCGAGCCCTTGCTGGAACAAGCCCTCGATTGCTTGCCGGCCGCGCATCTCAAGCACTGGTTTGACCGTTTGCTGCTGGACATCAAGGCCAACCGCGCCGGCATGCCGGATCTGATCCAGTTCTGGCCGCAGCACAAGACCTACCGCATGATCGAAGTCAAAGGCCCTGGTGATCGGCTGCAAGACAACCAGTTGCGCTGGCTGGAGTTCTGCCATGAGCACCAGATGCCCGTTGCCGTTTGTTATGTGCAATGGGCAGAGTCGGCTATCGCGAGCGATGGGGCCGCATGACTCCGGCATCCCGCTACAGCATCGCCGTGCGGGCGTTGTGTGAGTTCACCGCCAAGGTGGGTGATCTTGACCTGCGCTTCACGCCGTCGCCCACGGCCTTGGAAGGCATCGCTGGCCATCGCACCGTGGCCTCGCGGCGCAGCGAGGGTTATCAGGCTGAAGTGGCCCTGGAAGGTCATTACCAGGCACTGACCGTCAAAGGCCGGGCCGACGGCTACGACCCGACCCGCAACTGCCTCGAAGAAGTGAAGACTTACCGGGGCGACCTGAGCAAGCAACCGGCCAATCACCGCCAACTGCATTGGGCCCAGGCGAAAATCTACGGCTGGCTGATGTGCCAGAAGCTACAGTTGCCGCATATCGACGTCGCCTTGGTGTATTTCGACATCGTCAGCGAAAAGGAAACCTGCTTTACGCAAAGCTTCGAGGCGGCGCAACTCCAGGCGTTTTTTGAAGCACAGTGCGCGCTATTCCTCGCCTGGGCCGAACAGGAAATGGCCCACCGCCAGGCCCGCAATCTCGGCGCACACACATTGGCTTTTCCTCACGCCAGCTTCAGGCCAGGACAGCGGCACTTGGCTGAGTCGGTATTCAAGGCGGTCAGTACCGGCCGTTGCCTGATGGCCCAGGCGCCCACCGGCATCGGCAAGACCGTCGGCACGCTGTTCCCGATGCTCAAGGCCCTGGCGCCGCAGCGGTTGGATAAAGTGTTCTTTCTCACCGCCAAAACCCCGGGACGCAAGCTGGCGTTGGACGCCGCTCAAGTAATCACCCGCAGCGCGCCGTCGATGCCGTTGCGCGTGCTGGAAATGATCGCCCGGGACAAGGCTTGCGAACACCCGGACAAGGCCTGCCATGGCGAATCCTGCCCGCTGGCCCGTGGTTTCTACGACCGCTTGCCGGGCGCCCGGGCAGCGGCGAGCCAGGTCACGTTGCTCGACCAGGCGGCGTTGCGCGAGATTGCGCTGGCCCATGAGGTCTGCCCGTATTACCTCAGCCAGGAAATGGCCCGCTGGGCCGACGTAGTGGTGGCCGACTACAACTATTACTTCGACTTCAGCGCGTTGCTCTTCGGCCTGGCCCAGGCCAACGGCTGGACTGTCGCGACCTTGGTGGATGAAGCCCATAACCTGGTGGAGCGCGGGCGGCAGATGTACAGCGCGACCCTCGACCAGGCCACGCTGACCAGCGTGCGCAAAACCGCCCCTGAACCGCTGAAGAAATCCCTCGATAGGGTCAATCGCCAGTGGAACGCCTTGCATGCGCCCCAAGTGGCGGCCTATCGGGCCTATGAAAAGTTGCCGGACAAATTGCTCCAGGCCCTGGCCACCTGCACTACGGCTATCGGCGATTATCTAAACGATCATCCCCAAGGCCTGGACAGCGGATTGCAGGCGTTCTACTTCGACGCGTTGCAGTTTGGCAGGGTGGCGGAAACCTTCGATGAGCACTTTCTGTTTGACATCCACAAGCGCGAACTCGGCCGCCAGCGCAGCCTGTCTACGCTGTGCCTGCGCAACGTGGTGCCGGCCGCATTCCTGCGTCCCAGGCTGACGGCGGCCCGCAGCACGGTGCTGTTTTCCGCGACCCTGAGCCCCCGGCATTACTACGCAGACTTGTTGGGGACGCCGGGCGACACGGTATGGATCGACGTGGAATCGCCGTTCAAGGCCGAACAACTGGACGTACAGGTTGTCAGCCGCATTTCCACCCGTTTTGCCCATCGCCAGGCGTCCCTGGAGCCCATTGCCGCGTTGATGGCCCGCCAGTTCAACGAGCGCCCAGGCAACTACCTGGCCTTTTTCAGCAGCTTCGATTACTTACAGCAAGTGGCTGGGCTGTTTGCCGAGCGGTACCCGCAAATTGCGCTCTGGACCCAATCGCGCGGCATGGGCGAAGCCCCCCGGCAGGCGTTTCTCGAACGCTTCATGGAGCACAGCCAAGGCATTGGCTTTGCGGTGCTGGGCGGCGCGTTCGGCGAGGGCATCGATTTGCCGGGTTCACGCCTGATCGGCGCATTCATCGCCACCTTGGGGCTGGCGCAGTTCAACCCGGTCAATGAGCAGATGAAACAACGCATGGCCGCAATCTTCGGCGATGGCTACGACTACACGTACCTGTACCCTGGCCTGCAAAAAGTCGTGCAGGCGGCCGGTCGCGTTATCCGCACCCAGCAGGATCGCGGGGTGGTGATGCTGATCGATGACCGGTTTGGCGAGGCGAGGGTGCAGCACTTGTTGCCGCGCTGGTGGTCAATTACCCAAGAGGCCCACAAAGTGGAAGGCTCGAGGATTTTTCCTGGCGCCTGACTTGCTCCATACTTCGCAAAAAAAGAATCCACACGGATGCCCCGGCCAGATGCTTGAGAACGCCCCCAAGTCCCCACTCATGAACGAGGAACAGCGCTTTCGCCTGCTCATCGACGCGGTGGTCGACTACGCCATCTACATGACCGACCCATCGGGCCTCATCACCAGTTGGAACTCCGGCGCCAGGCGCGTCAAGGGCTACGAGGAATCCGAGATCCTGGGCCAGCATTTCTCCCGTTTCTACACCGATCAGGATCGCGCCGCCGGCCTGCCGCAACGGGCGCTGGACACGGCCGTGCAGGAGGGGCGCTTTGAGGGCGAGGGTTGGCGGGTGCGCAAGGACGGCACGCTGTTCTGGTCCCATGTGGTGATCGATCCGATCATCGACAGCCAGAGCGGCACCTTGCTTGGTTTCGCCAAGATCACCCGCGACCTGACCGATCGCAAGATGGCCGAGGAAACCCTCAAGCAAAGCGAGCAGCAGTTCCGCCTGCTGGTGCAAAGCGTCACCGATTACGCCATCTACATGCTCGACCCGCAAGGCCAGGTCACCAACTGGAACCTGGGGGCGCAGCGGATCAAGGGTTATCTTCCGGCCGAGGCTATCGGCCGGCATTTCTCGATGTTCTACACCCCCGAGGATCGCGATACCGGCGAACCACAACGGGCGTTGAGCATTGCCGCCAGCGAAGGGCGCTTCGAGAAGAAAGGCTGGCGCATGCGCAAGGATGGCACGCGCTTCATGGCCCACGTGGTCATCGATGCGATCCGCAGCGACACCGGCACGCTGTTGGGATTTGCCAAGATCACCCGTGACATTACCGATGCCACCCAGGCCCAGCAGGCCCTTGAGCAAGCCCGCGAGGCGCTGTTCCAATCCCAGAAACTGCAAGCCGTCGGCCAGCTCACCGGCGGCATCGCCCATGACTTCAACAACCTGTTGACGGTTATCCTTGGCAACCTGGAGATCGTGCGCAAGCGCATGCCCGACGAGCCGAAACTCACTCAATTGCTGGACAACGCGACCCAGGGCGCGCTGCGCGGGGTTTCGCTGACCCAGCGCATGCTGGCGTTTGCCCGCCGGCAAAAACTGACCTACGAATCGGTCGAGCTGGCGGCCCTGGTGCAGGGTATCAGCGGCCTGCTGCAAAGCTCCCTGGGCCCATCGATACACATCCAGACCCGCTTCGCCGAGGCGCTGTCGCCGGTGCTGGCCGATGTCAACCAACTGGAACTGGCGATTCTCAATCTGGCGACCAACGCCCGGGACGCCATGCCCCATGGTGGCAAGCTCCTGATTACCGCCGATGAGCGGCAAGGGGGTGATGCGGCCCACGACAAGCCGATGCCCCCCGGGCGCTACATTTGCCTGGCGATTACCGATGAAGGCGAGGGCATGGATGAAGCCACGCTGGCCTCGGCCGTGGACCCATTTTTCACCACCAAGGGGGTTGGCAAAGGCACGGGCCTGGGGTTGTCCATGGTTCATGGCCTGGCGGAACAGCTGGGGGGACGTCTGACGCTCAGGAGCGAGAAAGGTGTCGGTACCACCGCGCAGTTGTGGTTACCGGTGGCAAACGACCCGGCACCGGGCAAAGCGTCGATCCAGGAAACAACGCAGCCAGTCGATGAGTTGAAAGTGCTGGTGGTCGATGATGACAGCCTGGTGCTGACCAGCACGCGCCTGTTGATCGAAGACCTCGGGCACCGGGTCCTTTGCGCGCCATCGGGCGCCCAGGCACTGGAGCTGTATCAGCGCAACCCGGACATCGACCTGGTCATCACCGACATGGCCATGCCGCAGATGGACGGTGCGCAGTTGGCGAAGCTGTTGCGCGACCGCCAACCGAACCTGCCCATCATCCTGGCCACCGGTTATGCCGAACGCCTGGAAGGTTTCGCCACCCAATTGCCTCGGTTGATCAAGCCGTTCAAGCAGATTGACCTAGTGCAGATCATTGGGCAGACGATGAAATAGTCAGCCTCCTGTGGCGAGGGAGCTTGCTCCCGCTGGGTCGCGAAGCGGCCCCCATGTCGCGAGCGCTTCGCACTCGAGCGGGAGCAAGCTCCCTCGCCACACAAGAGCAGGCGCTTATTCAGTGTTCTTCTTGAACCCCCGCAAATTCATCGCACACAGGCAAAACTGCAACACGATCAACGCATACGCGTGGGTATGAAGCCCCCAGATCACCCACAGAATATTGCTTGCAATAAAACAACTGAATCCCGCCATCCGGCGTCGCGGTTGGCGTGAGCCGATCAACCAGGCGGCCAGCACCGTGACGAGCATCGCTGGCCATTGCACCCATCCAAGATAATCCACACAAGCGTCCTCTTGCCCTGATGAACTAGAGACCCTGGCGGTTGGGGAGCGTTTCCCCGGACGTTGGATGCACCTGCGGTCCATTGGCTTGAACTTGCCGTGCGTCGGGTTCTTCTAATGAATTCGAATCATCAGAGAGGCTCGTCCTTCGCAATGCCCAGAATACTCACCGGGCCCACCCCGGAAGAAGAACTGACGGAACACAACGCCAAACTGTTCGGTTCACCCAAGGAACGACTGGATTTCTATCGCCGGGAAATCCAGTACGAAACCAGCATCCTGGCCAACCGAACCGATGCTTACCTGGCCGCCCAATCTTTCCTGGTGATCGCCTTTGCTTCGTGCATGGCCAACCTGAACCCGGAGTGGGGCAAGTTGTTCACGCTGATCGTGCCGCCATTTCTGGCCTTGCTGGGATTCTTGAGCTCGCTCAATGCCTGGCCGGGCATCAAGGCGGCCTACGAAATCATCGATCATTGGCATTTCAAACAGAGCGAATTATTGCGCGCCGAACCCTTGATGGGCCTGGCCTACGACGAGTCACCGCTGTTCAACGAGCGGGAGTCGACGCACAAAGGCTACCGCAAGTCGCTGCTGTTCTCGGTGCGTACACCATGGATCTTCGCCACCTTCTGGGTATTGCTGGGGGTGTATTCGGTCTATATCCAGATGGGCGATCCTGGCGGTTGAGCCACGCGATCTTGAGGACAAACATCATCGTGGCGAGGGAGCTTGCTCCCGCTGGGCTGCGAAGCGGCCCCAAGCTTTGCGGTTGCTGCGCAACCGAGCGGGAGCAAGCTCCCTCGCCACAACAGCGTTCATCTCCTGCCGCAGTTACTCACCTCGGATGCTTGCGGCGCTCATACCATGCCAGGGTCGGTTGGGTCGTGACGCCATGAACCAGAATGCTCAACGCCACCACCGACAGGGTGAGGTTGATGCACAGTTGCTCCACCTCCGGCTGCAGGTCGTTGTTCAAGGCGAAAAACAAATAAAACAGGCTGCCGATCCCTCGGATGCCGAACCAACCGATCAGCAGCCGTTGCGGTCCGTCGAGCAATCGCCCCCAGGGTAACGCCAGCACACTCAACGGGCGGATGACGGCAAACAGCAAGGCACCGATCGCCAAGGCCCGCCAGTCCCAATGGTTGGCCAGCACGACCCCAAGCAGGGTGACCAGAAACACTTCCATCGATCGCTCCACCAGGCTGCCGAATGCGAGCATGTCGCTCATCATGACCCCTGCGGCCAATTGACCATCGTCCAGCGACTCGGTATCACCCAGGACAGCCTGTTGGGGATCGACGGTTTCGTGGCCCACCACCGGTTGCACCAGGTGTTCTGCCGGCGGCGCCGCTTCATCGGTGGATTTGACCTCAGCCTGGCGCAGCCCCAGGCCGGCGGCAAACACTGAGAGAAAACCATAGCCCTGGATCCACTCGGCCACGACGTAAGCCAGGGCAATCAGTGCCAGGGCCAGGTAGTCATTGGGCGACAGCGTGCTGTCGGCATTCCGGATGCGCATCGACAAGGTCAGCTTGCCAATGCCGCGGCCCATCCAGTAGCCGACCAGCAAACCGGCCGGCACCGCCCAGAGGACGTTACGCAGCAGCCATTCACCGAGAAAACCGCTGCCGTCTTCACGCAGCATCAACAGGCCGAGGATCACAAAAGGAAATGCCGTCCCGTCGTTCAGTCCCGCTTCGCCCGACAGGCCGAAACGTACCCGGTCGTCATCCCGCGCGTCATTGACCTGCACCAGCGCCGCCAGCACCGGGTCGGTAGGTGCCAACATCGCGCCGATCAGCATCGACACGCCCCAACCCAGGCCCAACAGATAATGCAATGCCAGGCACAGGCCGGCGATGCACAGGATCATCACCGGCCCGGCCAGCCCATAGGCGACACGCCAGGTACGGTTCTTGAGGGGCAAACGCAACTTGAGGCCGCTGACGAACAATGAAAACACCACCGCGACCTCCGTGAGGTGTTCCATCCAGACCGCCGAGTCGCTGATGTCCAGCTTCAGCACGTCCAATCCGATCGGCCCGATGGCAACGCCCAGTACCAGGCACATCGCCGAGGTGGTGACCGGCATCCAGCGCAGATAGGAGGAGGTCAAGGCCAGGGTCAGCAACACCGCACCGAGCACCGCTACCCATACCGTGAAAGTCATCGTTGCTCCTTGGATAGCGCTTGGTACAGCCGGTGGGTAAAACCCGTGGCGAGGGAGCTTGCTCCCGCTCGGCTGCGAAGCAGTCGTAAAAACTTTGACGCGCCCATTGCATGGGCCGCTTCGCGTCTAGCGGGAGCAAGCTCCTCGGCACAACAGCGCCGTTGCCACATTCAACAGCTGGGGTGGTTCTCAGTATTCGAGGGCTGGAGCGAAACGAGGGTTCCCCTCGTGAATGGACAACCCGTTTATCCGCCTGCCCTTCAACCCAACGGAATTTTTCGTCGTTGCCGGTGCTCTGCAACAGAAGAGACGTGCTGATTCAGCGTCCGCCGAAACCCAAGAGGCCCTTATGACTGCGCTGACACCCCTCCAATCCCAGCCGGGAACCGTGCACCCTGTTACGCCTGACGGGCACGTGCGCCAATGCTATGAACGACTGTTCCAGGGCCCTGACGACGCTGACAAGCAAGCCGTCGCCCAAACGTTCCTCCAGGAATGCATCGCAAAGGCCGCGGCGCTTCCCCAGGAGATGCCCGACGACCCCATGGCGCTGCTGGCCTGGGTCGAGCAGCACAGCGCCGGCGTGGCCCGGCAATACGCTGACTACCTGGAGCGGCGCAAAAATGGCGGCGCGCGGGAGTTCTTCAGCAGCAAGGCCCACGCCTTGTACTTCCTGCAGGCTGTGGCGCCGACCAAACGGGTGGACGGCGCCTGGCTGTATGGCGTGGTCAAGCACTGGCATGACCACCGTTTCGAAGGGTTGCTGTGCACCTACCTGGAAGAACTGGGGGACGGTCATCCCGCGCAAAACCATGTGGTGCTCTATCGAAAATTGCTCGCCGAACACGATCTGTCGGATGCCCCGGACATCGACGACGACCTTTATCTGCAAGGCGCCGTGCAACTGGCCTTGGGGTACGCCGGCGACGAATATCTGCCAGAAGTCATCGGCTACAACTTGGGCTATGAGCAATTGCCCCTGCATCTGCTGATCAGCGCCTATGAGCTGAGCGAACTGGACATCGATCCGTACTATTTCACCCTTCATGTCACCATCGACAACGCCAGCACCGGCCACGCCCATAAGGCCGTACAAGGGCTGCTGCAGCTGATGCCGATGGAAGCCGACCGGGAAGCCTTCTGGCACCGGGTCACGTTGGGCTATCGCCTCAACGACCTGGGGCAGGGCAGCCGGGACATCATCGGCGCGTTCGACCTGACCCGCGAAGTGCTGGACATGCTTGAACGCAAACGCCCGTTCGGCCAGCACATGCATTCCGATTACTGCAAGTTCGAAGGCAAGACCGTCAACCAGTGGCTTTTGGCGCCGGGCCAGTTGGAAGGATTCTTGGCGGCAATGCAGAACAAAGGCTGGATCAAACGCCATGAAGACCCGCAGAACAGCCGCTTCTGGACGCTGATCAACGGGGCCGGAGCAGCCATGTTCGGGGTGTTCAGCCCCTACGAAAAACAGCTGCTGCACGATTGGATAGCCGGTGACTGGCTGGACGAGGGTACAAGATCCGGCGTCCGGCGCGGTCCGGTTGCTGCCTGCGAGCCGACGACGCCGATGGACGATCCCGATGTACAAAGCTTGCAACAGGCACTGCAAGGGCGGACGCCCAACGAGCAGATGCAGGTTCTGATGCCCTGGCTCTGTGCTCGGCGTCATAGCCATCCGGCCGGCCTGTTGGCGACTCGTCGGTTCATCGAACTCAAATCCGCACTTCGTTAGGGAGCCCTGCATGAATGAAGAACGCCTGTCCGAGCGGGACCTTGCGCTGTTGCAACTGGGCCGGCGCCTGCAAGCCGACGGCTACCGTTTCATTACCCCAACGCCGTTGACCCACGAGCGAGTCAACCAGCGCCCCGGCAATGAACGCTCCAAGACCTTGCGGGACGTGTTCGGTTGGTCGCGGCCATTTGCGCCGGGACTGATCAGTGCCGATGAACAGCGGCAACTGCAAGAAGCCCAAGTGCTGGAAGAGCGCGACGGCCTGCTGCGCAGCCGGGTGCGCTGGTCGAGCCTGGATGGCTTGCTGTTCGCTCATTCGCCGTTCCCCACCCAGGCCACCGATGCGGTGTTTTTCGGCCCTGACAGCTACCGTTTCGCCCAACTGATCCATACTCATCTGCAGCAGAACTTCACGGCGGTACATCGCGCCGTGGACATCGGTTGTGGCGCCGGCGTCGGTGCGATCGTGATTGCCCGCGCCCGGCGTGAAGCGCAAGTACTGGCGGTGGACATCAACCCGCAAGCCTTGCGCCTGAGCGCCGTGAACGCCGCGCTGGCCGAGGTGGGCAATGTCGAGGTCGCTCGCAGCGACGTGCTGCAGGACGTGCCAGGCAACTTCGACCTGATCGTCGCCAACCCGCCGTACATGGCTGATCCATCCGAGCGCGCCTACCGCCATGGCGGCGGCGCACTGGGCGCCGGGTTGTCGTTGCGTATCGTCGAACAGGCCTTGCCCCGGCTGACACCGGGCGGCTCGCTGGTGCTCTACACCGGCGTGGCGATGGTGGATGGGCGCGACCCGTTCCTGGAAGCGCTGGGCCAATGGCGTGACTCGGCGGATTTCGGCTGGACCTACAAGGAATTGGACCCGGACGTGTTTGGTGAGGAATTGCTGACGCCGGGTTATCAGGATGTGGAAAGGATCGCCGTGGTGGCGTTGGTTGTAACCCGCATTGGCGCAGGTATCGGCGGGGTTATCGGAGGGATTATCGATGAACAGGCGCATGAAATTCGGCATTGAAGAGGAGTATTTCATCACCGATCTGCAAACCCGTTGCATGCCAGGCGAGCCACCCGCACAAGCGATCGCAGCTTGCCAGGCCGAACTGGGCAAGCATTTCGCCCATGAAATGTTCCTGTGCCAGGTCGAGATGGCATCGCCCATCTTTCGCAGCCTGTCAGAGGCGGCCGATTACCTGAGCCAGGTGCGTACGGACTTGAACCAGCGGTTGGCACCCTATGGCCTGGGTCTGCTCAGCGCCGGTTCACATCCGATGACGACCCAAGTACTGCAGCCGACCGACGAGCTGCATTTCCAGCAACTGTTCGATGATTACCAACGGGTGGCGAGGCGCAGCGTGCTGTCGGGCCTGCATATCCATGTGGAAGTTCCGGCCATTCAGGATCGAGTGCGGGTCATGAATGAGATCCTGCCCTGGTTGCCGATGTTCCTGGCCCTGAGCGCTTCATCACCGTTCTGGAACGGTGGCTACAGTGGCTTCAGCAGCTATCGACAAGTGGCCTGCGATGAATGGCCACGCATGGGCGTGCCGGAGTTTTTCGAAGACGAGTCGGCGTTCGCCAGCTACGTCGACATGCTCATGCGTACCGGGTCCATTCGCCAACCCAGCGATTGCTGGTGGGTGATACGGCCTTCCTCACGTTACCCCACGCTGGAACTGCGCATTTGTGATGCTTGTCCTCGGGTCGACGACGTCCTGTGCCTCGCCTCGCTGTTTCGCCTGATGGTGGCCCATGCCGTGGCGCAGCGCCGGCCTGGCGCCAACTACAGCCAGATGTCCCAGTGGGTCCTCAAGGAAAATCGCTGGCGGGCCAAGCGTCATGGGATTCTCGCGGAGTTCATCGTCGAGGGGCAGGAGCAGCCGATGCTGATCGGTGAATGGCTGACCCTGGCCGAGCAAACCTTCGGTGAGACCGCAGCAGAGCTGGGTGTCCAGGACGTATTCGGGCAAGTGCGCCGTATCGTGCAGGAAGGCACCAGCGCCGACCGGCAAATCGTCCTTTTCGAACAGGGGCTGTTGCTGGGCGATTCCGTCGAACAGGCCCTGGGCCGCGTGGTCGATCAATTGCTCGCGGAAACCGTCGGGCTGCCGGTCGCCGATCCGGCGTTGCAACAGGTGGCTGGTGGTCCATGAGCAGCAAGACCCTGGATGACTACAACCGCATGCGGGATTTCGCCGCCACTCCGGAGCCGGCGGCGAAGCGCTCGCGCCAATCGGCGAAGACTGCCCATGCCTTGCAGTTTTGTATTCAAAAACACGACGCCTCGCGGCTGCATTACGACTTTCGGCTGGAACTGGACGGTGCACTCAAGAGCTGGGCGGTGCCCAAAGGCCCCTCCCTGGACCCGAAAGCCAAGCGCCTGGCGGTGCATGTCGAAGACCATCCGCTGGATTACGCCACGTTCGAAGGCAACATCCCCGAGGGCCATTATGGCGCCGGTGACGTGATCGTCTGGGACCGGGGCGTCTGGATTCCCCAGGGCGATCCCCACGAGGCCTATGAAAAAGGCCGGCTCAAGTTCGAGCTGCAAGGGGAAAAGCTCAGCGGCCTGTGGAACCTGGTGCGCACCCACATGCCCGGCAAGCAGGAGCAGTGGTTCCTGATCAAGCACCAGGACCAGGCCGCCCGCCCCGAAAGCGAATACGACGTGGTCCAGGCCGAGCCGGACAGCGTGCTCAGCGATCGCACCCTCGTGCCCAAGCGTCGAGGCAAGGCTGCCGCCAAAGCGGTGAAACAACCGGAAAAAGCCGTCCGCCCGAAATCGCCGAAACGCCCCTCGAAAACCACCCTCAGCGGCGCGGTCGCCGGGCCGCTGCCGGACACCCTCAAGCCGGAACTGGCGACCCTGGTGGAAAGCGCGCCCGACGGCGAGTGGCTCTATGAAATCAAGTTCGACGGTTATCGGGTCATGGCGCGGATCGAAAACGGCGACGTCAGGCTGCTGACCCGCAACGGCCATGACTGGACCCACAAATTGCCCAGTCAAGCCGAAGCATTGGCCGCGCTGGGCCTGGAATCGGCTTGGCTCGACGGCGAGATGGTGGTTGCCAACGACCAGGGCGTGCCGGATTTCCAGGCCTTGCAGAATGCCTTCGAGGCCGGCAGCAGCGGCAAGATCGCCTATTACCTGTTCGACGTGCCTTACCTCAATGGCATGGATTTGCGCAACGTGCCGGTGCAAGAGCGCCGGGCCGCATTGGCGGCCGTGCTGGAGTCCAACGAAAGCCCTTTGCTGCGGTTTTCCGATGCCTTCGAAGAAAACCCTGAAGCGCTGCTCAACAGCGCCTGCCAGATGCAGATGGAAGGGCTGATCGGCAAGCGCATCGGCAGCACCTATGTGTCCCGGCGCAGCAACGACTGGATCAAGCTCAAGTGCAAGAATCGCCAGGAGTTCGTGGTGGTGGGCTTCAGCGAGCCCAAGGGCGCTCGCAGCGCCTTCGGTGCCTTGCTGCTGGGGCTGCATGATGCCGACAGCGGCCAGTTGCGCTACGCCGGCAAGGTCGGCACCGGGTTCAACGAAACCACCCTCAAAAGCATCTACCAGCAATTGCTGCCCCTGGAGACGAAAAAGGCCGCCGTGGTGAACCCGCCCACCGGTTACGAAGCCAAGGGCGTGCACTGGCTGGAACCGAAGCTGCTGGCCGAAGTGGCCTTTGCCGAAATGACCAAGGACGGCTCGGTGCGCCATGCGGTTTTCCATGGCTTGCGCGACGACAAGCCGGCCAAGGACATTACCCAGGAGTTGGCCAAGCCCGTGAAAAAAAACGCTACGGCAAAAAAAGCCAAAGCCAAAGCCAAAGCCAAAGCCAAAGCCAAAGATGAGCCTGGCGCGACACCGGCCAGGACCAAGAGCAAGGCCAAGGCCAAGGCACCGGCCTTGGACTGCAAGGTCCGCATCACCCATCCGGAGCGGGTCATTGACGCCAGCAGCGGCACCACCAAGCTGCAACTGGCCGAGTACTACGCCAGCGTGGCCGAATTCATCCTGCCGGAACTGGCGGATCGCCCGGTGGCCTTGGTCAGGGCGCCGGATGGCATCGCCGGGGAACTGTTCTTCCAGAAGAACCCCGAGCGCCTGGCGATTCCCGGTATCACCAGCCTGGACAAGGAACTGACCGGGCAGCCGGTGATGATCATCAACAACGCCGAGGCGCTGATCGGCGCGGTGCAGATGAGCACGGTGGAGCTGCACACCTGGAATGCCACTTCCGTCGATCTGAACAAGCCTGACCGTTTCGTCCTCGACCTTGACCCGGACCCGGCGCTGCCCTGGAAAAGCATGGTCGAGGCGACGCAGCTCACCTTGTCGGTGCTCGATGAACTAGGGCTCAAGGCGTTCCTCAAGACCAGCGGTGGCAAGGGCATCCATGTGGTGGTGCCGCTGACGCGCAAACTGGGTTGGGACGAGGTCAAGGGGTTCAGTCATGCGATTGTCAGTCACATGGCCAAGCTGCTGCCAGACCGTTTTTCGGCGGTGTCCGGGCCCAAGAATCGGGTAGGGCGGATTTTCATCGATTACCTGCGCAATGGGTTGGGCGCTACCACCATTTGCGCTTATGCCGCCCGGACTCGGGAAGGGTTGCCGGTGTCGGTGCCGATCTTTCGCGAGGAGGTGGCCGAGCTCAAGGGGGCGAATGTGTGGAACGTGCACAATGTTCATGAGCGTCTGGCGGAGGTTGGGCATGAGCCTTGGGCTGGGCTCAAGCGAACTCGGCAGAGTATTACGGCTGAGATGCGCAGGCGTATCGGTATGAAGAAAGTTTAACCGGATCACCTCAAGCCGCTGTCATCGGCATTGTGCACCCCGAAAACGCATTCAGCCCACCGGGACACGCAAATATTCCGGCTGCAGGTAGTTGAACCAGAGCAGGATCATTTCCACCAGGATCGTCACCAGGATCAGCAGCCCCACGCCCCAGACACTTGCCGAATACAGCAGGCCCTGTTCCTTCTTGAGGCCCATGAACTTGGGCAGCCCGACGAACAGCAGGAACGTCGAGTAGGCCGACGCCAGTAACAGCACTGCCACGGCCAGCCAGCGGCTCGGGTAAAGCCCGAAGATTCCGGCCAGGAAGTACGGCGTTGCGGTATAGGCGGCGAAGCCGATGCATTGGTTGACCGTCGGGCGGACGTCGAAGGTGCGGGACATCCAGCGAATGAACAGGCCCATCAACGTGACGCCGGCGACGATGGTCACGTACAGCAGCACGCACAATTGAAGCGCGCTGGCACTGCTGAGTCGTACCGTTTCGTTTTCGGCCAGGCTCCATCCGGTCCAAGTGGTGCCGATGAACAGGCATACCGCGGGGATCAGCGCGAGCAGCAGCAAATGAGCCAGGTAATGGCGTGGATGCGCCTGTTCTTGCTCGCGTATGTCGGCCCAGGCGAATTCGGGCTGCGTGAACAGTTTGACGAAAGGTGCGGACATGACGACCTCCTGATCAGGACGACCTCTGCATGAGGCCCTTATGGAGTTTGAGGTACAGAAAAAGACTCGGGTTTCATTTATTTGCTGGTCCTGGCCGACGGGGCGATAAAGGGAATGAAACACAACGGTAGAGGTCAACCCATCAGCATCCCCGAAGGACCGTCTGCCATGACTGTTGCCCAAATCCTGGTTGATTATTTGCGCGATCATGACCTGCGCCTGACCACAGCCGAATCCTGCACCGCCGGACAGATCGTCACATTGCTGGCCGAGGTGCCCGGCAGTGGTTCACTGATCGAAAGCGGTTATGTGGTGTACTCCCCTGAGGCCAAGCAGCGCTTGCTCGGTGTCAGCCCACGCACCATCAAGACCTTCAATCTCACCAGCCGTGAAGTCGCCGAGGAAATGGCCCTCGGCGCCTTGCACGATGCCAATGCCAATGCGGCGGTGGCCACCACCGGTCTGCTCGGGCCAGACGACAAGGACGGAATACCCGCCGGCACCGTCTGCTTTGCCTGGGCGTTCGATGTGGACGGTCAGCGAGCACTGTTCAGTCGCTGTGAACGGTTCTTTGGCAGTCGCGGCCAGGTGCAACTGTGGGCAGCGCAGTACGCCTTGCAGCAATTGCCGGCCTTCCACCAGCGGGCTGTGGCCGGTGAGCGTCGGTAGGAAGACATCATGACCGATCAAAAACAGCAGGACGACCACCGCAGCCGCCAGTTCCCGGTGCGTGAAGACATGGTCTTCCAGCACAAGGTCTGGCGTTTCGAGCGAGTGGGCTGGTACGTGTGGGTGCTCTGAGTCACGCATGAGAAACGGAACGCGGAGCGTCCCTGGCGGCATTCCCACGCAGAGCGTGGGAACGATCGAAGCTCGTTGATCAAAGTATCGGTTTACCCCCAGTGATCCCATAGCGGGTCCCGGAGATGTAGCTGGCTTCGTCCGAGGCCAGCAGCACGTAGATCGGCGCCACTTCAACCGGCTGGCCGGGACGGCCAAGGGGTGTCTGGGAGCCGAAATTCTGTACTTCTTCCTCGGGCATGGTCGCCACGATCAGCGGCGTCCAGATCGGTCCGGGTGCCACGCTGTTCACACGGATGCCCTTGGGGCCGAGCATTTGCGCCAAGCCGCCGGTGAAGTTGGCGATGGCGCCCTTGGTGGTGGCATACGCCAGCAGCGTCGGCTTGGGCATGTCGGAGTTGACCGAACTGGTGTTGATGATCGAGCCCCCCGGCTTCATGTGCGGCACGGCGGCCTGGCAGATCCTGAACATCGCGGTGATGTTGATATCGAACGTACGCACCCATTCTTCGTCGGATATTTGCTCAAGACTTTCATGGGTCATCTGGAACGCGGCATTGTTGACCAGGACGTCGATATGCCCGAAGCGGGCGACGGTTTCATCGACGATTTTGCGGCACTGGTCTTTGTTTGCCAGGTCTCCGGGCAGCAACAGGCATTGGCGCCCAGCCTGCTCGACCCAGCGCGCGGTTTCCTTGGCGTCTTCATGCTCGTCCAGGTAGGCAATCGCCACGTCCGCGCCTTCACGGGCAAAGGCAATGGCCACGGCACGACCGATACCGCTGTCGGCACCGGTGATCAGGGCGATTTTGTTCGCCAGGCGTCCGGAGCCGGTGTAGCTCTGTTCGCCGCAGTCCGGGTAAGGGTCCATTTTGCGCTGGGTGCCGGGCACCGGCTGGCTTTGTTTCGGGAAAGGCGGGAAAGGGTAGTCGACCATCGTCGTTCTCCAGGTGGGTTGCGATGGAGGGTGGACTTTGGGTTTTCGGGCAGAGTTCGGTCGAATTGTCCGGCCAGTCGATGAGCGTAATAAGGCGTGTTTCGTCGGCGAATAGAGGAGCCTGGCGAACATTGGACGGGCCTGTATTCTCCAATATGAGTACAGGTGTCGTTTAAGGAGCAGGGCAATGTTCAGCCACATACAGATCGGCGCGCGCGACCTGCCGACAATGGTCGCTTTTTATGATGCAGTCCTCGGCTGCCTGGGGCTGGAGCGCATCGAGGGCGAAAATGATTCGGGCCCGCCGGGAGAAGGCTGGCGTCAGCCCGGCAAGCATTGGCCCCAGGTTTTCGTCCAGTTGCCTTTCAATGGCCTGCCCGCTACGTGGGGCAATGGCATGCAAGTGAGCTTCGCCGCGGACTCCCCGCAAACCGTGCGTGCTGCCTGGGAGCAGGCGATTGCCATGGGCGGCTCCGACGAAGGCCCTCCCGGCCCGAGGCCGCAGTATTGCGAAGGCTATTTCGGGGCCTATTGCCGCGATCCGGAGGGCAACAAGCTGTGCTTTGTCCATGCGCCGGATATGCATGAATAAAGCACAGACCCCATTGCGGCCAGGAGCTTGTGTGGCGAGGGAGCTTGCTCCCGCTGGGGCGCGTAGCGGCCCCTATCTGAGGGCTGCTTCGCAGCCCAGCGGGAGCAAGCTCCCTTGCCACAGGATCAGACCCTGGCCTTCAGGCTGCGCTCCATCCGCGTGATCCCTTCCTCCAGCAGCGCCCGCGGGCAGCCGAAGTTCAAGCGCACGAACTGACCGGCGTCGTCGCCAAAATCCAGGCCGGCACTCAGCCCCACCTTGGCTTCTTTCAGGAAGAAGCCCTGCGGGTCATCCAGTCCCAACCCGGAGCAATCCAGCCAAGCCAGGTAAGTGCCCTGGGGTACGGTCATGGTGATGCCCGGCAGGCGAGTGTTCACTGCATCGACCAGGTAATCGCGGTTAGCTTGCAGGTACGCCTTCAGGGCCTCTAGCCACGGGCCGGCTTCGCTATAGGCCGCACGGGTCGCTTCAAGGCCCAGGGCATTGACGCTGTCGACCATGCCGGCCCGGGCGCTGTTGACCCGTTCGCGCAGCTTGGCGTTCTGGATAATGGCGAACGAGGTCTTCAACCCGGCGATATTGAAGGCCTTGCTGGCGGACATCAGGGTGATGGTGCGCTCGGCAATCTCCGGGCTGAGGGAGGCGGTTGGGATGTGTACACGACCGTCGAAGCACAGTTCGGCATGGATTTCGTCGGAGATGATCCAGGCGTCCTGCTCCAGGCAGATGTCTGCCACGGCCTTGAGTTCCTGGCGGTCAAACACCTTGCCCAACGGGTTGTGAGGATTGCTCAGCAACAGCGCGCCACCGCCCTGCAAGGACTCGCGCAACGCAGCCAATGGCGTGTGGAATTCACCGTTGACCGGGTTGAATGGCAATTCCACTTTGTTCAACTGCCAGTGACCTGGGGCGTTGCGCAGCGGCGGGTAGTTGGGCACCTGCACCACGACATTCTGCTGGGGCGCTACCAAGGCATGCAGGGCCATGTTGAAGCCCGGTTCGACACCCGGCAGGAACACAATCTGCTGGGGCTCGACGCGCCAGGCGTACTTGCTCCACAGATCGGCCACGACGGCGGCGCGCAGATCGTCCTGGGCCACGCTGTAGCCCAGCATCGGATGTTCCAGGCGCTTGTGCAGCGCGTCGATGATCACCGGTGGGGCGGGGAAGTCCATATCGGCGACCCACATCGGCAACACATCGGCCGGGTAGCGGCTCCATTTGGTACTGCCGGTGCCGTGGCGTTCCAATACCGTGTCGAAATCGAAAGTCATGGGGGTTCCATCAGTCAGTCATGAGATGGCGAACATCATAAAGCAAAGGCCAATTGTCGGGGCCAGGCGAATCTGTAGCTCGACGCACGTAACTCGACAGGCTCGCGCCGCACTGGAGTTGCCTGCGCAAAGGCAAGGCAGCGCAGCAGGCCTTTTTTCGAGCGCCTCGCGCTAGCGCAGTCCTCTGGCACGAATGTATCTCCATGTATCAAGCGCCACTGTCGATACGCACCGTTGCACTCCAGGCCGTCGCTGACACATGGGCGATACCTGGCCGACGTCAAATGAGCCCACCGAGACAGCCCCAGCCGTCTCACTGGCTCACCCCACGTCGGAGATAACATCATGAACTGGAAAAACCTCAGCATCGCTTCCTTGTTTGCCGCACTGAGCCTTGGCGCTGTCGTGGCCAATGCCCAAGACAGCATCAAGCCTCACACCTACCTGTATGGCGACCACCTGGATGTCGCCAAGGTGCTTTCGGTCAAGCAAGGCTCGGGCTGCGGCGTCGTGGAGACACGCATGACCTATTTGGACTCGGCCGGCCAGATCCAGGCACTGGACTACAACGCCGTCGCCCAGGACTGCGCTCAGGACAATTGATCCAGGTCCGTGGGCCACTCACTCAAGGAGAGTCATCATGCTTGCAATTTCATCCGTTTGCGCCTGGCACCGTTGCCTGGTTCACACCGCCAGGGGCAGTGCGCTCAGTCTCGCACTGCTCGCTGCCAGCCCAGGTGCCTGGGCGGCCACCGCCGCGGTCGCGCCAGCCAGTACGGTTCAATCGTCTCAATCCGAGGCCATCCGCCCATACCGCATCCATGTCGATGACGCGAAGCTGGCCGAACTGCGCAAGCGCATTGCCGACGCCCGTTGGCCGGACAAGGAAACCGTCAATGACGTTTCCCAGGGCGTGCAACTGGCCCAGGTACAGGACTTGGTGAAGTATTGGGGCAACGGTTATGACTGGCGCAAGGCCGAGGCCAGGCTCAATGCATTGCCCGAGTTCATCACCACGATCGATGGTGTCGACATCCAGTTCATTCATGTGCGTTCGCGCAATCCCAACGCCATGCCGCTGATCCTTACCCATGGCTGGCCGGGTTCGCAATTGGAGTTCCTCAAGACCATCGGCCCGTTGACCGATCCGACCGCCTATGGGGGGCGTGCCGAGGACTCTTTCGACGTCGTGATTCCATCGATTCCAGGTCACGGCTTTTCCGGCAAGCCGACCGAGTTGGGCTGGGGCCCGGACCGCGTGGCCAAGGCCTGGGACGTGCTGATGAAACGCCTCGGCTACACCCATTACGTGTCCCAGGGCGGTGATCATGGGTCGGTCATCTCCGACGCCTTGGGCCGCCTGGCGCCGCCCGGTTTGCTGGGTATCCATTTG
Organism: Pseudomonas fluorescens; assembly: GCF_001623525.1. Taxonomy (NCBI): domain Bacteria; kingdom Pseudomonadati; phylum Pseudomonadota; class Gammaproteobacteria; order Pseudomonadales; family Pseudomonadaceae; genus Pseudomonas; species Pseudomonas fluorescens. The sequence goes on along the minus strand of NZ_CP015225.1, from coordinate 1,415,475 downwards.
AACATGCCGGCGACCGTGCCGCCGGAGCTGGTGAAGCCGATCAACAGCGGCGAACCGGCACCGGCCGGGCTGAGCGCTTCAGAACGCACTGCCTACAACTCGCTGAGCAGCTTCTTCGGCCGCAATGCAGCTTACGGCGCGATGATGGTGACCCGGCCGCAGACCATCGGTTACCTGCTGGCAGATTCGCCCTCGGGCACAGCGGCATGGATGTACGAGAAATTTGCCGCCTGGACTGACAGCGAAGGCAAGCCGGAGCGTGTGCTCAGTCGCGATGAAATGCTCGACGACATCAGCCTGTACTGGCTGACCGACAGCGGCGCATCGTCCTCCCGTTTCTATTGGGAGAACAACAACAATAACTTCAGCGCGGTGGCGCAAAAAACCGCTGACATCAAGGTCCCGGTGGCGATCACCGTGTTCCCCGGTGAAATCTACCGCGCACCGAAAACCTGGGCCCAGCGCGCCTACCCATCGCTGTCCTACTTCAAGGAAGTCAGCAAGGGCGGCCATTTCGCTGCCTGGGAGCAGCCGCAATTGTTCAGCGAAGAGTTGCGCGAGGCATTCCGGCCATTGCGTAGCGCCGCGAAAAACACCGTCGCCCAGACCGCTCATTAAACCTTTCCTGGCGGCTCAGAACCGGGAGCCGCTCACCCGCCATTCGTAAGGGAGATTCACATGGACACGACTCTGAACCACCCATCCGCAGCGCGCCATGGTCGCTTGTTCACCCCGGCCCTCCTGGTGTTCGCGATGATGCAATTGGGCGCCTTGGGCTTCGCTTCGTCGCAGGCTAACGCCGCCGATGTACCTGCCGGCACCATCGGCGCCATTACACCGGGCAGTCACACCTCGTTCGGCCCGCTGAAGCACGTCAAGGCTGGCCTGCTGGACGTTTCCTATGCCGAGGTCGGTCCCGCCGATGGGCCGGTGGTCATCCTGCTGCATGGTTGGCCCTATGACATTCACAGCTACGCGGATGTGGCACCCGCGCTGGCAGAGAAGGGCTATCGCGTGCTGATCCCGTACGCCCGCGGTTATGGCGACACGCGCTTCCTGTCGGCCAAGACCCTGCGCAACGGCCAGCCTTCTGCACTGGCAAGCGATCTGATTGATTTCATGGACGCGCTGAAGATCAAGCAGGCCGTGCTCGGCGGTTATGACTGGGGCGCACGCACCGCCGACATTGTCGCGGCCCTTTGGCCGGAGCGGGTGAAGGCGCTGGTGGCGGTGAGTGGCTACCTGATCGGCAGCCAGGAGGCCGGCAAGACACCGCTACCACCGGCCGCCGAACTGCAGTGGTGGTATCAGTTCTACTTTGCGACCGAGCGCGGCCGCCTCGGTTACGAGAAAAACACCCACGACTTCGCCAAACTGATCTGGAAACTGGCGTCGCCCAAGTGGAACTTCGATGACGCAACGTATGAGCGCAGTGCCGCCGCTTTGCAGAACCCCGATCATGTCGCCGTTTCAATCTTCAACTATCGCTGGCGCCTGGGCGTGGTCAAGGGCGAGGCCAAATACGATGCACTGGAAAAGAAACTGGCGACGTTCCCGTCGATCAGCGTGCCGACCATCACCTTGGAGGGTGATGCCAATGGCGCTCCTCATCCGCCCGTCGAAGCCTATGCCAAGCGTTTCACTGGCCAATACGAACATCGCCTGATCGATGGCGGTGTCGGCCACAACTTGCCGCAAGAAGCACCGCGAGCGTTCGCCCAGGCCGTGATCGACGCCGATCACCTCCAGTGAGGCCGCGTTCCCGGCATCTGAAGTGAAGGGGAACCCGAAACAACGGGTTCGCCTCCCAAAGGCTGATACCTGAAATCACCTTGGATCAGGCAAACATGCCGGCGAATCCGGCAACCGGATAGGCGTTTCGCTCCACATACTCTCGCGGCCCTGAGGCCCTGCCACAGCTGTATCCGAGTGGCGGGGACTTCTGTAGGCCATCGAAAACACGTGTGCGAGTGCTTGATATGGAAAACAACACGATCCGCTTTGCCTGCAACGGCTGCGGCATCTGCTGCAAGGGGCGGCTGATTCCACTGACGTTGGATGAGGCAAGGCAGTGGCTACACCGCGGACATGAGGTGGCGGTCATACTGGAGGCGTTCGATGAGTCAACCTGGCCTTCCGAGCCTAGGCAATTCGCCCACAGCGCCCAACGGGCCGTGGCCGTCACCAGTGGCGATGCCCAGATTCGAGTCGTGGCGGTACTGGCGGGCAATGCGCTGACGCAGTGCCGCAATCTCGGCGACGATGGTCGTTGCGGCATCTATGAAGAGCGGCCGCTGGTCTGTCGAATCTATCCGATGGAAATCAATCCGCTCATTGCCTTGCGTCCTGCCGACAAGGTCTGCCCGCCTGAGGTCTGGGAGACGGGCGAGGTCTTGTTCAGCGACCGCGTTGTCGATCCGATCCTGGCCGATCAGATCGAACGCTCCCGCCAGGCGGACAGGGACGATGCCCAGGCCAAGATTGCGCTGTGTGAAGCGATGGGCATGAACGTCGCCGCCTGGAAAGGCAACGCGTTGGCGGTGTACTTGCCTGATCGGGCGCAGCTGACTGAGGCGATCATTCGCTACGATCGCGCCCCGGTGGCACCGACAGGCCTGGATTGGAAAGTGCGGGTCGAAACGCCGGCCCTGGCCCAACACCTGCTGCAAGTGGGGGTCGCGCTGGATGATCAGCGGTCAACCGGCTACATCTTCCAGAATCTTTAGGCACCCAGCCAAACCATCACTTTGTGCCCCCCAAACTCCTGAAACATATTGTCATTTCTGGCCCGAGGTGACTGATGCGAGCTACGGATCGTTAAATCGAGTAAGAAATTGCGTCAATCAGGCAAGCGACTCGAACCGCCGACCCAGCATACTGCGTCCATATTGATCAACGACTTACGGTGATGGCGAACAGTGTTCGCATCACCGCCAGGCGTGGGTCCGATGTTTTCAAGGAGTGAAATGTGCACACCGACTTCAACTGCGACCAGGGCGTCAGCGACATCAGTCGCCTGGCCGGTTCGGTCAGCCAGCTGGTGCCCAGCGAGGGCGACCAGATCACCGCCATTGCCGGCTTGAGCCTGCATCGGCGCAACACGATCACCGCGCCGACGCACTGCATCTATGGCCTGGGTATCGGCGTGACCTTGCAGGGCCGCAAGCAAGCCATGCTCGGGGACGAGATACTGACTTACGCGCCGGGCCAGTCGATGGTGACCTGCGTGGATCTGCCGGTCATTTCCCACATCTCCCAAGCCAGCGTCGCCAAGCCGTTCCTGGGCATGATGCTGAGATTCGACAGCACGATGGTGATGCAGGTGGCCGAGCGCATGCAGTTGTCACAACGCATGAGGGACGACGCGTTTCGACCGGTTACCGTACAAGCCCTGGATACCAGGGTGCTGGACGCCCTGCGACGCTTGATAGACCTGCTGGGGGAACCGTCGCTGCTTGAGACAGTCGCTCCGCTGATCAAGGAAGAGATCATCGCGCGCCTGTTGAGCGGTGCCCACGCGCCACAGTTGCTGCATGTGATCGCTGCCGGGTCACCCAGCCAGCACATCGCCAAGACGGTTGCCTGGCTGAAACTGAATTTTCGCCAGGCGTTGCGTATGGACGATCTGGCGGCACAAGCGCACATGAGTCCGTCCACGTTTCGCCAGCATTTTCGCACCGTGACCGGAATGAGTCCGTTGCAATACCAGAAGCAGCTGCGGCTACAAGCCGCTCGGCAGTTGATGTTGAGCCAGAATGTCGACGCGAGCAGTGCAGGGGGCTTGGTTGGCTATGAAAGTGCCTCGCAGTTCAGCCGTGAATACAGCCGCCTGTTCGGCGCGCCACCGCAGCGGGATATCAAGCGCATTCGCTTGTGATCGTGAGGCTTGTCTGGCGTTGCGGCCAGACAGCCTCACACGCCTGTCACGCCAATTTGAAAGGTAACTCACGCAACGGTTTACCCGTCAGGCTCGCCACCGCGTTGGCAAAAGCGGGGGCCAGTGCCGGCAGGCCGGGTTCACCCATCCCCGTAGGAGGCTCGGCGCTGGGCACGATGTGGACGGCAAATGTCGGCATGTCGGTAATGCGCGGCACGCTGAAGTCAGCAAAATTGCTTTGTTGCACCACGCCATCTTTCAGCGTGATCGCGCCACCTGGCAGGCACATCGACAATCCCATCAGCGCCGCGCCTTGGACCTGGGCCTCGACACTGCGAGGGTTGACCGCCAGGTTGCAGTGCACACCGGCCGTCACGTTATGCAGCACCGGACGACCGTCCTGCACCGAGGCTTCGACGACGTAGGCCACCACCGAGCTGAACGACTCGTGGACCGCCACGCCCCAGGCATGGCCCGCCGGCAACTGGCGCTTGCCATACTCACTCTTGTCCACGGCCAATTGCAGCGCCTCGCGATGGCGTGGGCTCTGGTCGCCAAACAGCTTCATCCGGTAGGCCACTGGATCCTGCTTGGTCGTGCGGGCGATCTCGTCGATCAGCGTTTCCATCACAAACGCCGTATGGGTGGAGCCCACGCTGCGCCACCACAGCACGGGAACGTTGAGCTTGGGGTGATGAACCGTCAGCCGCATGGGCAGCGGATACGGATTACGCAGGCCTTCCGTGGCGGTCGGGTCGATGCCGTTTTTCACCCGCCCGCCAAACACGGTGCCGGTGATGATCGATTGGCCCACCAGGGCGTGGTCCCAGGCGAGTACTTTGCCGCTGTCGTCAAAACCGATGCGCGCACGGTGCAGGTGCATGGGCCGATAGTAACCGCCCTTGATGTCGTCCTCCCGGCTCCAAAGGGTGCGGATAGGGGCGTTGACCCCGGCGGTGCGCGCGGCCTTGGCGACCTCGCAAGCCAGTACGACGAAATCGTTGGTGGGCACGCCGCGCCGGCCAAAACCACCGCCGGCGGTCTGCACGTTCACCTGGATCTGCTCTGGCTTGAGGCCCAGTACCTTGGCGGCCGCGGCACCGTCACCGCCGGGGAACTGCGTACCGACCCACAGTTGAGCGCCATCCCCGGCGAGCTGCACGGTGCAATTGAGGGGCTCCATCGGGGCATGGGCGAGGTAGGGAAACACGAACTCGGCGTCCAGTTGATGCGGCGCGCTGGCAAGTGGCGTCATGTCGGCATCAAAGTGCAGTGGGCCGGGCTGATTGGCCAGTTCCCGGTATTGCGCCAATTGTTTCTCGCTGTCCACTTTTTCTACAGCGCTCGCATCCCACTCCACCTTCAGCGCGTCGCGTGCCAGCTTTGCCTGCCAGTAACTGTCGGCGACCACCGCAACACCTTCGGCACCGCCGTCCAGTGGGACGCGCAACACGGCTTTTACGCCTTTCGTGGCACGTGCCGCGCTGTCATCCAGGGAGGCGATTCTGGCGCCGAACACCGGAGGTCGGGCGACAACAGCGGTGAGCTGCCCCGGCAGATGCATGTCGATGCCAAAATCCTGCTGGCCGCTGCTCTTGGCCTTGGCGTCGATGCGTGTCGTAGCCTGGCCGATGATGCGGAAATCCTTGGGATCCTTGAGCGTGATCTGCTCGGGCACCGGCATCGCCATCGCGGCTTCGGCCAGCTCGCCGTAGCTGGCTTTACGGCCTGCCGGGCCGAGGACCATGCCGGCCTGGGTGCTCAGGCTCGCCACGTCCACGTTCCAGCGCGCGGCGGCGGCACTCAGCAACATGGCGCGGGCACGGGCGCCGAGTTCGCGGTACTGGGTGTAGCTGTTCTTGATCGAGTTGGAACCGCCGGTCAGGTGAATGCCGAAATTCGGGTCCATGTAGGCGGCGTCACTGTTGCCGTTGCGACTGCGTACCAGGCTCCAGTCGGCATCGAGTTCTTCGGCAAGAATCATCGGCAAGCCGGTCTGCACGCCTTGGCCGAACTCCAGGCGGTTGATGGTCACCGTCACTTCGCCGCTGGGCGCGATTTGCACAAATGCCGAGGGTTGCTGGCTCGGTTTGAGCGGCACAGCGGCGCCATTGGTCTCTTGTGCCAGGGCCAGGTGTGGAAACGCCCCCAAGGCCAGCCCGCCGATGCCGACGATCTTGAGAAAACTGCGGCGCGGCAGCGTAGCGGGGCTGTCAGCCTCGTCGCGTTCAAGCAGGAGTTGCAAGGCGCGAGGGCGCTCGTTCGGGAAGATCTCGTTCAACATGGTCTGCTCCGATCAGGCAAGGGCTTTGGCGGCATCAGCCACCGCGGCGCGGATACGGGCGTAGGTGCCACAGCGGCAGATGTTGCCGGCCATGGCCGAGTCGATCTCGGCGGCCGTGGGCTGCTTGCCCTTGGGTTGGGCCTTGAGGAAAGCGGTCGCGCTCATGATCTGGCCGCTCTGGCAGTAGCCACATTGCGCCACGTCATGCTTGACCCACGCTTCGTGCACGGCGCTGCCGACCGGATCGCTGCCGTTGGTTGCCGCTTCGATGGTGGTGATTTTCTTGCCTTCGGCGGCGGCAATGGGCGTCACGCAGGAACGAATGGCCTGGCCATCCAGGTGCACGGTGCAAGCGCCACACAACGCCGCGCCGCAGCCGAACTTGGTGCCGGTCATGCCCAGCGTGTCGCGCAAGGTCCAAAGAATCGGGGTGCTTGGGTCTACGTCGACCGTGTATTCACGGCCATTGATGTTGAGGGCGCTCATAGGGGTACCAGCTCCGGATGGTTTGGCTCTGGTTAACTATAGAAAGCTATGTTTGGGAGCGATTGCACGATCCGGGCGGATGATTGCCTAATCTTGCAAATTGACTGGAGCGCCAGACGAGAGCTACCAATGGCATTTCTCATGCAACGGCCAGCAAGCCGCTTTTCATCGCGCAATTCTTGATGCTGTTGTACAGGAAGTCGACGATTTCCTGCGCTTCTTCGACGGTTTTGTCGAAGACTGCAATCAACATCTTCTCCACGTCCTCGGCCGCATAGCCCACAGCCTGGAGGAAGATGGCGGCCTGCTTCCACGCAAGTTTGAAGGTGTCTCTGAGGATCTTGCCGATTTGCTCGATCCCTTCAATGCCCTTCAGGATGCCCTGATAGACGTATTCCAACCATTTCTTCGCGTCTTGGAACAATCCGACAAAGAACTGTTTGATCTTCTCCAGCAGGATGCCTGGGAGATTTTCCAGAGGACCAATGTCGACATCCAGGTCGAAGCTGGCGATGTCATGCGTGCTGCTGGCCAAGGTAAAGCTGAACGAGGCGTTGGCAAATATTCCCTGGCCTGTGGTGCCGAAGGCCAGGTCGGCATTGATGGTGTCGTCGATGCTCAGCGTGCCGAGTGGTCCAAGATCGATGGACTCGTTAATACCGACGCTGGCCGAACCTTGTGCGTTGATTGAGTCGATACCGTCGATATCGGCCTGTAGGTTGAAGGTCGAACCACCGAGAGTGGTGTCCTTGAGTTCAAAGTGACAATGGTCAGCTCGAATATCGATATCGATTTGCGGGCCGATACCCAGTAGATAAGCTTCACCGGAGATCATGAATGCGGGCGTTCGATAGGACGGTTGCGGGTTAGTGGCGTCCGAGAAGGTGCACAGCAGCACACTAGGGCCGCCCGAGCCCTGGGCACCCGTGAGCTTGAACAGCTTGTCATTGCCGATGACGATTGGCGCCATTTCGACATTGAAGGCGATGCCTTTTTGCGGCATGACCTCGACCTTGATCTGTTCTCGGATCCACAGAAACTGGATATCGGCAAAAATGTGGAAGCCCTGTGGGAACGTCAATGTGGCGATGCTGACTGGCTGAGGCACGACGTACAGTTGGGCTTCCAGGGACACCGAGATCTGCCCCCCGTTACGCTGCATTTCGTAGTGGTACATCGTGGAAAGATCGAGCAGGTACCAAATCTGGTCCGGTGTGTTCACAATCAACTGGATCTGGCCACTATCGGCGGGCAGGTCAACGCCACCGGCGGCGAACATTTCACGAATTTTAGCCAGGTCGTAATGGTTCAGGGCATCGTGGTAGGTCGGCCAGTCACTGTCGAAGCTGTGCAATCGACCCACCGCTATCTGGGTGAGTACATCGCGCAGGAAACCGGGCAAGTCCGAGGCAGTAGCACCGGTCAACTCGTCAAAGACCTTGGCCAGGCTGAGGTCGCTGACAGCGCCGGCAACCATTGACTGGCTAGGTTGCACGGTGTCGATGAACACCGCCAAGGCGCTATCGATGTCGGCTATATCCAGTTCGGCGGCAAATCCGATCGAAGGTTCGCCTTCGAAGGAAATGCCAAGCTCGAACGCCAAGCTCTTGAGCTTGAATACCGAGAAGTCGAGGGTGCCGTTATCGTTTTCAACCACCATGTCGCCCGATACGAATGCGCCGTTTTCCACGACTGCCAAGCTGACATCGAAGCGCACCGGTTGCGACTCGAGGGTGGCGCGAGCGGTGGCGGTCAGATAGAACTCAACCTGTTCGGCCTGTATCTGAACGCCCAAGGCCCCGCTGAGCGTTACCGAACGATTGATCACCGTGCTGATATTTGCGAAAAGCCGTGCCTGGGTGCCGGCATCGGTGCCAATGAATATCCCCGCATTCAGGTTCGTGTCTGGCGAAATGGACAGCATTCTGGCCAGGTTTTGCAGGATCCTGTTTTGCTTCAGTTGGGTCTGCGCGTAAAAGTAGAAGCCTTCCTGCAGTCCACCTGACCAGGCCGGAATAGTGATCTGTTTTGACTTGATCTGCGGATTTTGAAATAGGTCCAAAGCCGGAAAAGTGAAATCCGACTTCTTCAGCGTGGAAACGATCACCACCTGCTCGCCGGCAATGGGAAAGATATCCAGGAACGCCTGGATGGATGCAAGTCCTGGCAGCGCCGACAGCTTGCACAGGGACAAGTCCAGGCCCAGAGCAAAGCCCCAGGTACCTTGTTGGTCCAGAAGTTCGAAAGCCAGCGAGCCGGCGTTGGCAACCTGGGTTCCGAACGAAAGCTTGAATTGATCCTGGTTCTTGGTGATCAACAACGTCGAGTCGGTAAACGTCAAGTCGCCAAGCCCACTGGGCAGTACATCTTTGGCGTTGCATAGCCAGCCGATCAGCCCGTTCAACGTGACTTGGGGCAGGGCACCCCGCAACGCTAGCCCCTGAGTGGGATCGTAAGACATGGCCAGCGTCAGGTTGTCGTCGAAGACCAGCCCGCCGGCAAACTGAGCCGAGGTCTTAGCGTTCGCCCCGAGCCCTTTTGACAAGCCGAATTGAATGTCCTCGATGGCCAGGTTGTGCGGGCCCAGTGGAATGACCCACCCTGGGGAGTCGGCCATTTCGGTGTAAAAGTTGTAGCCGGCCTGGGTATCGATGTTGACCGACAGCATGTCGATCGTCAGATCGGCCGGCGGCTGGATCGACGGCAGGTACCGCGTGACCAGCGCCTGCAGCGGCAGCGTAACCGCGTCCTCCAGTTCGCCGGCAATGAAGAAATCAGGATAGCCGGCGCTAACGTTTACTTGGGCGGCATTACCGATCAGGAACAACGCATTTATCGAAGCACCCGGTGCAGGCTTGATAAAAGGCAGGGTGACATGGAACTCAACGGATATGGATTCGAGCAGAAACTCATCGCCCAGCAGTTTCCATTGAGCGTCCGGGATACCAACGGTCAGGTAGACATAGTCGACGCTAAGGCCGGTGCCCGACCCCGTCAGTGCGATCGCCGCGTCCAGCAACTGCAGCTTGCCGGCATCATGCAGGGCGTCTTGCAGTGGCCCCGGCAGGTAGTCGATTAGCGTCGAGGTGCCTGCCAGGTCCAGCAGGTCCGCCAGATTGCTCAGGGTGAAACCGCTGAATTCTCCGGTGATCACCAGCTTGCGAGTGCCCTTGGGAATCTTCGATGACAGCTCAACGGTCAGGCCGGCACTGGGTATCGTCAGCGCACCACTGATCGCCATGAATGGCTCATAGCTGGGGTTGGCCATCCACCATTTCGCGCTCAAAGGACTGTAAACCGAGAAGATCGTCTGGGTAAGCGCAAGCTTTTCGGAAATGGAAACGTCCAGTCCCAGGTCCACGAACAGACTGATGCCCGGCGGCGAGTTTTGTTCTTTCCATGGGAAATTGTTAACGATCTCGCGCAGCGGCGACACCTGCACGGAGGGTTCGACGATGTTTCCGCCGATCGCGAAACGGTCGTTGACGTCCAGCAGATGTTCCAGCGCCAGCAGTACGCCGTTAAGCTCAACAATGCCGGCGAAACCGAGCCCTGCGTCCAGCGACACTGGCGCCTTGGTGGAGCCCAAGTCGATATCAACGACGGTAGCATCGGTCAGTGCATAGAACCATGCCGAGGTCAGCGTGAGATCGTCCAGCGCCGACGTCTGGGGAGCGGTGACACTGGAACTGAAATCGAAGCTGACGGGCAGATCCGGGAAACTGTCGGAAAATTTCCAGTTTCGTCCTGTGCCAATCAAAGTGAACATCAACTGGACAGTGACGTCGCCGCTTTGCGGATCGAGCACAAACGTGGCTGTTACGGGAGCGTTAGCCACTTGGCGAAAAAGCGAGGCGGTGCCGACGCGCTGCACTGTATTGCCGGCGTCGTCGGGACCGATGCTCGCATTGGAAATGGTCAGCGGTTGATGGTCGAAAATGCGCCCGTAAAAGTCGGCGAATTTTGCCGTGGTCACCGTACTGGCAACGATGGTTGTCGTCCCGTCCAGCCCAATCTTGAGGTTCTCGCGAAGCGTTTGGATATCCATGGCCATTTCTTCATCAGAGAGCGAAGTTCGCTGGGGTTATTCTTCGAGAGTCATGACGATAGGCATGTGGTCGCTGATGATCTTGGCATTCTTCATTGCCAGTTGCAGCTGCATGCGGGTGACGATCATGAAGGTGAAGCTGTCCATGATTTCCTGGAGGACGACGTTGGGAACGCAGACCTTGAGTTCCCAATTGGAGGTGATGCCACGGATGAATATGTTGTCGTAGGCGCTTGCCAAAAAGGCGTCGTCAACATCGCCTTGCTGGATCATTTTCTGGCGATTGGCGATGTCATTGACGAACGATTTCAACGAGGTAAGGGTAGTTTTTTCGCCGTCGAATATACCGGAGAACTTCAGGCTGGTCAGAGGCGCATAGGTAGCGGCATTGGCCGTGTTGTAGTTGAAGTCGCCAGAGATCAAAAAGGCCGTGTTGCCCGTGTTGATCTCGATCTCTTCACTTAGATCTGCCAGCAACTGGATGGTCGCATCTTTCTTGTGATACTTGGGTTGAGGGGCATGCCAGAGCAGGCAGTTGAGTTCCTTGGGCTTGCCCGCGGTTCTGGCCTGCATGTTCCAGAACAATGGATTGCGGTCAGCGAAAATCACCTTGGTGCTGGTGGCGACCGCCATGTTGCTGACGCTGACGTTTGCATCGTCCCAAAGCAATGCGTACTTGTCGGCGCGCCGGGCGAACGTATGGGCGACTTCAATATTTCGCTGCGACACCTCGTATTTCCACTTGCTGCCTGAGCCGACAAGCTTCTTGCGATCATTGATGGCCTGGACCAGCACTTGCACCGCTTGCTCACCCGTGCCGAGCGTCACTTCCATGACGCCGATGACGTTAGCCTGCATCTCGTCGATCAGCACGGCGATCCAGGCCGCGACGTTGACGTTGCGAAAGACGTCCTTGGCGCATTTCTTCGAGGACAGGCTTTCAATATTCCATGACATGTAATCGGCGATTTCCGGCATGGGCGTTCACTCCATGTGAAGGCGATTTCGGTATCCCGGCGGTGTCAACGCTGGTTCCGCCGGGATATCGTTCAGCTGGCGGTGACGCTGGCGGTACCTGTCAGCAGGATCTGATTGCCCACGCCTGTGATGTTCAGGTTCTCAGGCGTCACCTGCAGAGTGAAACCTTCGAAATTGCCGCTCAGATCCGGAATTTGCAGCAGGGTCTGGGCCAGCTGACCTTGGATCGTTTCCTGGATCTGGCCTCCTACCACATCGTTGAGGATCGCCAGGGTAATGGAGGAGATCACACCACCGCCCAACGTCGCCATCCACGCCCAGAAATTGGAGGGCGTGATGTTGACCGATGGGCGAGAAACACTGCCGCCGCTTATACGGATGTTACGTTGCGCATCCACCACCACCTGCAGCGTCGCGGTGACTGGGCTGATGGAAATATCCCAGTCTGCCGGCCCCAAGCTGTAGCTACCGCTCAAGTTGAGCGTCAGCGTCAGGTTACCGTTGTTGACCGAAGCGCTGTAACTGTTGAGATGCACGACGGCACCGCTGGCCGAATAGGTCTTCTGTACTGTGCTCCACCACAGATTGGCGACGACCTGTTGGATCAGCGGCTCGGTGAGTACCAGGTTGAAGCCGCCATTGGATGGCGGTTGCTTTTGGCTGATCGCCACCGGCGAGAACAATCCGCCCGCCGCATAGGCGTTGCCGCCATCGATCAACAGGGCGTATCCGGCAAAGGTGATACCGTTGACGGGCCCCAGCGGTATGGCGATGGCGGATATCAGGCTGTTCACCCGGCTGGCGATATCACTCTTCAAGGCGTCCAGGATTTCGTTCACAAACGGATCATCGGTGACAAAGTTGATATCGGTCACTGACAGACGCACCACACCGTTGCCATCTACTGTGGCCCGTGCACTGGCATTGGCACCGACTGTGCTGCTGGTGGGGTCCCCGCCGGCCACGGTCACGGACAGCTCCACCGGCATGCTGACCATGAAAGTTTGACCGCTACCGCTGGCGGCCAAACTGAATGTCGGTGGTGCAGATACGCTCCAGGTCAAACTCGCGTTCGCATCGGGAATGTTTGCGGTGTCGCTCAGCTTGGGCGCGATGGTGGGAAAAATGGATTCACTGGCGTTGTTTAATAACGATTGCGAAAGGCCCGCGATGAAATCGGTGGACATGGTCGAAACTCCTTTTTCAATCAGATAGTGGCCAAGGCCTTGCGGGCTTCCGTGGTGGCGACCTGCGACAGGCTGGCGAGCAGATTGGGGTTGGAGAGCTGGCCGTTGAGCGCGGCGATGAGCTTCGTCTGGTTGGCGTCCTCATTGAGCAGTTGGTTGATGGTGGCTTTAAAGACGGTCGCCAGATCGATATCGATCGTTATGTTGCCATTGCCGACGACCGGATTGACCGACAACGCGCTGAAGTTGACGACTGCGGTATCGAGCTGTCCATCCACCGCCTCGGTAGCACTGAAGACCCCGGTCAGGTCATCGACGTGGTTGATGGTCAAGCTGAAAGTACCCGGTGGCATGTCGATGTGGTTCAGGTTGACGTGCAATTCGCCACTGGCCTGGATCTGGTTGGGTACGGCGGGGGGGCGTTGGTACCCATCCTGTGTATTGGGCTGTTTGCCGTGGAAGGTCACGGTGCTGCCGTCGACGACGATCTCGGGGTCGGTTCCATTATCGAGCTTCACCTGGCTGTTGCTCAGTCCGAGGATATTCAGTTTCTTGATAACGATGTCGATCGGAATCTTTTCGATCGTGAATGAGCCCAGGTCCACTTCGGCGATGGTCAGTGGGTCCAGCGCGCTACCGTCCGGATTGTAGAGAATCGAGGACAAGTAGAAGTCGGAGGCGGGCGTCAGTAGCATGTTTTCCAGCAATTGGACGAGTTGACTGTCGGACATGATGTTCTCCTAACTGTTAAGTTGGTTGAGGATGGCTTTACGCGCGATCTGGCTGAACTCTTCCGACAGCTGTGGCGCCTGGGCGCTGAGCGCATCGTTCAGCGCTTTGGCGATCTGTGACTGGACTTCGGGTTTCTGGAACAAGCGGCCGATGATCTGCTCCAACGCGGTGTCGCGTGGCGTCAGAGTCACCGACACATCTATCTGGGCACTGTCCAGGTTTGCGCTGATATCGCTGATCGTGAGCGTCAAGGCATTCACATCGGCGCCTGACGGGGTGATCGTCAGCGAGCTTTGCAGGTTGACCACGGTCGCGGTCAGGGTGCCCTGCAGTAGGACTGGCTTGAGGCCCTGCTGGGTCAGCGAGAACCCGGCGTTCACGGTGAGCGGCGGTGCTGGTGGAACGGGCTGGCTGACCGTCGGGCCCGGGCGGTCGAGCTGTCGTACCGGCCCCTCTGCCAGAGCGCCGAAACTGAGCGTGGCGGCAATCCGCGGAGTGCTGAGCGTGACCGCCGAGAGCGGTGCTTGGGCGTTGGAACCGCCCGAAAGCGTCAGTTTGGTCAACTGGATGTTGGTGTACTTCAGCCCCCCATACGTCTGATCGGGTATGTCGATCTGAGGATTGGAATAAGGCTCCAGCACCGGATCCGACGAGCACGCGAGTTGCCACGGGAGATACCAGTTACTGTTCGCTTCGTTCAGCGCCACGCGCGTGCGATCGAACAGGAACAGGTCCACGGGCGAAGCCGCGTCCTGGCCACTGTCGTCATTGGGCAAGCCTTGGGCAGGGAGGGGGCCGAACACACTGGACATGAGGTTCTCGGCCTGTGTGCCGAGCATATCGTTGACGCTTTGCAGGTTGGAGGGCAAATTCAACATGCTGCTTAATGCGCCGACCATGGCTGCCTGGCCTTGGGAAGCGCTGAGCGCCTGCCTGATCAACTCAATCAGCTCATCTTTGCCCGTCAGGTCGCCATCCAGCGTGAGTTGCGTGAAGTTCAGCGTGATGGAACCGCCCTTGACGTTGGTGATTTTCAGGTCGCTCACCCCGATGGCCAGGGAACGGGTTGCGGCGCTGCCTTCGATGGTCACGCTGACCTGCGCGTTCAACATGCATTCACTGAACGCGACAGTGAACGCACCGGTGCCGATGATGTCAGTGGTCGAGGTGTCGGGAGCGTCCCCGATCAGGAGCGACTGGTCGATGCGATAGTTGCCAGACATCGTCAGCGGCGGCAAATGTGTCTGCCCCGAGGGGCCGTTATAGTAATTGAACAGCAATGGCAGGGTGATGGAGTAGCCTTGGCCCGTAAGTGTGGAGGACGACGGATTAACGAAGATGTTTTGCAAACCGTCCACCAGGACTGCAGACAGACTCAGGTACGGATACGGTTTTTTGGGATCGGGCACGGCGTCTTCGTCGTTCATCAGTGACCATACGTTGGCGAACCGCTGGGCGATATAGTTGCCATTGTCGCCGGTCAGATAGCCCAGATCCTGCTCGTCGGCATGCACCGGCAGCACCGGATTTCCATCCCCCCCTTGCATCTCCGCCAGTTGCTTGGGCAGCCATAGCTTGGCATTGTCCGGGTCGTTGAGGCACGGTTGCAGCGTGTCGAGAAAAAAACTCATCAAGGTGCTCATGGGTGCTCCGTCAGGTGCAGGGTCAGCCGTTCAATGGGCGGTCAACGACGTGTAGTGCCAGTTCCTCCAGTGCGTCGCGATAGCGGCCTGGAGGAAATGGCTCGAGATAGAACAGCGCCTGCAAGGCTTCGCGCCGGGCAGCCGCGTAGGCCTTGTCGATACAGCCACAATCACGCAAGTCGTCCAATGCATCGCCCAAACGATGCCCCGTCAATGGCGTGCCTTCGCGCAGCGATTGGCTGATTGCATGTGTCGGGCCGAGCGTCTCCATCGCATAGATCAGCGGCAGCGACAGTCGACCCAGTAACAGGTCGATACCTGACTGCTTGCCCGCCGAACTTTCGTACTCCACCACATCGAGCACGTCGTCCATGATCTGGAACGCACGACCCAAGGCGCGCCCGAAGAAGCCACCGCGGCGGGCATCACGGCTACGCCCACCGGCCAGATCGATACCCCCCTGGCAAGCCAACCGAAACAAGACTGCGGTCTTGCGGTCGATGGTCTGGTAATAGCGCGCCAGGCGTGCATCGTGATCCTCGGGCAAGGTCCGGTCCAATTCGTCCAACTCGCCTCGGCAGATATCGAACGCGGTATCCAACACCAACCGCACCAAGGTCATGTCGCGCTCGGTATCCACGGCGGTGGCGAACCCGCGAAGCGCCTGTACGAATTGCAGATCGCCGATCAGCAGCGCGGTCTTGCTGCCGCGAGCCGCCGACACCGATGGCAGTCCTCGTCGCAACTGAGCCTCATCGACGATGTCGTCGTGGATCAAGGTGGCCACATGCAGCATCTCCAGCGATGCCGCGCCTTTGTAGACCTTGTCGGGCAGAGGCCCATCCTGCGCGATGAGCCGCGCCGACAGGAGCATGACCAAAGGGCGTATCTTTTTACCTCCGGCAAACATCTGCCGTTCCACGTCGGTGAGGTAGGGCGCCTGCGGTTCCAACGCCAGCTCCACTTCCTGCCGGAAACGCACGAGGTCTTCGGCCAGCAGTTCTTCACTGATGCGCGCGTACACTGATGCCGACGATGCTGGCGGCTGTTGCGCGATGACTACAGCAATGGAGTCGCTTGCCGACATCATGCCTCCTGGCTGGCGAGCATTCGCAGTACGCGAGTCAGTTGGCTGGCAATGCGGTCTTCGAGGATGCCTCGGATGAAGTTGGCGCTGCCCAGACGCGAGCGACCGACCTCACCGGCCTGGCCCTGCCACTGCGCGCTGTCAAGGTCTAGAGCCGGCACGCTCAAATTGCTGCGTTGCAGTTTGAGCGTCAGCGCGCCATCGGGCTGCTCGCTGAGGGCGAAGACGAAGCGGCTTTGCGCGAGCGAACTGGAGAAGGGGCCGCTATGCAGGGGCAAGCGACGCTTGGGATCATGCAGGCGCAATGATTCGGCATAGATGGACTGCACACGCGCCTGAGTCTCGGCGTCCATGATGAAACCGTGCTGGGCGCATAGATCCAGATCGGTATCGTCATGGCTATTGTCGAGGATCCGTGACAACGCGCTTTCCAGGCTCTGGGTCTGCAACAGGAAGTTTGCCTGATTCGCAGGCGAGGCTTTATCGACAGCGCTATAGACAGCCTGGGCGGTCATAGGCACCACATTCTGCTGGGTGTTTTGGGTGGCGTTGGCAACTTGCGTCTGAAAAGTCAGCGCGGCCGTCGCAGCCTCGGGGTAGGGGTGATAACAGGCGCCGTAGAGATTGAGTTGTTGCGCTAACGCGTTCTCATTGTAGGACTGCGAAGTCGTACCAAAGGACTTGTCCGTGATCGCTGGATTGACCGGCATGCCCGGTGTATCCAACGCCTGGGACGTATAGTCGGACATCTGCTCGGTGGCGCCATCGCCTATCCAGAGCTTGCGCAAACGTGCATTGGTAGTGAAGACAGCGTTGTAGGCGTCGTTGTGTTGGTTGAACATATCCAGCAGAGAGCGGCCATTTGCAGTCTGATTCAACTGGGTACGCTGATCGTTGGCTTGCTGCAGCTGGTCATACTGTTTCTCGGTGATAGTCGGTGGATCGGTATCATCAACAGTACTCGCACCCACGGCAAAGCTTGCCAGCGGCGCCATCAATCCACCGGTATCCAATTGCACCTTCGCACTTTCCAGGCCAAACAGTTCGTAGGTTCCGTTCAGTTGCATCGGCGCCAGGGTCACCACGATACGGCGGGGATCATGGTCGGGAACGATGGATAACAACGTCACTGGCGACACCGAGATGTCGTTCAATGCCAGCAGTAATTCGCCACCGTTGGAATTGCTGGGAATGTCCACGTGGCTGGCCAACGGATAGGGGCCACAAGCCGATACCGAAAATTGTTGGGGCAGGGTAGCGGCCAAGGAAGCTGTGCCGGAGGCAGCCGTCAATTTCGGCAGGAAGTCGTCGATAGTAGGCATGCGATGCGCTCTCGTAGGCAGATCAGACGCTGGTAGAGGGAGGAGTGGTGATCGCCAGTGTCGCGACGATTTTCAACATCGGGCTATCGCCGATGTTGACGCTACCCAAGGTCAGAGCGCTGGGGGCGATGCGGATACCATTGGTATCGTAGTTGGGCACAGAGCCGATGGGCTCGACTTTGCCTTGCAACGCGTCCTTGGGTTTGTCCTTGACCTCTGCGGCGATGAGGGTCGCAATGGGATAGGCAACCGCGGACAGAATCTTCTGGACCAGGTTTCCTGTCGGCGTCAATTTAAACGTCAGCGACGGTACCGACGTTATCGTCGCGCTGATAGCGACGCCATCGACTGCCACGGTCAGATCGATTTCGGCGGGCGAAGGACTGATGGAAACATCGTAATCAAACATGCTCGACATGGGCGTTGCTCCGGCAAGGAATTTGAGGGTTACAGCAGGGCCGCACCGAGGGCACAACCTGCCGCCGCCAGGGCCATGCCCGCCGTCGTGAGGGTGGCCTGCGCATTGAGCGAAGCGCTCAACTGGGCATTGATGGTCAAGGGGGCCACCTGCTTGACTGTGGCCGAGAGCGAGGAGATCGAGCCGTTGTAGCTCCAATCGGCCAGTTTCTTGAAGTCGCCGCTGTCGGAGAACGGATACCCCTGGTAAGGCTTCAAGAAAACAGCCATTGCCGTGTTGATCAGCGCATTGCTGGCGATCACGAACACCGGATCGGTGGGCCAGGTTACTCCGTCGATATCCAGCGCATTGGTGTTGGTGGTCAGCGTCGTCGCACCGAGCAAATAGCTTGCAGTGAGTTGCAGCTGTACAGGGTTGAGTGTCACCCCGTTCCAATCGAGGTTGGGCAGGTGCACGAGGGCCAGCATCTGATTAGCAGAGGTGAATATCTGCGGCAACAGCATCAGATTGAATATGGCTATGTCCCACGCGGAGAATTTGCTCTCGTCCAATGACACTGCCACCAAGTCGAGTGCCAGTGTTCCCGGCGTAAAGGTGAGCGTGGCGTAGACCACTACGCTCGGGGCGGTACCGCCTACCGCGGGCGCACTACCCAGCGTGTAGCTGGCCGTCAGCATCGGCAAGGTGAGTTGGACCATTGGCAAACTGGGCAAAGGGATGCTCTGGGACCCATTGGTTTCGCCGTTCGGCGCAAGCGCGGCATTCCAGATAGCCGGGGAGGGAGGACCGAAAGCAAGGCTAGGCGCAGCACCGACATCCCAAGTCAGCGTCACTGCTCCGAGGTCTGGCAGGGTTTTGGGCAGGCTGCCCTTGAATGGGTCATTAGTGCTGGGGGCGTTCTGGTAATACTCGCCCAACAAGGTGTTGAGCTCCGTCACGCTGATGCCTGCGGCAGCGTCGAAATTGGTCATCCCTGTACCTTCCTGATGTCTGTGAGAATCCATCTCACACTCGAATGTAGCAGGTTTTTAAAAGTCCACCTTTTTTCTTAAAAATTTGTTTAAGAGGCGTCGGTTCGGCCAGATACAAGGAATGCCAGCGCTTAGCGATACCTCTGGCATCGGGACACTCCGGCTTCTTGCGCGGAGATTGACCTCCCGATCAAAGCGCTGGATCACATAGTCCAAGGAAATATCCCGTTCCCATTCACCGGCATCCTGGCCGCTGGCCGTCTGGATATTGTCGCCCTTGAGGTACATCAGCGATGCCTTCAGGCCTGGAACGCCAGGCGCTGCGAAGTCATAGGCATATTGCGCGAATGCCGTGCGCTCGCCCCCTGGATGAACGTCTGGATGGTGCGGTCGGTGTGCAGGCGGGCACTGAAGGGGCGGTTGCTACTTGCGAATCAGGGCTATGACGTATTCGCACACTTGCGCTGTGGCGTTTTCGAACGTGCAGGCTTCTTCAGGCAGCCCCAATTGCAAGCAGTCGCCTTGCTCCAGGATGTAGGTGGTGGTGCCTTTGGTAAACGTCAGCGTGCCTTGCGTGGCCCACACCTGCTGATGAAGGAACGCATAGGCCGTGGCCGGGTAGCTGATACGCACGCCCGCAGGCAGTTGCACACTGATGAGCTCCAGTGGCCAGCCCTCCCGCGGGGAGACTTGCTGGCGCGCGTAGCCAGTTTCCGGGTCTACCCAACGCGGTTGCTCCGCCGCCCTTGACAGAAGTCCCGAGCGTCCCTCGGCTCGATGCAACAGGGTGGAGAGGGGCAAGCCGAAAGCTCCCGACAACCGGCCCAGGATCGTCGACGTCGGGCTGACCTGTGCGTTTTCAATTTTGCTGATCATTGCCTTCGATACGCCGGATAGCTGGGCGAGCTCGCCGATGGACCATTCCCGGGCGGCTCGCTCGGCTTTGATGGTGAATGCGATGTCAATGGGTTGATTGTTCACTATAGAAGACTTCCAAATCGGGGTGATTTAATTTGAGCTTAGCGCCCGACATGCATCTTGCTGGTGCAAAAAAAAGATAATGCTCTATTTTTGTGCGATAAAATAATACCAACTCATAATCAATTGATTCTAAATGGAATTAATATCACGATTTTCATGTTTAAAAATAAATCTATTGTTCGGAACGCCTTCGATTAAAAGTATTAATTTGTTTGCGTGAATTGCTTGTTTACTATCTGAAACGCGCAGCGACATTCCGTCGCGGCCATCCAAGCTACCTTATCGTATTTGGGGGGATCTATGCCGGCTCAGCAAATGGAACAAGGCTATCTCACGGGTGAGCAAATCATTCATTCGATTAAAGGAATGATCACGGCTTCGGGGATCAACACCAATGCGTTCTATAAAACCTTTCGACAGGCACCGCTGCCCAAGGCAACGCTGAAGAAAGTGTTCCAGCAGTACTTTTATTACATTCGTACGTTCCCCCAGATCCTGGCGGGTACCTCGCACCGCACCGACAGCGAAGTGATTCGGATGAAGCTGGCGCGCACGGTCGTGTCCGAGCTGGGCGATGGGGTAGGCGAGGCACACTTCATCATGTTCGAGCGTGTACTTGCCGGCGTTGGCATCACGTTGGATGACTGGAAGAAGGTTGAATATATTCCCGAAGCCAGTGAGTTGGTCGATGGCCTGCGTCGAATTTTCCTCGAGGGTTCGACAGAGCATGCCATTGGTGCTCATTACGTTATCGAAGAGTTCGGCTTTCCGATGATCGCCAACCTGTACGAAGGCTTCCGCCTCTACAGCGGGTGGAAACACGAAGATTTCACCTATTTCTATCTGCACATGCTGGTAGAAACCGATCATGTGCAATGGATCAGTGACGCGGTCATGGAGGCGGCCCGGGACACTGACAACGGCAACAATATTCTGGAGGGCGCTGCCGATGTACTGAACTTGTTGACCCGTTTCTGGCAAGGACTCAACCGAATAGCCACTCACGCCTGACCAATCAATACAAGGGGGCGGGAAGTCATGGATGATTTGACATTGATTGGTCGAGTGGCGCCCTTCAGGGATGCCAGTGCATATGCAGCATCCTCAGGAGCGCTGAACCTTTCGCAAGGGCTTCCTGAACCCCTGTTTGACAATGCCATGAATGCGGCGTTGGCCCGCCAGGTCAGGGCGGGCTGGCAGTACGCCGACCCACGCGGCGAAATGATTTTGCGCGAAAGCATTGCGGCCCACAGTGCCGGCTATGCGCCCGACAGCGAAGTGCTGGTAACCAGTGGCTGTACCGAGGCCTTGTACTTGGCCCTGTACGCAGCGTCCACGCAGTACGGCAGCCGGGTCGCGTTCTTTGAGCCCTTTTATCCCTACTACCCAGGAATGGCCACGTTGCTGGGGTTGGAGTTTGTTGCAGTGCCGTTGTCGGTAGGGGAGTCGATCGGCCCCGATTGGGCACTGCTCGAACAGCAGTTGCGCGCGGGTGTTCGCATACTGCTGCTCAATACGCCCCATAACCCGACAGGGTGGTGCATGTCCGCTGATGATTGGCAGCACCTGGTGGCGCTGGCAAAAAACCATGATTTCATGGTGATTGTCGACGAAGCCTATCGTCACTATCAGTACGACGCTGACACACCGGCGCGCTACCCCAGCCAGCAGATTCCCATGATGGTGGCAGGCAGCGCTTCAAAGTTGTTGTCCATGACGGGCGTGCGAATTGGTTGGTTATGCGCGCAGGCAACCTTCATGGAGCGAGCCTATGCCCACCATCTCTACCTGAGCTATTGCCAACCCACCCCCATACAGGCGGCCGTTGCTGTTTTGCTCGATGAGTTGACCGCCGGGCGACTGGACAGCTTGCGTGAGCACTACAAGCACAAACGTGATCGCCTGGCAGGTGCGCTGATGGCTGCCGGGCTGGATGTCCGGTTACCGGCGGGCGGCCATTACATCATGGCTGACTATTCACGGCGGGCGCCTTTATTGTCCCCCGTTGAATTCAGTCAACACCTGGCCGCTCGTTGCGGGGTCATGCCATTGCCCGCGACGCCCTTCTACCAGGGGCCATGCCCCACCTATGTCAGGTTCTCTTTCTCGGTAGCCAAACCCATTGTTGATCAAGCCTGTGTCCGCCTGGAGGGTTTTTGAAATGGAGCAGCATGTGTTCGACGTCATTGTCGTAGGCGGCGGTCCCGCAGGGCTTAGCGAGTGTATCCGGCTGATTGATCTGGGCCTGAAAGTCGCTGTCATCAGCGATGTATTCGGGGGGTGCATGGGCATGATGGGCGATCATCCATTGCAGTCCTACTGCAATGAACTGGAGATCGAAGGCGCGCCCTATCCCTTGCAAAGGTTCATGCGCAAGTTGTGCGTCAGCCCCACCGGTGAGGAATACGCAGCCTACATCCGTAGTAACTTCGAAGCCTTGCAATTGACCAAGATCCAGCAACGGGTGGTCACCGTCAGCAAGGTCCAGGGGCTGTTCGAGGTGAGCCTGGCCCCGGGTTCCCAGCATCGTTCCTTGCGTGCACAGCAGATTATCCTGGCAACCGGGATTCGCCCGAAGGCGCCGCCCTTCGAAATGCCCAGTGCCCATTGGTTCAATTGCTTTGACGTCTATCAAATGGTTGCGCGGGGCCAGGCTCATCGTTTCCTGCAGCAAGATGTGGTCATCTTCGGCAGTGGCAACAGTGCGTTCCAGATCGCACTGCTCCTGGCGCCGTTCGCCCGCAATGTGTCGATCCTGATCAAATCCTATCTGGGGCTATACCCCCAAGAGACCGATGATCGCTTTGCCCTCAGGTCCCTGAGCCAGCGCACGCTGGAAATGATTGCCAAGACTTCGTCCAGTTCCTTTCAAGGGCCGCTCAACAGCGCCAGCAGCACGGGCCGGGCCAATATCTGGTTACATGCCTACAACAGCATTCACCAGGATGGCGACAAGGTCGTCATGGACCTTCCGGCGTCACTCAACGGCCATCCGCTGCTCCAGGCTTCCTGTCGCAAGGCTCAAGAGGCGGGTCGATTGGTCGTCGCCCAGGCATTCGACGGGCATGAGTTGCATTTGGATGTGTCGGCGAAGGAGCAATGCCTTGTTTCGGCCATCGGCGTCACCGCACAACTGCCCGCCACCGACTGGCCGCAACTGCTCAACCAGCAAACCGGCTTTACCTGTCACCAGGATGGGAAAAGCCCTGTCGCGGGCCTGTATTTCGCGGGTGCTGCCTCAGGTTATGCGTCGATCAACACGATGGTGCCGGCAGCTGCAGAAATGAGTGCCGCCATATCGCTGCGAGAAGGACTGCGGTCATGGGCGTGAGGATGTTCCAGCCGCTACGCCTGGACATTGGCGACGTGCTCGGTCAGTCGGCAGCGGCGCTCAAGCAGGCCATCGCCCAGGCCAAGGTACTGGTCATCGCCAACCAGGACGTCAGCGTCGCCCCTTATGTGCAGTTGATGCGCAGGCTGGGCTCGCCTGTCCATCATGTGTTGGCCAAGTACTGCCTCGAGGATTATCGGGAAGTGCTGACTGTGACCAATCTCCATCGGGACGGCCAGGCCTTGGGCGTGCATGAAGGAGGAGGGTATTGGCACACGGACATGTCGTACAAATCGGCGAACACGGTGTTCACGTCACTGCTGTCGGTACGTGTACCCGACCAACACGGCGAGACCCAATTCATCGATTGTGTCGCAGGCCTGCAGCAGGTTCGCCAGTGGCTGGAAAGCCCAGGTTGCCCGCCGTATCTGAAAGGTCTCGACCTGGAAAACCTGCGGATTCACCATCGTTTCGGCAATCGCGACGCGCTGCGCAATGCCGATGCAGCGGTGCAACAGCTCAATTCCCAGGAGGCTGGCGCACTGGAAAACACCGTGGTCCACCCCCTGGTGTACCAACACCCGCTCGCCTGCACGGCGTCGCTGTATGCACCGGCTGCAACGGCCATGCAAATAGAAGGGGTAACGCCTGCACTGTCCCATCGCATTCTCGACAGCCTGGTCGACTTCCTTGTCCAGCACGCACCGCGCTATCGGCATGCCTACCGCCCAGGCGACATCGTCATCTGGGACAACCTCTCAACGCTGCATAAAGGTCCGCCAATACCCAAAAGTGAAGGGGGCGCCGATGCGCGCCTTCTCTATCGCATGAACGTCGACTTCCAGTGAGGCACTACTATGATCCAGACCATCGTTTTCCTGACGCCCCATTACCTTAACTTTGCCTCCGAGAAGGCGTTGCAGACGCTGGGTCGAGATTGCCGGACAGTGCTGATCGCCTATCATGCCGACGTCCTGCCGCCCGCGCTCGAGCGTAATGTCTCACAGGTTGTGCGCGTCGATGCCGACCTGCAGCGCAACATCCGTCCGCTGCTGGACCATGACCAATGTCGCAGCATCATCAGCGATGAGCTGCGAGCCGTGCAGGGCAATACTTCGTCATTGCGTATTTTCTGCCAGGAAGAGTGCCATGTTGAACTGGCGGCTCAGTTGCGCGAGGAGTTCGGATTAGAGGGGGATACACAGGCGATCGTGGCGAACTTTCGCGACAAAGTGCTGATGAAACATGCCGTCAGCCAGAAGGGGATACGCATTCCCGAGTTTGTGCCACTGGATCACGTACGGCTATCGGCTGAGCCGCAGGCTTACTACGCCGAGCTGACGGCGCGATTGGGCTTGCCCCTGGTCCTGAAGCCGGTGAACGCAGCGGGCAGTTTCGAGGTGTCGATCATTCGCAGCGAGGCCGAATTCATCAAGGCCCGCGAACAAGTGCTGGCCTCGCCGTATCATTTTGATTACGAGGTGGACGAGTTCATTGACGGCGACATGTTCCAATGCGACTCGTTTGTGGTCGACGGTCAAATCCGCTACTGCGGTGTGCTGGAACTGGGTTGCACCAACTTTGACTTCGTCCAGGGCAAGCCCTTGAGCGTGATTCCCGTGGCCGACCCCACGCTCAAGGCGACCCTGGAGGCATTCAATCGGGACGTGATTGCGGCCCTGAACTTTCGCAACGGTTCGACGCACCACGAGGTCTTCGTGGACCGCAAGCGCGGTTATCCGGTGTTCCTGGAAATTGCCGCACGCGTACCTGGCGGCATCGGGGTGCCGTACCACGAGAAAAACAGCGACATCAACCTGATCGACGCCAATCTCTACCTCACAGCCGGCGTCGCAGCTCTCGATGCCATCAAGCCCAACGAGAAGAACAACGTGGTGTCCGCCTTGTTGCCCTTGCGCAAAGGCCGGATCAGCCAGCTCAACGAGCCCCCCATTTCCAGTATCTACGACATCGACTGGCGGGTCGCCCCCGGAATGGTGGTGGACTCCCGGTCCCTGGCCGATACCGCCGGCATCCTGACTTTGTATAACGCAGACCCAAAGGTACTTCGCGCCGACTTCGAGGCTTTGCAGCACTACGTACCGACCCAGGTGGAAGTGCTGGAGCCGGGAACCGCTTGATCGATCAGGTAGGGCGCCAAGCACAGGTTTTTCTCAAGGAGCAGGCATGAAGACAGGAATACTCGGTGCCGTCAGCATGGCGGTCTACTGCATCTCGACGGCGCTCTCGGCCGTCTGGGTCATGGTGGCGTTCACCCGTATCAGTGGGGCGGCGTTGACATTCATTACCTTCCTGATGGCCTGGGCGGTATTTTTCCTGGTGCATACCTTGCGGGGTCATGACCCGTTTCGCCTGCTACGCGAGGAGTGGCGAGGCGTGCTGCTGCTCAATGTGCTGACGTTGTTCAGTTGGTGGTTGATGTTCATGGCATTGCAGCGCATCGAGGCGTCGGTGGAGTCGGCCATCTATCAGGGCTGGATGCCGCTGGTGGTGGTGGCCTGTGAAATGCTGGTGGCGCGCTCCTCGGTCAGTCGTTCCCGCTGGCTGGGCGCGCTGCTGATCCTGCTGTCGCTGATGGCGTTGGTCCTTATGCGTCTCGCGCTTGGGGTCACGGCCCAGGTAAGCCTGGTCAACCTGCATGAAGGCATCGCCCTGGCGAGTGTTGCCGGGATCACGGGCGGGATCTATGTGTTCTGCTCGGCTCGACTGAACCGCGACAGAAAGTACAGCGCCATGGATATCCTGTGCGTCAGGTTCTTCCTGCTATTGATCGTCACAGGGTGGGTCGGCCGGGAAAATCTGCACCAACTGCTCACGCTGGATACCGCCATGCTCGGCCAGTTGATCAAGCTGGCGTTTGTCAGCGTGCTGATTCCGGTGTTTACCCTGCAATTTGCCATTCAGCACCTGGGAGGTGGGCGGGTGTCCATTCTCACGCCTTGCGTGCCGGTCATTGCCTTGGCCGCCGAGTTCGTGCTCTCCACCTGGCATAGCCCTTGGGTTCCCGTCCTGGTTACGGTGGTGTGCGTGGCGGTGTTGTTGTCCAACGTCTGGTTTTCGCGAGACAGGCGCGTTGTTCATTCAGGGCCTATGCCTGTTGCCCTTCAAAAATAGACTTCTGTTTGCTGGAGCATCCCATGACTCTTTCCTTGGCCTTTGCGCAGGGGGCGGCAGACGCTTGCTCGAATGACGACCGCAGCGTACTGGCACGCACATTGGAAATCGCACGAACCTTGATCGGTTTCCCTTCGGTCAGCGACCGCTCCAATCTGGACCTTATCGAATGGGTGAGCGGGTACCTGCACGGTTTCGGGGTACAGGCCCAGATTCTACCGGACGCCTCCGGGCGCAAGGCGAACCTGTTTGCCAGCCTGGGACCGCCACGCCCCGGGGGCATCATCCTGTCCGGACATACTGACGTGGTGCCGGTAGCGGGCCAGGCTTGGGCGCAGGACCCGTTCAGCGCTTATCTGGATCAGGACCGGCTCTACGGTCGTGGCAGTTCAGACATGAAGGGGTTCATCGCCGTGGTGCTGGCGATGGTTCCCGAGCTGATGGCCTCTGCACGACAAAGCTTTCACCTGGCCTTGTCCTATGACGAAGAAGTGGGTGCGATGGGGGCGAAACATCTGGCCCCGTTCATCACCCAGGCGCAGTTGGAGCCCGCCGGTTGCATTGTCGGCGAGCCGACTTCAATGGCGTTGGTGATCGGCCACAAGGGGCGTCACGAAATCAATTGCTGTGTCCATGGCAAGGTGGCGCACTCCTCGTTGCCGAACGAGGGGGTCAACGCTATCGACTATGCCGCGCGGGTACAGATGCAGCTTCAGCACGTGGCCAGGCGGCTTTCACAGGGGCCGTTGGACAGCGGGTTCGATGTCCCGTACACCACCGTCCAGGTCTGCCGGGTCAATGGCGGTGTCGCTGGCAATGTCATTCCCGGTCAATGCAGCTTTGACTTCGAGATTCGCTACCTGCCCGGATGTGATGCCGAGCAACTGCTGGTACAGATCAAGGACGACGCTAAGCAGGCCATGCACAGTGAGACGGATGATCGCGCTTGGGCAGCGTCCATCGAGTTTTCCCACACGTTGCATACCCCGGGGTTGGATGAGAAGGGCAACCAGGCATTCGCGCAGTGGGTCCGCGAGGCTAGCTCAATGGCCCATGGCCGACAGCGAGTGGCGTACAGCACCGAGGCCGGACTGTTTCAGGCCGCAGGGATCCCCACGATCGTCTGCGGCCCAGGGAGCATCAAGCAAGCGCACAAAGTGAACGAGTATGTGGACTTGGCCCAGCTCAAGGCCTGTGAACAGTTCCTGCGCCGCCTGGCACGTTGTGAGCCATTGCCGCCATTTCCCGCAGGGGGTGCGCAATGAGCGCCACAGCCTTGGATAGCCAGGGGCGCGAACGCAGGAAGCTGGTGCTGGCGGTGAGCGTGGGCGCCGCACTGGAATGGTTCGACTTCACCCTGTTTGCGATCTTCTCCTTGCAGATTGCCGCAGCGTTCTTTCCGGCTTCCGACCCATTGATGTCGTTGCTCGCATCCTACCTGGCGCTCGCCGTCGGCTTCGTGGCCCGACCGTTGGGCGCGCTGCTGATGGGGCGCTATGCCGATCGCCAGGGGCGCAAGGCCGCGCTGACGCTGTCCATCATGCTGATGGGCGCCGGGACCCTGATCATTGCCGTATGCCCGACCTACGAGACCATCGGTTGGTGGGCACCGCTGAGCGTTGTCGTCGCGCGCATATTGCAGGGGGTTGCAGCAGGAGGAGAGATCGGTGGCGCGCTGGCCTATCTTGTCGAGACAGCACCGGCGGACCGCCGCGCGCTATTTGCGTCCAGCCAACAAGTGGCACAAGCCGGATCATTCCTGCTATGCGGTTTAAGTGCGAGTCTGTTGTCGAGCGCGCTGACGCCCGCCCAGTTGGATGAGTGGGGTTGGCGCGTGCCCTATGTCTTCGGACTGCTGGTCGTGGTCGCAGGCTTGAAAATTCGCCGCAGTCTCGAGGAAAGCGAGCCGCTGCGCCGCTTTCTCGATAATCAAGATAAGCACGCGATGGCCGGGAAGGGGCCTAGCCTTCGCCCCTATCTGCCCAACCTCGTGATGGGGGTGTTGATCGTCGTGCTCTGGACGGTCGCGACACAATTGATCAATTTCATCCCGACCTATGCATCGATGGTGCTTGAGCTTCCGCGCAACAAGGCCTACCTGGGGTTGGTGCTGGTCGGCCTCATCACGCTGCTGTGTCCGTTAACGGCACTGCTGTCGGACCGTATCGGGCGCTACACCGTGATGCTCATCGGTGCCGTGGGGGTCGCGCTCTGTGCCTACCCAGGGTTCGTATGGCTGAACAACAGTCCCAGTCTCCAGACGCTGATCATCTTCCAATGCGCGCTGGCAGTGTTGATGGTGCTTTACACCGGGCCGGCTGCGGCGGCCTTGGCAGAGCTGTTTCCGGTGCAGGTCAGGGCCTTGGGTGTCTCACTGGCCTACGCCTTATCGGTGACCCTCTTCGGCAGTGCCACGCCTGCGCTGATTACCCTGATCTACCGCCAGAGCGGAGATGCCCTGGCGGCGGCCCACTGGTTGTTTGCGGCGGCCTGCCTGAGTGCGATACCGCTGGCCTGGGTAAGCCTGTCGAAATACCGGGCAAGCGCCACCCCGGCGCTGACGGCAGAGCATGAGACTTGAGTGACGTTGATTCACCCTGTTCATTGAACGCGCTTCGCAAACCCGTACTGCCTGGCAGACCCCACCACCGCCAACGTCAGCAGCAGGAGAACGACCAGGACCGGCGCAAACGCCACCACCCCCAGATGATCGAGCAGAATGCCGCCGACGATCCCGCCGCCGGCAATGGCGAGGTTCCAGGCCGTGACCAGCATTGACTGGGCGAGATCCGCCGCGTCTCCGGCAGTCTTGGCGATGGCCGTCTGGAACAGCGTCCCAGCCCCTCCGAAAGCGATTCCCCAGGCGGCCACGGCGATATACACCGCCGCAGGCCTGTCGTTCATTGCCCCGAGCATCATGGCCGAAAGGGCGAACAACACCGTACCTGCGAGCGTCAACGCCCGCAGATGGCGATCGATCAGCACGCCGACGACCCAGATCCCCAGCAACGATGCGACGCCAAAGACCAGCAGGACCAGATCCGTTCGCTCGCCCAGGCCCGCCGCCGTCAAAAACGGAGCGATATAGGTAAAGAGAATGTTGTGCGCCAGGACAAAAGCCAGTACCACGAACAACACCGAACGAACGCCCGGCAGGGTGAAGACCTGGCCCAGGGCAAGACGTTTGCTGGAAGCCTGCCCGGGAAAGTCAGGCACCTTGAGTCGTACCCAGACCATCAAGGCCACGGCGAACAGGCTCATGAGGGCGAAGCTCATTCGCCAACCGACCAGATTGCCGAGCAGCGTGCCAGCCGGGACGCCCAGGGATAACGCCAAGGGCGCGCCCACCATGGCGATTGCAATCGCTCGACCTTTCTGGCTTTCGGGCACCATGCGGGCGGCATAACCGGCCAACAAGGCCCACAGCAGCCCGGCCGATACGCCCCCCAGCAAGCGCGCGACAATGGTCAAACCATAATGGGTAGAAAACGTCGTGACGGTATTGGCAACGGCGAAACCGGCGATGGCCATCAGCAACAGCGATCTGCGTCGCATGCCTTGGGTCGCGGCGGTCAATGGAATGGCCGCCAGCAAGGAACCGATCGCGTAGACCGTGACCAACTGGCCGGCGAGGGCTTCGGAGATCGCCAGCCCTTCGCTGATCTGTGAAAGAAGACCGGCGGGCAAGGCTTCGGTGAGGATGGTCACGAATGCCGCCAGCGCGAGGGCAAACAGTGATCCGATGGGGAGCGGCGCGGTGTCCGGGACAACCTCGGCATCGGCGTCGATATGGGTATTGGCAATCGTCATGTGTCACCTGCCTGGAACGCTTCTGACCCGCCGGATAGCGGCGTCAATCGCAGATTGATAAGTGCCGACTACGGTAAGTGCCCCTCCTTGGCGAGACAAGAATGCTAGAGTGCGCAACACATCGGAAAAAATGTCCGCAATTGGAGCCTGGCGTGGAATCACTGAGCGGGATTGATTTTTTTGTTCGCGCGGCCGAAACCCGCAGTTTTTCAGAGGCGGGCAGGGCGCTGGGCATTTCGTCTTCGGCAGTGGGCAAAAGCGTCGCCCGGCTCGAGGAACGCCTGGGTGTGCGGCTGTTTCATCGCAGCACGCGCAGTATCACGCTGACGGCGGAAGGGACGCTTTTCCTCGAGCGTTGCCGGCGTATTCTCTGCGAAGTCGAAGCGGCCGAACTGGAACTGTCGCAAACCCGCCAAGCGCCACGGGGCAAACTGCGGGTGAGTTTGCCGCTGGTTGCAGACTTGGTCATGCCGACGCTGATGGCCTTCATGCGCCGCTACCCCAGTATCGAACTGGACCTGGATTTCTCCGACAGGCTGGTGGACATCATCGAGGAAGGTTTCGATGTCGTCGTTCGGACTGGAGAACCGAACGACTCCCGGCTGATGTCCCGTCCGTTGGGCACGTTCAAGCTCGTCGTGGTCGGTTCGCCCCGGTACCTCGCCGAACACGGCACGCCGCAGGTGCCGGCGGATCTGCTGCGCCATGCCTGCCTGCTCTACAAGTTTCCCAGTACTGGCAGGATGCAGGTCTGGCCGATAAACGGGGAAGGGCAGCCGGATCTCAACCTGCCGGCCACCCTGGTCTGCAACACCACCGAGGCGTTGCTGTACGTCGTGCGCGATGCATTGGGGATTGCCTGCGTGCCGGACTTCACCGTGCGCGATGCCATCGCCGCCGGTGAACTGGTCACCGTCCTCGACGATTTCAATCGGCATCAGAGTACCTTCCGCATGCTCTGGCCTTCAAGCAAGCACCTGGCGCCGAAACTGCGGGTGTTCATTGATTTCATGAGCAGTGAGTTGTTCAAGTGACCGGACCACCGCAATCGTGAGCACCCACAAGGGAAAGGTGTTGGCCATGGATTCAGATCAAGGGGCCTTGTTCTCCACCAGGCAGTTTCCGCCATCCACCACGATAACTTCCCCCGTGAGGTAGCTCGCCTCTGAAGACGCCAGGAAAGCCACCAGTGCAGCGACCTCTTCGGGACGTCCAGCGCGGCCCATCGGCGTGTATTCGGCCGCTTTGGCTTCCTCTGTAGTGGTCGATCCTGTGGTGATCCAGCCGGGAGCGACGCTGTTTACAGTGATCCCTTGCTGGGCGACTTCCAGCGCCAGGCTCATACTCATTCCAACCATCGCGGCCTTCGCGGCGCTGTAGGCCGCTTCACCGGGGTTACTGCACCGAATGCCGGTCGTGGAACTGATGTTGACGATGCGCCCGTAACGACGCGCCCGCATGCCGGGCAGAACTGCCCGTGTAAGAAGAAAGGCCGTGGTCAGGTTTCGCGCCAGCGTCAGGTTCCAGGTGTGCAGATCCATGCTTGCAACGTCGGAAAAAAACTCCGGGCTGCCTTGCATGGCCATGCCCGCGTTGTTGACCAGGATATCGATCTGGCCCCAGAGGGACTCCGCCCACGCCATAAACTCACGTACCTGGTTTTCATCGGTAAGATCGAGGGCCCGGCCTTCGACTTCGAACCCTTCGGCGCGCAGTTCTGCGACTCGATCGTTGATGCGTGCACTGCTGGCGGTGACGATCAGTCTGGCGCCTGCTGTACCCAGTCTGCGCGCGATCGCCATGCCGATTCCGATCTCACTTCCAACCCCACTGATGAGTGCCACAGGGTTCTGTCCAGTTGCGTTTGGCATGGTGCCTCCAAAGGGGGGTAAGTGATTGCCAGGCGTCGGCGCGCTATATGA
Organism: Pseudomonas fluorescens; assembly: GCF_001623525.1. Classification (NCBI taxonomy): domain Bacteria; kingdom Pseudomonadati; phylum Pseudomonadota; class Gammaproteobacteria; order Pseudomonadales; family Pseudomonadaceae; genus Pseudomonas; species Pseudomonas fluorescens. The sequence goes on along the minus strand of NZ_CP015225.1, from coordinate 1,383,263 downwards.
ACATCCTGATCAACGCCCGGACACCGCCGTCATCCCCAACAACCGCTTTTGCCGCCAGGCCGGTGCGTTGGTAGGGAAAAGCGCCACGTCTGGCCGGAAGCGGGCGAGACCGCAGGCGGCGGCGATGCGCTGGCGTTGCTGGCCGCGGACAAGGGCTTGCTGAAAGCTGTGTTCACTATGGGCCAATCCCAGCATATAACGAGTACCCTCCTGGAAGTGTCCGCTATTGGCTTGCCACCATCTTTCGATTGCCTGTGAATCGGGCCAGGGCAGGTTTTCATCGGGGTCCATGGCGACATTGGGATCTTCAGGGTTGTCGTTCGGGCCCGCATCGAAATTCGGCAGGGCCTGCAATTCCAGATCGAGCAACGCCAGGTCCGCGCCGGTGATCATGCTGAAGGCTTCGCCGGCGACGCGGGCATAGGGCAGGTCGCTCATCTGCTGGATCAACCAGGGCACGCAGACCGGATCGCCCAGCAGTCCAAGGGCCTGGACGCCGATGCGCCGATCCCGGGGATCCTGTACCCATTGCCGTATCCAGGCGATGCTGGGTTCGCGCTCTTGCCAGGCCAGCAGTACGCAGAGCGCGCGGTACTGGAACTCGCCCGGTTGCTCGGCGAATGAGCGCAGAGCCTCCAAGGCTTGCTGGTCGCCCATTTGGCTGGTGGCCCAGTTGGCCCAGAAGCGCGTGGCGGCGTCTTCATGCTGGCGGTGGGCACGAATCGCCGGCAGCAGGTCACGCCGGCGTAGCTCGCCAGCCGTGCGGGCGGCACGTGCCAGCACGCTGGGGTCGGCGTGGGACAGTTCGGTCAGCAGGATAGGGCCGGGATTCTGGCGATGCATGCCGCAGGCCGCCAGGCCGAGGCGGTGAAACAAGGGCTCGGGGGAGGCGAGCATGCGCTCGATCCAGGGCGATATCCGCTCCCAGTCGAGCCACCCCAGGGCCATCAGGTAACCTCGTTCAGTTTCCGTGGCACTTCTCAAGTGCTCGCTGAGCCGCGACAGCACCTTCGCATTGGCCGCCTCGAAGGCCAGCAGCACACAGGCGAACATCTCTCCGACGGTGTGCGGGCCAAGCTGGGTCAGCAGAATTTCCAGGCTCGTTGAGCCGGCAATACGCAGGCCATCGAGATGAGCGTCGATGCGTTCATCCAGTTTGCCGAGGTCATCAAGGTCATAGTGGGGCGCGCGCACGGCGTGATCGTGCAGGAGGATGAGGAAGCAAGCTTCTTCGGCATGTTGCTCGATCATTGATGAGATGGGGACCATGACGTCTCTGTCTTGTTACGGCACCAGGTTTCCAAAGAAGTAACGTTTACCGACTTCGAAGTGCAGGGGAGAGGCCATGTATCGGTCCAGGACAGCGGCCGCATTCAGCGGTTGAAACTCGCCGTTTTTTCCATAGAAGCTGGAACAGTCAACGCCGGAATACACCTCGAATTTACGCCTCCAGATGAGAAAGTTGCTCCAATCGATCCATTCGTCAGTGCCTGAAGGAACCAGGGACTTTCTCATGACCCAGACTTGTTTGTTCATGTCGACGGGCATCCCCCCGGAAATTGAGCAGCGATCGCTGCCATAAGCGTCCTGCAGTTGGCTGAGTCGTGAATCGACAGCCGCTTTGTAGTCGACTTCGTTCAGGCCACTGTCAAAAAACTCGGGTTCGTTTTCGATGGGGTCAAGAAGATTGGTTAAATTGGCTTCCACGGCGGCACGGTCGGCCCGACGCGCAAACGTACGCCATGCCTCGACCATGAAAGGTATCAACCACAGCACACCAGACCACTGGGCTGCCAGGCACGCCTCGATGCGAAGGTAAGTGGGGCCTTCGAGTATGAGTTCGGCCAGGAAATCCAGGTCCGTGTCGAGCCCTGCATCAGCGGTCAGACCGAGGCAGGCCGATACCAGCGTTGGATCGCAATCGGGGTCCACTATCCATTTGCGCAGTTGGGAGACATGGCTGTAATTTCCACGCTTGGCATGCTCCAGAATCGCAGCAAGTGCAATCCACGGGTCATTGCTCATCCATCCGTCAGGTGACAATACTTCTGCCGGAGCGCTCCCGCTGTAGTGATATCCACGTCCTTTCCAATAGAAGCTGTCTTGAAGGAAAGCGGGTCTTTGGGTGTGCTTGTAAATAGAGGCTTTCATCATTCGGGCCTTGGAAAACTATTGATGCGTGTCTCTTGAAGTGCACTCAGCTCTCCTTCGAGCTTCTCACACTTCTTGCCAGTAGGGGCGAGATTCCCTTGCCCGGACGGACAACCTCCGGCCGCCTTGGGGACTCTATGCGCCACCGGCTCTCCTTGGCCCACTTCTTTCCAACGCATATAGCCCGGCCGGTTAATCGCCCAATCATTTTCAATGTTGGCTTTCTCTCGTTTGCTCGTTACGTAGTACTTATTACAGCCGCTCGGTTGCTTTCCGGCGGGTGGCAACAGGTGCCTGCACTTGGGATTGGCCCGGACTTTGGCGAGAACGGCTGCATTCCTGGGATTTTCTGCGGTGCCGTAGAATTGCTCTTCCGTCATGTACTCCCCGTTCGCTTGAGCCTTGGAGTGCGCCGCGCCGCCGCAACATTCACATTTGTGTTTGCCCGGTACCTTGGCGTCTTGTTGCACCGGACTGTATTTGGCGGTGTTGACCATGGGCACGGCCGCATTCGCTGCGGGGCTGGCATGATTCGATGTGGTGAGATCGGTATGTCGGTCTACGTTCTGGCCTTCGAAAAGAACATCCATTGACCATGAAACAAAATAGGTCTTGCCGGTGATGACGTGAGTGATGACACCGGCCCCCTGGCTTCTTGTGGCGGCTTCATCGCCCAGCGGGGAGGTTTTATAGAAGGAGCGATTTTTTAACATGATCTCCTTGTTTTCGATCTTGACGGTCTTGCTGCCTTTCTTCATGTCCTTGGAAAACGAGGTGTCCGGATAGGGCACCGGGATAGGTCCCCCCGGAGGTGGCGGTGGTGTCAGGCAGACATCCGGGAACGCCGCGATGACCTTGCCGCCACCCGCTTTGCATGCAATCTCATCGCCGTTTGCGTAAACGTCGCAGCTCATAGGTCCCCCTCCGGCTGGCTAAGGTCGCGCACGACAGCCGCCGCGCGTGCACCGGCCAGGGCACTGCTCAGACAGATCGCGGTGGTTCCCGGTGCATAGCCTTTGCGAAACGCCTGGTCGGCGAGTATCAATTGGACGATTCCAGCAATGGCCCCGGTGTCACCCATGGCCTCTGCCCAATGCCACAGTGGCTGATCCTCTTTTCGCACTGTCCGAAAAAGCCGGGCCTCCATCAACGGAAGTTCCTTGAACCCGTATTGCTCTCCCGTGACATCGGACAGGCGCAGATCAATTTCATGCAGACCCAGCTTGGCCTGTGCGAGTGCCGTACGAGCAGCGTCGGTCAGCCCGCCTGCTCGCAGGGGTTTGCTCGACAAAAGAGGCGCCTCTTCTTGCCCAAAGCCCAGGCCTGAGATTTTCAAGCAGGTGCCAGGCTGCCGATAGGCCTGAATCAGGATGGCCGCAGCCCCTTCACCAGGAAACAAGCCGTCATTGTGAGTGGCCGTTTTCAGCCGGCGATGTTCGTCCAGCCACTGCAGCGTCAAGGCGCTGAGCAGTGAGTCAACACCCGCCACCACACAGGCGGGGACCCGTGTTTCCTGCATTAATCGACTGGCTTCATGAAGGGCATGCATGCCGGCAACATGGCCGGAGGGGATGACCCTGGAATGCGTTGGATGGAACCGTATGCCCAACTTGGAAGATACGTCCTGTATGACGGCCTGGGCTATTTCCCTGATATTGATTCCGGGGCGCTCCGGTTCAGCCAGGCACAGGAGAAATGGCACCTCTGTCCAATCCAGCTTCGGCGCACCCTGTATCAACTCGACCAGTGCATGCTGCATGAGCTCGGACATGCGCGCTGCTGCCGGCAAAGCCAGGTCAAGGCTGGGCACCGCCGCGCCGATGATCGGTTCGCACGCGTTGTCAAAAAACGGCAGCTCCTGGAGTGCTGACAGCCCGGCGCGCTTGGCAGTACAGGCGCTGGCGACGCATAAGCCCACGGGGCAGGCCATGCCCATGCTGGTAATGAAGAGGGCGTGCCCCTGCATGGAGGTCATGTTTCCTCTTCCGCGGGAGGATAGGCTTCCTTTGTCCACGCGATGAGTTGAGCCAATGACTTGAAGTGTTGTTTCGCGCGCATGCGTTCTTCGTTGGCCTTGGCCTGTTCGAACTGAGCGGCGGTTTGCCCGACGATGACCTTGGCCACCTCCCTGATGTTGCGCCCGAGGGGTGAAGAAGCTCGCCATGTCAGCGTCAGGCGATTCGCGTCTGGTTCAAGAATGATGGTGTCGACCACAGCGACGGCTTCCCGTGTGCTGTCGTCGTGAAAAACGACAAGCATCGCGAGTTTCAGATTTGCCGGAAGCCTGAATGCCGAGCGGCCTTTATCACTCAGGTTAAGCAGCGCGACTTCTTCGCCCCCACGGGGATAATCGATTTGCTGGTCCTCGGGTGCGCATTGGAAGTAGCGCACGTCAAAATCTTCGGGAAGAAATGGAAATTGATGATCAAGCCACGCCTGATCATAAGTGCCTGCCCATTGGATACGCTGCCGCCATGCCCGACCAATCGGGCCAAATGCCATTGGCTTGTAATGTTCGTGGGGAGCGGTGACCGGCCTGTCCAGTTCTTCGGTATTGGGGAGCGGCAAGCCATTGGTCTGGGCACTGCTCGCCGAGGGGTAAAATCCGACTCCAACCGGGTTCCATGGGTACCATTTGTGTTTGGCCGGGTCTGCATGCGTGCGATCCACGCCGCCGAAAGCCTGCGCGTAGGTAATCGGCATTGTGGTGAATGGAACAGGTTTGCTTATCGAGTGGGAGAGGGCGCTATCCTCATAGTTTCGTGCCCCAATCACTTTGAATGCCTTGACGAGAGTCCCCACTTTCAGCGCTACGTTCACCTCTGTTGCCGGCTCACCGTTGGGGGCGTGGCAGTGGCCATTCAGCAGAACATCGCAGCGGGGCTTGTGCAGCGCAAAATCGTTTTCGTATAACGCGGCTGATTCGCAGGGCTCCCCCGGGAATACATCGGCCATGATCAGCGGAACCTGTTGTTCAAGCAGGCGCGGCGGATGTCCAGGGTGATCTGGAATGCCGTAGGTCCCTTTCGCCACCACGACCAGCCATTCACGGCCCGTTTTATCGGTTGAGGTCGTATAGCCGCCGACGAGGCGGGTCTTGTTTACCAATTCCATGGCGTCACTGCCTCAGTTGATCTGTACCGAGCCGCCCTTGATGCGGTTCACGCCGGATGATCGACTCGACAGGTAGGCCCCTCGGATAAGTATCTTGCCTTCACGCGTGAGGGTGATGCTCGCCTTGCCGCAGCGCAGGACGATTTCCCGCTCGGCGGTAAATTCCAAGCGCTCGCCGTCCAGCTGGGCGACGGCTGGCATGGCGGTTTGCGGCAGGCGCTGGATGCGGCCGATCACCAGCGGTCGGGCCACGTCGCCGGCCTCGAACATCAGCGCGACCTGGACGCCGATGTCCTCTCGGCTCAGCGGTGTGGTAGTGCGCGCGGCGAGGCCTGTGTCAGCGGGGCAACCGGGGAAGGCCACCACTGGGGCGTCCGCCTTGGGCACATCCAGAAGCACGCCAATCACGACGCCCTCCACGCGCACTGGCGTGGAGGAGGCGGGGAGGTGGTATTCAACGGTCATAGCGCCTACTCCATGGCTAGTTCTGCAGAATCTTCTGGCCTTTGACGACCACATTCTTGCTGGCCTTGATCTTGATGGCACCGGAGCCGTCGATGGTGATGTTCTTGCCGCTGATCATGATCGTGCCGTCCTTTTTCATAGTGATGCTGGCGTCGCCCGTGGTCAGGCTGATGGAGTCGCCGGCGGTCAGGGAGAAGTGCTTGCCAACGTCCAGGCTGTCGTTCTGCTTGATGTTGGTGGTGCGGTTCTGGGCGACGTCGCGGGATTCGTTCTGGCCGATCTGGGTGCTCTGGTTGCCGCTGATCTCGATGCCTTCGTTGCCCTGGACCGTTTCGTTACGGTTGCCGCTGATGCCGATGGTCTCGTTGCCGCCCACGTCCTCGGTGCGGTTGCTGGCGATGCTGATTTTCTCGTTGGCACCGACTTTTTCGGTGCGGTCCGCGCCGATGGTGATGGTCTCGTTACTGCCCACGTTCTCGGTGCGATTGGCGCCAATGGTGATTTTCTCGTCGCTGCCCACCTTCTCGGTACGGTTCACGCCAATGGAAATGGTTTCGTTATTGCCGACTTTTTCCGTGCGATCCACACCGATGGTGATGGTTTCGTTGTTATCGACGGTTTCGGTGCGGTCGTGTTTGACGTGCACGGTTTCGTCGTTGTCGATGGTCTTGCGGCGGTCATGGCCAACCCAGTGGGTCTCGTCGTTCTCGACCTCGATGTCCTGGTTTTTCTCGGCGTGGATAAACAGCTGCTCGGCGCCTTTCTTGTCCTCCATGCGGATTTCATTGAAGTTGGCCGGCGAGCCACCCTTGCTCGAGCGGCTTTTCACCCCGCTCTGGGTGGCATTGGCCGGCAACCCGTAGGGCACGGTCTGTTCGGCGTTGTAGACACGGCCGGTGATGATCGGCCGATCCGGATCGCCCTCGAGGAAACTGACGATCACTTCCTGGCCGATCCGCGGGAGCTGCACGGATCCCCAGTTCTTGCCGGCCCAGGCCTGGGAAACACGAATCCAGCAGGAGCTGTTTTCATTGGACTGGTCATGGCGATCCCAATGGAAATGCACTTTGACCCGGCCATATTGGTCAGTCCAGATCTCCTCGCCACTGGGCCCCACCACCACGGCGGTTTGTGGTCCACGGACGATGGGCATCGGCGTGAGGGGCAGAGGGCGGAAGGCCTGGTTGGCATCCATGCAGTCCAGTTCGCTGACGAACTGTTCGGCGACGTCCGACTGGCCACTTTCATAGGCATCCTGACGAATCTGATAACGGGCGGCCACCACTAGATACTCGCGATTCTGGTCCGCGCGGTCGTATCCCGTCAGCGTGAACACATGACCGCAACCGATGCCGCGGGCACGACCGCGCAATTGCACACGCTCGAACTGGCTGTGAATGGCTTCGATGCGAGTACGCGCATAGTGATCGCCATCGTTGCTCTGGACGTACTCACCGGGGTAGTCGTAGAGCGGGTAGTCGGCGTTGGTGTGGGTGCGCGGCACACTGGAGCGCACCTCGAGGCTGGCGCGTGGGCGCAGGAAGTCATAGTCGTTCAGCGCCAGCGAGCCGGGTTGTACTTCCCGGGCCAGTTGCCAGTCGTAGAAATGATCGCGCTCGCGCATTTGCCGATCGGGCGGATAGAAGGGCACCGATTCATAGTCTGCCGCCGTGGAGTGAGCGCCATAGGCGTCGGCCAGTACCAGGACATGCCGTGACTTGTCATGGCGAAAGTAATAATAGATGCCTTCCTGCTCCATCAACCGGCTGACGAAGTCGAAGCTGGTTTCGCGGTACTGCACGCAATATTCCCACTCGCGGTAGCTGCCGCTCAGGCTGTCCTCGAAATCGGAGAAGCCGAGGTCGCGGAACACCTGCTTGATGATGTCCGGCACCGTCTTGTTCTGGAAAATCCGGCAGTCGGAGGTGCGCGTGAGCAGCCAGAACCACGGGCGCAAGCTGACGCGGTAACCGGCGAACTGACCGTGGCCGGTCAATTGCCGGCAACTGCAGACAATGCCGTGGAAATAGCGCTTGCCGCCGTCATACAGCTCCAGGGTCAGGCCCATCGGCTTGCCCAGCAATTGGTCGAACGTGATTGCCCGGTCTTCGGAGGTCAGGTCCAATTCGTAGTGAAACAACCGCCCCAGCTCTTCGCTGCCTTCCATGCTTTGCAACAACAGGACATCGCCACCGAGGGGGCTGTCGACTTGCACCAGGCGGTTGTTTTGCGTGATCTCCATATCGCCTCGTAATTCACACCCGTCAGCGCCGACGGATGGCAGAATCCGTTTCCATGGATAACGTCTGCCGTTATCTCGAGAAGCTATTCGACCAAGGGAACAGCGCTGAATTGTGTTTCAAGATAGGCGACAGGAGGGCATTGGTTAGGCTCTTTAGTTATAGGGTTTATTCAGAAAACAGCTAAAACAGCCGGACCACGGCTACCAAAGAGCGTGCAGCGCCGTGTTCCGGGACTAAGCTGAAAAGGCCATTCATGGAGGAAAACGCGATGCCCGCTCAAAGCGAAGCCAGTGTAGCTTTGGACTTCACCAATCACTTTTCCCAAGCGTTTCAGAACAGCGCCTACTTCCAGGACTTCTGCGATGTGGGGGCGTTTCTGTCAGCGGAAGAAAATTGCAGGGGCGCGCTGGCGTATCTGGAGCACCAGTTATTTCTGTTGTTCTCTGAACGGACAATGGCTGTCCAGGCGGCTCTACGCTCCAAGGGCGTCACCATTACGCCAGAGACGGTGTTGAATCTATTCAATCATCTGAGCGGCATGAGAAAAAAATGGAAGAAAGGCACACCCAATGAATTCCATAGGTTTGCCGAGTTGGCAAAGGAAACGACTAGCAAGCTGCTGACTACCGTGCTGTCCCGCTGGGAGGCCGATAACGGCTTCAATGTCGACAAGGAGTTCTTTTCCAGCAAGCACTTACCGGCAGACTTGCTGGTCGGTAACGTCTTGTCGTTGTTCAACGATCAACTGGCATCGGGACGCCCCTTCAAGGATCTCGGTGCCGGTCCTTGGCACGGTGAGCATACCCACAGAATCCAGTGGTACCTGATTGGCATAGGCTTGAATCTCGGCCCCAAGGCCGGAGCCATGTTCAAGGATGTCAAACGGTGGATCAGCCGCCAGACCATTCAGTCTATCGACCAGTCCAACACTGTGAAGCGGTACCTCTGGGAGTATTTGTTCGATCGAGAGGGAGATCCATCGAATGCCGCATCGGTTGCGTTCAGATGCACGGACAAACTCGACTTCCGTGCGCCCAGCAACTTGAACAGGTTTCTAATGGATGAGGCACAGCGCGAGACTTACCCTCTGTTGAATTGGTGTTTGAATTACCGACTCGAGAAGCGCATGAACGGGACTGTGGGGATCGAATATGCAGCTTCCAAGGTTTCCAATTGGAATCTCAGAAAAGTCGTGAATGCCAGCGAACGAGGGTTCAACGGGACCGACGATTCCCGATTGCTCAAGGCCTTCAACAGTGGTTTGTTCATTCGCCGTGGGCATCTCATCAATGGGGTGCAGTGGCAGCAGTGGCCTGATGATCTTTAGGTTGGACTGAAACCTTGGGTACATTTCAGTGAACGCAGCTGGTACCGGATAACCCTCCAGGCCATTCCGATTTATGGACAGGAACAACGAGTTGTCCGCCGCCGTAAACCATTACGGCGCCTCAAAGTTCTCATAAGCCAGGGATATCGAATCGTTCTGCGGGTAGCTGACATACACCATCTCCCCGTAGTTGCTGGCAACCAACACGTAGGGCCACTTGCCTTGCGCAGTTGCTCATAGCTGCATGCGTTCCAGCTTGATGCCGCTTTTCTCCAATATCACGTATCCAGCCAGCAAATATCGCTCATCCGCTCGCCGATCAACCCCTTCAACCAAGCAATGTGAAACTCCATTTCCGCGACCGGGAAATCCGTACTCAAGCGGCACTTCAAAAACTTGTCCTTGGGTCCGACAAAGCCGAGCTGAAAATGTCCGAAATGACCGTAACTGGACAGGACGTAAGCCGATATCCAAAGGATATCGCTGAAAGGTACCTGCCTTTCGATGGCTGTTCCCAGTCGGCGTGTCTGGGTAAAAGTGAGTTGCTGCCTGGCTTCGTCGAAACTGAAGGCGGTCACTGCAGAACTGGACATGCCAAGCTCAGCATGCCCGCCGCCATCAATGCAGTACCGACCACAGGAAGGAAAAAGGTAGGTTTTGTGAGGGTTTGCGCGTAAGTAAGCGGTAACCCCTTGACTGCCTCCACCAGTGTAATCAGCACCAGGGCAAGCCCATAAAAAGGCAGGATCAGTCTGTCCAAACACTCCTGATTGGATCGTTTTTCTGGATTGTCCATCCAGTTACTCATGGTTTATCGCCGGGATTGTGCAGCCTAAGCTCGGACGTTCCACCCATTTATGAAAGAGATTTCCCCATGGCAGACCATTCCATCGAAGGTAAAGTCGTTCTCATCGCGGGCGGCGCCAAGAACCTTGGCGGCTTGATTGCCCGCGATCTGGCCGCGCAGGGCGCCAAGGCCGTCGCGATTCACTACAACAGCAGCGCATCTAAGGCCGATGCCGACGCGACCGTCTCTGCGATCCAGGCCCTCGGCGCGCAGGCAGTGGCCCTGCGGGGGGATCTGACGACAGCCGCAGCCGTCGAAAAGCTGTTTGCTGATGCCATCGCCGCAGTCGGCAAGCCCGACATCGCCATTAACACCGTGGGCAAGGTGCTCAAGAAACCCATGGCCGAAATCAGCGAAGCCGAGTACGACGAGATGACAGCGGTCAACTCCAAGGCCGCCTTCTTCTTTCTCAAAGAGGCGGGCAAGAACCTCAACGACAACGGCAAGATCTGCACGGTAGTTACATCGCTGTTGGGTGCATTCACGCCATTTTATGCCGCCTATGCCGGCACCAAGGCGCCGGTGGAGCATTACACCCGCGCGGCCTCCAAGGAGTTCGGTGCACGCGGCATCTCGGTGACGGCGGTCGGCCCGGGCCCGATGGATACGCCTTTTTTCTACCCGGCCGAGGGGGCCGATGCAGTCGCGTACCACAAGACGGCCGCAGCACTGTCGGGGTTCAGCAAGACCGGCCTGACCGACATCGAGGATGTAGTGCCTTTTATTCGCCACCTAGTGAGCGACGGCTGGTGGGTCACCGGCCAGACCATCCTCATCAATGGTGGATACACCACCAAATAGCATCAAGGACCGCCGCTGCTTTGCCTACTTCGAGCGCTTCCTCTGTCTGCATCTGTCGGTGGCATGGTGCTTGCTTGAAAACTTTGCGGATACCCCAGAGGGAGCGCTGGCGTTGCTCATCCTGAATGCAGGCTATGTGGAAAGGAATGAATGGACAAACTTGATCAGTACCGCGTCTTCGTTCAGGTTGCCGAGATGGGCAGTTTCATAAAAGCGGCCCATGCGCTAGAACTGCCGCGCGCGTCGGTGTCGGCGGCCATCCAGCAACTCGAATCGGCCATGGGCACACGCCTGCTGCATCGAACGACGCGACAGGTGCGTCTGACTGCCGATGGCATGCAGTTGCTGGAGCGCGTTCGTCTGTTCCTTTCAGATGCGGAAGACATCGATCAGCTGTTTCATGTTAGCCAGCGCAAGATTTCCGGGAGGCTCAATGTGGACGTTCCTAGCCGTATCGCCCGCCGGTTGATCGCCCCCGCACTGCCGAGCTTCCTGCGTCGCTATCCACGCCTTCAATTGGCATTGGGCTCGACCGACCGCGCAATTGATCTAGTGCACGAAGGTGTTGACTGCGCCGTGCGGATTGGCGCACTGCATGACAGCAGTCTGGTTGCTCACCTCCTCGGCCATATCGCACTGATCAACTGCGCCAGTCCGGGCTACCTGCGTGAGCATGGCGTGCCGGTCAAGCCGGATGACCTGACTCAGGGGCACTGGTCGGTGGGGTACGCCTCGCCCTCCACAGGACGGGAATTGCATTGGGACTACTTTGTGTCGGGCAACGAACGGCAGGTCGCCGTACCCAGTCGGGTGATCGTCAACAACGCCGAAAGCTACATCGCCTGCTGCGTGTCGGGGACAGGACTGATCCAGATTCCGCGCTTCGATGTCCAGCACCTACTCGACAGAGGCGAACTTGTGGAGGTCATGCCCGAGTTTCGCGCTGCGCCCATGCAGGTGTCTCTTGTCTACCCGAATCGCAGGCAGCGTTCGCGGCGACTGGCGGTCTTTCAGGAATGGTTTGAAGCATTGATGCGACCGCATTTGCATGCCTGAGACCATGGCAGGAAGAAAGCGTTGATTGCCTTGACGAACCGGTGGGTGACACGAAAAAGGTCGATGGGTATCGGTGAGCTACGTCCTTAACACGAAAAAACGGGCTGGTAAGTCCGTCAATACGCCCTTAATAAACTGAAATAACGAGGTTGTCGTCTATGCCGCACGGATTTGCACTGAAACATCTGACGGTCACCCGAAAACTGGGATTGGGATTCGGATTGTTAATGGCTTTGGCCATATTACTCGCCTTGACCGGTTTCTATGGACTGCGTAGCGATGGGCAATCCTTGAAACGGATCAACAAACTCGGCAGTCTGTTCGACCAAACTGCCTTCTCTCGCGACGCCAATTTCGTCTATGCCTTGACGGCGGACTCAGAGCAGCTTGCCAAGCACGATGCCAACCTGAAAACCATGCAACAGATGCTCTCCGGTGTGTTGGATGATATTCGCGCCGGTGGTTGGCCGCTGGAGGATCTGGATTCAATAAAGCGCCTGGACGAAAAACTGCGGGCCTATATCGACACACGCAATCAGAAACAGACTGGGGCAGATGTCACGCAAACCGTGCTCAAACTGAATGAATCCCTGTCCTCCCTCCAAAACGAAATCAATGAGTTGTATGCCGCTGAAGAGATTCGCGCCAAGACAAGTGTGGATCTTGTTTTCGCGATCCTTGGGGGCGTCACATTGTTTGCCCTCGTACTGGGGGGACTGATTTCCTGGATTATCGGCCGCCAGATCGTGATCCCGTTGCAACAGGCTTTGCAGGCTTCGGAACGTATTGCCAACGGCGATCTGACCGTGGAACTGCAAAGCGACCGCGCCGACGAATTGGGCCACCTTCTGCGTTCGATCAACAACATGGCTCAACGCTTGCGCGACGTTATCTCGCAGATCGGTGACAGCTCCCATCGGCTTGCTGCATCCGCCAGCCAGTTGGCGACGATCACGACACAGACCCAGGCAGGTATCGACAGCCAGAAGAGTGAAACCGACCTGGTAGCAACTGCAATGACTGAAATGACGACCACCGTGCAGGAGGTGGCTCGTAACTCGGAAGATGCCGCGGGGGCGGCAAAAAAGGCCGACCACGAGGCCAGCAATGCACTGGAAGTATCGCAGCAAGCAGTGGCCCAGATAGAAACACTAGCCCGCGAGGTTGGCATGTCGGCCGAATCAATGACCTGTCTTCATCAGGAAAGCGAACGAATCGGTGGCGTGCTCGATGTGATCAAAACAGTCGCTGGGCAAACCAATCTGTTGGCGCTCAACGCCGCCATTGAAGCGGCGCGCGCCGGTGAGGCCGGTCGCGGTTTTGCGGTGGTCGCTGATGAAGTGCGCAGCCTGGCGCAGCGAACTCAACAGTCATCGGAAGAAATTGAAAGTCTGATCGAAGGCTTGCAGCGCATCGCCGAAGAAAGCTCGCGAATGATGCAAGCGAGTGTGCAGCAGACTCAGTCGACCGTCACCGGCGTGCGCAACACCGGGGACGCTTTGGCAGCCATCACGCAACAGGTATCGGACATTCAGCAAATGAGCATGTTGATTGCCACTGCTGCGGAGGAGCAGACCGCGGTGGCCGAGGAAATCAACCGTAGCGTTTTGAATGTGCGTGAAACCGCGGACCAGTCGGCGACAGCCAGCGCCGAGATCTCGGTCTCCAGTGTAGAGCTGGCTCAGCTTGGGGGAGACCTGCAACGCCTGGTTAGACGATTCAAGGTGTAAGGCGGCGAAACTCTATCGGTATGGTCAAGGCGGCGGGCATATGTACGTGACTATCAAGCAACCGACTGACGGTGTGCGGGGTAAGCGCTGAGACTGGAACCCAGTTGGGTGACGTCGCTGTTGTTGAATATGCTGCTCGCAATCTGAGCCGGGCCCTCGAACACGTAGGCAGGAAAAGAGGAGGAGGGTGAAGCGTGTTCTTGATCAGCTGATTTGGTCACGGTGAACCTCCTTAACTGTCAAGTCGGCTCCACGCTGCTGAGGCACGCTGGGCGTTATGGAGGTTGGCCGACTCGGCTAGATAACGACTTGCATAACGGCGTGGCATCGTCGAAGTGTCAGACCAACCGTCGGCTTGACGGCCGCTTTGGAGCCAAATGGCGTAACCGTCCAGTAAAGCCAGGATCGATTCGAAGTGGCAGGCCAAGACGATGAGACGTTGAACGAAAAGGATTAGCTACCTTCGGCAATGTACGAAAAGAAGCGCCGTAAATACCGCAGTCAGCAGACCATCACCGCATAACCTTTTGCAAACTTGCAGTAACTTAGTGTCAAGTGGCGGTTGCCCCTTTGCAGCCGAACCCACAAATGTCCCGAGCTCTCGCCTTTCATTGTAAGCGTCCGCCCGACACCCTCTTGCTAATCAGGCCTTCACCTGCTTCTTCAGCCATTGGTTGACCCAATCGCAGTCAAACGCCGTCGGATCAAATCCATCATCCCCATACCACTCCGACACTTCTTCATGTTCGGCATGATTCGGATCTGCCAACGCTGCCAGAAACTCTTCATAACCAGCCACACCGCCAATATCTTCCGGCGGGCATCTATTGGCCCCATCGATGCAACACGGCACCTGCGGGAAAATAATCGCGGGCAAGGTTTTCTCGACTTTGATGCGCAGTTCCCAGTTATCGCCAAAGTCGTAGACATAACGAAACGTCTTCTTCCCGTACAACACGTTGATCAGCTTTTTACGCTGCTCAGAAATCACCGGCGGGCCCCAATCCGGGTCAGGCACACCGTAACTTTCACCATCAATTTCAAACTCATGCAGATGCGTGTCGCTCCAGCCAAATACAGCCTGGATCACCTGATGCAACTTGCTCAAGGTGATGTTTTCAGGCACTGCAACTCGACGCCAGATCGAAGGTTTTATCCATTTAAATTCGATGTGCAGCACCAGAACCTGATCGGTTTTAATCATGGACGGAGAAATCGTTTTGGGCATGAGTCAAGCAGCCTCGCTGTGTTCGAGGGGGTTAAGGGAAACGTTCCAGGGCAACAGTTCCTCTACCCGGTTGATGGGGTGCTCGGCGATTCGCTCCAGCACGTGGGTCAAATAGGCTTGCGGGTTCAGGTCGTTGAGTTTGGCAGAGCCCACTAGGCTATAAATCGCAGCAGCTCGCTCTCCACCGGCATCGGAGCCGACGAACAGATAATTTTTTCTGCCTAGCGCGACGGCGCGCAATGCTCGTTCGGCAGCGTTGTTGTCGATCTCAATCCGCCCGTCATCGCAGTAGCGCACCAGTGCCTGCCACCGATTCAGGGCATAGAAAATCGCACCACCCAATGCCGATTTTTTCGACAGCTGAGTCAGTGTTTGGCTAAGCCACACGTGCAATTGCTGCAACAGTGGGCCGGCTCGGCTTTGCCGAGCTGCTTTTCGCCGGTCGGGCGGTTGACCGCGAACCTCACTGGCGAAGCTTCCCACCGCAGTCAGCGCATTGCGACTCGGGCTGATGGACGTGGATTTCGCGAGGCAGGTGTTCAGGTAACGGCTTGCGCCGAGGGACGGTACGAAGTGGCGGTTCGGTTGGAGGCGTTAGTGTTGTCTGGCTGACTTCCAGCTCCTCCAGACTCAACTGGAGTTGGTCGATCATGGTGTCCAGTTGCTCGGAGCTGCGACCGAACTGTGTGCGACGCAGTTTGGCGATCATCATCTTCAAGCGCTCAATCTCTGCCCGCTGGGCAGAGACCAGAACCTTCAAAGCTTGAAGATCATTGGGCATAGAGTCGGTCACGAGAGTCATGACCGCATGTTACTGGGGTTTTTCAGTGCGGCAAGTCAGACCGCAAGGACAGGTGCTGTACGAATTGGCCTGCGCCAATCAATGCCCTCCAACAGCATCGACAGTTGCGCGCTCGTCAGCGACACGCTGCCGCTGGTTGCTTGCGGCCAGACAAAGCGCCCTTGTTCCAACCGTTTGCAAAACAGGCATAAGCCGTCGCCATCCCACCACAACAACTTGATCCGGTCACCGCGTCGTCCACGAAAGGCGAAGATCTGACCGGAGAAGGGATCGGCTTTCAGCTGGGTCTGCACCAAAGCCGCCAATCCGTCGAAGCCACGGCGCATGTCAGTGAGGATTTGTCAGTCGATGGCATCCACCCAAGATAATGTCTCCTGGAGGGAAAAGCAGCAACCAGGATGGGATGATCCCAATCCCGGTATGCGCCGGTTCAATTGGCTACTCTTTCTCGTCTGAAGGCTTTCGTACGAAAGGATTTATGCGCTTGTAGTACCGGTTGTCAAAGCCGATAGGTTGTCCATTTAGCCTGTCAGCTAATGCATTATTTTCATTAAATGTAGCTAGAAAAGTGGCGTCGAGTCCGGGCAGCTCTGGGTTGACTAGCATTCGGGAAAGATGATTAATTTCAGCGATTGCCAGTGCGTAATCAATGCATGCATAAAGCCCCTGTAGTATTCCTATTTTGTTCCTGCGCAGGTATTCATAGCTGACTTTTAGCTGCTGAGGCTCTACCACTACAGACGTATTGTTTGTGAGTGCAATTGGGTTCGGGTGTGCACCAAAGTCAATGGCAGCGTCATAAAGGCTGAATATATGGTGTTCATATGGGGTGTCATTGGAGTTTTCGTCGTGCTCTTGGATGTAACCTCTGAATCTTTTAATTGCTGCTGTAAATGCTTGTTTGCTGGCATTGAAATCAGCATCTGAAGTGTGTCGATTCCGCCATTTTTCGACTAGGCCTTCTTCGCGGTTAAATAGGTAGCCATAAATGGCTGATTCCATCGCGGTTCTAAACAGTGGAAATAATGCCGAAAAATGGCCGGCGCTCGCTAGGTCATAGGCTGCCACAAAAAGGGAATGAGCGTGAACGGCGGCTGTAAGTGCTTCAGTAGAGCCCAGGTCTTCGATGGAGTCCAGAATGAGATGATCGCATTTATTGACAAGGGCGATCACCTCCGCAAAATCATTTTCGATGAGTTTGCGGAGCTCGTTTTTTGAAGCGGTATACGCTTCGTAGTCAAATCGGTTGTCAGAGTTGCTCACGGGTATTTCCTACCAAGGTTGTCTGCTTATTTTAGCGTGGTACACACACGGAGTACGCATATGTTTCTGTTGTTTCAGAAACATGACATGAATGCTAAACGCCTCAACGTTGGTTGAGATGGCCGCAGAGGTGGGCGTTTTTGGGTGTGCGTGCGTGAGTTTTGAGGGTCGAGAGGTGAGCGTCGTTTAGGAGCCGTTTGGCGAATGGTGCTACGGCTGACGCGGGTTCCAGGGAAGCTTGAGTGCATTTCTACTAGTTTCGCGAACGCTTCAATTCGCAACGGCCACATGTGGATTTGGTAGCTATTGATGCTTAATCGTTCTGGTTTCGAGCTGAGGGGGGGTGATAGGAGGCAGACGGCTCAGGTGAAGGAGTAAACATCTACCCATACGTTGTTTAACATAATATACATTATGTGTACTCACAGATATTCCCACGGCCCCCATCGATGGCTGGATTTGAAGCCAATCTCATCCTCTCAATTCAATGCTGTACCGTGACGTCATCGATATCCCTCAACCAACTGTCGCCAAGTTCTCCGTGTTCCCAAAAAGGCAAATAACGTACTAAGGTTTAAATCGCCTGCTGAATGGGTGCGATTTCCTACACACGACCTTAGTGCGACATACAAGGATAGACAGTATGAATGCCAGATCGGACCCTGGCGGTGACGGCATCGTCCTGGCACTGGGAGCCGCCGAAAGCGTCGACAGCGTGGCCTACGCTTATGGACACGCGCGCTCGACACTCTGGGATCACCCACGCAATGCCAACCTGCGCCAGCAACACCCGGACGGGACGACGCTCGCGTCGGGGGATTTATTGTTCGTTCCCCCTCGCACGAAAGCGACCTTCGAACAGAACGCCACCGGGCGAAGGCACACTTTCCGCGTGCTGAACACGCCTGCCTTGCTTCGGTTTCGTCCTTATGCGCTCGCCGGACAAGGCCTGGCGCGCCACTTTGAAGTACTGCGTGGTGACACGCTGCTGGGGCGTGGCACGGCTGAAGCGAACGGCGATATTGTCTGGCCGCTCGAGCCAACCGCCGATGACATCACCGTACGCGTAACCTTTGACGGCTTCTCCCGCGATTACCCATTGAGGCTTCGCGCGCTCGACCCGATCAGCACCCTCAAGGGCGTGCAACAACGCTTGCGTGGTCTCGGCTACTTCAGCGGCGAATGCGATGGTCAGTTGAATGACGCGACCCGGGTGGCCATCGGTGCTTTCAAGATGCAGGCCGGGTTGCCTGACGACGATGAGTTGCTGAGCGATGCCGTACGCGCGACGCTCCACGGCTACCATGGAGAGGCCTCCCTATGATCCAGGTTCACAAAACGCCAACGGCCCCTCCCGCGCTACAGCGCTCGCATGCTGAGATGCAAAAAGGCATCCAGGAAGCTGTCCAGGCTGGCGCCATGGTGGTCCTCTGCACCAAAGGCACCAACACCGCCAAAACAAAAAGTGTTCCAAAAGGCGCGGTGAAAATCGTCATCGACGACGATCAGTACAAGCCGCCTCACGCCAAGGCGCTGCTGAAGGTGGACCAATATGGCAAGTGTGCCTTTTGCGAGGCGCGCTTCATGAGCACCGCAGGCGGGGACGTCGAGCACTTTCGACCGAAAAAACGCCACGACGGTTTCGTCCCCGTGGGCGCCCAGGCACTCGATAACCTCGGCTATTTTCAATACGTTTATGACTGGAGCAACCACTTGTGGTCATGCAAGGAGTGCAACGAGACCTACAAGAAGAACTACTTCGACGTGATACCGGACAACCTGACGACCCCACCGCCGCGCCTGGAAGACTTCGACACCGAGGAGGAGTTCTGGGTAGCCATTGGCGAATGGGGTCGTTTGGGTCCACCGCGACACGACGCGTGGAACAACCCGAGCAATGCCGAAAGGCCGGTGTTGATCAATCCTGTCACCGAGAATCCGCGCGAACACATCAGCTTCGATTCCGAGACGGGAGAAGCCATTCCTGCCCCTCTCGACGACCTTAACCAACAAATGCAGCCCACGAGCGACAGGGGTGGCAAGAACATTCTTGTCCTCGGCCTGAACCGCAAGGAGCTTGTGTTCGCCCGCATGCGGCACCTGGCAATGTTGCGAGGCGTGTTTCTGGAGATGACCCACAGCCTCAACCTAACGATCGAGTTCCTGAAATGGCAGCGTGGAGACGAGTGGTTCAAAACCCTGACGGTGCCAACATTGCGCGACAAAGTGAAACGCTACACCGCTTACCCCGTGTCGGAGGATCAAACCCGCTCGGCCATCGAGTTCTTGTACTACTCGACGACGCCCCAGGCGCCGTTCTCGGCTTTGGCGATGGATGCCCTTGCCTGCTGGAGCCTGGAGCTGGCCACGCACGTGCTGCAGTCACGCGAGCACATCACTCAGCTGCAGGCCGCACAAAGCGGGAATGCCCCGGCCACCCGCAGCGTCCACGAACTTCCCCGGCTCGGCCTGCATGCGGTCATCCTGGCTACCTACCAAGCGGACATGGAGGCACTGAAAGCGGCGTGTGACACCCTTGGTGCGTATGCCCCGTTATGGAATGCCGGATTTGAGCAAACGCACATCGAATACGTCTGCCGGGACCGCCTGGCAAAGGTCATGGCTCTGCACGCCAAATTTTACAAGGACCAAAAAGGCTATCCCCGTCACGACCCGGCTTTTGTCACTGCTTTTCTGAGCCACGAGCGCGATGTCCTTGATGTCTGGAATGCCCTGGAAACCTATGAGTGCGACAAGGATACATGGAGCAGCGCGATGGACACGATGAACCAGAACCTGACGGAATATGGGCCGGATCTCGCAGAAGACCTCACTGTCCATTGCAACCAGATCGTCGTCAGACTCAACGGTGCGACACAAGCGTTCACCCTGAATCGAAGCTTGAATCAGACAGCGCCCTGGTGCGACGAAGTGGTCAAGATCGCTCAGGCTGGTGAGCAACTTACCGCTGAGCTCGACCGTCGGTGCCAGGCCTGCGCAAACGAAGATGTGAGCAACAGCACCAGCAGCATGCGCGTCACACTGAAGGAAATTGCCGAGGCCGTCGCTAAACTGAAAATAGGCAATACTCCCGAAACAGTGATGCCATTTCCATTGCCAGACCCACCGAAACCCTGGATCACGCCCAAGGCCACCGGGCTGCGCAAGCGCGCCGGCATGCCCCAGAATTTGGACGCCGCGTGGCAGCATATCCGTCTCAAGTCCAATTCATGAGCCCTTCCAGCGCTCCACCGCACGCTGATCCAATTCCGGAAACGTCACCTGACAGTTGCCCGGATCAAGGCCATCCACCCTCGCCCGTCCGAGCTCGTCAAGCACACCGCTGTGCTGGGTCCCGTTTGGTAATGCAATGACATAGGATTCCCCGGCAACGGGCTGCCCCTGCATATCCAACAACTCGATCTCCACGAATGTCAGTACCACCGGCTCAGGTCGACTGGCAGATTCGGATGAGGCTTTTACTGGCAGACGCTTGCGGGCTGCGGCAGACACCGGCGCAACGACCTCTTCTACAGCGACCGAGGCCGGTACGCGAACGGGCATCGGCCGTTGGTATGGAAAAACGTAAGCACACAGCTCCCCGCTCCATAGTTTGCTGGCTACCTGGCGGTGAACTTCGCGATCATCCAGCAGATGGACCAGAGACTCCTGGGCGGATAACAGCGCGCGCAAACGGTGTGTCTGATCGGCCCCGGCAAAATGTCGGTGAATAAAGCTGTCGGCCAGCCACGGTTCACGCATTTCGATCCTGGTCGCCCCGCTCCCCCCTTGCTGCATGGACGGACCGTCAGCAAAACTGGATCGAGAGCCCAGTTCGATGCGATCAGCCCCGTCAAAAAAACATATCCGCATAAGCTGCCAGTCCCAGGCAGGAGGATGAAGGAGCAGTCTAGATGATTATCATGGAGACCCTGCTACAGGCCACTGATGGTACAGGTGGAGGCAAGTGCGGCTTCGGTGCCCCGGACCTCAAGTTGGAAACCGGCAAGCATTGTCTGACGACCTGGTCAGCGTCGACAGCAATGCGTCCTAACCGAAGCTGTGTTCACTGCTTCAAATATACCCCAGCCAGCCCCTCCTGCGAATCCGGCCCAGCGTTGTTCCCAATGACCGCGAAGCCTTTCACCAATTGAATGTGATACGGAGCGTTTTTCTCGGAGACTTGCGGCTCGCGCACGATGATCAGGTTTTCGCTTTCCATCGGTACGATGTGATGCTCGGTCACGCCGCCCTTCAAGGTCACACTCAATTCCGCGATTTCTTTTCCGTTGGCGTCGCGGTCCGGCAGGATCTTCAAGTCCAGGTCGGCGTCGCGCCCCAGGGCGTCCTGGCGCATCTGGTAATGGCCGCTGCGCTGGCCAGCGTCGACGTCGTCGATTTTGTCGCCATCCAATTCCCGTTCTTCATCGTGCAGCAGGATCGCCAACTTGCTGTCGTCGCCCTGAATGCCGCTGACCCAGGTGCCGGTGTGATTGTAGGGTTCGGCTGTTTCCCGGGAGATCCGCCAGGTACCGGTTTGACGACCGTCATCGGCGTATTCGTGGAGACTGATGAGATCGTCGTCGGCGTCGTCCCGTGTTCCTAGCAGCTTGATCGCGTCGCCAGTGCCAGCCTGGGTGTAGCGCACCTCGCCAATGATCACGGTTCCCTGGACCTGGTACCAGAGTTCTACCGGGGTCCTGGCGTCGAGGGTTCCGGCAAGAATCACTGGATCCTCCTTCTCCGGACCTTCCAGGCTCGATTGTTCGAGCCACTGGCCATCTTTCAATTCACCGGTGGTGCGTCGCGTGTAGCCGCTGGGCATGCTGGTATTTTCGCCCTCCTCGGTCGGCTGGATTTGCTCCTCGGTGTCTGAGTGAAGCAGGACCAACTCGTCGCCGCGCATTTTCCAGTGGGTGGCGCGAGTCCAGCAGCAGTCGCGGTCGGTTTGCGAAAGCAGGACGCCGTCCAGCGGGCTGACGGAGAACATGCCTTTGCTGTCCTCCTTTGCCAGGCCCGTCAGCGCAGGATTGAGGACCCATTGGGTTTTCTGCGGGTCTTGCAGGTAGACGTCGAACGCCGGTTTGTAACTCGCGTCGGGATCGTTACCGTTACGAATCGCCAAGTCCAGGCGGCCATCGAAGTTGAAGTCGTCGAAGTACAACAGGCTCTGGGGGCCGAGTAACCAATTATCGACCTTGCCGTTGCGGTCCACGGGCACATTGCCGGCGGGCGTCTGCAATTGCTGCAGGGCTTGGTGGGTGGTGTTGTCGCGAATGGTGATAAAGGCACGCGCCAGTTGATGCGGGTCTTCCGGCGGCTCCGGGAACAACACGTCGACCAGGTATTGGCCGCTACGATCATTCACCGAAAACGCCCTTGGCTCGGCCATGGCCGGGGATACCAGCGTCATGGAAAGAAGCACACTGCTGACGAGCGAACGCATCCACCCACTTCCTTGCTGAAATTCGGGCCAGCAGTTTAGCGATTGCCTTGATGCATCGCGAGAAACGACTGTTGCTATCAGATTGGCCCGGACTGTAACTGACGCCCTCCTCGTCATTCGCTTACTGTCGTGGCTCACCCCACGGAGTGATCCCCATGCCGGATACCGCCAATCTCTACCTGTTCGTGGTTGCTGTTGTGCTTCTGCTGATCGTCCCAGGGCCCAACATGGCCTTTGTCACCAGTCATGCGCTGGCCCACGGCTGGCGTGCCGGTATTGCCGCCGCCCTTGGCATTTCCTTTTCGGACGTGCTGATGACGATGATGGTCAGCGCGGGCATTGGTGCGCTGGTGATGAGCTGGGCGCCGGCGTTCGACATCCTGCGCCTGGCCGGGGCTGGTTATCTGCTTTGGCTTGCCTGGCAAGCACTGAGAACGCCAGCAGCGACTCAGGATAGCCAGCTCCAGGTGGCTTCGCTGTGGAGAATTTTCTGCCGAGGCGCCCTCAACAGCCTCTTGAATCCCAAGGCGCTGCTGTTCTTCATGGTGTTCCTGCCCCAGTTCGTCAACGTCAAGGCTGGAGGCGTCAGTGTGCAGTTGATCTTCCTGGGCGCGTTGCTGGCGCTGATTGCACTCGTCTTTCATACGCTGTTGGGTGTTTGCGCCGCTCAGCTCAGGGCGAAGCTGGCAAGCGGCGGGATTTCAAGGCGCCTGGGCACGTATGGTTTTGCCGGGGTCATGGCAGCGTTGGCCGCACGCCTGTTGTTTCTTGACCGCCCGCTTTGACCACTGGCTTCCCTGCGCCAGCGATTGGCCTATGCTTACCCAATCCATTGCGGAGCTGGATCAATGTCGTCCTCGGAAACCACCCTCCTTCAAAGCTGGCACCACAATGCCCAGTCCTGGATCGAAGCCATCCGCACGGGGGCCATCGAAAGCCGGCTGACGGTCACGGACCAGGCCATGCTATTGGTGGTGCAGAGCCGCCAGCCCGAGCGCGTGCTCGATCTGGGCTGCGGCGAAGGCTGGCTGTTGCGGGCGCTGGCTGACAGGGGCATCGAAGCGGTCGGTGTGGATGGCGACGCGACGCTGGTCGAAGCGGCCCGGGCGGCGGGTTCCTCGCCGGTGCATCTGGCAAGCTATGAGGCACTGGTGCAGGAGAAGGTGGACGTTGGCAGCGGCTACGACCTGATCTGCGCCAACTTCGCCCTGCTGCACCAGGACATCATCCCATTGCTCGCTGCGATGAATGCCCTGCTCAGCCCAGGTGGCGCGCTGGTGGTTCAGACGCTGCATCCATGGACCGTGGCGGCGGGCGATTATCAGGACGGTTGGCGAGAAGAAACCTTCGATGGGTTCAAAGGCCAATGGCAACGTATGCCGTGGTACTTCCGCACCTTGTCCAGTTGGCTCAATGCCCTGGACATGGCCGGTTTCCGATTGGTGCTCCTGCAGGAACCTCAGCACCCACAAAGCCCGGTGCCGCAGTCGTTACTGCTGGTGGCCGAGCAATCCCCGTCATGGTGTTAGCGACTCGACGGTAAAACACCCCGAGCGATACACCCTGCGCGCCTGCAGTCCGCGCTTTTGCAGGGCTTGTAATCGATCAGCGGCGTGGCATGGCGTATCAGGTAAATCACAGCGACAGCTCCCTTGTTTTGCCTTGAAAATCCCTTTCGAAGCGCACCTGTATACAGGCAACGACGCCATTGATCGAGTGCAATGCTCCTTTTATCCAAGGAGTGATGACCCTGTGGCGAGGGAGCCAGTTCTTGTGCCACAGGATCGGTTTTACCAGCGATCTCTTTACCAAAGCGCCATCGTGTAGCTGACGATCAACCGGTTCTCATCCAGGTCGTTGCCAAAATTCGAGCGCACCGTTGCGTTGCGCCATTTCAAGCCGAGGCCCTTCAAGGTGCCATCCTGTACCACATAGGCGATATCCGTGTTGCGCTCCCATTCCTTGCCTTCGCCCGGTGCGCTGCGCTGGACGTTGTCGCCGGTGATGTAGCGAGTCATGAAGGTCAACCCGGGTACGCCAATAGCCGCAAAGTTATAGTCATAGCGCGCTTGCCAGGAACGCTCGTCGATGTTGGCGAAGTCGCCGATCTGCACAAAGTTGACCAGGTAGGGATCGCTGCGTCCGATGTACGGGAACGGATCGTCGCCGCTCATGCGCTGGTAGCCCAGGCCCAGTGCATGGCCCGCCAGGCTGTAGGTGAACATGGCGCCGAAAGCCTGGTTGTCGAGTTCGCGAAAACTGCCGTCTTCGGTGCTGCGCGAATAGCGCACGTCACTCTTGAACGACTGGCCTGCGCCCAGGTCCAGGGTGTGGACGAAGCCGAGGTAGTTCTGCTGGTAGATGTCTTCCAACAGGCTATAGCGGTATTGCGCCGTGAGGTTCGGCAGGAACTGATAGTCCGCTCCGGCGAACTGGAACTTGTCGCTGCTGCCGCCGATGCGGTTGGCGGTCATGTCCTGGTAATCGGTGGAGTCGACAAAATTGATCTGCGTGAGTTGCCCGGCGGTCAGCTTCAAACGATCGATTTCCTGCACGCTCAACAAGCCGCCCTTGAAGGTTCCCGGCAACAGTCGCGTGTCGTTGGAACTCACCGCAGGGTCCTTGATCTGCAACGTTCCCAGCTTCAAGGTGCTGTTGGACACACGGACTTTGGCGGTCAGGCCCAGTTCGCCATAGCGGTCTTGCGAGCCGCCAGACCGATCCGCTGGCAGCAGGTTGGTGCCCGCCGTACCGCCCCCGGAGTCCAGTTTGAAACCGGCCATGCCCAAGGCATCGAGGCCGAAACCCACGGTCCCGGCGGTGTATCCCGACTCCATCCGCAGCAGAAAGCCCTGCGCCCATTCTTTGGCCTTGTCCCGTGCCCCCTCCTGGCGGAAGTCGCGGTTGAAGTAGAAGTTGCGGGCCTCCAGGCTGCCTTTGCTGTCGGCGATGAAGTCGGCCTGGGCGTTCGGCACGCCGATCAGGCTCAGGCCCAGCAACGTACCGGCGGGGGTATAAAACCAGGTGGATGTGAAATGCCCCATGGCATGCTCCTTTTTTTGGACGCGAGCGAACCCTCTCGGGGGCGTTGCAATCGCGTCCGATGGTTGTTGTTTTAAGGGTTGTAGCGGCGTCCACGCTGTGCGCGGACGCCGCGGGTGGTCAGGACTCGAGCTGCCTGCCGCGGGTTTCCGGCAGGCTCAACGCCGCCAGGATCACCACGCCATAGGCGCCGGCCGCAAACACGCCGATCCCGGTGCCGATGGGCAAGGTGTTGCTCAACGCGCCGATGAACAATGGGAACAGCGCCGCGATGGAACGCCCGGCGTTGTAGCAGAAGCCCTGCCCCGACCCGCGCATGCGGGTGGGAAACAGCTCGGTCAGGAATGCGCCCATGCCGGCGAAGATGCCCGAGGCGAAGAAACCCAGTGGAAAGCCCAGCCAGAGCATCCAGGTGTTATCGATTGGCAATTGGGTGTAGGCCAGGACGATGGCCATGGACCCGACGGCGAACAGGATGAAGTTCTTCTTGCGGCCGATGGCATCGGTCAGCAACGCACTGGTCACGTAGCCGATGTAGGAACCGACGATGACCATCGCCAGGTAGCCGCCCGTACCGAGCACACTCAAGCCGCGCTCGGTTTTCAGGTACGTCGGCAACCACGTGGTGATGGCGTAGTAGCCGCCCAGCGCACCGGTGGTCAACAGCGAGGCGCGCAACGTCGTGCTGAGCATCCGTGGGGCGAAGATCTCGAAGAAGGCCCAGCGAGAGCCCAGTTCCGGCTTGGCCTGGCGTTCTCGCACCGCATGTTCGAAGGTGTCCGACTCCTTGACCAGTCGACGGATCACCAGCACAAACAGCGCCGGCACCAGGCCAATCAGGAACAACGCCCGCCAGGCGTCTTCCGGCGGCAGGAAACTGAACAACCCGGCATACAACAGCGCCGTCAGCCCCCAGCCCAGCGCCCATCCGGCCTGCACCATGCCCACCGCTTTGCCCCGGTCCTGGGAGCGGATCACCTCGCCGATCAATACCGCCCCTGCGGTCCATTCACCGCCGAAGCCAAAACCCATCAAGGTCCGGGCCACCAGCAATTGCTCGTAGTTCTGCGCCAGCCCACACAGGAAGGTGAAGAATGCGAACCACAGGACCGTCAATTGCAGGGTCCGTACTCGGCCGATTCGGTCGGACAGGATCCCGGCGATCCAACCGCCGGCCGCCGAGGCCAGCAGCGTGCAGGTGCCGATCAAGCCGGCGTCGCCCTTGGAAATCCCCCAGGTCGCGATCAGGGTCGGGATGACGAAACTCAGCATCTGCGTATCCATGCCGTCCAGGGCATAGCCGATCTTGCAGCTCCAGAATGTACGTTTTTCATTTTTCGACAGGGGGCCGTACCAACTGAACGGGCCCGTGCGCCCTGTCCCGGTGGTTACGCAGTCAGTCATGGTCTTTTCCATGGAAGGTTCCTGCGGCAGCAAGCGAAGATGACGGACACGCCTCGTTATTTTTTTGTGAAGGCGTTGTCGTTGGGGATGCGGACGCAGTGGCTGCGTCGTGGAGCGGATTCTTGGTGGCGGATCGGCACAGCGTCAAACGGGAAAAACAGCAGATGGGACATAAGAAAATTTGATGCCCCAACGGCCCGATCTGGAGTGACAATTGCAAAACAATTGCAACATAAGAACCACCCGCACCCAGAGAGCCCTCATGAACCTCAAATTCCTCGAAACCTTTGTCTGGGTCGCCCGGCTACAGAGTTTCAGCCTCACCGCCGAGAAGATGTTCAGCACCCAGGCGGCGATCTCCAGCCGAATCGCTTCGCTGGAAGAGGAGTTGGGCCTGCGCCTGTTCGTACGGGATTCGCGCGGGGTTTCGCTGACCCCCGAAGGCCTCAAGGTGCTCGACTACGCCGAGCAGATGCTCGAAGTGCAGCGGGCGTTGAAGCAGTCACTGGACACCACCAGTGCGCAGCAAGGCCTGGTGCGCATCGGCGTGATGGATACGGTGATCCACACCTGGCTCAGCCCGTTGATGTCGATGCTGATGCAAGCCTTCCCCGCCGTGGAAATCGAAATCACCGCCGATGCCGCGCGCAATCTCTGTGACCAGTTGCAAAAAGGCTACCTGGACATCGTGTTCCAGACCGATCTGGTCCGCCACGAAAGCGTGCGCAACCTGGAATTGGGTCACTACCCCATGCACTGGATCGCCGCCAGCCAGTCGATCTATGCCCGCCCCTACGCGTCACTGGTGGAGATGGCCGGCGAGCGCATCATCACCTTCGTCAAGCATTCGCGACCGCATCAGGATGTACTCAACCTGTTGTACGCCCATGGCGTGAGTGCGCCACGGGTCAGTTGCGTCAACTCGGTGTCGGCCATGACCCGATTGATTCGCGACGGATTCGGCATCGGCGCCCTGCCCGCCGCGCTGGTGGCCAAGCCCCTGGCCAGCGGCGAATTGATCCAGCTCGAACCCGGCACCGCCCTGCCCCAACTCGACGTCGTGGCCTCGTGGCGCGCGGGTGTCGGCCTGGAACTGGTCGAGAACATCGTCCAGATGAGTCGCCAGGTGGTCAGCCAATACGCCGTTGATGTCGGGCCGCAACGCATGGTGGCGGCTCCCGGGCTGAACGGCCAACCACCTCTTGAATAACTTTTAGTTGTCACGGGGTAGCAATATTCCTTGTTGGACGTCATACCCACGCTGTTCTCAAAGTAGCGAACGAACGCTTGGAGAGCCCCGTCATGATGTCCTTCGAACAACTGCAGCAATGCACACCCCTGGCCCTGCGCCAAAACATCGCCGCCGGTCAGTACCAGGGCCATACCAGCGGCCTGGGCCAGGGCCGCGTGCAAGCCAATATCGTGATCCTGCCCGGCGACTGGGCCAATGAGTTCCTGCGCTACTGCACCCTCAATCGCCAGGCTTGCCCGGTGCTTGACGTGACCGAGCCAGGCGATCCGTTCTTCCGTAACCTGGGCGCCGCCATCGATATCCGCCACGAGGTACCTCAATACCGGGTCTACCGCCACGGCGAGTTGAGCGAAGCGCCGCTGGACATCGAACACCTGTGGCAGGACGACCTGGTGGCCTTCGCCCTCGGTTGCTCGTTCTCGTTCGAACAACCCCTGCTGGAGGCCGGCATCCGTTTGCGGCACATTGAGTTGGGGCGCAATGTCGCGATGTTCCAGACCAACATCGACACACGCCCCACCGCCCGCCTGTCTGGCAAAATGGTGGTGACCATGCGGCCGATGAAAGCCGCCGCGGCGATCCAGGCGATCCAGATTACCGGGCGCATGCCCAACGTTCACGGCGCCCCGGTACACATCGGCGATCCGTCACTGATCGGCATTCAATCCCTGGACTCACCGGATTACGGCGATGCCGTGCCGGTGGAAGCGGACGAGATCCCGGTATTCTGGGCCTGCGGTGTAACGCCTCAATCGGTGGTCCAGG
Organism: Pseudomonas fluorescens; assembly: GCF_001623525.1. Lineage (NCBI taxonomy): Bacteria > Pseudomonadati > Pseudomonadota > Gammaproteobacteria > Pseudomonadales > Pseudomonadaceae > Pseudomonas > Pseudomonas fluorescens. The sequence continues at coordinate 1,354,327 of NZ_CP015225.1, read as the reverse complement.
CCTCACGTCCACCGTTGTGCATCACCCACGCCCCTGGCTGCATGCTGGTGACGGACTTATGGAACAGTGATTTGTAAACCTCGGACGAGGCCGCTTTCAACTTGAAGGGACACACGATGAACACCGCTCAGCAATCGATTCAACAATACATCAGCGCCAAGGACGGCAACCGGCCTCACCTGCTGGATCAGGCTTTTACGCCGACTGCTACGCTGCACATGAACGTGCGCACCGGTTCCATCACGTTTCCCGACCACGTCGAAGGCCGTACCGCCATTGGCGACGTGTTGGTCAGTCGCTTTGGCCAGACATTCGAAAACGTCTACACGTTCTGCCTGGCCGCCCCGCCGCCGGCAAACGCCGAGGCGTTCCAGTGCAAGTGGCTGGTGGCGATGTCCGACAAGAACGGTGGCGAGGCACGCGTCGGTTGTGGCCTGTATGACTGGCAGTTCGATCCGGCGTCGAGCCTGGCCGAGCGACTGACCATCACCATCGAACACATGAAGACCCTGCCGGCAACCGATCTGCCAATGATCATGGCCTGGGCATCGCGGCTGGAGTACCCATGGTGCCAGCCTGAAGCGGTTCTCGATAACGTCCCGGATTCAGGCGCGCTCCAGGATGTTATCCGGTACCTGGAAGATCTTTGATCAGGCCGCCCGTGCGCTTTCAGGAGTCTTGCATGACTGTTTCAAGGAATCGCCCCAAGTGAACATCAAGTTTCTCGAAACCTTCGTCTGGGTCGCCCGCCTGAAGAGTTTTCGCCTCACCGCGGAAAAGCTGTTCACCACCCAGGCGTCCATTTCCAGTCGGATCGCCGCCCTGGAGGACGAAATGGGCGTGCGCCTGTTCGTGCGCGATTCCAAAGGTGTGTCGCTGACCTCCGAAGGCCAGCGCGTGCTGGAATACGCCGAGCGCATCATGGACACCATGCAAAGCATGAAAGCCGTGATCAAGGATCCGCGCCAGGTGCGTGGCCGAATCCGCATCGGTGCGATGGATACGGTGATCCACACCTGGCTCAGCCCCTTGGTGACGCGCCTGATGGAATGTTACCCGGCCCTGGAAATCGAACTGTCGGCCGACACCGCGAGCAACCTGTGCTCGCAACTGGAAAAAGGCTACCAGGACATCATTTTCCAGACCGACATCCTGCGCCTGGACAGTGTACGCAACGCGCTGCTGACCCGTTACCCGATGCACTGGGTGGTGCGCACCGGCTCCGTCTATGACCGGTCCTATGCGTCGCTGGAGGACTTGTCCCAGGAACGCATAGTGACCTTCTCACGCAACTCTCGCCCCCACCAGGACATTCTCAACCTCCTGCATTCGGCCAACATCGTCTCGCCCCGCATCAACTGCGTGAACTCGGCCTCGGCCATTACCCGCCTGGTTCGCGACGGCTTTGGCATTGGCGCCATGCCCGCGGCGCTGGTCGTCGGCGAACTGGCCCAGGGCACATTGACCTTGGTGGACGGCGTGCCGCTGCCATCGGTCATGGACATCGTCGCCAGTTGGCGGACCGGCGCCGGAATGGAACGGGTAGAAGACATCGTCAGCCTGACCCGGGAAGTGGTCGGCGAATTCGTCGCACAGTTACCGCCCGGGTATCGACTCGATATGAATTGAGCTGCCCATTCATTTCGTCATCAGATATTCACACCGGTGACATACCGTGGGCACCGATTGATCCCGTCCCTCGATCGGTGAGCCATCTGCCTGATGCAAGCATTCCTGAAAAACAGAACGCCCGAAGCGCCGGCTACAACGCCAGATCATCGGGAACACAGGCATGACGCGCAGAACAGCGACAGGTCCCGTGAAGGTGAGATATGTGTTCGGTTCCTGTCGTGTGCAGACATCCCCTCGCTGCTTGAGCTCGAGCAAAGGAAATGGACGGACGACCAGCGGGCCGATGCCGCCATGCTGGCCTCCCGAATCGCCGCATTCCCTGCCCTGAGTGTCGGTGCGTTTTGCACACGCAGCGGCAGCGCGCGGGCATCGCTGTTCATGAAACCGACTCGGCACGACCATATTCGCCAGTGTCCGACCTGGGCAGATTGCGCGAGGAAACAGCACGGTGACGAGTCGGCCAAAACGGATGCGTTGTTTGGCATTAGCCTGAGCAGCGTCGACCCGAAAGCGGCCAAGGCGATTTTCGAATTCTTCTGGCCCTACGCGCTGAAACAAGGCTGGTCGGTCATCTACCTGGGATCTCCGGTCCCGGGCCTAAGGGATTGGCGCTCGAAAAACCCCGGCTTCACAGAGGCGCACTACATCCTGAGTAAACGCCAGGGAGTGCCGTTGGACCCACAGCTGCGGTACTACTTCAAGAAAGGCTTTCGCAAGATTGTCGCCATCAAAGACAACTACTTCCCCCATGAGCCTTCGCTGGATGTCGGCGTGCTGATCCAAGGCAAAGTACCGCTGTCGGGCCTTTCATTCATCTGGAAGAGAGTTCCGTTGCCCTGGTTGCAACGCATGAAAAAACTGGTCTTCGTGTGCCTGTGAGTACCTCCCGGGCTCTAGCCGTTGCCCGTGCAGTGGCTTTTCCTTCATCGAGCAGCAATCTTCCCAGCTACCTATTCATGCTGCTGTGCGTCCTGAATACTGCCGCGATCGGCTGGCTGGCGACGCAGGAGGCATTCACATGGCTGGCTGTCGCACCGCTGATCGTGCTCCAGGCGATCCTGATGATCGGTGTCCAGGAGATCAAGCATCAAGGCGTGCATCGCCAGTTCCTTGTGGGCACACCTCTCAATGAGGCGGTGGGTGTGTTCGCGGCGGGCATTTTTGCGGCAAACTTCGTGGGCTACCGCTACTTCCACCTCGAACACCACCGCAAGACCTGCCAGGCCGATGATCCCGAAGGCTTGATGTACGAACAGACCTGGCCGACCCGCTGGATCAGCCTGCTGGGCGCCGCGGAGCAACTCTGGGTGGCGATATCCACCAACAGGATCTCCCGCCGCTACCTGCCGCCGAACGCGGTCTGGCGCTGGCGCTGGAACAACGCCGTGATCGGCGTTTTTGCGGGTGCGCTGGCGTTCGGTCTCTATGAGGTGCCTCGACTGGTCGTCTGCGTCTATCTGCTCCCTTATTGCCTGTTTGCCTGGATGGATTTCTGGCTGACGCAGGCCGAGCACTATGGCGTACGGATCTCGGCCCAAGGCCCGCGACGCGCGCCCTGTGAGATCACCACGGACGTGCGCCTGCCAAAGATCCTCTCCTGGCTGATCCTCCATCGTTCGCTGCATCGCACCCACCATCATGCGCCGGCAACCCGTTGGTTCCACGCGTACGCGCAATCGAGGGTGCTCGCCAAAGACAAGCCCGGTGGCACGACAGGACTGCCCACGTTCGTTGCGACATGGATGCGACTCGGTCCCCGACTCTGGAAATAAGCCATGAAAAACAACTGCGAGCCCTTCTGGAACGACACACCGATCAGAACCTACCTGTTCGATGCCTTTTCGGTGCTGCTCCCTGCCGGCGAACAATTTGTGATTTCAGTGGTGCAATCATCCGCTTTGCAGTTGCCGCCAACCTCGCCACTGGCTAACCAGTCGCGCGACTTCGTGGCCGAGGAACGCGCCCACCAGCGAGCCCATCGTCTCTACAACCAACAACTGGAAAAGCAGGGTTTTGAAGTCAAGAAATACGAACGCGAGATCGAAAAGGACCTCGATGCCCTGCGTGCCAAGCTGTCACTCCATGCGCAGCTGTCCCTGGCCGCGGCGTTCGAGCATGTGACGGCCGTCACCTCGCGGATCGCCTTGCGCAGTGGCGGGCTGCTGTCGACCAGCACCTCCTCGCAAACACGCCTGTGGCGCTGGCACTGCGCCGAAGAAGTGGCTCATCAGCACGTCACCACCGATCTGCTCCAGGCGTTGGGTGTCCCCTATTGGCAGCGGATTGTCTATTTTTTGGCCGCGTCGGCGCTGATGAGCTTCGATGTCCTGCGGCATCTGCATGGTTTTGCTCGCTGGGACATTGCCCGCGGCCGCGTCAGCGCCAGGCAGCTGGGATGGGCCACGGGGCGCCTGCTGCTGCGCGATGGTGCGAACCTGGTGCTGCTGGCAAGCGGATGGGGCGCCTACTTTCTTCCGCTGAAAACGACTGCGGTGGCAGGCTGTAAGTGAACTGCAATATCCCCGACTTATTCTGGACCGAGCGCACGGCGGCGAATGGCTGGTTGTGCATGTCGCCCGCTCGGAAAGTTCCAGGGAGTTCGCCATGAAAATCAGCGTATTCGGAAGTGGTTACGTAGGCTTGGTGCAAGCTGCCGTGTTGGCCGAAGTGGGCCATGACGTGGTGTGCATGGACATCGACGAGCGCAAGGTCGACAGTTTGCGCCAAGGCCAAGTGAGCATTTACGAGCCTGGCCTGGCCGCGCTGGTGCGTGAAGGCCTGGAGGCTGGCCGCTTGCATTTCACCTGCGACGAACAGCTCGCCGTGCAGCACGGCCAGGTGCTGTTTATCGCCGTGGGCACGCCTTCCCGGGACGACGGCAGTGCCGATCTGAGCCAGGTCCTGGCCGTCGGCGAGGCCGTCGCCCGCTACCGCGAGCAACCGCTCATTGTGGTGGAGAAGTCCACCGTGCCGGTGGGCACCGGCGACGTTCTGCGGGGGCACATCGACAAATGCCTGCTCAAGGCCAGTCGCCTGCTGCAGTTCGATATTGTTTCCAACCCCGAATTCCTCAAGGAAGGCTCGGCGGTCGCCGATTGCCGTCGTCCGGATCGCATCGTAATCGGCTGCGAGCGCCATGAAGTGCGCGAAACCATGCGCGACCTGTACGCCCCGTTCAACCGCAACCACGACCGGGTCCTGTTCATGGACCTGCGCAGTGCCGAGCTGACCAAATATGCCGCCAACGGCATGCTGGCGACCAAGATCAGTTTTATCAACCAGATTGCCGAACTGGCCGAACACCTGGGGGCCGACATCGAGTCCGTGCGCCTGGGCATCGGCGCCGACTCGCGCATCGGCTACCACTTCATCTACCCGGGATGCGGCTACGGCGGCTCGTGCTTTCCCAAGGACATGCGCGCCCTGATCCACACCGCCGAGCAGGCTCATTGCTCCAGCGACCTGCTGCAAGCGGTGGAAGCCATCAACGGGCGGCAGAAACACAAGCTGTTCGAGCGGATCAACGCGTTCTACCAGGGCGACCTGCGCGGCAAGACCTTCGCCCTCTGGGGCCTGGCCTTCAAGCCCAACACCGACGACATGCGCGATGCTCCGAGCCGCACCCTGCTGGAGTCGCTCTGGGCTGCGGGAGCCAGTGTCCGAGCCTTTGACCCGGAGGCGATGCAACAGACGCAATTGCTTTACCCCGACGAGCCCCGACTCATGCTGATGGGTACGCCGGAATCGGTGTTGCCGGGGGCCGACGCATTGGTCATCTGTACTGAATGGCAGCCCTTCAAGGCGCCGGACTTCGACCTGATCCAACAACGGCTCAAGGCCCCGGTGATTTTTGACGGTCGTAACCTTTTCGATCCGGAGCGCATGGCCGACAAGGGTTTCACCTATTTCCCGATGGGTCGCGGGCAGTCGCGCAACCTGCCTATCGCCCAGCAAACGTGGTTCCCGGCTTCGAGAAGCGCGTGACCTGTGGGCGTTACCTCAAAATTAATGCACTCAACCAGCATTAATATGAATTTGTAAGCAAGAGTTGTGAGGGGCACACTGTGCACCGTTCCTCCCCCAACTGTTGGAACACTTAAAGGGCTTTCTGGGACACTCCCGTAAGCCCCTTTTTTTGTTCGTTTTTTGGATTTTCGCTTAATGCTTTCTCGCTGGTTCCCCGCCGCTATCAATACCCGTCCCACCGAGTGGAGCCGCGCCGCCATCGGCATGGCGCTGGGGACGATGTTCAGTGTCTGGCTTTGTGGCCAGGTCTTCGGCCTTGAGGTGGCGCAACACCTGATCGGCCCCCTCGGCGCCTCGGCGGTGCTGTTGTTTGCGGTGTCATCGGGCGCCCTCGCCCAGCCCTGGTCGATTGTCGGCGGTTACCTGTGTGCGTCGGTCGTCGCGCTGCTGGTGGCCCATGTACTGGGCCGTACGCTGGGTAGCGCCTGCCTGGCGGCGGGCATGGCGCTGGTGTTGATGTGCTGGCTGCGTTGCTTGCATCCGCCGGCAGGCGCCCTGGCGGCGACGCTGGTGCTGGCCGCCCCGTCTATCATTGCCTTGGACTGGCAAGCCGTTGGTGCGGCGATGCTGGCCGGTTCCGGGTTGCTGGCCTTTGCGCTGGCGTATAACAACCTGACGCAGGTGCGCTATCCCAAGCGTGCCAGCGAACCGCTGGCCGTCATACCGGCTGACCACCCTCCCGTCGACCGCCAGGCGATCACGGCCGAAGACCTGAAACTGGCCTTGGCGGAAATGGAAGCATTCTTTGACGTCACGCCGGAAGATCTCGAGCAGTTGATCCACGCCAGCGAGCGAAATGCCAAGCGCCGCAGCATCGCGGAGGTTCTCTCTAGTCGCGATTGAGCCTGTGGCTGCTATAAATATGCAGAAAGGACCTGCACGTATCCCGGTTGTGCAATGCAAATTTGCACTGTTACGATCCTGAATAGGTACGCGCGACACAATTCATAAAGAAGAATAAAAGCAGGGAGTTAGCGATGACAGCTCAGGTTTCATCACACGCCGCGGAAACCCTCGACACCGCGGCCTATGAGGTGCTGGTCGAAGTTCGCAATCACATTGGCCATTTGACCCTGAACCGCCCCGCCGGCCTCAATGCCCTCACCCTGGGCATGGTGCGCAGCTTGCAGCAACAACTCGATAGCTGGGCCCTGGACCCACAGATCCGAGCCGTGGTGCTGCGGGGCGCGGGCGAGAAGGCGTTTTGCGCCGGCGGTGATATCCGTTCGTTGTACGACAGCCACAAGCAGGGTGACACCCTGCATGAAGATTTCTTCGTCGAGGAATACGCCCTCGACCTGACGATTCATCACTACCGCAAACCAATCGTCGCCTTGATGGATGGCTTCGTGCTGGGCGGCGGCATGGGGCTGGCACAAGGGGCCGACCTGCGGGTGGTGACCGAGCGCAGCCGCCTGGGCATGCCGGAAGTCGGCATCGGGTATTTCCCGGACGTGGGCGGCAGTTACTTCCTGCCGCGCATTCCTGGCGAACTGGGGATCTACCTGGGCGTCAGCGGCGTGCAGATCCGCGCGGCGGACGCCTTGTATTGCGGGCTGGCCGACTGGTATCTGGACAGTCGCAAGCTTGAACAGCTCGATGCGCGCCTCGATCGCCTGGAGTGGGGTGATACGCCACTCAAGGACCTGCAGAGCCTGCTGGCCAAACTCGGTGTGCAACAGCTGCCTGCCCCGCCCCTGGCCGATCTGCGGCCAGCCATCGATCATTTCTTCGGCCTGCCCGACGTGCCGAGCATGGTCGAGCAGTTGCGCCAGGTCACCGTCGCCAACAGCCATGAATGGGCAATAAAGACCGCCGACCTGCTGGACAGCCGCTCTCCCCTGGCCATGGCCGTGACCCTGGAAATGCTGCGGCGCGGTCGGCATTTGAGCCTGGAAGACTGTTTTGCCCTGGAACTGCATCTGGATCAGCAATGGTTCGAACGCGGTGACCTGATCGAAGGTGTACGCGCCTTGCTGATCGACAAAGACAAGAACCCGCGTTGGAACCCGCCGACCCTGGAGGCGCTGGACGCCGACCATGTGGCGAGTTTCTTCGAGGGCTTCGACGACCACGGGAACTGAGCCATGCATGACCTCGAACTGACCGAAGAACAAGTGATGATCCGCGACATGGCCCGGGACTTCGCCCGTGGTGAAATCGCCCCCCATGCCCAGGCGTGGGAAAAGGCCGGCTGGATTGACGACGGTCTGGTGGCGAAGATGGGTGAGCTGGGCCTGCTGGGAATGGTAGTGCCGGAAGAATGGGGCGGTACCTACGTCGATTACGTCGCCTATGCCCTGGCCGTGGAGGAAATCTCCGCAGGCGACGGTGCTACCGGCGCAGTGATGAGCATCCACAATTCGGTGGGTTGCGGGCCGGTGCTGAATTTCGGCACCGACGAACAAAAACAGACATGGTTGGCCGACCTCGCCAGTGGCCAGGCCATTGGCTGCTTCTGCCTGACCGAGCCCCAGGCCGGCTCCGAAGCCCACAACCTGCGCACCCGGGCCGAATTGCGCGATGGCCAATGGGTCATCAACGGCGCCAAGCAGTTCGTCAGCAATGGCAAGCGAGCGAAACTGGCGATCGTGTTTGCCGTGACGGACCCTGAACTGGGCAAGAAAGGCATTTCAGCGTTCCTGGTGCCCACCGATACGCCGGGTTTCATCGTTGATCGCACCGAACACAAAATGGGCATCCGCGCCTCGGACACCTGCGCAGTCACCTTGAGCAATTGCACCATTCCCGAAGCCAACCTGCTGGGGGCTCGCGGCAAAGGCCTGGCCATCGCCCTGTCCAACCTGGAAGGCGGCCGCATCGGCATCGCGGCGCA